>NZ_PIOK01000003.1:0-614196 GCF_002810515.1 Klebsiella sp. D-Nf1
TAAGTCTCCTGAAGGAACGTTGAAGACGACGACGTTGATAGGCCGGGTGTGTAAGCGCAGCGATGCGTTGAGCTAACCGGTACTAATGAACCGTGAGGCTTAACCTTACAACGCCGAAGCTGTTTTGGCGGATTTGAGAGAAGATTTTCAGCTTAGATTCAGAGTTGAGTACGCAATAATTTGCGCAGCAGCAAGGCGGCAAGCGAAGGAAAGGAAAGAGCATACTGAAGTATGTGACTGACTTTACGAGCGCAGGCAACGCGGCTGATGCGATAAAGAATGGCGTACTGAGCACAAAGAATTTGCCTGGCGGCGATAGCGCGGTGGTCCCACCTGACCCCATGCCGAACTCAGAAGTGAAACGCCGTAGCGCCGATGGTAGTGTGGGGTCTCCCCATGTGAGAGTAGGGAACTGCCAGGCATCAAATTGCAGTAAGCCGGGGTGACAACCGGTGGTAATAAAGCGAAGAAATTCGGTGGAGCGGTAGTTCAGTCGGTTAGAATACCTGCCTGTCACGCAGGGGGTCGCGGGTTCGAGTCCCGTCCGTTCCGCCACTTATTAAGAGCCCTGAGCATTTGCTCAGGGCTTTTTTGTTTGCTCTATTCCCTATTATTGCTAAATCAGCAAAAATCCTCTGCATTAATCGCTCTTTTTCTCCACTTCTCCCTCAGCCATAATTCTATCCGTTAACCGAAATGAAGAAATAACGAGGAAAATCATGGCAATCCCTGCATTTGGTCTTGGCACCTTCCGTCTGAAAGATGATGTTGTTATCGCATCCGTAAAAACCGCGCTGGAGCTGGGCTATCGTACTATCGACACCGCGCAAATCTATGACAACGAAGCCGCGGTGGGTCAGGCCATCGCCGAAAGCGGCGTGCCGCGTGATGAGCTGTTCATCACCACCAAAATCTGGATCGAAAACCTGAGCAAAGACAAACTCATCGCCAGCCTGAAAGAGAGCCTGCAGAAGCTGCGCACTGACTATGTTGACCTGACGCTGATCCACTGGCCGTCGCCGAATGACGCTGTTGCCGTTGAAGAGTTTATGGCTGCCCTGATGGAAGCGAAGAAACTGGGACTGACCCGTCAGATCGGTATCTCCAACTTCACTATTCCGCTGATGGAGCGTGCGATTGCCGCTGTTGGTGCGGAAAACATCGCGACCAACCAGATTGAGCTCTCGCCGTACCTGCAAAACCGTAAAGTGGTCGATTGGGCGCGTGAGCACGGCATCCATATCACCTCTTACATGACGCTGGCCTACGGTAAGGCACTGAAAGATGAAGTGATTGCCCGCATCGCGGCGAAACATGGTGCGACCCCAGCGCAGGTTATTCTGGCATGGGCAATGGGCGAAGGCTATGCGGTTATCCCATCGTCCACCAAGCGTGACAACCTGGCCAGCAACCTGAAAGCGCAGGATCTGCAGTTGGATGATGAAGATCGTAAAGCGATCGCCGCACTGGACTGCAACGATCGTCTGGTGAGTCCGGAAGGTCTGGCTCCGCAGTGGGATTAATCTCCCGATACCGGGATGCCGCTCGCATTGCCGCCTGAGATTGTATTACGACAGCTCCTTCGGGAGCTGTTTTACATGCTCGCTCAGAAAATCAATAAATGCCCTGATGCGGGTGCTGACCGCCCGGTCGCTGTAATAGACGGCACTGAAGGGCATCTCCACCGGTAAGCGCTTATCGGCCAGTAGTTCGACAAACTCTCCGCTGGCAATCTCTTTATCCACCATGTAATCCGACAAACAGGCAATTCCGTTACCGGTCAGGCACAGCTGCTTGAGCGTTTCGCCGCTGTTGGATGACACCGCCGACTCGATCTCTAACAGCTGACCATCGCAACAGGAGACCGGCCAGGTATTCAGTGATACCGGCTCGGTGAACCCGAGGCAGTGATGCTGTTTCAGATTGGACGGATCCTGTGGCATACCGTAGCGCGCGACATAGTCGGGCGAGGCGACGATCTTACGATAGCTGGTAAACAGCGGCCGGGCGCGCAGGCTGGAATCCGTTAAGGTCCCGGCCCGAATGGCTACATCCACTTTTCGTTCAATCAGATTGATAAACGTCTCAGACGAGACGAGCGACAGCGTCATTTCCGGGTAGCGCTCACGAAATGGCTTCACCAGCGGCATGAGAAAATGCAGCATCACCGGCGTCGCGGCATCCACCCGCAGCAGGCCTCGCGGCGTCGTGCGCGTCTCCAGCAGGTCATTCTCTGCCGCCGCCATTTCCTGCAAGACCACCTGCATCCGACGAAAATAGCGCTCGCCTTCCTCCGTCAGACTAAGCTGGCGGGTGGTCCGATTGAGCAGGCTTACGCCTAGCTTTGATTCCAGCTTCTTGACCGCCCGGCTGACGGCAGAGTTGGCCTGTCCGAGCTGCTCGGCCGCCCGGCTGAAACTCCCGCTTTCCACCACCGCCACAAAGATGGCGATCTCCTCTGATGTGGCTCTCATTATTGCACCTGTAGCAAAATTCTATTGATACTTTGATGGTTTTTGTTATTTATACAACCCTTCATACTACGTGTCATCTTAATCCTGATGCTACGGAGTAAATTATGCCACTGGCGCTATTTGCCTTAACTATCGGTGCCTTCGCAATTGGCACCACTGAATTTGTGATTGTCGGTCTGGTCCCGACCATCGCGCAACAACTCTCTATCTCTCTGCCTTCTGCGGGACTACTGGTCTCTATCTACGCGCTGGGTGTGGCGATCGGCGCCCCGGTATTGACGGCACTAACGGGTCGTATGCCGCGTAAACAGCTGCTGCTGGCGTTGATGGTCCTGTTTACGGCGGGTAATGTGCTGGCCTGGCAGGCCCCGGGCTATGAAACGCTGATCCTAGCGCGATTGCTGACCGGACTGGCACACGGCGTGTTCTTCTCTATTGGCTCGACAATCGCCACCAGCCTGGTGGCAAAAGAGAAAACCGCCTCAGCTATCGCTATTATGTTCGGCGGCCTGACGGTCGCGCTGGTCACCGGGGTGCCGTTCGGGACTTTCATCGGTCAGCATTTTGGCTGGCGGGAAACGTTCCTCGCGGTATCGATTCTGGGCGTGATTGCGCTTATCAGCAGCCTGATTCTGGTACCGAATAATATTCCGGGCCGTGCCAGTGCCAGCCTGCGCGATCAGATGAAAGTATTAACTCATCCTCGCCTGCTGATGATCTACGCCATTACCGCGCTGGGCTACGGCGGCGTGTTTACCGCCTTTACTTTTCTTGCACCGATGATGCAGGAACTGGCCGGTTTCAGCCCGTCAGCGGTTAGCTGGATCCTGTTGGGCTATGGTGTCTCGGTTGCTATCGGCAATGTGTGGGGAGGCAAACTGGCCGATAAGCATGGCGCCGTCTCCGCGCTGAAGTTTATCTTCGCCGCGCTGGTTGTGCTGTTGCTGGTCTTCCAGTTGACCGCCAGCATCCACTATGCCGCGCTGGCAACGGTTCTGGTTATGGGTATTTTCGCCTTCGGTAACGTTCCGGGTCTGCAGGTGTACGTGGTGCAAAAAGCCGAACAGTACACGCCTGGCGCCGTCGACGTCGCTTCCGGCCTGAATATTGCCGCCTTCAATATTGGTATCGCACTGGGGTCCATCGTCGGTGGGCAGACGGTTGAACGGTATGGTCTGGCGCAGACGCCGTGGATTGGTGCGGTGATTGTGCTGGTCGCCTTGCTGTTGGTGGTGCTGAGCGGTCGTTTAGATAAATCGCCACACCGTTCGGCAGCGGTTTCTCTCGAAGGCTAAGGGTTTATCGCAAATTGCATTGAAAGTGGATGGGAAAATCCCTATAACAGAAGAACCAGTCGTTGTTGGGCTGGTTTCTGTTATTGAGGATTGATGCCCAAATTGCGAAAGAATACCTATGCCATGCGCTACGTCGCCGGACAACCTGCGGAGAGAATATTGCCTCCGGGGGCGTTTGCGGGTGTGAGTCCGGTTTATCCTGCCGGCACGCCGTTAAGCAGCGATGAGAAGATCCGCGTGCTGGTATGGAATATCTTCAAGCAGCAGCGCGCAGAGTGGCAGTCAGTCCTCAAAAATTTCGGCAAAGATGCCCATTTAGTCCTGTTGCAGGAGGCGCAGACGACGCCTGAGCTGGTCAGGTTCGCGACCACTAACTATCTGGCTGCCGATCAGGTACCGGCTCTGGTGCTGCCGCAGCATCCTTCCGGCGTGATGACGCTGGCCTCTGCTCACCCCATCTATTGCTGCCCGCTGCGCGAGCGCGAACCCATTTTGCGCCTGCCTAAATCCGCATTAGTGACCGTCTATCCGCTGCCCGATGCGCGATTGTTGATGGTGGTGAACATCCATGCCGTTAACTTTAGTCTTGGCGTTGACGTCTACAGTAAACAGCTGCTGCCGATAGGCGATCAGATTGCCCATCACAGCGGGCCGGTGATCATGGCCGGAGACTTCAATGCCTGGAGCCGCCCGCGGATGAACGCGCTGTACCGCTTTGCGCGTGAGATGTCGTTACGCGAAGTTCGTTTCTCTGACGACCAGCGCCGCCGCGCGTTTGGTCGTCCGCTCGATTTTGTGTTCTATCGTGGGTTAAGCGTGCACGATGCTTCCGTGCTGGTGACCCGCGCCTCCGATCACAACCCGCTACTAGTCGAATTCAGTCCCGGCAAGCCTGATTAATTTAAGGTATGTCAGGCCTGCCATCGGGCAGGTCTGCGTTCAGCACGATGCTGCCCTAAATTACTCACACAACCGAAGGACAACACAATGACAACACGCTCTCACCATGACAACGTCGAAAAGCAGTTCGGCTCCCAGGCCAGCGCCTATTTGACCAGCGCCGTGCACGCCTCCGGGCGCGATCTGCAGCGGCTGGCGGAACGGCTGGCCGATTTCCCTCAGGCGAAAGTGCTGGATATGGGCTGCGGGGCAGGGCACGCCAGCTTTACCGCGGCGGGACAGGTTGCCGAGGTGACCGCCTATGATTTATCAAGCCAGATGCTGGAAGTGGTTACCGCGGCGGCAAAAGAGAAAGGCTTTACCAATATCGTGACCCAGCAGGGATATGCTGAAACGCTGCCGTTCGCTGATGCCAGTTTTGATGTGGTGATTAGCCGCTACTCCGCTCACCACTGGCATGATGTCGGCCAGGCGCTGCGTGAGGTGAAACGGGTGCTGAAGCCGGGCGGGGTGATGATCATAATGGACGTGATGTCGCCGGGCCATCCGGTGCGTGATGTCTGGTTGCAGACCGTGGAAGCGCTGCGCGATACCTCGCACGTGCGTAATTATTCCAGCGGCGAGTGGCTGGCGCTGGCCAATGACGCAGGCCTGGTGATTAATCATTTATCGACCGATCGCCTGCCGCTGGAGTTCAGCTCCTGGGTGGCGCGGATGCGTACCCCAGAGGCGCTGGTAGAAGCGATTCGCTTATATCAGCAGAGCGCTTCGGCGGAGGTCAAAGCCTACTTCGAATTACAGCAGGACGGGTCGTTTACCAGCGATACCATCCTGTTCGAAGCACATAAGGCCGTCTAAAGCGGGCAATAAAAAAGGCACCGGGGGAAGTCGGTGCCTTTTTATCGAACCCTGAGAGTATCAGGACTCTGGTCGATCGCTGTTTTTCACGAACAGCGTCAACTGATCGCCGGGCCGCAAATTGTCGGTATCGCTGTTCCAGCGCATCACGTCGCGAATGTTAACACCGTGACGTTTTGCGATGCTCGACAACGAATCACCTTTGCGAACACGATAGGTGATGCTATCGCTGTTATTCGCCAGGCGCTGTGCGCTGCTACCTGCGCCGACAACCAGATTCTGCCCGACTTTTAACCCTGAACCGCGCAGGTTGTTCCACTGCTGCAAATCCCGGGTCGTGACGCCGAGACGCGAAGCAATCCCGGAAATCGTGTCGCCAGAACGTACCTTATAGCTACGGCTGGTCAGCGGCGTATTGTCCGCGAGCTGCGTTGGCTGCACGGCGGCAATGTCGCCAGAGGCCAGCGATTCACGCAGCTGAGCAGCGTGCTTCTGCGGCACCATGACGTACTTTGGCCCACTCGCGCCCAGCGTTGATCCCTTTACGCCAGCGTTGAAGGTTTTCAGTTTGCTGACCGGCATTCCTGCCATGTCCGCGAGCTGAGAAATATCAACCGGGCTGTCGAGGCGAACGCGCGCCAGCGCACGGCTTTCATCGGCCGTAGGCAGCTTTACGCCGTAACGCTTGCTGTTTTTGAGAATGTCGCTCAACGCCAGCATTTTCGGTACGTAGATTTTCGTTTCATGCGGCAGAGACAGCGACCAGAAATCGGTGGGTTTACCACGCGAACGGTTCGCTTTTACTGCCTTCATGACCCGACCTTCGCCGCTGTTATAGGCTGCGACCGTTAATAACCAGTCGCCGTCGAACATTTTGTTCAGACGTTGCATCATGTCCAGCGCCGCGGTAGTAGAGGCGACGACGTCACGACGCGCATCGTAACTGCGGGTCTGTTTTAAACCATAATTGCGCCCTGTGCTCGGAATGATCTGCCAAATGCCTGCGGCATTGGCGCCAGACGTCGCGTGTGGGTCAAAAGCGCTCTCCACTATGGGTAGTAATACCAGTTCCATTGGCATGTTACGTTTCTTAACCTGCCCGGCTATCCAGTACATATACGGCTCTGCCCGTAAAGTTACATCGTGGAGATAGCTCTTATTTCTTAAGTACTTCTGTTTCTGTTCGCGAATCCGGGGATTATCCGGTATTCCCATCTTTAGCTCGTCGCCTATGGAAGTCCACAGATCCTGGTCTTGCGCGTAGAAGGTTCCATCATCTAACCAGCGCGCTTGACTTGTGAACTTACCTGCTTCCCCTTGACCAGCCGCAGAAAGGCTCTGTGCTCGCTGTTCGACGGTGCCATCGTGCTTAGACGCCTGGCACCCCACCAGCAGGACAGAGGCGAGTAATATCGCTCGTGCCTTCATGTGTGTGTCAATAGTTGCTTAAAAGACGACCAAGGATAACGGCGAAGTTGTCCGATGACAAGAATTAAATATCAGAAGTCGTCTTTCTTTGACCTTAACCATGCAAATCGCGCCACAGAGTGTTGCAAATTTGTTTCTTTGTTAATTTTATCAATTAAATCAACATCATTTACGCGTAAAAATAAATTTATACGACGCTCATTTTTCAGAATTACGGGTAGTGTTTTTTGTTTTTTTGCACGTAACTCATTAACTTTATGATAGTAATCGTTTATGTCCCTATCATCTGGCAGGATACTCAATGCAAACTTCATATTCGCTAACGTATATTCATGTGCGCAACATATGAGGGTTTCTTCAGGAAGGGCGTTAATTTTCATAAATGATTGATACATCTGCTCAGCAGTACCTTCGAACAGCCTTCCGCAGCCGCCGGAAAACATAGTGTCGCCACAGAACAGATAAGGTTCGCTGTAGTAACAGATATGTCCTAATGTGTGACCTGGCGTAGAGAAAATGGAAAAATCGCGCCCGAGAATTGACAGCCGATCGCCATCGCCTACTACCTGAGTGACTCCCTTATCCTGGGTTTCCGCCGGCCCGTAAACCGCTATAGAAGGGAATTTCTCCCGTAGTTGTTTTACGCCGCCGACGTGATCCTGATGATGATGGGTCAGTAAAATGGCCTCGGGCTGCCACTGGTTTTCCTCGATTGCCGCCAGAACCGGCGCGGCTTCGCCAGGGTCAACGATGATGCAGCGGCCGTTATTCTCACTGAGAACCCAGATGTAGTTGTCCTGAAACGCGGGAATACTGATAAGATTCATAAATTACCTCTAAAGCGTAGCGGAAGGTGGCAATGAAGCCGGCAAGGATACCTCACACAGTGACAGCGCCTGAGCATTGGTCCAGTATGCCGTGGGGCGAATACTATCGCGAAACGCTGGAACAGCAGATGAAACCGTGGCTGGCTAAATTATATGGCTTTCATCTGCTTAAGATTGGCAATCTGAGCGCGGAAATCAATACCGAAGCTTGCGCCATCTCGCATCAGGTCAATGTCTCGCTGGCGGGAAACCCGATGCAGGTCCGGGCCGACCCGCTGCATTTACCCTTTGCCGAAAAGTCCGTCGACGCCTGTCTGCTGGCGCACACTCTGCCGTGGTGTGGCGATCCGCATCGTCTGCTGCGGGAAGCCGATCGCGTGCTGATTGATGATGGCTGGATGATCCTGACCGGGTTTAATCCGGTCAGCCTGATGGGAGTGCGTAAGCTGGTGCCGGTCCTGCGCAAAGGTACGCCTTATAATAGCCGTATGTTTACGCTGATGCGCCAGCTGGACTGGCTGTCGCTACTCAACTTTGAAGTGCTGCACTATGGGCGTTACCAGGTTTTACCCTGGTCGCGCCACGGTGGCAAACTATTGAGCACTCATCTGCCAGCGCTGGGCTGTTTACAATTGATTGTCGCCCGCAAACGGACCATTCCGCTGACGCTCAATCCGATGAAATCCGGCAAAGCGAAAACGCAGCTGCGGCCGGCAGTGGGCGCCACCCGGCAGTGGCGCAAGGGGCAGAATTAGCTCTCAGGCTGGTAGCCGATATCGTCCTGAGTGGGATGAGTGGCTGCCGCGCGGGCCAGTTCGTCGCAGCGTTCGTTTTCAGGATGGCCGGCGTGGCCCTTCACCCATTCCCATTTAATCTTATGCTGGCCAAGTGCAGCGTCCAGGCGCTGCCAGAGGTCGACATTCTTCACCGGTTTTTTATCTGCCGTTTTCCAGCCGCGCTTTTTCCAGTTGTGGATCCACTGGGTGATCCCCTGGCGGACATACTGGCTGTCGGTGCTGAGTACGACCTCGCAATGTTCTTTTAACGCTTCCAGGGCGACGATTGCCGCCATCAGTTCCATGCGATTATTGGTGGTCAGACGGTAGCCGGCGCTAAAGGTTTTTTCGTGCTGGCGGTAGCGCATGATGGCGCCGTAACCGCCGGGTCCTGGATTTCCCAGGCAAGAGCCGTCGGTGAAAATTTCTACCTGTTTGAGCATCTCTGGTAGACTTCCTGTAATTGAAATCGATTTGTAAACGATAAGTCTGACATAAATGACCGCTATGAGCACTGCAATTACGCGCCAGATTGTTCTCGATACCGAAACCACCGGTATGAACCAGATCGGGGCGCACTACGAAGGACACAAGATTATTGAGATCGGCGCCGTGGAGGTGATCAACCGCCGCCTGACCGGTAACAATTTCCACGTCTATCTGAAACCCGACCGGCTGGTGGATCCTGAAGCATTCGGCGTGCACGGGATCGCCGATGAGTTCCTGCTGGATAAACCCACCTTTGCCGACGTTGCTGATGAGTTTATGGATTACATCCGCGGCGCGGAGCTGGTGATCCATAACGCCTCGTTCGATATCGGCTTTATGGACTATGAATTCGGGAAGCTGAACCGCGGCATCGGGAAAACCGATACCTTTTGTAAAATCACCGACAGTCTGGCACTGGCGCGGAAAATGTTCCCCGGCAAGCGCAACAGCCTGGATGCGTTATGTTCGCGCTACGAAATAGATAACAGCAAGCGTACGCTGCACGGGGCATTACTCGATGCCCAGATTCTGGCCGATGTCTATTTGATGATGACCGGCGGCCAGACTTCGATGGCGTTCTCTATGGAAGGCGAAAGCCAGCAGCAGGCGGGAGAGATGGGCATTCAGCGCGTCGTCCGCGCCGCCAGCCAGTTACGGGTGGTTTATGCCTCTGATGAAGAACTGGTGAACCATGAATCACGCCTCGACCTGGTACAAAAGAAAGGCGGAAGCTGCCTGTGGCGTGCCTGATAACCCCTGAAATGGATTAAAAGTAGGCGGTTGGGCGATTTTTGCAGCAAACGATTCAAAACGGTAGAAAAAGCGTTGACGGGGTAGAGGGGAATACGTAATATTCGCCTCGTTCCCAACGGAACAACAACGCGGAGCGGTAGTTCAGTCGGTTAGAATACCTGCCTGTCACGCAGGGGGTCGCGGGTTCGAGTCCCGTCCGTTCCGCCACTATTCAGAAAGCCTGAATCAGCAATGATTCAGGCTTTCGTCGTTTTCGTCGCCGAATTTCAGCGCGCCTCTTGTTCCTCCTGCATACACTGCATGAATACCCGCATCGCCGGACTGATTGCTTTCCCGGCGTGATGGGCGCAGAGCGCATGGATCGTCAGCGGCGTCTCGCTGAACGGCAGCTCGACCAGCGTCCCGCGTTTGAGCTCCTCCTCTACCGCAAAGCGCGGCAGGAAGCTCACCCCAAGATTACCCGCCACACACTGCTTGATGCTTTCAATACTCCACAGTTCGATGGTGTTCTCCATGGTAATGCCGCGCTGGCGCAGGGTACTTTCAAAAATCTGCCGGAACACGCACTGGGGCTCGTTGATGATAAAGCTCAATGGGATATGCTGCTGCGGGCGCAGGAAGTCGACCGGCGCCTGATCGACTGACGCGACCAGCGCCAGCGGCTGCGGGCCAAGTTCCATCATGGTGAGTGCATCATCGTTGCCAACCCGGTAAAACACCCCCAGGTCGACTTCGTCAGCGAGCAGCGCATCACGGATGCTGTAGCAATTGAGCGACTGTAGTGACAGGCGGACCTTCGGGGCGCGTTGCTTAAAACGCTGCAGCACCGGCGGCATTTTATACGCCAGCAGGGTTTCACCAGTGGCGACGCGAAGTTCACCGCCGGGTTCATCGTCCTGGCGGGCTGCCTGACGAATCGACGCCATTACTTTGGTCAAGTCGTAGACATGCGGCAGGACATTCTTACCCGCGGCGGTGAGACACATCCGCCGGCCAATTTTCTCAAACAACGGGATGGCAAGCTCTTGCTCAAGCTGCTGGATATGAAAGGTTACGGTGGACTGGGTGCAGCACAGTTTCTGCGAGGCGCGCAGAAAGGATCCTTCTTCGACAACCGTTTTGAAGGTGATAAAGCGTCGCAGATCCATATTTCCTCTTTATATCGACATTCTCGAAGTCAGAATGAAAAAACATTCATTTTTTTAAATTATCAGCTTCGGGTACTGTCTGCCAGTCAAGAGGAGAAAATACGTGACACCTACCCTGATTAGCGCCTTTTTAACGTACACCCTGATCACCGCCCTGACGCCCGGGCCGAATAATATTCTGGCGCTGAGCAGCGTCACCGCGCACGGCTTTCGACGCAGCACACGGGTACTGGTCGGTATGAGCCTCGGATTCGTGATTATCATGCTGATTTGCGCCGGGCTGACGTTAACCCTTGTTACGCTGGATGCGGGAATTACCTCCCTGCTCCGCTGGATCGGCGCGGGTTATATTCTGTGGCTGGCCTGGCACATTGCCCGTAGCGATCCTGCCAGCGGCGGGCAGGAGGAGCGGCCTGTCAGCTTCTGGGCCAGCCTGGGGCTGCAGTTTGTGAATGTAAAAATTATCCTGTACGGCATCACGGCCCTGTCGACCTTTGTTCTGCCGGTGACTCGCGAGCCATTCTGGCTGGTGATGATAAGCCTGTTGCTGTCAGTAATAGGCGTTGCCGGCAATCTTTGCTGGGCGCTGGCCGGTCAGCTGTTTCAGCCGGTGTTCGAACGCCATGGAAAAGGGTTAAATCTGCTGCTGGCGCTGCTGCTGGTCTGGTGCGCGGTGCGAATGTTTATGGAATGAATTAAGGGAGCGTAACGCTCCCTTGAGGTTATTTATCCTGCGGCAGGGCGGGTTGCCCTTCATTTACCCAGGTCATGAAAATCCGGTAACCGATGGCCAGCAGAGTGGCACCGAGGAACATACCGAGAATACCGTTAGAGGCCATTCCGCCGAGGGCGCCCAGCAGCACCACCGGCATTGGCGCATCGACTCCGCGCCCCAGCAGCAGAGGTTTGAGAACGTTATCGGCCATACCGGCGACGATCAGCAGGATGGTGTAGAAGATATCCATTCCGGTACTGTGGGTACCGAGACTCCACATTAGCGCAATGGCCGGGGCCGTCACCAGGATCACCGGCACCTGCGCAATGCCGAGGATCAGGGCCAGAATAAAGAAGATCCCAACGGCGGGAATGCTGGCCATCAGCATGATCACGCCGACCAGCAGCGCCTGGATCAATGCCACCCCGATGACGCCCTGGGCGACCGCGCGGATGGTGCTGGTGCACAGGCGGGTGAGGGTCACGCCTTTATTTTCATCGGTAATACGAATGGCAATACGCTGTGCGCTGATGGCGCCTGCTGTGCCCCAGGCCATCATAATTCCCGAGACGATAAACGAAATAATAAAGCCAATCAGCCCGCCGCCCATGCTGGCCAAAATGCTGAGAAACTGTTTGGCAATGTCGCCGATTTGCGAGCGGTAATTACTGAGCAGCCCCGGGAGATCCACGGAAGCCCTCATCCACAGGGCGCTAAGCCGTTCGCCAATGATCGGTAACGCGGCAATGCGCGAAGAGGGCGGGGGAATGGTAAAGCTCTGGCTCCCCATCTTGTCAATCATGTCGCTGGCGCTTTCCGCCAGCGAGGTGATCATCAGCACCGTGGGGATGACGATCAGTAAAATACCTAACAACACCAGCACCACTGACGCCAGTCCCTGTTTGCCCGCTAACAGTCCGGCAAAATATTGATGTAAGGGATAAAGCGCCACGGCGAGGATCAGCGCCCAGAGCATCATATTGATAAAGGGAGAAAAGACGGTAAAACAGAATGAGGCCAGCGCCAGAATAAGCCCGAACCGAATAAACATATCGAGAAAGCGGGTGACCAGCCGTTTTTCAATCAACAGCAGATTATTATTATCCATTGTCTATTACGCTCACATAATATTCTTACGCCAACGCTCAGCGTTGTTTAACAAAACACGCCAGCAACAGAAAATTCATGATTTACAACGCAGAAGTGAGTTGAAGGTGATCTCCGTCCATTTGATTGTGGAGTCTTTTAATGAGTGTAGAACAGAAATGAATGGCGCCCGGCAAATATTCTGTGGCGCGTTGGCGGGCGAAATCCCGCTTTCTTTACCCGCTGAATGGGGAAGAAAGCGGAGGGATATTAATCGAGGGTAAAAGGATCGGCATCGCGCCAGGCGGGAAATTTTTCACGATATTCCTGGAGGGCCGTCAGCGACAATTCGGCGTCAAGACGGGTGGCCTGATGCGGATCGGCAGTAGCGACAATCTCCCCCTGGGGGCTGATAATCCGGCTATCGCCGCGGTAATGATGGCCGTTGCCGTCAGTACCGACCCGGTTACAGCCGGCGACATAGGCCTGGTTCTCGATGGCGCGAGCGACCAGCAGCGACTGCCAGTGCAGCGATCGCGGTGCCGGCCAGTTGGCGACATACAGTGCCAAATCATAGTCGTTCAGATTACGTGACCATACCGGAAAGCGCAGGTCGTAACAGACCAGCGGCAGGATCCGCCATCCGCGCCATTCAAAGACCACGCGCCGGTCACCAGCCTCATAGTGATGGTGTTCATCGGCCATACGGAACAAGTGCCGTTTATCATAATGGTGCACCGTACCGTCAGGCTCGACCAGCAGGAAGCGGTTAACGGCGCCGTGTTCGGTTTGCAGCGCAGCGCTGCCAGCGATCAGCGCCTGAGTTTGCGCGGCCTTGGCATACATCCACTCCACAACATCGGCCTGTGGCAAAGACTGTTTTGCCGCCTCCATGGCAAAGCCGGTGGTGAACATCTCCGGTAAAACAATGACATCGCGCCCGATAATCCCTTCCAGTTGGCGATCAAAATGGCGCAGGTTAGCAGGGCCGTCCATCCAGACCAGCGGTTGTTGCAACAGCGTAATTTTCAGGCCAGGCACAATGGTCAACTCCATTCTCATGAGGGGGTTAGGTTAACTGTAACACCATATCAGCCTCGCGGCGGTCAGCGGAATATTTTGTTAAAAAAATGCTACTGACAGAAGCCACGGAGGAGGGGATGACGAAAAAAAAGGCGGGGAAAGTTCCCCGCCCGGCGTGTGATGTGGTGATTGTTTTATTATGCGGCTTCAACCTTGCGAACTTTCTCCGGCAGCTTTACCGGCTGCGTTGCCAGCTCCTCTGGTGCAAAGTCGTCGACGTTGATACTGCGCAGGCGACTGTGCTCTGCACGGGTCAGAATAGCGGCTTCTTCCTGATTAATTAATCCTTTGGCCAGCGCGTTGTGTGCCAGCTCATCCAGACGGGTGAACGGCAGATTTTTACCCAACTCTTTGCAGATCCGCTGGTGGATAGGATCGGCCGCCATCACTTCCAGCAGCGCTTCTTCCAGCAGACCAACCGGGTTATGCTCGCTCGGCGTCAGGTACTGACCGCGACCGATGCGGGAGCGGGTGGCGCTGGGCACCTGCAGAATTTTAGCGACTTTATGGTCCAGCTTATCCGACGGCGCATGATGATGACGCCCGGTCGGGAAGATGGCCACGCGCATCGCGCCAGCCACCAGGCGGTTCGGGAAGTTTTTCAGCAGATCGTCGATAGCTTGTTCAGCCTGGTGCAGCGCATCCTGCACTCCCCAGTGAACCAGCGGCAGATCGGCTTCATTGCGTCCTTCATCGTCATAGCGTTTCAGCACCGCCGAGGCCAGGTACAGCTGGCTTAACACATCGCCCAGACGCGCGGAGATACGTTCGCGACGCTTGAGGCTGCCGCCCAGTACCGCCATTGATACGTCTGACAGCAGCGCCAGGTTAGCGCTCAGGCGATTCATTTGCTGATAATAGCGACGGGTGGCGTCACGGGTCGGTGCACTGCTGGTGCGCCCGCCGGTCAGGCCCAGCCAGAAACTCCGTACTTTATTACTACCGACATGGCCAATGTGTTTGAACAGCAGCTTGTCGTAGGCGTTCAGGTCGTTATTCTGCGCGGCGGCCATCTCTTCCAGCACGTAAGGGTGGCAGCGAATAGCCCCCTGACCGAAGATCATCATGCTGCGGGTCAGGATGTTTGCACCTTCAACGGTGATGGCGATAGGCGCGCCCTGATAAGCCCGGGCGAGGAAGTTGCCTTCGCCCAGCATAATGCCTTTCCCGCCGGTAATATCCATCGCGTCGATAATGGAGCGCTGGCCGCGGTGGGTACAGTGATATTTCACAATCGCGGACAGCACTGCCGGTTTCTCGCCGAGCATAATGCCGTAGGTGATCAGCGACGCAGCGGCGTCCATCACATAGGCGTTACCCGCGATGCGCGCCAGCGCCTCTTCAATCCCTTCCATTTTGCCGATCGAAATCTTGAACTGGCGGCGAATATGGGCGTAGGCACCGGTTGCCATGGCGACTGATTTCAGACCGCCGGTGGCGTTGGACGGCAGGGTAATGCCGCGGCCGACCGACAGACATTCAACCAGCATGCGCCAGCCCTGACCGGCCATGCTCGGGCCGCCGATGATGTAATCGATCGGCACGAAGATATCCTTGCCGCGGGTGGGGCCGTTCTGGAACGGGACGTTCAGTGGGAAGTGGCGGCGGCCAATTTCCACACCCGGCGTTGAGGTTGGGATCAGCGCGCAGGTGATGCCCAGTTCTTCCTCACCACCCAGAAGACGATCCGGGTCAGAGAGTTTGAAGGCCAGGCCCAGCACGGTGGCGATTGGCGCCAGCGTGATATAGCGTTTGTTCCAGGTCAGGCGCATCCCCAGCACCTGCTGACCCTGCCAGTCGCCCATGCACACCACGCCGGTATCCGGGATAGCGCCGGCGTCAGAGCCCGCTTCCGGACTGGTCAGTGCGAAGCAGGGGATTTCCAGGCCGCGTGCCAGACGCGGCAGGTAATGGTTCTTCTGTTCTTCGGTACCGTAATGCTGCAGCAGTTCGCCCGGGCCCAGTGAATTCGGGACGCCGACGGTGATCGCCAGGATGCCGGAGACGCCAGAGAGTTTCTGCAGTACCCGTGCCTGAGCGTAAGCCGAGAACTCAAGCCCGCCATACTCTTTCTTAATGATCATCGCGAAGAAGCGGTGCTCTTTCAGATAGGCCCACAGCTCTGGCGGCAGATCGGCCATTTCGTGGGTGATGGCGAAGTCGTTAGCCATCCGGCAGGCTTCTTCCACCGGGCCATCAATGAATGCCTGCTCTTCGGCGGTCAGACGCGGCTGCGGATAGTTATGCAGCTTGTGCCAGTCCGGGTTGCCGCGGAACAGATCGCCTTCCCACCAGGTGGTGCCGGCGTCGATGGCTTCTTTTTCCGTACGCGACATCGGCGGAATCACCTTGCGGAAAGCGCGAAATGCCGGTGCGGAAATCATGGATTTACGCATTGGGGCAAAGTTGAACGGCAACAGAATAATGGCCAGCGGTAGCAGCAGCCAGATATTCCACAGTCCGGCCGCGCCGAGCGCCGCGGTCCAGGCGAGCAAAATCACACTGCTGAGCAGCAGACTGACCCGGTGATAGAAGAGCGCACCGAGTAAAACGACGGTTGCAACAATACTCAAAATCATCATAGAGAAATGCTCCCTGAGCTTGTAGGAGGTCTGACCACTTGTGATGTATTGGTTGTAGTGCATGCGTTTTTATTTAGCAATGTATTTACAAAATAATTACAACCTCGCTCACATTGTTGTATGCAAAAGCGGCACATAAAATCAAAAGGGCGGGGGATAACGCAGCCTGCTGCTTCTCGCTTCCGCGGCTATCCGGTACACTGCCAGGGTTATTCCACTCATACTGAAGGATTATCCTCATGTACCAGGATCTTATTCGTAACGAACTGAACGAAGCCGCGGAAACGCTGGCTAACTTTCTGCAGGACGAAGCCAATATCCATGCTATCCAGCGTGCCGCTGTCCTGCTGGCGGATAGCTTTAAGGCGGGTGGTAAAGTGCTGTCCTGCGGTAACGGTGGTTCCCATTGCGATGCGATGCATTTTGCGGAAGAGCTGACAGGACGTTATCGCGAAAACCGCCCGGGTTACCCGGCCATCGCGATCTCCGACGTCAGCCATCTCTCCTGCGTGAGCAATGATTTTGGCTATGAGTATGTATTTTCCCGCTACGTTGAATCCGTTGGCCGCGCGGGCGATGTGCTGCTTGGTATCTCCACTTCTGGCAATTCCGGCAACGTGATCAAAGCTATTGAAGCCGCGCAGGCGCAGGGGATGAAAGTGATCACCCTGACCGGCAAAGACGGCGGCAAAATGGCAGGTTCCGCCGATGTTGAAATTCGCGTGCCGCACTTTGGCTACGCCGACCGCATCCAGGAGATCCACATCAAAGTGATCCATATCCTGATCATGCTGATCGAAAAAGAGATGGTGAAAGGCTAACAGGCAGGCGAGTATGTACTGTTGACGGCGGCTTCGCTTTGGCGCCGTCGTGATTTGTGAGGGTGAGGTGATCTATGTGCGAACTGCTCGGGATGAGCGCCAATGTGCCAACAGATATCTGTTTTAGCTTTACCGGGCTGGTACAGCGCGGAGGCGGGACGGGGCCGCATAAAGACGGTTGGGGTATCACCTTCTATGAAGGTAAAGGCTGTCGCACATTCAAAGATCCGCAGCCAAGCTTTCAGTCACCTATCGCGAAGCTGGTCCAGGATTACCCGATTAAATCCTGTTCCGTTGTCGCCCATATTCGTCAGGCCAATCGCGGTATGGTGGCGCTGGAAAACACCCATCCGTTTACTCGCGAGCTGTGGGGGCGCCACTGGACCTACGCGCACAACGGGCAACTCAAAGGCTATAAATCGCTGAAAACCGGGAATTTTCATCCGGTGGGTGAAACCGACAGTGAAAAGGCGTTTTGCTGGTTGCTGCACCGCTTAACCGAGCGCTATCCGCGCACGCCGGGCAATATGCTGGGGGTATTCAAGTTTATCGCCACCCTGGCGGGTGAACTGCGTGAGAAAGGGGTGTTCAACATGCTGCTGTCGGACGGGCGCTACGTGATGGCGTTCTGCTCGACTAATCTGCACTGGATCACCCGGCGGGCGCCGTTCGGCGTGGCAAAACTGCTGGACCAGGATGTGGAGATCGACTTTCAACGCGAGACCACACCCAACGATGTGGTCACGGTTATCGCCACGCAGCCGCTGACGGCCAATGAAACCTGGCACAAGATCATGCCAGGCGAGTGGGCGTTATTTTGTCTCGGGGAGCGTGTAGTTTGAGGCCAGCTGCGGCTGAACAACCTCGTGGCTGAGCGGCTTGCTTACCACATAGCGGCCGTCGGTCACTGACACAATCGGCGGTTTGTGGGTCTGCTGGAAATAGTCATAGCCAGGCTTGAGCTGTTTCCAGAAATCCGCATAGTAGGAGTATTTGTGGCGTTCCATATTGGCATTGGTCATGCGGAACGGATAGATACTCACTTGCACGCTTGCCTGGCCGAAGACTAAGGCGCCGGTCACGAACTGGAAGATCTCATCGATCCCGCTGTCGGTCATGGCGTAGCAGCCGATAGAGACGCAGTCGCCATGGATCATCAGGTATTTCCCTTCATAACCATGGGCGCGATCGTAGGCGTTCGGGAAGCCGATGTTAATGGCTTTATAGAAGCGGCTGTCGGGTTTGAGCTGGCCGCGGGTGACGTTGTAGAACCCTTCCGGACTCTTGAAATCGCCCTGGCGCTGTTTCGGCCCAAGACCACCGGAGTAGTTGCAGATCCGATAGCTGTCGAGGAGCTGGTAGGTCTCACCCATTTTGACGTAAAGGTCGAGCATGCGCTCTTCTTTAAAGATCTCAATATAAACCGGTGAACCCATTAATTGCTGCTTGTATTCTTTGCTAACCGGCGTCGTCGGGCTATTGCTGCTGAGCAGCCCGGCAAATGACACGCACGGCAACAGAAGCATCGCAATAAATAATGCGATTTTGCGCATACTGCTTGTTCCTTGATAAAACAAAATAGCCACATTGCCAGGACGGCAAGAGAGACCCGAAATCAGAGTTTTCTGGATTTAGAGCGCTCACATTAGCATCACGGCATTTTTTCGCAAGGGCGACGTGGCGGCGTTTACAATTCAGCCTCACTTTATAACCTGCTTACGGCGAAAACACAGTCAGAACTTTGCGCAATAGCTCGCATTTTAGAAGCACTTATTGCCCCTCGCGCTACAGCCGCCGCTCACGAAATGTTACACTTGCGCCGGTTCATCACCAGAGTAAGAAAGGAGGCTTCTCTTCCGTCATGAGCGTCACTGGCGCCGTTTCGCCCTTTCTTCTCTGCCATTCTATCAATAGGCTGGCCCCGGCCTGCGTCGGGGTTGAGGTTACGGATACCTGCTAACGATATGATTAAAATCACGAAAGGGCTGGATTTGCCCATAGCTGGCATGCCATTACAGCAGATTTCTCCCGCGCCAGCGGTGAAGCGCGTCGCGCTGCTCGGCGAAGAATACATCGGAATGCGTCCCGCCATGGCGGTCAAAGAAGGCGATCGGGTCAAAAAAGGTCAGATCCTGTTTGAAGATAAAAAGATCCCCGGTGTCTGCTTTACCGCCCCGGTAAGCGGGGTTGTCAGCGCGATCCACCGCGGTGAACGGCGCGTTTTGCAGTCGGTGGTCATTGATATCGAGGGCAATGAGGCGGTGGCCTTTACGCGTTACGCTGCGGACGCACTGGCTGAGCTGCCGCGCGACACCGTACAGCAGCAGCTGCTGGCGTCGGGCCTGTGGACCGCGCTACGCACCCGGCCATTCAGTAAAACGCCGCGCCCGGGCAGCGTGCCCGCCGCTATTTTTGTCAACGCCATGGACACCAATCCGCTGGCGGCAGAGCCGCAGCCGATTATTCTGGCCGAGCGTGCCGCCTTCGACGCCGGTCTTACCGTGCTCACGCGTCTAACCGACGGGAAAGTGCACGTCTGCCAGCCCAGTGGCGGCAAGCTGGGCGGCCATCCTGCCGGCCAGGTCTGTTTTAATCAATTTGCCGGGCCGCACCCGGCGGGGCTGCCGGGAACGCATATTCACTTTCTGGAGCCGGTGAGTCTGAATAAGCAGGTCTGGCACCTCAATTATCAGGATGCGATCGCTATTGGTCAGCTTTTCCTTGAAGGTGAGTTGTACTGCGAACGGGTGATTGCGCTCGGCGGCCCGCAGGTGAAGTCGCCGCGGCTGGTCAAAACGACGCTGGGCGCCAGTCTGGACGATCTGCTGGCAGGCGAGCTGGAGGAGGGCGAAAACCGCGTCATTTCCGGCTCGGTGCTTAGCGGTACCCGTGCCCATGGCCCTCACGCTTTCCTCGGGCGTTTCCATCTGCAGGTGAGCGTGGTTCGGGAAGGTCGGGAAAAAGAGCTGTTTGGCTGGGTAATGCCGGGCAAAGAGAAGTTCTCGATTACCCGCACTACGCTAGGCCATTTCTTCAAGCGCAAGCGCTTTCATTTTTCCACCGATACCCACGGCGGCGAACGGGCGATGGTGCCGATCGGCAACTATGAGCGGGTGATGCCGCTGGATATTCTGCCAACCATATTGCTGCGCGATCTGCTGGCCGGCGATAGCGATAGCGCCCAGGCGCTGGGCTGTCTGGAGCTGGATGAAGAAGATCTGGCGCTCTGCACCTACGTTTGTCCGGGCAAATATGAATACGGTCCGGCGCTGCGCAGCGTGTTAACCCAGATTGAGCAGGAAGGATAAGAGATGGGCTTAAAGCACCTGATTGAGAAACTTGAGCCGCATTTCACGCATGGCGGCAAGCTGGAAAAATATTACCCGCTGTATGAAGCGGCGGCGACCATCTTCTACACGCCGGGGCAGGTCACCCGCGGCGCGGCGCACGTGCGCGACGCCATCGACCTCAAGCGGATGATGATCCTCGTGTGGTTTGCCGTATTCCCGGCGATGTTCTGGGGCATGTACAACGTTGGGCTGCAGACCATTCCGGCGCTGCACAAACTGTACGGCGCCGAACAGCTGCAGCAGGTGATCGCCAACAACTGGCATTACAGCGTCGCCCAGTGGTTAGGGGTCAGCTTCAGTACTGACGCCGGCTGGCTAAGCATGATGACCTTGGGCGCGGTCTTCTTCCTGCCTATTTACCTCACCGTCTTTATCGTCGGCGGCTTCTGGGAAGTGCTGTTCGCGATTGTGCGCAAACATGAGATCAACGAAGGCTTTTTCGTTACCTCAATTCTCTTCGCGCTGATTGTGCCGCCTACGCTGCCGCTATGGCAGGCGGCGCTGGGGATCTCCTTCGGGGTGGTGATCGCTAAAGAGATTTTCGGCGGTACCGGGCGCAACTTCCTCAACCCAGCACTGGCGGGACGCGCGTTCCTGTTCTTCGCCTATCCGGCGCAAATCTCCGGCGACCTGGTATGGACGGCGGCGGACGGTTTCTCCGGCGCCACGCCGCTCTCCCAGTGGGCCAGCGGCGGCGGTGAAGCGCTGGTTAACGTCGCTACCGGCATCCCGGTGAGCTGGATGGACGCCTTTCTCGGCAACATTCCCGGCTCAATTGGCGAAGTCTCCACGCTGATGATCCTGATTGGCGGCGCGATCATTCTCTTTGGCCGCGTCGCATCCTGGCGCATCGTCGCCGGGGTGATGATCGGCATGATCGCCACCGCCACCCTGTTTAATTTCATCGGTTCCGCAACCAACCCGATGTTCGCCATGCCGTGGTACTGGCATCTGGTGCTCGGCGGCTTTGCCTTCGGCATGATGTTTATGGCGACGGACCCGGTATCCGCCTCGTTTACTGATAAAGGGAAATGGAGTTACGGCGTGCTGATCGGCGTGATGTGCGTGCTGATCCGCGTGGTGAACCCGGCCTATCCGGAAGGGATGATGCTGGCGATCCTCTTCGCCAACCTCTTCGCACCGCTGTTCGATTACCTGGTGGTGCAGGCCAATATTAAGCGGAGGAAGTCGCGTGGCTGAGAAGAAAAGTAACGATAGCATCGGCAAAACGCTGCTGGTGGTGCTGGTGCTTTGTCTGGTCTGCTCCATCGTGGTGGCGGGCTCGGCTGTGGGGCTGAAATCCCGCCAGCAGGCGCAGCGGGCGCTGGATAAGCAGCGCAATATTCTGGCCGTCGCCGGCCTGATGCAGCCCGGGATGGATGCCGATGCGGTAGCCGATACCTTCGCGGCACGCATTACCCCGCGGCTGGTGAACCTGTCGACCGGCGAGCTGTTGGAGAAAGACCCGGGGAAATTCAACCAAGCCCAGGCGCTGAAGGATCCGCAGCAGAGCATCGCGCTGGACGCCAGCCAGGATCCGGCCGGCATTAAACGCCGTAGCAACCTGGCGGAAATTTATCTGGTGCGCGACGCGCAGCAACAGATTGAGCAGATGGTGCTGCCGATCTACGGCAATGGCCTGTGGTCGATGATGTACGCCTTTGTGGCGCTGGACGTCGATGGCCGCACGGTGAAAGGCATCACTTACTACGATCAGGGGGAAACCCCGGGGCTGGGCGGCGAAGTGGAAAACCCGAACTGGCGCCAGCAGTTTATTGGCAAGCAGGTGCTGGATGACAACGGCATGCCGGCACTCCGCGTGGTAAAAGGCGGCGCACGCGCCGGTGACCTGCACGCGGTAGACGGTCTATCCGGCGCCACGCTGACGTCAAACGGCGTGCAGCACAGCTTTGATTTCTGGATGGGCGAACTGGGCTTTGGTCCGTTCCTGAAAAAGGTGCGCGAGGGAGGGCTGAATAATGGCTGAACAGAGCGATATGAAAGAAGTTAAGCGCGTGCTGGTGGGGCCGCTCATCGCCAATAACCCCATCGCCCTGCAGGTGCTGGGCGTCTGCTCCGCGCTGGCGGTGACGACTAAACTGGAAACCGCCTTCGTGATGACCATCGCGGTGACGCTGGTGACGGCGTTCTCCAGCATGTTTATCTCGATGATTCGCCACCATATCCCCAATAGCGTGCGCATCATCGTGCAGATGGCGATCATCGCCTCGCTGGTTATCGTGGTGGATCAGCTACTGCGGGCTTTCGCCTATGAGACCTCTAAGCAGCTGTCGGTATTCGTCGGGCTTATCATCACCAACTGTATTGTGATGGGTCGCGCCGAAGCCTACGCCATGAAATCGCCACCGCTGGCGAGCTTTATGGACGGTATCGGCAACGGTCTCGGCTATGGCGCGATCCTGATTATCGTCGGCTTCCTGCGTGAGCTTATCGGCAGCGGCAAGCTGTTCGGTATCACGGTGCTGGAGACGGTGCAGAACGGCGGCTGGTATCAGCCGAACGGCCTGTTCCTGCTGGCGCCGAGCGCGTTCTTCATTATCGGTTTGCTGATCTGGGCCCTGCGTAGCTGGAAGCCTGAACAGCAGGAAAAGGAGTAAGTAATCGATGATGGCTCATTACATTAGCCTGTTTGTCCGCGCGGTGTTCGTTGAGAATATGGCGCTGGCCTTCTTCCTCGGAATGTGTACCTTCCTCGCGGTGTCGAAAAAGGTCTCCACCGCCTTCGGCCTCGGCGTCGCAGTGACGGTGGTGCTGGGTCTTGCCGTGCCAATCAACAACCTGGTCTATAACCTGGTGCTGCGCGACGGCGCATTGGTGGAAGGCGTTGATCTCAGCTTCCTTAACTTCATCACCTTTATCGGGGTGATTGCCGCGCTGGTGCAGATCCTCGAGATGATCCTCGATAAATACTTCCCGGCGCTGTACAACGCGCTGGGGATCTTTCTGCCGCTGATTGCGGTCAACTGCGCGATTTTCGGCGGCGTGTCGTTCATGGTGCAGCGCGATTACAACTTCACGGAATCCATCGTCTACGGCTTCGGCTCCGGCATTGGCTGGATGCTGGCGATCGTGGCGATGGCGGGGATCCGCGAAAAAATGAAGTACGCCAATGTGCCCGCCGGTCTGCGCGGGTTAGGGATCACCTTTATTACCACTGGCCTGATGGCGCTGGGCTTTATGTCCTTCTCCGGTGTGCAGCTATAAGGGCGGAAAAGTATGGAAATTATTCTTGGCGTTGTGATGTTCACGCTAATTGTGCTGGTGCTGTCGGGGCTTATCCTGGCAGCGCGCTCGAAGCTGGTGAACGCGGGCGACGTGGTTATTGAGATCAATAACGAAGCGGATAAACAGATCCGTACCCCGGCGGGTGACAAACTGCTGAGCACGCTGTCCAGCAATGGGATCTTCGTCTCTTCTGCCTGCGGCGGCGGCGGCTCCTGCGGCCAGTGTCGGGTGACAATTAAAGAGGGCGGCGGCGATATCCTGCCGACCGAGCTTTCGCATATTACCAAGCGGGATGCCAAAGCCGGTTGCCGTCTGGCCTGCCAGGTTGCGGTGAAGCAGAACATGAAGATTGAGCTGCCGGAAGAGATTTTTGGCGTCAAAAAATGGGAGTGCGAAGTTATCTCTAACGATAACAAAGCCACTTTCATTAAAGAGCTCAAGCTGCGGATCCCGGAGGGGGAGGTGGTGCCGTTCCGCGCCGGTGGCTTTATTCAGATTGAATGCCCGCCGCATAAAGTGGCCTATGCTGACTTCGATGTTCCCGATGAATACCGTTCAGACTGGGATAAGTTCAACCTGTTCCGCTACGTCTCTGAGGTGAAAGAGCCGACCCTGCGCGCCTACTCGATGGCTAACTATCCGGAAGAGAAGGGCATCATTATGCTCAACGTGCGCATCGCGACGCCGCCGCCGAAAGTACCGGATGCGCCGCCAGGGATCATGTCGTCCTATATCTGGTCGCTGAAGCCTGGCGATAAGGTGACGATTTCCGGGCCGTTTGGCGAGTTCTTTGCTAAAGAGACCGACGCCGAGATGGTGTTTATCGGCGGCGGCGCCGGCATGGCGCCGATGCGCTCGCATATCTTTGATCAGCTCAAGCGGCTGCACAGCACGCGCAAAATCAGCTTCTGGTACGGCGCCCGTTCGCTGCGCGAGATGTTCTACGATGATGAGTTCGAGCAGCTGGCGCGCGACAATCCAAACTTCACCTTCCACGTCGCGCTCTCCGATCCGCTGCCGGAAGATAACTGGACCGGGCATACGGGCTTTATCCATAATGTTCTGTATGAAAACTATCTGCGCGACCACCCGGCGCCGGAAGACTGCGAATTCTATATGTGCGGGCCGCCGGTGATGAACTCCGCGGTGATAAAAATGCTCAAAGACCTGGGCGTCGAAGATGAGAACATCATGCTCGACGACTTTGGAGGCTGACGATGTTGACGGTATTTGTCGCGACCTTTGTGATTTTTGCGCTGGTGATCCTCGGTATGTCGCTGGGCTACCTGGTGAAGCGTAAGAGCATTCAGGGCAGCTGCGGCGGGATCTCCTCGCTGGGGCTGGAGAAAGTCTGCGACTGTCCGGAACCGTGCGACGCGCGTAAGAAACGTCTCGCTCGCGAGGCGCAGCGTCAGCAGCGGCGTATTTTGTAATCTGTGTTATTTCCGGGCAGATTGCGCTCCCAATATTTCTTCTGCGTTATGTCACTCATGGCGCAGGGAGCGCACAGGGGGCAGCCAGTCGCCGCCGCCCCCTGTACCCCCGGGCTCCGGCCAGCAACATCGCCACTGCGTGGTACCTTCGACTTATCCCTGCAGGCTTCGGGTCGGGCCGAGGCAGCGTCCGTGCAAAACACGGCCCTCAGCCCGCATCCCTGCGGGCTGCCCCGGCCTTCCGGGAACGTCTCAGCGATGTTGAGGCCGCCAGCACCGGCAGTTTCAGCAGCTTCTGGCCCGGCGGTGATTTGGGACCGTAGGCCGGGTCAGGCGCCAGCCGCCACCCGGCAATAGCATGCCAGCAATGTGAGGCCGCTTTCGCGGCCCTTTTTAGCCGTTGACTCCCTTACTGCCAGCTTTTCGCCTGCGCCGGAGAATCCACCATCACCCCGTCGGCGCCCAGCTCCTTCGCCGTGCGGTAGTCTTCCGCACTGTTGATGCCGAAGAAAATAATGTGCGCTTTGCCCTGCGAGCGGAAGCAATCCATCGCCTCTTTATCCCAGGTGAGCGTTGCCGGAGAGATCCCTTCGCCAAGGGTAAACTTCTCCACTACCTCCACCTTGCGCTTCAGCTCCAGCCCATACCACTTATCGCCATTGTGCTGGCTGCTCAGTTGGCACTGGTGGCTGAGTGAAATAGTAGCAAGTTTAGTGCGAGTCTCGCTGCGGGTGACGAAGCGGGGAATAGCGGATGGCAGGGCGGCGATATAGCGGTCATCGGTGGAATAGACCCGCACGCGATCGAGGCTGTCGGTGGCTTTTAACACCGCCAGCAGGCGTTCGCCCATCACCGCCGGATCGGCATCTGGAGATTTGATATCGATGTAGAAAAAAGTGTGCGGCCACTGTTGCAGCACGCTTTGCAGGGTCGGGATCGTAGCCTGCTTACCGCGCCACGGGTGGCTGTCATCCCCCCATTTCCAGCCGGCGTCGACTTTCGCCAGCTCGGCGGCGGTTAAGCTGGAGACCTTACCCTCGGCGTTGGTCAGGGCGGAGAGATCGCTTGAACGATAGAGTACCGGTACGCCGTCGCGGCTTAACTGCACCGTGACCCAGATGGCCTCAGCGTGGTTCTCCAGCGCCAGTTTAATGGCCGGCAGGGTATTTTCCGGCGCATCGCCGGTACCGCCGCGGTGGGCAATCAGCTGTGGGTTAGCTAAAGCGCTGCTGGCGGCCAGCAGGCAAAGGGCGGTGAGTCGTTTCTTCATAATTGTATCTTTCAGATTAGTTGATTAACGTTATGAAAATAAACATGATTTATTGCACTTTTATGTTGTCAGCGTTTTTTTGACCACCGGAGTAAAAAAAGCATCAAACTGGCGCGCAGTTTTGCTATGCTGTATGGGTATACAGTGTTGAGTCTGACGATGCGTAAAATTATCCATGTCGATATGGACTGTTTCTTTGCAGCGGTGGAGATGCGCGACAACCCGGCGTTGCGTGATATCCCCCTCGCGATAGGCGGCAGTCGGGTACAGCGTGGCGTGATTAGTACCGCGAACTATCCTGCGCGTAAGTTTGGTGTGCGCAGCGCCATGCCGACGGCAACGGCGCTCAAGCTGTGCCCGCATCTCACGCTGCTTCCCGGCCGCTTCGATGCCTACAAAGAAGCCTCGAATCATATCCGCGAAATTTTCTCCCGCTATACCTCGCGCATTGAGCCGCTGTCGCTGGATGAAGCCTACCTTGACGTCAGCGACAGCGTGCATTGTCACGGGTCGGCCACTCTGATAGCTCAGGAGATCCGCCAGACCATCGAACGGGAGCTGCACCTCACCGCCTCGGCGGGCGTGGCGCCGGTGAAGTTTCTCGCTAAAATCGCTTCCGATATGAATAAACCCAACGGCCAGTTCGTTATCGCTCCCCATCAGGTGGCAGAGTTTGTGCGGGCGCTGCCGCTGGCGAAAATACCCGGTGTCGGAAAGGTGTCGGCGGCGAAGCTGGAAAATATGGGCCTGCGTACCTGTGGCGATGTGCAGAACAGCGATCTGGCCATGCTGCTCAAGCGCTTCGGTAAATTCGGTCGTATTCTGTGGGAGCGCAGCCACGGGATTGATGAGCGGGAAATCCATAACGATCGGCAACGTAAATCGGTGGGCGTGGAGCGGACGTTAGTGGAAGATATCCACGAATGGTCAGCGTGCGAAGCGATTATCGAAAACCTCTATCCCGAGCTGGAGCGCCGGCTGGCAAAGGTCAAACCGGACCTGTTGATCGCCCGCCAGGGCATTAAACTGAAATTCAATGACTTCCAGCAGACCACCCAGGAGCACGTCTGGCCGCGGCTGAACAAAGAGGATCTGATTGCCACCGCCCACAAAGCCTGGGATGAGCGTCGCGGCGGACGGGGCGTGCGTCTGGTTGGGCTCCACGTGACGCTGCTCGATCCGCAGCTGGAAAGGCAGCTTTTATTAGGGATTTAACCATGCACATTCGTGCTTACCGCGACAGCGATTTGCCCATGCTCTGCGAGGTCTTCCTGCGCGCGGTGCGGGAAACGGCGAGCCAGGACTATACCCCGGGGCAGATTGCGGCCTGGGCACAGGTGGATGAGACGCGCTGGCGACAAAAGCTGGCTGACTCAATCGGGCGGGTGGCCGTGGTCAACAATCAACCGGTTGGCTTTATCACCGCTATCGGGACGCATATCGATTTGCTCTTTGTCTCGCCGGATCACGCCAGGCAGGGTATCGGCGGCGCGCTTATCGAAGCGCTCTGCGCTCAGTATCCTGAGCAAATCCTGACGGTGGACGCGAGCATTACCGCAAAGCCCTGTTTTACAGCCCATGGTTTTGACGTGGTGGCGGAGCAGCGGGTGGCGGCGCGTGGGGAGTGGTTTATTAACTACCGGATGGAAAAACGCGTGGCGCTAAGGTGATACGGGGGAAAACCGGCGGCAGACTGCCGCCGGTTGTGGTGCTTATTTAGCCGGAATGGCTTTCAGCAGCTCGGTCAGCAGCGTCCAGTACTGGCCGACGCTCTCGATATGTACCTGCTCATCCGGGGAGTGCGGACCGGTAATGGTTGGCCCGATGGAGACCATGTCCATCTCCGGATACGGTTTTTTGAACAGACCGCATTCCAGACCGGCGTGGATGATCTGGATGTTCGGCGTCTTGTTGAACAGACGCTGGTAAGTCTCGCGCACCAGGTGCATTACCGGCGAGTTGGCGTCCGGCTGCCAGCCAGGGTAAGCGCCTTTGGCTTCGGTTTTCGCCCCCGCCAGTTTACCCAGAGAATCCAGCATGCTGACCACGTAGTCTTTGCCACTGTCGAGGAGTGAGCGGATCAGGCAGTGGATCTGCACGTTGTCATCGGTCATGGTGACGACGCCGACGTTCAGCGAAGTTTCCACTACGCCTTTCGCCACGTCAGAGTTGCGGATAACCCCGTTCGGCGTGGCGTTCAGCAGGCGGATGAAACCGTCGCGGGAAGCCTGCGTCAGCGCTGCTTTGTCGTTATCAACCGCTTCCAGGAGCACTACCAGGTTCTTCTCTTTGGCCTCCAGCTCGTTTTTCAGCAGCGCCTGGTAAGTATTCACCAGCGCTTTCAGCGCATCGGCTTTATCCGCGGCGACGGCGACGGTCGCGTATGCTTCGCGCGGGATGGCGTTGCGCAACGTACCGCCGTTGAAATCGACCAGACGCAGATCCAGCTCATCGGCGTGGCCGGCGAGGAAGCGCGACAGCAGCTTGTTGGCGTTGCCCAGACCAAGGTGAATGTCACCGCCGGAGTGGCCGCCCTTCAGCCCTTTTAAGGTCAGTTTAAAGCTCTGGAACCCGGCCGGAATCGCTTCGCGGGTCAGCGCCAGGTTAGAGGTGAAATCGATCCCGCCGGCGCAACCCATGTAGATTTCGCCTTCTTCTTCGGAGTCGGTATTGATCAGGATATCCGCCTGCAGCCAGTTGGCCTGCAGACCGAACGCGCCGTCCATACCGGCTTCTTCGGTCATGGTCAGCAGCACTTCCAGCGGGCCGTGAGCGACGCTGTCGTCGGCCAGCACCGCCAGTGCGGACGCCATCCCGATGCCGTTATCCGCGCCCAGCGTGGTGCCGCGTGCTTTCACCCATTCGCCGTCAATGTACGGCTGAATCGGATCTTTGGCGAAGTCGTGGACGGTATCGTTGTTTTTCTGCGGCACCATATCGAGGTGCGCCTGCAGCGCTACCGGCTTGCGGTTTTCCATACCGGCAGTCGCGCCTTTACGAATCAGAATGTTGCCAACCTGGTCACGTTCCGCGTGTAAGCCTTTTTCTTTTGCCCAACCCATAATGTGCTCGGCGAGCTGTTCTTCGTGATAGGATGGGTGCGGGATGGAGCAAATCTTGGCAAAAATATCCCAAAGCGGCTGCGGGGATAGTTGAGACAGTTCAGACACGGTAAGTCTCCTTACAAACTCCTGCATACAGCGGTTGCAGGACGAGGGTTAGCAATAAAATACACAACAAGCCTGGGCTTGCGCGATGAGGTTGAGAATACCACTTTCCACCGCCGCAGGTAGTGTAAACAACGCAAAAAGCGTTGCGCAAACCGCTTAACACTGGTTTTTAGTGCGTCAGATCTCTATAATCTCGCGCAACCATTTTCCCCCTCGAACATTATTTAAGCCGTATTACACAGGCTGGGACACTTCACATGAGCGAAAAATACGTCGTCACCTGGGACATGTTGCAGATTCACGCCCGCAAACTGGCCAGCCGTCTGCTGCCGGTTGAGCAATGGAAAGGCATTATTGCCGTCAGCCGCGGTGGACTGGTACCGGGAGCCTTACTGGCGCGTGAACTGGGCATTCGTCATGTTGATACCGTATGCATCTCCAGCTACGACCATGATAACCAGCGCGAGCTGAAAGTGCTGAAACGTGCGGAAGGCGATGGCGAAGGCTTTATCGTCATCGACGATCTGGTGGATACCGGCGGTACCGCCGTGGCGATCCGCGAAATGTATCCAAAAGCGCACTTTGTCACTATTTTCGCCAAGCCGGCAGGCCGTCCGCTGGTGGATGATTACGTTGTTGATATTCCTCAGGATACCTGGATTGAACAGCCGTGGGATATGGGCGTGGTCTTTGTACCGCCTATCGCAGGTCGTTAATTCTTCAGGACAGTGCTATTTACCACGCCCGGCTTGCCGGGCGTGGTTTTTTTTATCCTTTAGCAGGTTACAATAACAGGAGTGGCACTACGACGGAGACTGCACATGTCACAGGCTAACCTCAGCGAAACGCTGTTTAAACCTCGCTTCAAACATCCCGAAACCTCTACGCTGGTGCGTCGGTTTTCTGCCGGAAAACCCCCGGCGATGCAGTCGGCGCTAAGCGGCAATCACGTCGATCACTGGTACCGTCTGATCAACCGTTTGATGTGGATCTGGCGCGGCGTGACCCCGCAGGAGATCCTCGATGTGCAAGCGCGCATTGTGATGAGCGAGGCCGAACGAACGGATCCAGAGCTGTTCGATACCGTCATCGGCTATCGCGGCGGCAACTGGATCTTCGAGTGGGCGAAAGAGGCCATGCAGTGGCAGCAAAAGGCCGGGCAGGAAGCCGATCCTTTGCTGAGCGGCCGCCACTGGTTGCATGCATCGAACCTGTATAGCATTGCCGCTTATCCGCATATTAAAGGCGATGAGCTGGCCGAACAGGCGCAGGCTTTAGCCAACCGGGCGTATGAAGAAGCCGCCCAGCGGCTGCCGGGCTCGCTGCGCGAGCTGGAGTTCACCATCCCTGGCGGTTCGCCAATAACCGGCTTTTTGCATACGCCAAAAGGCGATGGGCCGTTTCCGACGGTGCTGATGTGCGGGGGCCTGGACTCGCTGCAGACGGATTATTACAACCTGTATGAGAACTACTTCTCACCGCTCGGCATTGCCATGCTGACGATCGACATGCCTTCCATCGGCTTCTCGTCAAAATGGACGCTGAATCAGGACACCAGCCTGCTGCACCAGCATGCGCTGCGCCATCTGGAAAATGTACCGTGGGTCGATCACACCCGGGTCGCGGCCTTTGGCTTCCGCTTTGGCGCCAATATCGCGGTCCGTCTGGGTTACCTGGAGCCGCAGCGGCTGAAGGCCGTGGCCTGTCTGGGCCCGGTCGTTCATGGTCTGCTGGTGGATCCTCTGCATCAGGGGCGCGTGCCGGAGATGTATCTTGACGTGCTGGCCTCGCGGCTGGGCATGCATGACGCATCCGATGAAGCACTACGCGTGGAGCTCAACCGCTACTCGTTAAAAACTCAGGGACTGCTGGGGCGCCGTTGCCCGACGCCGATGCTCTCGGGCTTCTGGAAGGACGATCCGTTCAGCCCCGAAGAGGAGTCGCGGTTAATCACTTCGTCATCTGCCGATGGCAAACTGCTGGAGATCCCGTTTAACCCGGTGTATCGCAATTTTGATCACGCATTGCGACAGATCGCCCGCTGGATCAATCATAGATTTGGTTAATTTATTGCTAAATTCTATTGGTTTGGTAAAACAGTTGCATCACTAAAGGAGATCGCAATGACGTTACCGAGTGGACACCTGAAAAGTAAGTTGATCAAGAAATTCACGGCGCTAGGGCCTTACATTCGCGAAGAGCAGTGCCATGACAACCGTTTCTTTTTCGATTGCCTGGCAGTTTGCGTCAATGTTAAGCCCGCGCCGGAGAAGCGTGAATTCTGGGGCTGGTGGATGGAAATGGAAGCACAAGAGTCACGTTTCACTTACAGCTACCAGTTTGGCCTGTTCAATAAAGAAGGTTCATGGCAGGCGGTCGACATTGACGACCCGGAAGTGAGCGAGAGACTGGAAAAAACGCTACGCGAGTTCCACGAGCGCGCAGCGGCGCTGCTGACCACCTTTAATCTGAAGCTGGAACCGGCCGACGATTTCAGCGAACCGGTTCGCCTGCGGGCCTGATTGATCTACGGATACGATTTCTCCACGCCCGTGCGGCGTGGAGGAGCGTGCCGCCATACCCGTAATTTCAACCCCACCATCTGACTCACCCTGCCTGCGGCGACAGCTTGCCGGCCATCGCCTGTTGAATAATCGGGATAGGGGTCAGTAAGTGCTCGCGCATCAATGCGCTGGCCTGCTCGGCATCGCGCGCCAGAATGGCGTCCAGCAGGGTCTGGTGTTGAACATGCTTGTCTTCCAGCATCTCCACCGACAGCACGGTGGTGCGCAGCCAGATAAAACGGTAGCGCGCCGCCAGATCGAACAGCCGTTCACGCATCTGCAGCAGGTACTGCGAGCCGCAGCCGGCAACAATGGCGGTGTGAAACGCCTGATGGCGCTGGTCCCATTCATCGAGTAAGCGCTCGCTGGCGTCGCAGGACTCCAGTTTGTTGAGCAGATGGGCGCGGGCCAGCAGCTCGGCTTCCCACTCGTCGCCGCCGCGTTCGATGGCGAGGCGCACCAGCATGGCTTCCATATTGGCGCGCGCGTCGAAGATATCGAGAAGCTCCTGTTCGGACATGGGCGCTACCCGATAACCTTTCTGATTGACCACCGTCACCAGCCTTTCCGCCACCAACTGCGAGAGCGCCTCCCGTAGCGGTCCGACGCCGAGCTCATAGCGCGACGTCAACAGACTCATCCGCAGCTTCTCATCGGGTTGGTAGACCCCGCGGATGATGTCGTTTTTCAACCAACGGTACCCGTCAATGGCCGTCGCCTGGGGAATGGCGGTCATGTTCTTACTCCTGAATACTCTTCCCGGCGGGCGCCGGGAACAGGGTTAACGCGTATTTTGCAGCGGCAGTTTTTGCCACAATACCAGCTTTTTCCAGCGTGACATAATCGGTACTGTACAAATAATTCCCAGTGCTAACAGCCCGGTAGAGATCACCTCCAGCTGCTGCGCCGGACGGAACAGCATCACCACCAGCACGAAGGTGATAAAGGCGATAACCAGCCAGGTCAGGTACGGGTAGAGCCACATCTTAAGACGAATTTCCCCCCCTTTCGCCAGCAGGATTTTGCGCATCCGCAGTTGAGAAATGGCGATCACCAGATAAACCAGCAGGGCGATAGCGCCGGAGCTGTCGATAAGGAATTTAAACACCTTGGCGGGGGCGTAGTAGTTCACCACCACGGTTAAGAAGGCTGCGCCGGTGGAGAGCAGCACCGCCACGTACGGGGTTTTGCTGCGGTTGGTTCGGCCCATGATGGCCGGCGCATCGCCGCGGCGGCTCAGGGAGTAGAGCATCCGCGAGGCGGTATACAGCGCCGAGTTCAGGCAACTGGTGACCGACAGGAGGATCACACCGTCCATAATCAGCTTCGCGTAGGGAATATGCAGCAGCTCGAGCACCGAGCGGTAGGACCCCACGCTCTTCAGTCCCGGCATGTTCCACGGGATCAGGGCGACCACCACGAAAATGGAGCACAGGTAGAAGATAGAGATGCGCCAGATAACGGAATTGGTGGCACGGACGATGTGTTTATCCGGGGTATCCGATTCGGCGGCGGCAATGGTGACGATCTCCGCGCCCATAAACGAGAACATGGTGATCAGCATCGCGCTGAGTACCGCGCCGAAGCCGTTCGGCATAAAGCCGCCGTGATCCCACAGACGCGAAATCCCACTCACTTCGGCATAAGGGTAGAAGCCCGTGATGGCGATGGCACCCAGCACGATAAAGGCCAGAATGGCGATGACTTTACAGATAGCCAGCCAGAACTCGAATTCACCGTAGTTCTTGACGCTCAGCAGGTTACTGCCGGTGAGGGCGAGAGTGATGACCAGCGAGAACAACCACACCGGGACGCCCGGCACCCACGAATGCAGAATAATCGCCGCGATATTGGCTTCCAGCGGAATAACCAGTACCCAGAACCACCAATACAGCCAGCCGATGGTATACCCCGCCCAGCGGCCGATGGCTTTGTCGGCGTAGGTGGAAAAGGAGCCAGTATCCGGCGTGGCGACGGCCATTTCGGCCAGCATACGCATAATCATCACCACCAGCAGCCCGGCAAACAGATAGGCCAGCAGCACCGCCGGGCCCGCTTCGGCAATGGCGACGCTGGAACCGACAAATAAACTCGCGCCGATCACCCCGGCGATAGATAACATCGTGACGTGGCGCGACTTCAGCCCCGCCCCTAAATCCTGTGATTGCGACAGTTGCCCCATCATTTACCCTCTCGAAGTGTGTCACCTGGGAGAGCGCCCCGACATTCCCGCGCCGGGGCACGCGTATTATTGTTGTTTTGCAGGTCTCGTCTTCATTCCCTTACGAACGTACTTCGCTTCCGCATGTGTTCTGTTCTATGCCTGTTTCGCCTCGGTAAAGCAGTCGGCGATGATCTTGAGACCCTGCTCGATCTGCGCCTCTTCAATGGTCAGCGGCACCAGGATGCGCAGCACGTTGTAGTACGGCCCGCAGGAGAGCAGGATCAGGCCTTTGTCGCGGGCGCGGGCGACGATATCCGCCGTCAGCCTGGCGTTAGGCTTGCTGCGGTCGCCCTCTTCAAACAGCTCAATAGCGATCATCGCCCCGAGACCGCGAACGTCGCCGATCTCCGGATGATCTTCCGCAATCGCCAGCAGGCCCTGGCGCAGGGTGTCGCCGAGCTGGTTGGCTTTTTCCAGCAGATTCTCTTGCTCGAAAATCTGCAATACCGCCAGGGCGGCGGCGCAGGCGATGGGGTTGCCAGCGTAGGTGCCGCCCAATCCGCCCGGCGCAATAGCGTCCATGACTTCCGCCCGTCCGGTGACGCCCGCCAGCGGGAAACCGCCGGCGATGGATTTGGCGAAGGTGGTGATATCTGCCGCCACGCCCATCTGCTCCATGGCGAACAGCGTGCCGGTACGGCCCGCGCCGCTTTGGACCTCATCGGCGATCAGCATGATGCCGTGTTCGTCGCACAGGGCGCGCAGGCGCTGCATAAAAGCCGGGGAAGCGGCATAAAACCCGCCTTCACCCTGCACTGGCTCAATAATGATGGCGGCGATATCTTCCGGCGCGGCATCGTTTTTGAAGATGCGATGGATGCTGGCGATCGCCTCGTCATCGCTGACGCCGTGCAGCGCGCACGGGTAGAGGGCGCGATAGACGTGGCCCGGCATTAACCCCATACCGGCGGAGTACGGGTTCACTTTTCCGGTCAGCGACAGGGTGTAATGGGTACGGCCGTGATAAGCGCCGGTGAAGGCGATGGCGCCGCTGCGCCCGGTTGCCGCGCGGGCGATTTTCACCGCGTTCTCCACCGCTTCCGACCCGGTGGTGACCAGCAGGGTTTTCTTGGCGAAATCACCGGGCACCTTCTGGTTCATCTTTTCGCACAGCGCCAGGTAAGGCTCGTAGGCCAGTACCTGAAAGCAGGTATGAGATAGCTTTTTCAGCTGGTCTTCGACGGCGGCGACAACCTGCGGATGCAGATGGCCGGTATTGAGGACCGCGATACCGCCGGCAAAATCGAGATATTCGCGGCCTTCGACGTCCCACACCCGGCAGTTCTCCGCGCGTTCGGCGAAGATAGGGTGGATCTGGCCGACGCCGCGCGGCACCGCATCGCTGCGACGCGCCATCATTGCTTTATTGCTGTTCATCCCTCGCTCCTGTTAAAGGCCAATACACATATATTTGATTTCTAAGTAATCTTCGATACCGTACTTCGACCCTTCGCGGCCAAGGCCGGAGGCCTTGACGCCGCCGAACGGCGCGACTTCGGTCGAGATAATGCCGGTGTTGATGCCGATGATGCCGTACTCCAGCGCTTCGCCGACGCGGAACACGCGGCTCAGATCGCGGGCGTAGAAATAGGCGGCGAGGCCGAATTCGGTATCGTTGGCCTGGGCAATGACGTCGGCTTCATCTTTAAAGCGGAACAGCGGCGCCAGCGGGCCGAAGGTCTCCTCTTTCGCCACTTTGGCGCTGTCGGGAACGTTGACCAGGATGGTCGGCTGGAAGAAGTTGCCGCCCAGGGCATGCGGTTTGCCGCCGGTGACGACCTTCGCGCCTTTGGCGATGGCGTCGGCAATATGTTCTTCAACTTTGGCGACGGCTTTCTCGTCGATCAGCGGGCCGGTGGTGACGCCATCCTGCAGGCCATCGCCGATGCGCAGTTTTTCTACCGCCTGCTGCAGTTTTTCAGCGAAACGGTCATAGACGCCGTCCTGGACGTACAGGCGATTGGCGCAGACGCAGGTCTGCCCGGCGTTGCGGAACTTCGACGCCAGCGCCCCCTCGACGGCTTTATCGAGGTCGGCGTCGTCAAAGACGATAAACGGCGCGTTGCCGCCGAGTTCCAGGGAGACTTTTTTGATGTCTTTCGCACACTGCTCCATCAGCTGGCGGCCAATCTCGGTCGAGCCGGTGAAGGAGAGCTTGCGCACCAGCGGATTGCTGGTCAGTTCGCCGCCGACCGCGCCGGCGGAGCCGGTAACCACGTTAAACACCCCGGCGGGGATCCCGGCGCGATTCGCCAGTTCGGCCAGCGCCAGCGCGGAAAACGGCGTCTGGCTGGCCGGTTTCAGGACCATGGTGCAGCCGGCGGCCAGCGCCGGGCCCGCTTTACGGGTGATCATCGCCGCCGGGAAGTTCCACGGGGTGATGGCGGCGGTAACGCCGATCGGCTGCTTAATCACCAGCAGGCGTTTGTCGGCCTGATGGCCGGGAATGGTATCGCCGTAAATGCGCTTACCTTCTTCGGCGAACCACTCAATAAAGGAGGCGGCGTAGCTGATTTCGCCTTTGGCTTCCGCCAGCGGTTTTCCCTGCTCGAGGGTCATCAGGCGGGCGAGATCGTCCTGGTTCTCCATCATAAGATCGAACCAGCGGCGCAGAATGTTCGCCCGCTCTTTGGCGGTGAGGGCTCGCCAGGCGGGAAGGGCGCGATTGGCGGCTTCAATTGCTTCGCGGGTTTCATCGGCGCCCATTTTCGGTACGCTGCCGAGCTGCTCGCCGTTGGCCGGGTTGGTCACCACAATCACGTCGCCATTGGGGGCATCGCGCCACTGACCATCGATCAGCGCCTGCTGGCGAAACAGTGTCATATCGTTGAGTTGCATAATCGCTTCCTGTCTTAAGGGGGTTAACGGGTAAAAGCGGCGTGTAGTGTCTCCACGCTACGTGCCGCACGCAGCGTGCGTCCGGGGTTGCTCTGGCTGGCCAGCAGGGTCTGTACCTTGCTGACGATGTGCGCGCCGATCGGGATAGCGGAGGTGGCCGCTGGCGATGGCGCATTGCAGGTATGTATCGAACGCGCGGTGGTGACGAAGAGAAAATCGTCGATCAGCTTGCCCTGCGGCGACACGGCCTGCGCCCGCACGCCGGCGGGCCACGGGCGTAAATCGCTCAGCGTCAGGCTCGGGCAATATTTTTGCACCAGCCGCAGATAGCCGCTTCTGCACAGCGAATTCTTCATTTCGCCCAGTCCGGAGCGCAGGTTGTTTTGCAGTACCCGGCGAATGCCGGGCGAGGTGAGGATCTCCAGGGTATCGGCCAGCGAGATATCGCGCTTGCGGTAGCCTTCGCGCTTGAGGGCCAGCACCGCATTGGGGCCGACGGTGACGCTGCCGTCGATCATGCGGGTCAGGTGGACGCCGAGGAACGGCATCGTTGGATCGGGGATCGGATAGATCAGATGATTGACGATCTGGTTGTGCTGCGGCGCCAGTTGAAAATATTCGCCGCGGAACGGGCAGATGATAAAGCCGGGATCGACGCCGATCATTTTCACCAGCCGATCGGCCATCAAGCCCGAACAGGCGATCAGCGTGGAGGCCTCATATTCGCCGCCCTGGCGGGTGCGGATCACCACGCCGCTGGCATGTTCTTTCAGGGCGCTGACTTCGGCGTCGTAGACGATCGTTCCGCCTTTCGATTCGAAGATCTTCGCCATTGCCGCCGCCACGTCGCGGTAGCTGACGATGCCGCTGGAAGGGACGAAGATCCCGCCGAGCCCGGTAATGTTCGGTTCGCGCTCGCGTAGCTCCCCGGCGCTTAGCCACTCGCGTTGCAGGCCGTTGGCGGCGGTGCGATCCCACAGGGCGCGCATCCGCTCCATTTCCAGCGGCGAGGTGGCGACCAGCATTTTGCCGCAGACGTCATAGCGGATGCCGTTCTGCTCGCAAAAGGCTTTGGTGGCGCGGTTGCCGGCGAGGCAAAACTGCGCCTTAAGGCTGCCGGGGGTGTAGTACACCCCGGCGTGGATCACGCCGCTGTTGTGGCCAGTCTGATGGCAGGCCGGACCGGTCTCTTTTTCCAGCAGCGCAATGCGCGCGTCCGGGTAAATCTCAATTAACTGCATGGCGGTCGACATGCCGATGATGCCGCCGCCGATAATCACGAAATCATACATCCGCTCAATTCCTTCGCCTGAGAACCCTTATTGATGAGTCTGGTAATGATTCGTGGAATACGCAAAGTAGCCGCGCTGGCGCATCAGTTCGCGGCGCAGGTCCGGGTGCGGCGTAAACCGGTCGCGGCCATGCAGCCAGAACAGGTTGTTAATCAGCAGGAATTTGCCCACCGGCACCGGCACGGAAAGAATGTTTTTACTGGTCTCCAGCGCGTCGGAAAGGCGGCTCAGCCAGGTGCCTTCTTCGAAATCTTTCGGCTGGACGAACTGGTCGATATAGCGCATGACCGGGCGGCCCAGCGAATCGACGTCGAACACCGGGTGGAAAACATCCTTGCTGACGTTTTTGCTCGGCGGCGCGGCCCAGCGCATCGGGCGGCGAGCCAGCGGGTCGCGGAAAAATTCGTCGAGATGCTCCCAGTCGTCGAGATGCAGCAGCAGGGAATTGCCGCCCTGCATGTTCTGCTCGTCGATCTTCATCATCAGCACGTAGTCGGTAATTTCTTCGACATAGGTACCGTCATTGTGCAGCTCCATTACCCGGTGCGGCTGGCGCAGGTAGCTGTCTGAGTTATCGACATTTTTCACCACAAAGCGGGCGTAATACTGGCCGCTCATGGCGTCGAAATTGGAACGGCCAATCAGATGCGCGACGGCGGTGGCCAGCTTGACCATCTCATCGGCCTGGCTGACGTTCTCGATGCCTTCGCCGTTGATCAGCAGCGCGCCTTCCGCGCGATCGAGCAATGTTTTGATCAGCAGCGGCTGCAGCTGGTTGCCGCACAGATCGTCGAGGATCTTGCCGACCTGGAAGCGTAAGAAAGATTTGTACTCCAGCGCCTGCACTGGCCACTGCGCGACCTGCTGCAGGAACCGGGAGGTTGTTTCGGCGGAAAAGGTGAGTTCCAGCAGGCGCGGCGACTGGGCGGAAGGGGCGAAGGAAAAGCCAGGGTATTGCTGGGCTAATGGCGCGGGTGTCGGTTTTACTGCGGTCAGGGCGTTCATCAGGATCGTTCCTCGCTGTAAGGTCAGGGTGATGTTTATTTCGTAGCCATAAATTAAAAATATCTACATTTTTATAAAATACGTACGAAATGGCCTTTTTGTTTCTATTTTGTGATCTGACAACAATTATTTAACAATGTGGGAGGGAGATAAGGTGGTGGTTAACGTTGAGGAACAGAGCGGGTGGTGGAAAGCGCAAAATGCGGGGAAGGATGAGGGTAAATCGTAATACCGGTCACAGTTTTTAATCTGCGCAATACCCTTACCAAATTAGGGTGTTAATATTCAGCCGGTAAATACCTTTCAATGCTCACTGAGGCTTCGATGCTGGAGAATGTCATTATCAGATAATCAGTTCCCCGACCTGCCCAGGCCGGACTGATTATCGCTGCGCTTAAACCTTACGCACACACCTGCGGGTGTAGGCATGTTTTCGCTCATGATAATGAACAGGTTTCAGTATGAATTTATCCCGTCAGGAACAACGTACCTTACACGTTCTCGCCAAAGGTGGCCGTATTGCGCACGTTCGCGATACCTCCGGCCGCATTACCGCCGTCGAATGCTACACCCGTGAAGGACTGTTGCTGAGCGACTGCACCCTCGCGGTCTTCAAAAAGCTCAAAACCAAAAAGCTGATTAAGTCGGTTAATGGTCAACCGTACCGGATCAACACCACCGGTTTGCACAACGTCCGCGCACAGGTGGACAACTGCTGATACAGCGACCCGGGCAGGGTTGCTGCCCGGGTGTATGTTTCTCAAGGAGAAAACCTCATGATCGATATCCCTCGCATTTTTACCATTAGTGAAAGCGAGCACCGTATTCATAACCCTTTTACCCCGGAAAAGTACGCCACCCTGGGACGAGCGCTGCGGATGGCGCCGGGCACCGCCATTCTCGACCTCGGCAGCGGCTCCGGAGAGATGCTCTGTAGCTGGGCGCGCGATCATCAGATCGTCGGCACCGGCGTGGACATGAGCCTGCTGTTCAGCCAGCAGGCGACCGCCCGTGCAGAAGCACTCGGGGTAAGCGACCGGGTAACCTTTGTGCATCAGGATGCCAGCGGATATGTCACCAGCCAGCCGTGCGATATTGCCGCCTGCGTGGGGGCCACGTGGATCGGCGGCGGGGTGGCCGGCACGATTGAGCTGCTGAAGCAGAGCCTGCGGCCCGGCGGCATGTTGCTGATCGGCGAGCCATGGTGGCGTAAACGTCCGGCCACGGCGGAAGAGGCGGTTGCCTGCGGCGCGCAGTCGCCTGATGACTTCCTGACGCTGCCGGCGCTGGTCGCCCACTTTGGTGAACTGGGCTATGACGTGGTGGAGATGGTGCTGGCCGACCAGGAGGGCTGGGATCGTTATGAAGCGGCGAAATGGTTGACGATGCGCCGCTGGCTGGAGGCCAATCCGCACGATGACTTCGCGCCGGAGGTTCGCCAGCAGTTGACCACTGCGCCGCTGCACCACGTCACCTGGGCCCGGGAATATCTCGGCTGGGGCGTGTTTGTTCTGATGGCGCGTTAACCGGCATGTCGGTAGCGCCATTTGCCTTGCTTTAGTCTTGCTCACTTTCAATAAAGTGAGATGACTGCCAGAGGCTGGAGATCAATGATGCGAGATACTTACCTAACGACGGGGTGTTACCTTACCGAACGTTTCAAGGAAAATACAGGAGGGATAACGGGAAACTTACTCCGTATCACGACGCTATCGCCTCCCTTATTTTCATTTTCTTATTGATGCAACGGTTGGTCACAGGCCGCGAGTATGGATTCATGCATCGCTTCGGAAAGTGTCGGATGCGCAAAGATCATCGACAGGAGACTTTCATCTGTGGCCTCCAGGTGACGGGCGATACCAAACCCCTGGATCTGTTCCGTGACCTGTGCGCCAACCATATGCGCGCCCAGCAATTCACCCGTTTCAGCATCGAAAATGGTCTTCACAAAACCCTCTGTCTCGCCGCTGGCCAGCGCCTTACCATTGCTCTGATAAGAGAACTTACCGATCCTGACGGGCCGTCCTCTGGCCAGGGCCGTCGATTCCGTCAGGCCCAGACTGGCAACCTGAGGCCGGGCATAAGTGCAACCGGGCACATAGTCGCGATCAAGCGGATGGGTGCCTTCGACACCAGCCAGCGTCTCAATGCAGATTACGCCTTCGTGGCTGGCCTTGTGCGCCAGACACGGCGGGCCGGCTACATCGCCGATGGCATAAAGCCCAAATACGTTAGTGCGACAAGCCGCGTCCGTCTTGATAAAACCGCGGTCTAACTCGACGCCCAGTGCTTCCAGCCCCAGATCTTCAATATTCGGCTGTACGCCAACCGCCAGCAGCACACGTTCGACTTCCAGGAAAGATTCGGCGCTCGTATTTTTCAGTGTACAGCGCACCCCGGTATCGGTGAGCTGTACTTGCGTCACCTGGGTCTGGGTATGGACCTGAATCCCGCGCTTTTCGAATGACTTACGCACCGCCGCTGACACTTCGGCATCCTCCACTGGCAAAATCTGCGACGCTAGCTCGACCAGCGCCACTTTACAGCCCAGATCGTTATAAAGGCTGGCGAACTCGACGCCAATCGCGCCTGAACCGATGATTAATAGCGACCTGGGCAATCGCTTAGGCTGTAGTGCCTCGAAATAGGTCCAGATATGTTCGCCATCTGGCTCTATGCCTGGTAATGCGCGTGGTCGGGCGCCCGTGGCCAGGATCACGTGATCGGCCCGGTAATCGTGCTCTTCCCCCCGGGCATCCGCTACCGTTATTTGTCCCTTACCGCGCAGCCGCGCGGTACCATCAATCACCCTCACGCCATTTTTCTTCAACAGATACTCAACCCCGCCGGTGAGCTGTTGCGAAACGGCACGGCTAAACTGCACCAGTTTCTGCAGATCGACATTCACCTCACCCACGCTGATGCCCAGCTGACTGGCATGGGTGATACTGTGCGCGACCTCAGCGCCATGCAACAGCGCCTTGGTTGGAATGCATCCCCAGTTCAGGCAGATGCCGCCCAGATGTTGTTTTTCCACTAAGGCGGTACGAAGTCCTAGCTGACCGGCACGGATGGCGGCCACATACCCCCCAGGACCCCCGCCGATGATCAGCACATCGTAATTATCGTGCATAGCTCGTCTCCTGGATAAACATCAGGGTAGGGGTTTCAGTCAGTCGCTTGAGTTCCCGGAGAAAAGCTGCACCTGCCGCCCCATCAATGACCCGGTGATCGCAGGATAGCGATACCGTCAGTTGGTGGCGCGCGACGATTTGCCCGTCGCGTACTACCGCCCGCATCTCGCCGGTGCCAATGGCGAGGATTGCGCTTTGCGGTGGATTGATGATGGCGTCAAACTGCCGTACACCGAGCATACCCAGATTTGACACGCTAAAGGTTCCCCCCTGGAACTCTTCCGGCTTCAGCGTGCCCGCTTTGGCTTTGGTCACCAGGGTGTGAATTTCGGCCGATATGTCGCTGATCGATTTCCGGTTCGCCGAGCGAACAATAGGGGTAATTAGCCCGTCAGGCAGCGCAACGGCCACCGAAATGTCGGCATCCGCAAAGCGGCGGATACTTTGTGTCGCCTCATCAAACTGGATGTTGACGTCTGGCACGGCCACCAGCGCCAGGGCACAAGCCTTCACCAGCAGGTCATTAACCGAAATCTTGACGCCGGGTACTTCGCGGTTAATTTCCTGACGTAACGCTAACAGTCGTTCCAGATCGAGATCGACACTCAAACGGAAATGGGGAGACTGTTGCTTGGACGTTTGCAGACGAGAAGCGATAGCCCGCCGCATACCGGACATCGGGATGCTCTCAAAGGGTGCCGGGGCACTCTCCTGCACAGGGCTGACCGGCGGGTGCCCGTCGAGCAACAACGCCGCAGCCAGCACATCATCGCGACTCACCCGACCTCGTGAACCACTGCTTCGGCAGTCATGCAAGTTGATACCCAGTTTGCCGGCCAGACGGCGGGCCAGCGGGGTGGCCGATACCTGGCTATCATCGGCATGCGAGCGGGGCGCTTTGCTGGGACGAACGGGGGGCGTCGGAGAGGCCAGGCGACCGCCGGCGGCAACGATCGCGCTTTCCAGATCAGAAACAGAGATACGTTCCCCGCGTCCGCTGCCGCGGACCTTTTTCAGGTCGACACCCCAGCGGGCGGACAGTCGTAACGCATGGGGCGTGGCATTAACCTGAGTCACATCGGTCACGCCTTGCAGACTGGCGGGGATGTCGATCTGCCCAATGGGGGCCACGGGGTTGTTGGATGGGGGCGAAACAACGGAAGGTGGCTTAGCGCCTGCCTGTGCCGCTACGTCCGGCGCGGCAGCCTCCGTGCCAGGCGCTGCGGGTTTCACCGTCGCCAGACTGGCAGCAAATTCGTCCAGTTCAGCATCGCTGACCGAAGCGTCAGCCGCCAGAGCCAGCACGGCGCCAACCTGAAGCGTCTCACCCTCCCGGGCGATTATCCGGCGTAATGTACCGGCAAAAGGTGCCTCCAGGACATTGACGATTTTACTGGTTTCAATCTCACAGATTTCCTGCCCTCTGGTGAAATCGTCACCCTCCTGGATTGCCCATCGAGCGAGCAAGCCTTCCTCCATGGAAAGCCCCCACTTTGGCATTTCAAGCGTCTTGATTTCGCTCATAGGTTAATCCTCCAGCACTTGACGGACGGCGGCTTCGATACGTTCAACGCCAGGGATCCAGAGTTTTTCGAGAGCAGGGGAGAACGGGACCGGCGTGTGTGGCGGAGTCACCAGCAGAACGGGCGCTTTGAGGAAATGGAATGCCTGGGACGCAATCAGCGCCGCGACATCATGAGCAAAACCGAAGCGTGCAGCGGATTCGTCGACAATCACTACCCGCCCCGTGGAAGCCACCGATTCCAGAATACCTTCCTCATCCAGCGGCGAAATGGTTCGCGGGTCGACCACCTCGACCGAGATCCCCTCTCTGGCCAGTTTGTCCGCCACCTGGTTTGCTTTATGTACCATTGCCGACAACGCAATGATGGTGACGTCCTCCCCTTCGCGAGTGTAGTTGGCTACACCTAGCGGGATGGTATAGATCTCGTCCGGTACCTCGCCCTTGAGGTCGTACAGCATTTTATGCTCGCAGAATACCACCGGGTCGTCGTCGCGAATGGACTGGATTAACAGACCCTTGACGTCATAAGGCGTCGAGGGCACCACCACCTTCAGTCCTGGCGTGGTGGCAAAGATATTATAGGGTGACTGTGAATGCTGGGCCGCGGCGGAAAACCCCGCGCCGATCATCCCTCGCATCACCAGCGGAGCTCTGGCTTTGCCGCCAAACATGTAGCGGAACTTAGCCGCCTGGTTATACAGTGCATCGTGACTCACACCAAAAAAATCCATGAACATCAGTTCCGCGACCGGCCGCAGACCCGTTGCTGCGGCGCCGGCCGCCATACCGATGATGGCCGACTCGGTAATGGGTGTGTCGATCACCCGATCGGAGCCGAACTGCGTCCACAGCCCTTTAGTGACACCCAGCACACCGCCAAAGGCTTCAATCTTCGCCTCTTCGGGCGCATTTCCGCCATGACCGCCACGCAAGTCTTCACCGATGAGCACCACGCGTTCATCGCGTTCCATTTCCTGAGCCAGGGCTTCCTTGACCGCTTCACGATAGGTTTTTATTGTCATGGTTATCACCCTCAGTATGAGACGTACACGTCTGTCAGCAGGTCTTCCGGAGCCGGGTAGGCAGCGGCGCGGGCCTTCAATACGGCATCGTTGACCAGGGTTTCTACTTCCTCATCAATCGCCGCCAGTTCTTCCTGGGTGATATGCTGTTTGACCTTAGCGGTGAAAATCTTCAGCGGATCATGTTGTTCACGCAGGCGTTGCACTTCACCTTCTGCGCGGTATAGCGCGGGATCGCCCTCAAAATGACCATGCCAGCGGAAGGCTTTGGCCTCAATGACGCTTGGGCCACCGCCTTCTCGCGCACGCTTGACCGCCTCTGAGGTTGCCTCATAAACGGCAAAGAAATCGGTGCCATCGACGGTCACTGCCGGCAGGCCGAAGCCAGCGGCGCGCCGGGCGATATCACGCCCACCCACGGCGTAGTCATGGCCGGTCCCTTCGCCGTAACCGTTGTTCTCGAAAATAAAGACGGCTGGAAGCTGGAGCACGACGGCCATATTGATGGCTTCAAAGACCAGGCCCTGATTAGAACCACCATCGCCCGTAAAAGAGACACCGACGTTGCCGGTTTTTAGCGTTTTTGCCGTTAGCGCGGCGCCGATGGCCAGTGGAGGGGCTCCCCCAACGATAGCGTTCGCCCCCAGCATTCCTTTCGACAGATCGGCAATGTGCATCGAGCCACCCTTACCGCGACATAACCCGCTGTCCTTACCGAATATTTCGGCCATCATGCCGTGAATGTCACAACCTTTAGCAATACAGTGGCCATGTCCACGGTGTGTTGAACCAATGAAATCTGCGCTCGTTAAATTTTCGCAGACCCCCACCGCGATGGCCTCCTCACCGGTATAAAGGTGAATGAAGCCCGGAATATCACCGCTGGTATTTTCCTGATGTAACCGCTCTTCAAAGGTCCTGATCTCCCGCATCTTGCGGTAAGCCTGCAATAACGCCTGTTTGCTGAGCATCGTTTAATTCTCCTCAATAAAGGTCACCCAGGCGGGGCCAACAGACAAGGCGGATAACCCTGGCCACACCCATGCAATGAATCTACGAGCGGTTAAAGGGAGTGCGAAGCCACCTTCATGGGGGGGTAGGTGGGGGTTTTCATGCTTGAGGTCAAACTTTCTAAATTTTGTGTAGCAATAAAGTTTGGCCGCCCCATGTCATCCCGGGGGCTGGCGTACAATTGAAAAAAACAAAACGAGTAGACACCACGGATGAAGCCATTGGATTTAGAAGGTCGCCAATCACCCTCACTGGTCTCCGGGCCATTGCGGCTGACGCGAGGCTTGCCGTTAATCCTGACCAAATTCGTCCCACCTCGCTCTTCAATACAATTGCTGGAGCGCCCCCGGCTTCTTCAGCTTCTCAGTCCCGTTCAGCAGTGCCGGCTGGGCGTCGTCTGCGCCGGCGCTGGATTTGGCAAAACCACGTTGTTGGCACAATGGCATCAGCAGATGGTCGCCCAGGGTGAACGTATCGCCTGGCTGAGCCTCGATGAGGATGATGATGACGTATGGCAGTTTATTCCTTATCTGCTGCAAGCATTGCGTCCTCTCTATGCTGACTGGGACGCCGATTTCTGGCGTGACATGGAAGAACAGAAGCTCTCCAGCTCCGAGCAACTGCTGGCCGGGCTCATTAACCAGCTACACTATTGCCCGCATGACGTGTACCTGATTATCGACGACTTCCACGTGATTAACGATCGTGGGGTCTATGAAGCGCTGGGGTATTTAATCAAGCATGCGCCTGCCGCCTTGCATCTGATCATTGGCAGCCGTTTCCACCCGAATCTTGCGCTGAGCCAGCTGCAGGCCCAGGACCAACTGGTGGAAATCTATGATCGAGACCTGCAATTCACGCTCGAAGAAACAAAACACTATTTTAGCCGCACGGTTGCGCTACCCCTCAGCAACCACCATGCACAGCGGCTACAGTCCGTGACAGAGGGCTGGATTGCAGGGATGAAGATCGCTTCATTGTCCGCAGAATTACAGCATGATCCTGAGCATCTGTTGCGCAATATGCATGGAGGAACACGGTCTATTGCCCGCTATCTGAAAGAGGTGGTCCTGGATCCGCTGCCGGAAGAGGTTCTCGATTTTCTGGTGAAAACGTCCTTCCTCAGTCGGTTAAATGCCGAATTATGCAACGCAGTGACTGGACGTGATGATAGTAAAGCGATGCTGGCATGGATTGAGCGACACAACCTTTTTTTGTCAGCCCTTGACGAACAAGGCTACTGGTTCCGCTACCATCCTCTGTTGCAGGAAAATCTTCGGACCATGCTGCAGCAGAACAACGATATTGATCGCAAACAGCTACATGAATTAGCCAGTCATTGGTTCGTCGAACAGAAGCTGTGGTCTGAGGCGGTACGCCATGCGCTCAGCGCAGGCAAGCCGGTGCATAGCCCCGGGCAGGATGGCGCAAGCGCTCAGTCACTGGCGGAAGAAGGGGATATCGATACCCTGATTTCATGGATGCATCATTTACCACCCAGCACCGATCCTTCGCGCATTGACCTGCAAATTAATCTGGCCTGGGCACTGGCGCATTATTTCCACTTTGATGAGTCGAGGCAGCTGCTTGATAACCTCGATCAGATGGTACTTCATCATCGTGAGGATTTAACCCGCAGTACCTGGTGTAAATTGCGCGTTGTGCGGGCAATTTGCGAAGCCTTTGCGGAAAACATCCCGGAGAGTCTGGTTATTGTTCAGCCGTTGCTGGCCGAAGTGCCCTGCGGCGACACCTGGGTTGATGGTCTGATATGCAATATTCTCAGCTATTGCCATGTTGTTAACCAGCGCTATCACGACGCGCTGGAGGTTCAACAGCATATGCCCTCTCCGGAAAGTCCTTTAGATAATCTGTTTGTCTCGGTATATCGCGCTTTTATCATTGCCCAGTGCCATCTTTGTCAGGGCGATCTGGGGAAAGCCGGGTGGTACGCAGAGAAAACGTTGCGTCAGGCTGAATGTTATACCGGTACCCAGTCGACCAGTGGCGCGACGCTGGCGCCGCTGCTGGCGGAGATAGCCTATGAATGTCAGAGTGGTGACTCGCCCGATCATCTGTTAGCCGACCGGCTCGAATTCATCGACCGATTCAGTCCACCCGACGCGCTGAGTCGCTGTTATACCTATCTCGCGCGTCAGGCCCTGGATGGCGATATGCCGTATGAGACCGAGCGATTGCTGGAGCATGCGCAGCGTCTTGCCGTGTCTCGCGGCTGGCAACGGCTCCAGGCCATGATGTTAGCCGAGCAGGTGAGGGTGCGACTGCAGCACGGCAATGTCACCGGCGCAGAGCAACTGCAGCGACAACTTGAACAAATGGCCGCCAGCTTCCGAATGGATGCCGAACATCCCTGTCAACGCGCTATCGCTCTGTCTGCATCCCTTAGCCACTGTCGCCTTCTTCTCGCCAGAGGCCAGGCGCCGCAAGCTTGTATTCTCCTGGCTGACATGGTCTCTGATCAGGAAAGCCGGGGGGACGGGTTAACCGCAGCGCGTCTGCGTACGCTCTGGTCATTAGCCTTGTGGAACAGTGGCAAAACTGCGGCAGCGCGCACGACATTTCAGCCAGTCGTGCAGCTGGCTGAACAACAGCATCTCACGGGCCTCTTTCTTGACGCTGGCGATACCTTGCAACCTTTGCTTGCCGGTATGAATGAATCCTCTTCAGCTTGTACAGAGGAAGGGATAATCCATAGTCCCTGGGCAGACAAGCGCGCGCCTGCAGATGGAACACCGTTTAATAGTGGAAGCCCCGATATTCATGGCGAGCTGAGCGAGCGAGAGTTGCAGATATTACAACTGATCGCTGAAGGTCAGATGAATAAAGAAATTGCTCGCTCCCTCGCTATTTCTGCCGAGACGGTCAAATGGCACATCAAAAACATCTACGCGAAGCTTAAAGTGAATAGCCGCACTCAAGCGATGAGTCGGGCGCTGGAGATGAAATTACTGGATTAACGGTTTGAAGAGGGAGGGCTGGATACAAAATATTATAAAGACGAGCCACTTTCTTAACGGGCTATGAGCCACGGATAATCCCGGCATTTCTGAGACCATTGGGCTTCTCACTCTGAACAGTGACGGCAGTTTTGATGCCCTGACTCAGCGATAAGTGCGTTGAGTTTAAGGGGGCGACGCCAGGGGAAAGTAACCCTGGTGTAACCTTAGAGAGGCTTTTATCTTTGATTTAGCGTGGTGGCGATAATAGGAGTTGAACCTACGGCCTTAGCATTACGAATGAGAGAAGGTATTATTAAATCCGTTACTATCAACTTTAATTTATCTTTATAACCTTATGAAATAAAAATATTTTTTTGCTTTTGTGATGTTTTTCATCGTCGTATTGTTTTTGACCAGGAGTGTAATCCCAAGGCAACCCCGCAGAGAGTATTGATAAGGCGTAGGTCAATCGCCGCCAGGCCTGGAATAATGGTGAACTCAGCCATCAGACGGTGGGGCAGGCAATTCGATGCTTAAAAAGCACCGTTTACCGAGGCCAATTTTGTGGGCTGCCTCGGTGAACGGTAGAAATTATGTTGAGGAGATCGCGCTGCTTAAAAAATCGCTCACCGTCTTCATGCATAGATCGCGCTCTTCCACGTGCGGCATATGGCTTGAGGCGTCAAAAATGACCCACCTCGCGCCAACGATATGGTCCATAAAGGGCTGTACCACTTCCGGTGTGGCTTCATCGTAGCGCCCGGAAATCAGCAGCACCGGAATCTGAATTTGCGCGAGGCGGTCGATAATCGTCCATTCTTTCATACTGCCGATGACGTGGAATTCGGTGGGGCCATTCATCGCGTGATAGACCGTTGGATCGGCATCCATAGCATCAAAGGTGCGCCGTACTTCCGGCGGCCAGGGATCAAGCCGACAGACGTGGCGTTGATAAAATATTGCGCTTGCCGCCTTATATTCTGCGCTATCCAGTGTACCCGCCGCCTCATGTTCCAGCAGCGTCTTCTGGACATCGGCAGGGAGCTGCGCCCGGAGTTCTGCTGCGCCCTGTAGCCACAGCGCCATTGAGGCCGGAGAGTTGGCGATAATCAGCGCTTTTAAGCCCGTTGGCTGGGTCACGGCATGTTCTGCGCCCAGCATGCCGCCCCACGATTGACCCAGTAAGGCGTAATTATCGGCAATATCGAGATACTGCAGCAGGTTATCCAGCTCGTTGAGGAACAATGCCGGTTGCCAGAAGTCGGCAGGCTGCTGCGGTAGATGAGTTGAGCGGCCGTTACCTAGCTGATCGTAGTGGATCACCGCTCGCCCGCTGAGGGCGATATCACGGAACGCATCGACATAATCGTGCGTACATCCCGGCCCGCCGTGGGCAATAACCAGCGGCGTCAGTCCACTATGGATATCGCCGCAAATACGAAACCAGGTTTGGTATTCCCGAAACGGGGCGTAGCCTTCGCTAATGGTGTACATGAATGATCTTTATCCTGCTAAGTGGACCGGCTTTCAGGGTAAAGGGTCGTAACCAACGCTGAACACTAGCAAAAATGCTAGTTCTTAGCAGTCGAGCAGACGGTAATGCAGGGCGCGTACCACCGCCTGTACGCGATTGCTGGCGCCCAGTTTTCTGGCCGCGGTATTCAGGTGCAACGTCACCGTCGCCACCGAGCGGTGCAGTTTGCGGGCGATCTCTTTGGCGGTAAGCCCTTCAGCAGACCACGTCAGACATTCGCGTTCACGATTGCTTAGCTTCACGTGGAGACAGGTCAGCATGGTGCTGTCGAATAGTGGAAAGGCTGACTCCTGGAACTGGTGGGCAATCAGCATCAGTTGCGCCAGGGTCGCGCTGATTTCCCGTTCCTGACGCTGGCCGGTATGGATGCCGGTGAGAGTAACGAATCCGCCGTTTGGGAGATGCAGGGGAACCGTTGCTCCACAGGGCATATTGTGTTCACGCATATAGTCGGTGACGGCGGTAGCGTGATCGTCCAGCCTGCCGCGCAGCATGCTTCTGTCCGGCCGTTGATAGGACCAGATAAAGGGCGCGCAGCTCTCCAGCGCACAGTGTTGGACCGGATCAACCTGGTAATATCCTCGCTCGCACCATAGCTGGCGCATATCCTCCGGTACATTGTACGTTTTCAACAGCGACGGCGTAATCAGCTCTCCCTCCAGCGAACGCGGGACTGGCGTGTAGTCGTAAATAACCGCGTCAAATCCCAGCGTTCTGGTGTGCTGGAAAAGCCCACTGAATGCGTCATCCAGGCTGGTTGCCCGGGTGCTTTCGGGGCGTTCAAACTCCAGTCGCATATAACCCCCTTTACGTTAAACGAGGCCTGAGACGGGCACGATTTGTGCAAAACCGTCAATAGCTCGCTTCAAGGCATGCAATTCCGGTGCCGTTCCGGCGCAGCGCAAAACTAGTATTTTTGCTAACTGTTCAGCTTCCGACGTTGTCGTTAGCGTTAAGGCAACGACACACCAGCAGCATCGACGACGAGGAACACACCATGTGGAGTGAAGTAGCGCCCGATCAGTGCCATAACATTGCTGTGGATGGTTATAACGTCGTGGCTTATCAATTTGGTGACGGCGATGAGACCGTCCTCTGCCTCAACGGCGGACCCGGGCTGCCCAGCGACTATTTGCGTGAGGCTCACTCCTGCCTGAAACAGCACGGCTACCGGGTGATTGCCTTTGATCAACTGGGAACCGGGAAATCGGACCGACCGGATGACGCCAGTCTGTGGACCATGGCGCGCTACGTACGTGAAGTGGAAACCGTCCGCCAGGCGCTGGGGCTCGGTAAGGTGCATCTGCTTGGTCATTCGTGGGGCGGATGGCTGGCGATAGAAGTGGCATTGCACCATCCTGGTGCAATTCGCTCGTTGATTCTTGAAAACACCGTCGCCGATATGCCGCATCTGGTGCAGGAACTGAACCGCCTGCGCGGTGCGCTGGGACCAGAGACCGTCGCCATGATGCAGCGCTATGAAGCGCTGGACTGGCTGGAACACCCGGCCTATCAAGCGGCGATTACCCTGCTTAATTATCGCCACGTCTGCCGCCTTGATGTGTGGCCCGAACCGGTTAAGCGGTCGCTTGAGGACTGGAATATGGGGCCGTACATCACAATGCAGGGGCCGAACGAATTCCTTTATACCGGTAATTTAAAAACGTGGAACCGCAGCGCGGAACTAGCTTCGATCCGCGTGCCGTGCCTGATAGTCAGTGGACAGCATGATGAACTTACACCCGCCTGTGCCCTGAAAATGAAGCAGGGACTGGCGAATGCCGAAATAGCAGTTTTTGCCAATAGCAGCCATATGCCGTTTTACGAAGAGCCGCAGGCTTACTACCCGGTGCTGCTCGATTTTCTGGCACGCCAGCGCGATACGGGAGGCTGTTGATGCATCGTTACCGCTTTCTGCTTTTTCGTCCGCTGCAGCTGCTGCCGGTTCTGCTCGGCATTAGCTTGATCACCTTCATGATGGTGCGGGCGATCCCCGGCGATCCGGCGCGCATTCTGCTGGGAGTCCGCAGCACACCGGCAGCGCTGGCCCGCATCCGCGCGCAGTTTGGTCTCGATGAGCCACTATGGGTACAGTACGGCTTTTTTCTGCGCAACCTGCTGCAAGGAGAACTGGGGAAGTCGATTGTGTATCGCGTGGATACTCTGAAGCTGATTGGTTCGCGTCTTGAGCCAACGCTGTGGCTGGTACTGGGCAGTGTCCTGTTGGCCATTGCCTTGACGGTGCCGCTAGCGGCGATTGCTGCACGCCAGCGTGGACGTCTCGCCGATCGGCTGATTCGTCTTTTTACCACCGCCGGGCTGGGGTTTCCGGCGTTCTGGCTCGGTATCATGCTGATTCTGCTGTTCAGCATTGTGCTTGGCTGGTTCCCGGTTTCCGGCTACGGCAGCGATTTTTTAGACCAGTTACGCCATATGGTTCTGCCGTGCCTGACCGTGGCGCTGGCGCTTTCAGCGGTATTGATTCGTAACCTGCGCGCCAGCCTGCTGATGGAGATGAATAGTGACTATGTCGTGGCGGCACGAGCGCGCGGGCAACGGGAAAGACGCATCTTCTGGCGACATGTGCTGCCCAATTCGCTGGTGCCAACCATCAATCTTCTGGCCGTGAATATCGGTTGGTTAATCGGCAGTACGGTGGTTATCGAAAGCGTGTTTGCCATCCCTGGCCTCGGACAACTACTGGTAAAGGCGATTTTTAGCCGCGACTACATGGTGGTTCAGGGCGTAGTCATGGTCTTTGCCCTTGCCACCGTGGCGGTCAGCCTGCTGGCGGACATTCTGACCGTGGCTCTGGACCCGAGGATAAAGCTATGAAGGTAACGGCGACGTTTTCCCGTCTGCGTCAGCGGATTATTCCGCGCCAGCAGGCGCTATATGCCGGGCTGACCATTGTCGGATTGTGGCTGTTGGTGGCCTGCCTGGCACCATGGATAGCGCCGTTTGATCCGATTGCTCAGGACGTATCCTCCAGCCTGCTGTCGCCGAGCGGCGCGCACCCGTTCGGTACTGACAACTTTGGTCGCGATGTTTTTTCCCGGGTGCTATGGGGCTCACGAGTCGATCTGCAAATTTGCATACTGGGAGTCCTGTTCCCCTTTATGCTTGGCACCACGCTGGGTGCGCTCTCCAGCTATCTTGGCGGCGTCGTGGACGCGCTAGTGATGCGGGTGATTGATATTGTGCTGGCTTTTCCGTTTCTGGTACTGATGTTAGCGATTATTGCCATCCTCGGACCAGGACTGAGCAGCTTTTATATTGCGATGGCGATAGTGGGCTGGGTTTCCTACGCTCGGCTGGTGCGCGCTCAGGTACTGACGCTGAAACAGCGAGATTTTATTCTGGCGGCCCGCAGTCTGGGCTATGGACACCTGCGCATTTTGTTCCGCCATTTGCTGCCGAACGCATTAACTGGCGCGATCGTTTTTTCGATGTCCGACTGCGTACTGGTACTGCTTAACGGGGCCTCGGTGAGCTATCTCGGGCTCGGCGTGCAGCCACCAACCGCGGAATGGGGCGTGATGGTTGCCGAAGGGCAGAGCTTTATCACCACTGCGTGGTGGATAACGACCTTTCCGGGGATCGCCATTGTGTTGTTGGCAATGGGGTTCAGCCTGCTGGCCGATGGGTTGGGGGATAAGTTAGGGGAGCGCGTATGAGTTTGTTGACGGTGAATCACCTGACAGTCACGCGTGGTGAAGATATCGCGCTGGTAGATAACGTCTCATTAAGTCTGGAAGCTGGTGAGATGCTCGGGCTGGTCGGTGAGAGCGGGTCGGGAAAAACCGTAACCTGCCGGGCGCTGATGCGCCTGTTGCCGGGGGCTGGACTGCGGATTACTGGCGGCGAAGTTTTGCTGGGAGGGCGCGATATTTTGTCCCTCAGTGAAGGGCAAATGTCGGCGGTGCGCGGACGGGAAATCGGCATGATTTTCCAGAACCCCTCCAGCCATTTGAATCCAGTGATGACTATAGGGGAACAGATCGCAGAAAGTCGCCGCCTTCATTTTGGCGCTAACCGTCGTCAGGCACGAGAGGATGCGCTGGCGCTGCTACGACAAGTGGGGATCCCTGACCCGCAGAATCGGCTCAATAACTATCCACATGAATTTTCCGGTGGCATGCGTCAGCGGGCGATGATTGCCGTCGCCCTCGCACCGGAGCCCACGCTGTTGATTGCCGATGAACCGACGACCGCGCTGGACGTGACCGTGCAGATGCAGATTTTACGCCTGCTGAGTGACCTGCGCGCTGAGCTGGGGCTGGCGGTCATTATGATCACTCACGATCTCGGCGTGGTGGCGCAAACCTGTGACCGGATTGCGGTGATGTACGGCGGTCGACTGTGTGAGGTGGGCGACAAGCGAGAAGTGCTGGCCAGCCCGTTGCACCCTTACACTCGCGGACTTATTGATTGCCAGCCGGTCAGCGAAGGTGGGCAGGGGAGGTTGACGACCATCGACGGCCAGCCGCCAGTTGCCGACCATTTTCCATCGGGCTGCCGTTTTCATCCGCGCTGTCGATGCGCCGATGAGGCCTGCCTCCACCAGCCGTTGCTTCGCTACAGGCAGGATAGCCGCAGCCATGCGGCAGCCTGCCATCACACATTGCCGACACCTATCCGGCGGGAGAGATAATGGCTTACCCTAACTGGCCGCTGCTTGAGGCCGATAACCTTTCCGTCACCTTTCCGGTTTCCGGCGGGTTTTGGCGAGAGAAAAAAGTGGTGCATGCGGTTAACCAGGTCACGGTGCAAATTTATCCCGGCGAGACGCTGGGCCTGGTCGGCGAGTCCGGCAGCGGTAAAAGTACCCTTGGACGGGCGCTGTTGCAGCTCGAACGGGTTGCGGCAGGAGAGGTGCGGTTCGATGGTCAGCGTATTACACATGGCTTAACCAGCGACATCGTCCGTCTGCGCCAGCAAAGCGCGATGATTTTCCAGGATCCTTTTGCGTCATTAAATCCGCGACAGACCGTGGGAGAAAGTATTGCGGAGGTACTGCGCGTTCATCAGAAGATACCGCGCGCGCAAATTGCTCAGCGGGTAGCGGAACTGCTCACCCAGGTTGGCCTGCGTACGCAGCAGGCCAACGCGAAACCGTCTCAGCTTAGCGGCGGTCAGTGTCAGCGCGCCGGTATTGCCAGAGCGCTGGCTATCGAACCGCGGCTGATTGTGGCGGATGAGTGTGTCGCGGCGTTGGACGTCTCTATTCAGGGGCAGATCGTGAATTTATTGATGGATCTGCGGGAGAAAATGGGGCTGGCGATTCTGTTTATTGCTCACGACCTGGCGATTGTGCGTCGGCTTTGTGATCGCGTCGCGGTGATGTATCTTGGGCGGATCGTGGAGGAGGGGCCTACGGAAACGGTCTTTACACGGCCCCTGCATCCCTATACTGCCGCGCTGGTATCCGCGATCCCGGAAATTGACCCGGATAAACCGCTGCCAAAAAATTTGCTGGGGGGCGAGCCGCCCAGCCCCGTCGCTGTTCCACCAGGTTGTGCATTTCATCCGCGCTGCCCTCATGCGCAGGTGCAGTGCCGCACCGGCGAACCACCACCAACCCGGCAGATTGCCGACCACGCTTATGCCTGCGTATTGAACCACGAAGGCGATGAGACCGTTTTATCCTTTGACAGGGGGATCTATTGATGAAGCACAGGCATGTTAAGTTACTGGCGGCAAGCGTTTTTCTGGCGCTCAGCGTGGTGAGCGAAATAGCACAGGCGGCAGGGGTATTGACCATTGGCCGGCGAGAGGACAGCACCACTTTTGATCCGATAAAATCGGCGCAAAATGCCGATAACTGGGTTTTTTCGAACGTCTTCGACCCGCTGGTGCGGGTGGATAAAACCGGGACTAAGCTGGAGCCTGGTGTGGCAGAAAGCTGGACGATTTCCCCGGACGGCAAGGTCTACACCTTTAAAATTCGCGATACCAAATTCTCTGACGGCACACCTCTGACCGCTAGCGATGCGGCGTTTAGCCTGATGCGTATCCGTGATGATAAAGGTTCGCTGTGGCGCGATTCCTACAGCATTATCGACAAAGCTGAGGCCACGGACCCGCGCACCTTGGTGGTCACGCTGAAATCGCCCTCAGCGCCATTCTTATCTCAGCTGGCGCTGCCGAACGCCTCGGTGGTTTCACAGCAGGCGATGAAGGCGGAAGGTGAAGAGGCCTTTGCCGAAAAACCGGTAGGTTCCGGCGCGTTCAGCGTTAAAGAGTGGCTGCGTGGCGAAAAAATCGTGCTGGTTAAGAACCCGAATTTCTGGCAAGCGAAGAACGTCAGCCTGGATGGCGTGGAGTGGTTAACCATTCCGGATGATAATACCCGAATGCTGAAAGTGCAGGCCGGTGAGCTTGACGCCGCGCTGACCGTGCCCTTCTCACGCATTGCATCGTTACAGAAAGACGCCAATCTAAAGGTTGAACTGGATCCTTCCACTCGTGAAGACCATCTGTTGATTAACCATTCGCACGGTGCTCTGGGCAAGGTGGAAGTGCGTCAGGCGCTGGACTTTGCGATTGATAAAGACGCGATCGTGAAGACCGTGACTTTTGGCTATGGTCAGGTGGCGAATTCCTATATCCCCGCCGGGGCGCTATACCACTACGCGGACAATCTTCGCAGGCCATACGATCCGCAAAAGGCCAAAGAGATACTGAAAGCGGCGGGGGCGGCCGATCTGAAGCTGAACTATGTGGTTAACGCCGGAGATGAAGTGGATGAGCAAATCGCGATTTTGCTCCAGCAACAGCTGGCAAAAGTTGGGGTGACGGTGAATTTACAAAAAGTCGACCCGAGCCAGAGTTGGGATATGCTGGTAGCCGGGGATTACGATATTTCGGTGATGTACTGGACGAACGATATTCTTGACCCTGACCAGAAAACCACCTTTGTGCTTGGTCATGACGCCAATATGAACTATATGACGCGCTATCATAACGAGCAGGTTAAAGCGCTCGTGGCTTCGGCGCGCATCGAAATGGACAGTGAAAAGCGTGAGCAGATGTATATCGACCTGCAAAAAATGGCCAAAGCCGACGTGAACTGGGTTGATCTGTATTACAGCCCATACCGCAACGTCAGCCGCAAGAATATCGACGGTTTTTACCAAAATCCCCTGGGGCGCTTCTTCCTGGAAGATACCGTCAAAAACTAATGCCTCTTTGCGCCGGTTGATATCGACCACCGGCGCTTTTTTTAATCTTTTCGGACCACCCGCTTCCGCGGGAAACTCGCAACGTTACCGATCAGTCCGTCAACACCAGCTCCGCCGTTAATGAGTTCATGATGAAATTCTTTGCAGCCCTGCTTACCGTCATGGTGGTTTGTTTTCTCAGTATGGGCTGGTGCGTGGGGGCGCCCTTCCATGCAGTGGTGGAAGCGGCGGTACAACGGGCCAGGCCAGTGCTACTCACGGCACTGGCCGCCATTCTGGCGTTTATCCCGCTGACGCACTCCCAAACTCTCTTGTGAGAAATACGAGAGAGGGCGTTACCTGCGATAAAAACTCGATTTTAACCTTAACAATTCTTAACATGTTTAACGGCTTTTTTAAAAAGGTTTTAAGCTATTAATACATTGATATAAATAAGAATTTTTTTTAGACTGGATATGTAAAAGCGTATGCATGCCATAAGACACTTCATATCGAAGCTACAATCTTTTTAAACATCGCATCGTGGGGGTCTCTATCCAGAACAGTGTATGGCAGTTTTGATGCCCTGGTTCAGCGATAAGAACAGTGAGCTTAAGTGTGTTGGTTGCGGGGGAAAAAGTAACCCAGGCGTAACCCCAAAGAGTTTTTTAAAGACAGTGGCTTATATAACTATTTGATTTAGATGGTGCCGATAATAGGAGTCGAACCTACGACCTTCGCATTACGAATGCGCTGCTCTACCAACTGAGCTATATCGGCCCTGCAAGAGGTGTTCACGAGCGTGAATCACGAGGCAAAAGGTTAGAACTTAGCGGGCGATGCGTCAATAGCCAGTGGAATCAACTGCCTATTTTTGCATCGCCCGTTCTCATTTACGCACGAATGGTATCGTCGCCGAAACCAATCCACTTATAGGTGGTTAACGCTTCCAGCCCCATCGGGCCGCGGGCGTGCAGCTTCTGGGTGCTGACCGCCACCTCCGCACCGAGGCCGAACTGGCCGCCGTCGGTGAAGCGCGTGGAGGCGTTCACGTAGACGGCGGAAGAGTCCACTTCATTGATAAAGCGGTTGGCGTTACGCAAGGTGCGGGTCAGGATGGCGTCGGAGTGCTGGGTGCCATGTTCGCGAATATGGGCGATAGCCTCATCCATATCAGCCACCACTTTGACGTTCAGATCCAGCGACAGATACTCGTCGTCATACTGCTCCGCTTTCACCGGCTCGACCTTCGCAGGGCCGTTTTGCAGCGCGGGGAGGGCGGAAGGGGCGGCATGCAGGGTGACGCCGCTCTCGGCCATCTGCTTGCTTAACGCCGGCAGGAAGGTGTCGGCGATGTTACGGTGCACCAGCAGCGTTTCCACGGTATTGCAGGTGCTCGGCCGCTGGGTCTTGGCATTGACGATGATCTTCAGCGCAGGGGCGATCTCGGCGGTTTCATCAACGAAGATATGGCATACGCCAATCCCGCCGGTGATCACCGGGATCGTTGACTGCTCGCGGCACAGCTTGTGCAGGCCAGCGCCGCCGCGGGGGATCAGCATATCGATGTATTTATCCATCTTCAGCATTTCGCCCACCAGCGCGCGATCCGGGCTCTCAATGGCCTGTACCGCGGCGGCCGGCAGACCGCACTCCTGCAGCGCTTGCTGGATCACCTTCACCGTGGCGGCGTTGGTGCGCCAGGTTTCTTTCCCGCCGCGCAGGATCGCTGCGTTGCCGGTTTTCAGACACAGGGAGGCGACGTCGACCGTCACGTTGGGTCGCGCTTCATAAATCACGCCAATCACCCCCAGCGGGACGCGGCGACGTTCAATACGCAGACCGCTGTCCAGCAGCCCACCGTCGATCACCTGGCCGACCGGATCGGCCAGATTGCACACCTGGCGCACATCGTTGGCGATGCCGCTCAGACGCGCCGGGGTCAGCGCGAGGCGATCAAGCATCGCTTCACTCAGGCCATTGGCGCGAGCTTCGGCTAAATCTTCCGCGTTGGCGCGCAGAATATCGTCGGTCTGCGCTTCCAGATAATCGGCGATCTTTTCCAGTACCTGGTTCTTTTCCCGGCTGGAGAGTAACGCCAGCTGCCAGGAGGCCGCTTTGGCGGCAATGCCCATTTGTTCCAGCATTTTCAGCTCCTTAACGGATGATCATATCATCGCGGTGGACGGCCACCGGGCCGTATTCATAGCCCAGAATGGCATCGATTTGCTGCGAGTGCTGGCCGGCGATAAGGCGCAGCGCGTCGCTGTTGTAGCGGCTGACGCCGTGAGCGATATCGCGTCCTTCGCTATTGCGAATGCGGATCACTTCGCCGCGGGAGAAGTTGCCGCTGACGATTTTGATGCCTTTTGGCAACAGCGAGCTGCCTCTTTCGAGGATCGCCTGAGTCGCGCCCGCATCGACGGTCAGTTCACCGGCCGGCGGGGCGCCGAAGATCCAGCGCTTACGGTTCTCCAGCGGAGACTCCTGCGCGTGGAAGCAGGTGCCCACCGGCAGGCCTTCCATCGCGTGGCCGATGACGTCCGGACGGTTGCCGGCGGCGATGATGGTATCAATCCCCGCGCGGCAGGCGACGTCCGCGGCCTGCAGCTTGGTGCCCATGCCGCCGGTGCCGAGTCCGGAGACGCTGTCGCCGGCGATGGCGCGCAGCGCGTCGTCGATGCCGTAGACGTCTTTAATCAGCTCCGCCTGCGGGTTGCTACGCGGGTCGGCGGTGAACAGGCCTGGCTGGTCGGTTAACAGCAGCAGCTTATCCGCCCCGGCGAGGATCGCGGCCAGTGCGGAGAGATTGTCGTTATCGCCCACTTTGATTTCCGCGGTGGCGACGGCGTCGTTTTCGTTAATGACCGGGACGATGCTGTTATCCAGCAGCGCGCGCAGGGTGTCGCGGGCGTTGAGGAACCGTTCTCTGTCTTCCATGTCGGCGCGGGTCAGTAGCATCTGGCCAACGTGAATGCCATAGATAGAAAACAGCTGTTCCCACAGTTGGATCAGACGGCTTTGTCCCACCGCCGCCAGCAGCTGTTTGGAGGCGATGGTGGCGGGCAGTTCCGGGTAACCAAGGTGCTCGCGCCCGGCGGCAATGGCCCCGGAGGTCACGATGACAATACGGTGTCCCATGGCGTGCAGCTGTGCGCACTGGCGCACGAGCTCGACGATATGGGCGCGGTTCAGGCGACGGGACCCGCCTGTTAAAACACTGGTGCCCAGTTTTACCACCAGCGTCTGGCTTTCACTCATGATTCTCTGCCGTTCAAAAGGAATATCGATATCGAGCTGATGTTGTAGCAGGAGTCGGCCCGCTTGCCAACACCCGGGGCGGCGGGCGCGCCATTTTATTGCGCGGGATCGGGCATTCTGGAGAGGGTATGTGACAAAAATATGTCAGATACATTTAAATACTCTTTTTTATAAAAAGTTCCACATTGTCATAAATATTTAATATCCCGGCGTTAAAAAAACTCCTGTTTTTGATGGGCGAGTGCCCGCAATTGAATAGCGCGTATAAATAAATCACCAGGACTGAATAATGAAAAAGAGTACTCTGGCATTAATGATGATGGGCTTTGTGGCTTCAACGGCGACGCAGGCAGCGGAAGTTTATAACAAGAATGCTAACAAGCTGGATGTGTACGGTAAGATCAAAGCCATGCACTACTTCAGCGATTATGACAGCAAAGATGGCGATCAGACTTACGTGCGTTTCGGTATTAAAGGCGAAACGCAGATTAACGATGACCTGACCGGCTATGGCCGTTGGGAATCTGAATTCTCCGGTAACAAAACCGAGAGCGACTCCAGTCAGAAAACCCGTCTGGCATTCGCCGGGGTGAAGCTGAAGAACTACGGCTCCTTTGACTACGGTCGTAACCTTGGCGCCCTGTACGACGTGGAAGCCTGGACCGATATGTTCCCGGAATTCGGCGGCGATTCCTCTGCTCAGACCGATAACTTTATGACCAAGCGTGCCAGCGGCCTGGCGACCTACCGCAACACCGATTTCTTCGGTCTGGTGGATGGTCTGGATATGACCCTGCAGTACCAGGGTAAAAACGAAGGCCGTGAAGCGAAGAAACAGAACGGCGACGGCGTTGGTACCTCATTAAGCTATGATTTCGGCGGCAGCGACTTCGCCGTCAGCGCGGCCTACACCAGCTCTGACCGTACCGACGCGCAGAACTTGCTGTCCCGCGGTCAGGGTTCCAAAGCGGAAGCCTGGGCGACCGGCCTGAAATATGACGCCAACAATATCTACCTGGCGACCATGTACTCTGAAACCCGCAAGATGACCCCGATCAGCGGCGGCTTTGCCAACAAAGCGCAGAACTTTGAAGCGGTGGCGCAGTATCAGTTCGACTTCGGTCTGCGTCCGTCCCTCGGCTATGTGCTGTCGAAAGGGAAAGACATCGAAGGAGTGGGTAGCGAAGATCTGGTTAACTACATTGACGTGGGCCTGACCTACTACTTCAACAAAAACATGAACGCCTTCGTGGATTACAAAATCAACCAGCTGAAAAGCGATAACAAACTCGCCATCAACGATGACGACATCGTCGCGCTGGGCATGACCTACCAGTTCTGATTAACCGCAGAACCACCCGCCGCAGCCCTGGCTGCGGCTTTTTTTTAGCGGCGATTCTTCGCCAGATGCAGGGTGTCGCTGTTCATGGTGATCTGCGCGTTATACTCCTTCGGCAAACGGCGCGCCTGGTAGAACGCCGACTCCCAGTAAGGGTTGTCCAGCGAAGAGCGCATCACGCCCTGGCTGCTCGAGGCGTGAAGGAAATTATGATCGGTATCGTAAAAGCCAACGTGCATCCCGGCCCGGGTGCGGAAGAAAACCAGATCGCCGGGACGTAAATCGCGCTTATTGACCCGCACGCCCATGTGCAGTAGCTCGCGGGTGGTGATCCGCTCCATCGGCAGGTTAAAGCGATCCTTCAGCGTGCGCCAGACGAAACCCGAGCAGTCGACGCCGCTTTGTTCAGTACCGCCCCATTCATAGGGGGTACCCTGCCAGGTGTGCATCTGGTCATGCAGGGCCGCCACCACCGGGATCAGATCGTCCGATCCGCCGTCAATGGTCATATCCGCATGAGATTTTGTGTTCTTTGCCTGTTTCGGTGAGGAGGAGCATCCTGCCAACAACAAAAAAGGAATTAAAAAGAGAGCATGCGTCAGTTTTGGCTTCATATCGTTATTTTCGAAGTAGCAAGCAGACTGCTTTGTTTTATAGCCGATTAAAAAGAACGGCTAAATAAGCCGAGGCCGCCTTTACGTTTATTTACGATTAAAAATAAACAATCAGGCGAGAGATCACCCATAAAAGGCAGTTGTCACTTCCGAACGGCCTGTGCCAGGATTCTGATTAAACATTTGACGAGGCATTCCATGACGCATTACGCCATCTCTGGTGAGACTTTGCCTGGCGCCGCTTTCGACGCGGGGTGGATGACGTCTGCGCCTCATCATTGCTTCACCACGCTCTGCCCACCGCCTCCCCCTCCAGACCGGGTTGTTTTCGGCGCTTAACGCCGTCTTTAGCAGGCGCTTACCTGCCGGTATGACGCTTGATACCTTGTGTTTGACGTTCTGGAGCATGCTATGCACGTTCGCTATTCTCTGCTCGCCTCGCAGGCGACAACGGCCATTTTTGTGCTGCTGTGGGGCAGCGCGGCCATCTTCACCCGCTGGGGACTGGACAACGCTTCGCCGATGGCGCTGCTGGTCTTTCGTTTTCTGATTGCCCTGGTCGCGCTGGCGCCGCTGGCCATCGTCCGTCGGCGCTGGCTGCCCGCGCCGGGTACCCGCCTGCAAACAGCGGCTACCGGTCTGATGCTGATTGGCGGCTATTCGGTCTGTTACTTCGAGGCGATGGCTAACGGTGTGACGCCGGGACTTATCGCCACCATCATGGGGATCCAGCCTATCCTTACGCTTTGCGTGGTGGAGCGTCGCCTGCAGGGGCGGCGGCTGTCAGGACTGCTGATTGCCCTGGCGGGGCTGGTGCTGCTGGTGTGGCGCAGTCTGGCGGCCTCGCCGATGGCGATGGTGGGGATCCTGTTTGCGCTGGCGGCTCTGCTGCTGATGACCTTTGGCGCGCTGTGGCAAAAGCGCAGCCGTCAGGCGCCGGCGGATGTCCTGCCGCTGCAGTACGCCGTCAGTCTGGGGCTGTGCCTGCTGATTGCCCCGGTCAGCGGCTTCCAGTTTACCGTTAACGCCGGGTTGATTATTCCGGTGCTGTTTCTCGGGCTGCTGATTTCGGTGGTCGCCCAGCTGCTGCTGTATCGTCTGCTGAGCGCGGGAAATATTGTTAATGTCACCAGCCTCTTTTATCTGGTGCCAGTGATCACGGCGCTGCTGGATTATCTGCTGCTGGGCAACCGGCTGCCGGCGGCGGCGATGGTCGGTATGGTGGCGATCATCGGCGGGATCGTGCTGGTGTTCCGCACCGCGAAGGTCCGCGCCGGCTGATGGCGAGCCGGGCGCCGCGGCGTCCGGTCATTTTCCTGTCATCTTTTTTACGCATGCTCCCGGCAGCTTATTTTGATCAACAAGGGAAAGCTGATGGGCAACACGCTGACGATTTTCGATCTCGACAACACCCTGATACAGGGCGATAGCAGTACGGTCTGGAGCCAGTTTATGGTTCGCGAAGGATTAGCGACGCAGAAGGGGTATCTTGCCCGCGAGGCGCGGCTAATGGCGGATTATGACCGGGGGGAGATGAATATCGCCGATTATGTGGCCCTGATCCAGGCGCCGCTGGCCGGAATACCGAAATCGGACGTTGACGCGCTGGTGGCCCGCTGCGTGCGCGAGGCGATCCTGCCGCGGGTCTATCCGCAGGCGTGGGAACGCATTCGTCGTCTGCGGGTCGAGGGAGAGCAGATGCTGATCATTTCAGCCTCGGTCAGCCTGCTGGTGCAGGCGGTGGCCGCCGCGCTGGAGATTGATCAGGCGCTGGGCATTGACGTGGAGATGGTCGACGGCGGCTACAGCGGGGTCATTGCCGGGATCCCCAGCTATCAGCAGGGGAAGGTGGCGCGTCTGGCGCAGTGGCGCGAGGCGCATCCGCAGTATGACGGTGAGATGACGTTCTATACCGATTCCATTAACGATCTGCCGCTGTGCCTGCATGCGGATCGCGTGCGGCTGGTCAATCCTTGTCCGCAGCTGCAGGCGGCGGGTGCCGGATACGGTTGGCCGGTGCTGACCTGGCGGCTGGAATAGCGGAGCGGATAAATGCTTCTGCGGGTTCAGCCGTTCCAGGCCGGATAAGCCCTGTAGGCCGGGTAAGGCGCAGCCGCCACCCGGCATAAAAGCAGCTCCGTGCCTGATGCCATCGCCCGGCGGCGCTGCGCTTGCCGGGCCTACAGACAGTCGGAGCCGGACGAGTAGGCCGGGTAAGGCGCCAGCCGCCACCCGGCGGAATAACGGTACAAGCGTAAATTTCCCTGTGCATACAGCGCCTGGCAGGGCTACAACTTCTATGTTATTTCCGGACAGATTGCGCTCCCAATATTTTTTCTGCGCTATGTCACTCATGGCGCAGGGAGCGCACAGGGGGCGGCCAGTCGCCGCCGCCCCCTGTACCCCCGGGCTCCGGCCAGCAACATCGCCACTGCGTGGTGCCTTCGACTTATCCCTGCAGGCTTCGGGTCGGGCCGAGGCAGCGTCCCTGCAAAACACGGCCCTCAGCCCGCATCCATGCGGGCTGCCCCGGCCTTCCGGGAACGTCTCAGCGATGTTGAGGCCGCCAGCACCGGCAGTTTCAGTTGCCCCAGGCCCGGCGGTGATTTGGGGTTGTAGGTCGGGTAAGCGAAGCGCCACCCGACAAAATATCGGCATAAAAGGCCTTATAAGCCGCCATCCGGCGCAAAGGCGCGCTAGCGTCCGCCCCGATACAGCGGCACCGCGGCGCCGCCGATATAACGACGGCGCAGCCAGGCGGAGAGGGTATCCATGATCATCACCACCGCCACCAGCAGCAGGGTGATAAACATCACCACATCCCAGTTCCACAGGCGCATGTTCTCGGCATAGATAAGCCCAATACCGCCGGCGCCGACGAAGCCCAGCACCGCCGCGGAGCGGGTGTTGGATTCAATCTGATACAGGCTCAGGGCGAGGAAGGTCGGGAACGACTGGGTAAAAATGCCGAAGCGATGCTTTTGCAAGCCGTTCGCGCCCACGGCGGTCAGCCCGCGTCCGGGGGAGCGGTCCACGGCTTCGTGTCCTTCCGCGTACAGCCGTCCCAGCAGACCGGTGTCCTGCATGATGATCGCCAGCACCCCGGCCAGCGGCCCGAGGCCTACCGCGCGCACGAAAATCAACCCCCAGATAGCCATATCGATCCCGCGCAGCACATCAAACAGGCGGCGCATCAGCAGAGCGAGGGTCCCCAGCACCATGCCGCGCATGATGTTGCGGGCGGCAAAGAAGGAGAGCAGCAGCGCCAGCACCGTGGCGGTCAGCGTCCCGGCGAAGACGATAGCCAGGGTGATGCCGATTTGCGTGAAGTAATAGCCGAACGGCCAGTTCCAGAAGTCGTGCCAGACGAACATCCGCGCCAGGTAGCGGCCAATCTGCTGCAGACCGGTGGTCAGTTGCTCGCCGCTGATGCCAAACTGCAGAAAAAACCAGACGTAATAGAGCACGCAGGCCAGCGCCACTAGCCCGACGTAGCGCAGGTAGCGCCCCTGGACCTGATAGAGCTGCTTATGCTGTCGACGGCTGGCGGCGATATCCGGTTGTATGTGCCAGACACTCATTTTTTTCCCTCCAGTACCCACAGGCGCAGACGACCGGACAGCATGTCCAGCGCCGACACCACCAGAATGATCAGCAGCAGGGTGATGCTCACCTGATCGTAGCGGTCGAGTTTGATGTTGGTCATCAGCTCCTGACCGATGCCGCCCGCGCCCACCAGGCCGAGAATCGTCGACGAACGGAAGTTGATTTCAAGCCGCATAAAGCCGTAGGAGAGAAACAGCGGTTTCACCTGCGGCCACAGGGCGAAGCGGATTTTCTGCAGCGGTGACGCGCCGCAGGCCGCCAGGCCGCGTACCGGTTTGTTTTGCGCACTTTCCACCGCCTCGTAGAACAGTTTGGTCAGACTACCGACGGTGTGCAGCATCAGCGCCAGAAAGCCCGGGATCGCACCGATGCCGAACGCCATGACAAAGATCACCGCCCACGCCAGCTCGGGCATGGTGCGCAAAAACGCCACCAGTACGCGAATGGCAAAGCGCACCGGCGCCGGGGTCCAGGCGTTGTTGGCGGCGAGGAACGCGAAGACGGTGGCGATGGCGACCGCCACCAGCGTCGAGGCCAGCGCCAGCTGCAGGGTTTCCCAGATGAGCGGCAGCTGGATCGGCAGGCGATAGCCCCACCAGGCCAGCGACCCTTTGGTCTGCACATCGGCGAACAGGTTGCTGGCACTCAGAGGCGGAATGGTCTCTGCCATATAGTCAAAGAAGTGGGGCAGCGAGTGCCAGATGGTCAGCAGATTAAATTCTGCGGCGCTGCCGGCGGCAAAATAGAGCGCCAGCAGGAGTAACGACCAGCAGACGGTATCGCGCTTTTGCCGCGAGCGTACCTGCTGGTAATAGCGTTCAAATTCGGTGTGGGTCGTCTTCATGCGTCGGGGATCTTCAACGTAGCGCCGCCGCTCACCCTGGGGGCAAGCAGGCGGCGTTGAGGCAGGATTAACGCGCGCTCACCAGCTCGCGTTTCATGTCGATAATCTGCTGGAAGTCAGCCACGCTGCCCGGACCGATGTGCTGGGTACCGCCCATCGCTTTGATAAAGCAGGCGTGATCCTCGGTGTCCAGTTTTTTCACTGCCGCCACGACCTTCGCCTTAAAGTCCGCCGGCAGCGCATTGCTCACCAGGATCGGGCCGTTCGGGATCAGCGGCGATTGCCAGATAATGCGGATCTGCTTCATCAGATCCGGATGATCCATGCGAATCAGACGGTTGAACGCGCCGGTGGTGTAGCCGGTGTTGTAATCGCCGACCATCGAAGTCCAGGTGACCGCGCCCGCGAACTGGCCGTTCAGCACGCCGAGGATGTCCTGCTCGTGGCCGCCGGAGAAGGTGACGCTGGAGAAGGTATTGTTGTATTTGTTGTCGGCGTTACCGCCAAATTTTTCTTTAAACGCATGGTTAGGGATCAAATAACCGGAAGTGGAGTCCGGATCGGCGAAGCCGAACGCTTTACCTTTTAAATCGTCCAGCGTTTTGTACGGGGAGTCGGCTTTGACGATCACCACGGAGTGATAGCCGCGAGACTGATCTTTATCGTCCACGGCAATGCCGACGATATCCACCGCTTTCGGATTATTGATATAAACCGAGGCGTAAGAGGAAGGGGACATGCTCAGCACCACGTCGACTTTGCCCCCCAGCAGACCCTGGATCACCCCGGAATAGTCGGAAGAGTTACGCAGTTTGGTATCCACGTTCAGCTCTTTATCGAGGAAGGTCTTCACACACTGGTTATCGCCGATTTGCTGGGTGGCGTTCTGGCCACCGAGAATGCCCAGATTCAGCTCTTTCGGCTGCGCTGCCGCCGCCTGCCATGCCATCATCATGCCCGCGACCACTGCGGATAAACGAACTGCGCCAGTCATATATTTTTTCATTATGTTGCCCGTGTGAGTGAAATTAATGCAATTGGCTAACTTCATCGCCGTACAGCTGCTGCAGCACATCCTGCGTCAGCCGGGAGGGGTGATCGTCAAAAATAAGCTGGCCGCTGGCGACGCCGATAACCCGGGTGCAGTAGGCCTTCACCAGCTCTACCGAATGCAGGTTCACCATCACGCTGATGCCCTGCTCGCTAATCTCGCGCAGCACATCCATGATGCGCTGGGTGTTCTTCGGATCCAGCGAGGCGACAGGTTCGTCGGCCAGCAATATGCCGGGGTTTTGCATCAGCGCCCGGCAGATTGCCACCCGCTGCATCTGTCCCCCGGAGAGGTTCTCCGCCCGCTGCAGCGCATGCGGCAGCATGTTCATCCACTCAAGCAGCGCAATGGCGCGCGCCCGGTCGGCTTCGGGGAAAATCTTAAACAGCGACTTCAGGGTTGAGGTCTGGCTGAGGCGGCCAAGCAGGACGTTGGTGAGCACGTCGAGGCGCGGTACCAGACAGAAGTCCTGAAAGATCATTCCGCATTGACTGCGCCAGGCGTTGAGTGAGCGGCCTTTCAGCTTTGAGACATCGTGTGGCGTACCGACTTCCGGATAGCTAAGAATTTCACCGCCGCTGGCGCTGTGCGTGCCATTAAGGACATGCAGGAGCGTCGATTTACCGGCGCCGGAGCGACCAATGACCCCGACCATTTCGCCGGCGTGCAGGTCAAAGCTAATGCCGTCCAGCACCTTGTGCTGGGCATGATAGGCTTTAGTCAGGTTACGCACGCTTAAGACCTTCCGCTGCAGGCCTGCATCGAGATCGGTGAACGGCTGGAAATCAGTTTCGGCCACCGCGGCAAGAGAGCTGTTCATAAGAGTGTCCAGGTTCGTCATTAACTGGGCACTATTAATAGGTCTTTATATGAAATTTCGATGACGGTATTGCGAACAAACCGTGAACAGGCGGGAAAGGGCGGGGATGACAGGCCGACCGCGCGGCTCGCTAACCGCTGGCGAAGCCTTGAAAAGCGGCTATGCTTTCGGGGGACGCAGAGGCAGGTGCACCCGTGACGGCAGGAACCCATCGGCAAAACTCGTTTTATCTTGCTAATGAGGTCTGTTTAATCGAATAGATAATGCGTCTGCCTTTGTTTAGCATTCATCATTCCGCAGAATTAACATATGTATAACTATTTTGTGCGGCAGGTTAATCTATTCATCGGTCTTATGTATTGGTGAATCATCCTGGTTATTGCTAATTTCCAGATTTATATTCTTTATTTTTATATAAATTTAGCCTATTTGATAACTTCATCCTGCGCATCATTAAGAATATTCCTAACATAATAGGGCGAAGATCCTGGGTAATATAAAGCACAAGTAAGAATTGAGGGTTATATTGCCAATAACCTCATGAAAATAAATGTCTTTTTCATCTTCTCAAAAATCCGATATTTTCAGTTTTTGTAAATATTGACCCAGGCACGAAATTGATTGTCTGCCCGCGTGTTGACACTCCATAGGAAAAAACTTAAATTCAACCCCATGCCGAAAATAATTAAAATTAAACCCGGCTTATCAAATATTGATAAGTAATGTGTGTCTTATTTAATGGCGATTTATTAAAGGAAGCGAATACGCCAGTTAACTTTGTAGGCCTGGCAAACAGTGAAGTTGTAAAAATGATTACTTCAAGGACTATGAGGTTAAAAACTATATGGAATATAAATGCTGTTCCGATAAGTACATTTGGTCTGCCCATGACTCCTACTTCTATAAAGGGCTATCCGAACTGATTATGGATATCGACGAATTAATTTATCTGTCGTTGGAAAAAATCAGAAAAGATTTTGTTTTTATCAATCTCAATACGGCTTCTTTAAACGAATTTATCAGGCGCGATAGCGAATGGCTATCCGCGGTAAAGGGGAAACAGGTCGTATTGATTGCGGCCAGGAAATCAGAAGCCTTAGCAAATTACTGGTATTACAATAGCAATATTCGCGGCGTGGTATATGTTGGCCTGAGCCGCGATATTCGAAAAGAACTGGCTTACGTAATTAATGGTAGATTTCTCCGTAAAGATATTAAGAAAGATAAAATTACAGACCGCGAAATGAAAATTATCCGCATGACCGCCCAGGGCATGCAGCCGAAATCGATCGCCAGAATTGAAAATTGTAGCGTGAAGACAGTATATACCCATCGGCGCAATGCTGAGGCCAAACTGTATTCCAAAATATATAAGTTAGTTCAGTAACACCCAGGCAAATTTGTTTTTCAAATGGTTCACCGGGACATCATGTCCTTAATTCAACTCAGGATGAAAAAGCGATGAAAAAAAAGGTTCTGGCAATAGCTCTGGTAACAGCGTTTACCGGTATGGGTGTGGCGCAGGCTGCTGATGTAACGGCTCAGGCTGTTGCGACCTGGTCGGCGACCGCTAAAAAAGACACCACCAGCAAGCTGGTTGTGACCCCGCTCGGCAGCCTGGCGTTCCAGTACGCCGAAGGCATTAAAGGTTTTAACTCGCAGAAAGGTCTGTTTGACGTGGCGATTGAAGGTGATGCAACGGCGACCGCCTTTAAGCTGACCTCGCGTCTTATCACTAACACCTTAACCCAGCTGGATACCTCCGGCTCCACGCTGAGCGTGGGTGTGGATTATAACGGCGCCGCGGTCGAAAAAACCGCAGATACCGTGATGATCGATACCGCTAACGGCGTACTGGGCGGCAACCTCAGCGCGCTGGCAAATGGCTACAACGCCAGCGGCCGTACCACCGCGCAGGATGGTTTCACCTTCTCCATCATCAGCGGCACCACTAACGGCACTACCGCAGTGACCGATTACAGCACCCTGCCGGAAGGGATCTGGAGCGGCGACGTCAGCGTCCAGTTCGACGCCACCTGGACCAGCTGATCCTTCTGATGCACCAGCAGGGGGAGCTCCCCCTGCTTTTTTCACGGACGGAATTGTTATGAAAAAGCACCTTCTGGCCCTCGGGCTGCTGCTTGCCGGGGTGTCGCCGGCGCAGGCGCTGGATGTCGGCGATATTTCATCCTTTATGAACAGCGGCAGCAGCACGCTGAGCAAAACGATCAAGAACAGCACAGACAGCGGTCGACTGATCAATATCCATCTCGAACGGCTCTCTTCACCGCTGGACGACGGGCAGGTTATCCCGATGGATAAACCGGATGAGGTGCTGCTCACCCCCGCCAGCCTGCTGCTACCCGCCCAGGCCAGCGATGTCATCCGCTTCTTTTATAAAGGCCCGGCGGACGACAAAGAGCGCTACTACCGCATTGTCTGGTTCGATCAGGCACTCAGCGATGCCCAGCGCGATAACGCCAACCGCAGCGCGGTAGCGACGGCGTCCGCCCGCATCGGCACCATCCTGGTGGTGGCGCCACGCCAGGTGAACTACCGCTTTCAGTACGCCAACGGCTCCCTGACCAACACCGGGAATGCGACGCTGCGGATCCTCGCCTACGGCCCTTGCCTGAAGGCTGCCGACGGTAAGGAGTGTAAAGAGAATTACTACCTGATGCCGGGTAAATCGCGCCGTTTTACGCAGGTGGACACGGCGAATAAAAAAGGACGGGTTGCGCTTTGGCAGGGTGAGCAGTTTGTTCCCGTGAAATAGACAGTTGTGCAGATGGATAACGACGATGCCTCTACGACGGATTTCCCCAGGACTGAAAACGCAGCTTGCCTTCGGCATGATCTTTTTGTTCGTTCAGCCCGACGCCAGCGCTGCTGCCGTACGAGCTCAGCAGATTGGTGGGGTGATTATTCCGCAGGCCTTCAGTCGGGCGCTGCAGGACGGTATGAGCGTCCCGCTCTATATTCATCTTGCCGGCAGCCAGGACACCCGGGACGATCAGCGGATCGGCAGCGCCTTTATCTGGCTGGACGACGGCCAGCTGCGCGTCCGGCAGATCCAACTGGAGGAGAGCGAGGGGAACGCCAGCGTCAGCGAACAGACCCGACAGCAGCTGATCGGCCTGGCCAATGCCCCGTTCAGCGAGGCACTCACCATTCCCCTGACCGACAGCGCGCAGCTGGATCTCAGCCTGCGCCAACTGCTGCTGCAGCTGGTGGTCAAGCGCGAGGCGCTGGGCACCGTCCTGCGCTCGCGCAGCGAAGATATCGGCCAGTCCAGCGTGAACACCCTTAGCAGCAACCTGAGCTATAACCTCGGCGTCTATAACAACCAGATGCGCAATGGCGGGAGCAACACCTCCAGCTACCTGTCGCTGAACAACGTCACGGCGCTGCGGGAGCATCACGTGGTGCTCGACGGCTCGCTGTACGGGATCGGCAGCGGTCAGCAGGACAGCGAATTATATAAGGCCATGTATGAGCGCGATTTCGCCGGCCACCGTTTTGCCGGTGGGATGCTCGACACCTGGAACCTGCAGTCCCTGGGACCGATGACCGCCATTTCGGCCGGCAAGATTTACGGCCTTTCCTGGGGGAACCAGGCCAGCTCCACCGTCTTCGACAGCAGCCAGTCGGCCACGCCGGTGATTGCCTTTTTACCGGCAGCGGGCGAAGTGCATCTTTCCCGTGAGGGGAGGCTGCTGAGCGTCCAGAATTTCGCCATGGGCAACCACGAAGTGGATACCCGCGGCCTGCCGTACGGTATTTACGATGTCGAGGTGGAGGTGATCGTCAACGGTCGGGTGGTCAGCAAACGCACCCAGCGTGTCAATAAGCTGTTCAGCCGCGGTCGCGGCATCGGCGCGCCGCTGGCGTGGCAGGTATGGGGCGGCAGTTTCCATATGGATCGCTGGTCGGAAAGCGGCAAAAAGACCCGGCCGGCAAAAGAGAGCTGGCTGGCAGGCCTCTCGACCTCCGGGTCGCTCAGCACCCTGAGCTGGGCGGCAACGGGCTATGGCTACGACAATCAGGCGGTGGGGGAAACCCGCCTGACGCTGCCGCTGGGCGAGTCGATCAACGTTAACCTGCAGAATATGCTGGCCAGCGACAGCTCCTGGAGCAGCGTCGGCAGCATCAGCGCCACGCTGCCGGGGGGCTTCAGTTCAGTGTGGGTCAACCAGGAGAGAACCCGCATTGGCGATCAATTGCGGCGCAGCGATGCCGACAACCGAGCGATCGGCGGCACCCTCAACCTCAACGCGCTGTGGTCGAAGCTGGGGACGTTCAGCGTCAGCTACAACGATGACCGCCGCTACAACAGTCATTACTACACCGCGGATTACTATCAGACGGTCTACAGCGGCGCCTTTGGATCGCTCGGCCTGCGGGCGGGGATCCAGCGCTATAACAATGGCGACAGCAGCGCCAACACCGGGAAATATATCGCTCTCGATCTCTCGCTGCCGCTGGGCAACTGGTTCAGTGCCGGGATGACCCATCAGAACGGCTACACCATGGCTAACCTCTCAGCGCGCAAGCAGTTTGATGAAGGCACTATTCGCACCATCGGCGCCAATCTGTCGCGGGCCATCTCCGGCGATACCGGGGATGACAAAACCCTCAGCGGCGGGGCGTATGCCCAGTTCGACGCCCGCTACGCCAGCGGCACGCTGAACGTCAACAGCGCGGCAGACGGCTACGTCAACACCAACCTTACCGCCAGCGGCAGCGTCGGCTGGCAGGGCAAAAATATCGCCGCCAGCGGACGAACCGACGGTAACGCCGGGGTGATTTTCAACACCGGGCTGGAGGACGATGGTCAGATCAGCGCCAGGGTTAACGGGCGGATTTTCCCGCTCAGCGGCAAGCGTAACTACCTGCCGCTCTCTCCCTATGGCCGCTATGAGGTGGAGCTGCAGAACAGCAAAAACTCGCTCGACAGTTACGACATCGTCAGTGGGCGCAAGAGTCATCTGACTCTCTATCCGGGCAACGTCGCGGTGATTGAGCCAGAGGTGAAGCAGATGGTCACCGTCTCCGGTCGTATTCGTGCGGAAGACGGCACGCTGCTGGCGAATGCGCGGATTAACAACCATATCGGCCGTACCCGCACCGATGAAAACGGCGAGTTTGTCATGGACGTGGATAAGAAATACCCCACTATCGATTTCAGCTACGGCGGCAATAAAACCTGCGAAGTGGCGCTGGAGCTCAGCCAGGCGCGCGGCGCCGTCTGGGTCGGGGATGTGGTCTGCAGCGGCCTCTCGTCGTGGGCGGCGGTGCAGCAGACAGGAGAAGAGAATGAAAGTTAATGCACTGATGGCGCTGGCGATCCTCGCGCTGCTCTGGCCGGCAGCCGCGCTCAGGGCGGCGGTGTCCAAGACCACCTGGTCGGATGCGCCGGCGCGCGAGTTTGTGTTTGTTGAAAACAACTCCGACGACAACTTTTTCGTCACCCCCGGTGGGGCGCTGGATCCGCGTATGACCGGGGCTAACCGCTGGACCGGCTTAAAATACACCGGCTCCGGCACCATCTATCAGCAAAGCCTCGGCTATATCGATAACGGCTACAACACCGGGCTCAATGCCAACTGGAAGTTTGATATGTGGCTGGAAAACTCGCCGGTTTCGCACCCCTTAACCGGCCTGCGCTGCATCAACTGGTACGCCGGCTGCGATATGGCTACCAGCCTGATCCTGCCGCAATCCACCGACGCAAGCGGGTTTTATGGCGCGACGGTGACCAGCGGCGGCGCGAAGTGGATGCACGGCATGATGTCGGACGCGTTTTATCAATATCTGCAGCAGATGCCGGTCGGCGGCAGCTTTACAATGACCATCAATGCCTGTCAGACCTCGGTGAACTACGATGCCAGCAGCGGTGCGCGCTGTAAGGATCAGGCCTCCGGTAACTGGTATGTGCGCAACGTCACCCACACCAAAGCCGCGAACCTGCGGTTGATTAATACTCACTCGCTGGCGGAGGTGTTTATCAACAGCGACGGCGTGCCGACCCTGGGAGAAGGGAACGCCGACTGCCAGACGCAGACCATCGGCAGCCGCGCAGGATTAAGCTGTAAGATGGTCAACTATACCTTGCAGACCAACGGCTTAAGCAACACCTCGATCCATATTTTCCCGGCGATCGCCAACTCGTCGCTGGCCTCGGCCGTCGGGGCGTACGATATGCAGTTCAGCCTCAATGGCAGCTCATGGAAGCCGGTGAGCAATACCGCTTATTACTACACCTTCAACGAGATGAAGAGCTCAGACTCAATCTATGTTTTCTTCTCCAGCAACTTCTTTAAGCAGATGGTCAATCTGGGGATCAGCGATATCAACACCAAGGATCTGTTCAACTTTCGCTTTCAGAACACCACCTCGCCGGAGTCAGGCTGGTATGAGTTTTCCACCTCCAACACGCTGATTATCAAGCCCCGTGATTTCAGCATCAGCATTATCTCCGACGAATATACCTCGGCGCCGTCGCGCGAGGGATATGTCGGCAGCGGCGAACCGGCGCTCGATTTCGGCTACATCGTCACCACCAGCGGTAAAACGGCCGCCGATGAAGTGCTGATCAAGGTGACCGGACCGGCGCAGGTGATTGGCGGGCGTTCCTACTGTCTCTTCAGCTCTGATGACGGTACGGCGAAAGTGCCGTTCCCGGCGACGCTCTCTTTTATCACCCGCAGCGGCACGACGCAGACCTACGATGCCGGGTGCGATGACAGCTGGCGGGATATGACCGATGCGCTGTGGCTGACCACGCCATGGACCGATATCTCCGGCGAAGTGGGGCAGATGGATAAGACCACGGTGAAATTTTCGATTCCGATGGATAACGCCATTTCGCTGCGGACGGTAGACGATAACGGCTGGTTTGGCGAAGTCAGCGCTTCAGGAGAGATTCATGTCCAGGCGACGTGGCGCAACATTAACTAAGGCCCTGCTGACGGTGGGCTGCCTGCTGGCAGCGCCGCTGGCTCAGGCGATCTCGGTCGGCAACCTGACCTTTTCCCTGCCGGCCGAAGCGGATTTCGCCAGCAAACGGGTGGTCAACAACAATAAAAGCGCGCGGCTGTACCGCATCGCCATCAGCGCCATCGATCGCCCGGGCGGCAGCGAAGTACGCTCCCGGCCGGTGGATGGTGAGCTGCTGTTCGCCCCCCGCCAGCTGGCGTTGCAGGCAGGTGAAAGCGAGTACTTCAAATTTTACTATCATGGCCCGCGGGATAACCGCGAGCGCTACTATCGGGTCTCGTTTCGCGAAATCCCCACGCGTAACCTGACGAGGCGCAGCCCAACCGGCGGCGAGGTCAGCATGGAGCCGGTGGTGGTGATGGATACCATTCTGGTGGTGCGCCCACGCGAGGTGCAGTTTAAATGGTCTTTCGATAAGGTGGCCGGGACGGTGAGCAACACCGGCAATACCTGGTTCAAGCTGCTGATTAAACCCGGATGCGATTCGACCGAAGAGGAGGGGGACGCGTGGTATCTGCGTCCTGGCGACGTGGTTCGCCAGCCGGCATTGCGCCAGCCGGGGAACCACTATCTGGTTTATAACGACAAATTTATTAAGATCAGCGATACCTGCCCGGTGAAGCCCCGTCCCGCGGAGTGAGCCTTATCCGGCGGTCGCGCGGCGGGTAAAACGCCGGCTGGCCAGCAGGCTCAGACCGCAGCACAGCAGGTAGTACACCGCGCCGGTGAAGACGAAGATCGCCAGTGGATAGATCTGCACCCGGTTGTTGACCTGGCCGGCCACGGTGGTCAGCTCCGGGACGTTGACGATAAACGCCAGCGACGTGTCTTTCAGCAGGCCGATAAAGATCCCCACCAGCGAGGGCTGAACATTGCGCAGCGCCTGCGGGAGCAGCACCAGGCGCAGCGTTTGCCCGGGGGCGAACCCCTGGGTCAGCGCCGCCTCATACTGTCCTTTCGGCAGCGACTGCAGCCCGGCCAGCACCGAGTGCATCACCGAGGCGGCGGTAAACCACGCCAGCGCCAGGGTCACGGTCACCGCGCCGGGCAGATCGCCGCCGGTCAGCATCGGCAACAGATACCACAGCCAGAAGATGACAAATATCAGCGGGATGCCGCGAATAATTTCCGCCCACAGAAACAACAGACGCCGCACCAGCCCGCCGTAGCGCCAGGCCAGGCCCGCCAGCGCAATGCCTCCCGGCAGCGCCAGCAGGGTGGCGCCGATAGCCATCAGCAGGGTCAGCGCCACGCCGCCGGGCTGGCCCTCCGCCAGTCGGCCCCACAGCAGGTAATCGAGGTTATCGGCGATCACCGCCAGATTAGCGTTCATGTTGGGCGCTCCGTTGCAGTTTTCTTCCCGGGCCGAGACGCGTTAGCGCCACGCCCATCGCCACCCCCAGCGCCAGGTACAGCGCGGTACCCACGGCAAACGCCTCCAGCGCGTGCGCGTTATAGCTCTCAATCTGTCGTACCTGATAGGTCAGTTCCGCAAAGCCGATGCCGCTGGCCAGCGATGAGAGTTTCATCAGGTTAAGATACTGGCCGACAATCGGCTGCCAGGCGTTGGCCAGCCCCTGCGGCAGGAGGATAAAGCGCAGCTCCTGCCACGGCGTAAAGCCCTGCGACAGCGCGGCTTCCCGCTGCCCGTGGCTGACGGCGCGCAGTCCGGCGGCGATCTCTTCCACCAGAAAGGCGGAGGTAAAGACCCCCAGCCCCCACATTGAGCAGAGGAACTCCGGCGTCAGCCACCAGACGTTACCCGGCAGAATGGACCAGGCGTGTTCGTCGTTCACCACCTCCTTCACCGCCAGCGGCAGCAGATTCCAGGCGGCAAAGTACCAGAACAGCAGCTGGACCAGCAGCGGGGTATTGCGAAACAACGAGACCCACGCGGCCACCAGTCCGCGCCCCGCGCGGCCGCCGCCGAGGCGCAGGGCCAGCAGCAGGACCGCCAGCAGGGTGGCGAGCAGGATCCCGGCGACGCTGACCCAGACGGTGGTGAGAAAACCAGAGATGATCCATTGCAACGGCTGCCCGCTCAGGACGCCGTGCCAGTCAAGCATCGGCGTCACGCGAGGCTCTCCTGGTGCAGCGGATCCAGCACCTTCTGCAGAAAACGCCGTGCGCGGGCATGCTGCGGATGGGCGAAAAACTCAGCCGGCGGGGCGACCTCGAGAATGTCGCCGCCGTCGATAAACACCACCCGGTCGGCAATTTCGCGGGCAAACTGCATCTCATGAGTCACCACCAGCATGGTGATCCCGCTGTGGGCGAGGGTTTTCATCACCTGCAGCACTTCGCCGATCATCTCCGGGTCGAGCGCCGAGGTGGGCTCATCGAACAGGATAATCTGCGGCGAGGAGGCCAGGGCGCGGGCGATCGCCACCCGCTGCTGCTGGCCGCCGGAGAGCTGCGCCGGCATCTGCTGCGCTTTTTCTTCCAGTCCGACCTGGCGCAGCAGCGCCAGCGCCCGCTCCTGAGCCGCACTTTTCCCCCAGCCGTGGACGCGCTCCAGCGCCAGCGTGATGTTCTCCAGCGCCGTCAGGTGGGCGTAAAGGTTGAACTGCTGGAAGACAAAACCGACGCGGCTGCGCAGCTGGCGCAAGGCGCTGCCGCTCAGCCGGCTGGTCGGTTTATCGTCGATCAGGATCTCGCCGCCGCTTAAGGATTCGAGCTGGTTGATCAAGCGGATCAGCGTCGATTTTCCCGAACCGGAAGGGCCAAGGATCGCCACCACTTCGCCGGGTTCGACCTGCAGGTTGATCGCGTTTAGCACCTGATGATCGCCGTAGCGCTTGGCCACATCACGAAACGTAATGCTGGCGCGCTGCAGACGTGAAAAATCCGCGGCCGGGGCCGCGGAGTGGGAGAGTAAACCCGAGAACATATTATTTCGCTTCTATGGTAAAGGCGCGCGGCTGCGGCGTTTTAGTGGCAGGGCCAAACCAGACATCATAGATTTTCGCGGCTTCGCCGGTTTTCTCCAGCTTCACCAGCTCATCGTTAACGGCTTTCAACAGGGCCGGTTCGCCTTTCTTCACGCCCACGCCAATCTCTTCTTTGCTGAGCAGGTCGGGCAGAATTTTAAACTTGGCTTTATCCGGCGCTTCCGCCAGCAGACCGGCGAGGATGGTGCTGTCCTGGGTGATGGCCTGGACGTTGCCGTTGCGCAGGGCGGTCAGGGCCAGCGGAATATCGTCATAGGAGAGGACGCGAGCCTGCGGGAAACGCTGGTGCAGGGCCTGTTCGCCGGTGGTGCCTTTCACCGCGCCGATGCGCGCTTTGCTGTACTCATCGAGCTTATCCGGAGAGCCGGCCGGCACGAGGAACTGCTGGCCGGTGACGAAATACGGCGTCGAGAAATCAATGACCTGGGCACGCTCCGGGGTGATGGTAATGTCGGCGACGATCAGGTCGGCTTTGCCGGACTGCAGCAGCGGAATACGGTTAGCCGGGTTCGTCGCCACCAGCTCGAGTTTGACGCCGAGCGCTTTCGCCAGCGCCTGGGCAAAGTCGACATCGTAGCCGACGATATGGTGGGTTTTGGCATCCACGGAGCCGAACGGCGGGTTGGCGTCGAAGGTGGCGACTTTCACGACGCCGGCGGCTTTGATGTCAGCCAGCTGGTCTGCTTGTGCCTGAGACGCGAGCAGCAGCATACCCAGCGCCAGTGCAATTTTTGTGGTTTTATTGCGCATGTTTTTCCCCTGAATCCCTGTTTTGTTTTGTGGACATCACGCTCCCACAAATTCCCCGTCGGCGGCAAAGAAGAAAAAATTCTTATCTATAACGAAAAAGAACTTAACAAACATGTGGGTATTCTTTATGCGGCGCTGGCGTTTTACCGGCGCGGCAACGATTGCCGGGCGGCCCTCTCTCCCTCCGGAGAGAGGGTGAGGGTGAGGGAGAGGGGATAGGGGTAATTTTCCGTTCATCGTGCGCATGGGCGTTAGCCCCGCGGTGTATACCGGGGCTGCAACGATTGCCGGGCGGTTCCCTCTCCCTCAGGGAGAGGGTTAGGGTGAGGGGAAAGGACCGGGCGTAATATGCGCCAGCCAGGATTGCAAATTCGGAATTAGTATTTCCCGCGCCCGGCCAACTGTGGTTGAAATAGACCCAAGCGATTCGCTTCCCGACAGAGGAGAAAATGAAAGTGGCATTGTGGCAACGATTAACGGGCTGGCTGGCTTTGATGTCCAACGGCGAAGCCGGACAGCAGGATACCCAGCGCGTCATGGAGGCGATACTGCCGGTGGCCAGCCTCTACGGCGTGGACATTGGCAACGTGGAAACCCGGTGGTTCCGTCATGATAAGACATACTGAGCGACGCAGGACGCGAGAAGCCTACTGGAACGAGGTGTGCTTTGTGTAGCAAGAGACTGCCTGAGGTTGCGGCATCACAGGATGCGCCGCCGCAGCCCAGGCAGTTTTGACCACGCTTATCCCCCCAGATACATCCGCTTAATTTCCGGGTTAGTCAGCATCTCCCGCGCCGCGCCTGACAAGGTGATCCGGCCATTCTCCAGGACATACGCCCGATCGGCGATAGCCAGCGCTGCCGTCGCATTCTGCTCCACCAGCAGCACCGTCATATTCTCTTCGCGCAGTTGCTTAATGATGCCGAACAGCTCGCCGACAATTTTCGGCGCCAGCCCGAGGCTCGGTTCATCCAGCATCAATAACACCGGCTCGCTCATCAGCGCCCGGGCGATGGCCAGCATCTGCTGCTCGCCGCCGCTCATGGTGCCCGCCATCTGATGGCGCCGCTCCTTGAGCCGTGGAAAGAGGGCATACATGCGATCGCGCAGGCGGGTGTAGCCGGCGAGATTATTGTAGGCGCCCATGCGCAGGTTCTCTTCGATAGTCAGGTTGGTAAAGACCCGACGTCCCTCCGGCACCAGCGCCAGCCCGCGGCGCACAATCTGGTGGGTCTGGCTGCGTGAGATATCGTCGTTGAGGAAGCTGACGCGCCCACTGGAGCGCACCAGGTTGACGATCCCGTTCAGGGTGGAGGTTTTACCGGCGCCATTGCTGCCGATCAGGGTGACGATTTCCCGGTCATAGACGTCGATATCGACGCCTTTCAGCCCCTGGATCACGCCGTAAAAGACCTTTAGTTCCCGGGCGTTAAGCATAATTGGCTTCTCCCAGATAAGCGGAAATGACGTCCGGATGCTGGATCGCCTCGGCCATCAGGCCGCTGAACAGCGGCTTACCGTACTCCAGAACCATCACCCGCTCGCACAGGCGGTTGACGAAGGGCATATCGTGCTCAATCAGCAGGACGCTGAGCTGATAGTCATGGCGCATGCGGAAGATAAGCTCTGCCAGATCCTCGGTCTCCTTCGGGTTCATCCCGGCGGCCGGCTCATCGAGCAGCAGCAGCTTCGGCGCGGTGGCCAGCGCGCGGGCGATCTCCACTTTTCGCTGGTTGCCATAGCTCAGGTTTGTAGCCTGCATATGGGCGAAGTGGGCGATGCCGATGTCCTCCAGAATGGCCATGGCTTTGGCTTTCGCCGCCCGTTCGGCCGGAAAGTAGCGGCCAATATGCAGCGCCGCCTCCAGCAGCGAGTAGCGGCTGGCGCGGTCGAGTCCGACCATCACGTTCTCCAGCACCGTCATGGAGTTAAACAGACGGATATTCTGGAAGGTACGGGCGATCCCGGCGTTCACCACCTGGTTGGGCTTCAGCCCCTTCAGCGACGTACCCGCCAGGGTGACGTTGCCGCTGGTGGGTTTATAGTTGGCGGTGATGACGTTAAACAACGTGGTTTTGCCCGCGCCGTTGGGGCCGATAAGGCCAAAGATCTCCGCTTCATCAACATGGAAGCTGACGTTGTCGATGGCCCGCAGGCCGCCAAACTGCATGGTGACGTCCTGCACCTGTAGGATAATGTTATTTTCCGCCATAGCTGCTGTTCCTTCTTCCCATCTGCCAAATCTCTTTTTTCCCCAGCAGCCCTTCGCGGGCGAAGAGCATGATGATCAGCAACAGCAGGGAGAAGACCACCATTCGCAGGCCCGGATACGCGCCGAGATCGTGACCGAAGAACTGCAGCGACTGGTCGAGGAAGCGCAGCCATTCGCCGCTGCCGACCACCAGGACGGTGCCGAGCAGGGCGCCGGTGGTGCTGCCGAGTCCGCCGAGGACGATAATAATCAGCAGCTGGAAGGTGAGCATAAAGTCGAACAGCCCTGGGGAAATGGTGGTCAGCAGCGAAGCCAGCAGACCGCCACCGATCCCTTCGAAGAAGGCGCTGGTGGCGAAGGCGCAGGTTTTGATGCGGAAGGTGTTGACCCCCATGGCGATCGCCGCATCTTCATCGTCGCGAATGGCTTTCATCATCCGGCCATACTTCGACCATACCAGCTGGAGGATCATGCCGGTGGCCAGCAGGGCGAACAGCCCGCACCAGAACAGGAGATGCGGCTGCTGCGGAATATCGTTCAGCCCGATGGCCCCGTTGGTGATTTGCGGGTTGTTAATGGCGAGGATCTTGATGATAAACCCAAAGCCGAGGGTGACGATGGCCAGGTAGTCGCCACGCACCCGGAAGACCGGCACGGCGAGGCACACCGCCAGCGCCGCCGCGCACAGGCCGCTTATCAGCAGGGCAGGGAGGAAGCCCGCGTGCAGGCTGAGGATCCACGGGCTGGGGGCGGCCATTTCAAACATGTCTACCTTGCTGTCGCTGGAGAGGATCAGCAGGGCGGTCACGTAGGCGCCCACCGCCACGAAGCCGTTCGGCTCCAGCGACAACTGGCCGGTCACGCCGTTGATCAGGTTGTAGCTGACCGCAAGGATCATAAAGATAAAAATGGTGCTGATGACACGAACAATGTAGTCATTGAAAACCACGTTGATTCCGGCCAACAGCGCGATACAGATGACAATAATGGCCAGGTTGCGCAACTGCGCACCGGCGGTCGTCGTCGCGTTGAGCATCAGAAACGGCTCCTTTCCAGACGTTCGTCGCCCATAATGCCGACCGGGCGGAACAAGAGGACCAGAATCAAGAACAGGAAGGCGAAAGCGTCTTTATAGCCGCCCAGTTCGGGGAAGATCGCCACGGCGACCACTTCGGTAAAACCGAGGATAAAGCCGCCCAGCACCGCGCCGGTGACGCTGCCGATCCCGCCCAGCACGGCGGCGGCGAAGGCCTTCAGGCCGATAAGCACGCCCATCAGGGGATCGATAGTGGGGTAGCTGATGGAGTAGAACACGCCGCCGAGGGCCGCGAGACTACTGCCGAGGGCGAAGACCAGGGAGATGATCCGGTTGGCGTCAATGCCCATCAGGCGCACGGTGTTGACGTCAAAGGCCACCGCGCGGATCGCCATCCCATAACGGGTGCGGTACAGCAGCCAGAGGATCGCCAGCAGCAGCAGGACGGTGATCAGCGGCACAATCCACGCCACGTTGGTAATGATGACGCTGCCGAAGGCGCGGGTCTGGTTGAAAAAGTCAGGGGCGGAGAAGAAGCGTGAGCTGCCGCCGAACAGCACGTTAAACAGGTTTTCGAGGAAGAAGCTGACGCCGATGGCGGTGATCAGCATGGAGATTTTCGAGGCCTGACGCAGCGGACGATAGGCGACCCGGTCAATCAGCATACCAAACAGGCCGCACAGCCCGAGGGTCAGGAAAACGGCTACCCCGAAGGGTAGCCCAACTGAAGAAAATAAAAACAGCGTACTAAACGCGCCGACCATCATCACGTCCGCATGGGCGAAGTTGATCAGCCGTAGCACGCCATAAACCATCGTATAACCGATGGCAATCAGGGCGTACATGCCCCCAAGACTCATTCCATTGACCACTTGCTGGAGAAAAATGGCGCCGTCCATTTTGTAGCCTCGTCACAACTTAAGGGTTAACCACGGTACGAAACGCCAGCTTGCCATCTTTCACTTCGTTGATGACCGCGCTGCGAATGGCATCGCCGTTCTGTAACGTCAGCGTGCCGGTCACGCCCTGGAAATCTTTGGTGGCGCGGATTTTTTCATTCACGCAGACCCGATCGTGGGGATCGCTGCACTGGTTCATGGCGTTGACGATGACGTTATAGGCGTCCGCCGCCATTGCGCCCCAGGTATGGGTCGGCTGCTGGTATTTGGCTTCCCAGGCTTTGATGAAGGTTTCCCCGGCCGGGGTCTGCTCTTTGGCGTTCGGCGAGTAATAATCGGTGGTCATATAGCCGTTGACCGCGTCTTTACCGACATCGAAGAAGACCTGATCCGCGGCCAGACCGTCGCCGCCCACCACCGGTTTGTTGAGCCCCAGTTGTTTAGACTGCACGGCAATCAGCGCCCCTTCGGTGTAGTAGATCGGCATGTAAATCATGTCGACATTCTTCGCCTTGACGCTCGCCAGCTGGGCTTTAAAGTCCTTGCTGCCGCCCGGGGCCTGTACCTCGATGGGAATGGTGCCGCCGTTTTTCAGGAACTGGGTGCGGAACGCTTTCGCCAGGCCGACGGAGTAGTCGTTGCTGCTGTCAAACACGATGGCGGCGGTTTTGGCTTTCAGATCGCGGGAGGCCAGATTGGCCCCGACCACCCCCTGGAAGCTGTCCGAGAAGCAGACCCGGCTGACGTACGGATGGTTACGGGTGACGCGGTCGTTGGTGGCGGTGGAGGATACCAGCGGCGTTTTGCTGTCGTCGGCGATCTTGGTCATCGCCAGGGTGTTGGAGGAGGTGACTTCACCGATCACGGCATCCACTTTATCGCTGGAGACCAGCCGCTGCATGGCGTTGGCCGCTTCGACTTTGTCGCTTTTATCATCGATAACGATAAGCTTAATGGTATCGCCATTTTTTAACGTCGGGGTGATGGCCTGAATAATGTCCAGCCCTTTCTGCGACGGCTGGCCGTAGCCGCTGAGGGCGCCGCTCAGGGGTAATACCACCCCGATTTTAATTTCCGCTGCCTGCGCGCTGCTGGCGCCGACCAGCGCGGCAACCAGCGTGGCCATTAAAGACGCTTTCCCGGAAAACGATTTCATTGGTATTTCTCCGTCGGTCGATTATTTATCTTTAACCATCAATGACTGCATAACATTGAGGAATAATTCGCCAGCGTATTCGGTGAATTATTGGCTGTTATGTTGAATAGATAACGAGATATATACCCTAAATAATTCGAGTCGCATGAAGGCGGCAAGTGAGCGAGTCCCCAGGCGCTTACAGAAGTCAGTGACTGGGGGGAGAGAACGCCGCCAACGCACATGCAACTTGAAGTATGACGGATATTTTTAATGCGCTGATTTACCTTACAACGTCCGTTTCGTTTTTACTCATGCAATATTCTTATTACCTGCAGGGAAGGGCATAGGGCTGGCGACAACACGGTTTTTGGATTTTATCGGCGGGCGGCTGACGCCTTACCCAGTCTGGGAAATAGGCCATATAAACCGGTTGAACGGTTTCCGTAGGCCCGCGCAAGCGAAGCGTCGCCGGGCAATTTCAGCGCGCACCCGAATATAATATTCAGGTGCGCCAGGTCATATTGAAAATCTATTCTGCTGCTCACGTGACTTATTATTTTAAAGGGGTCAACGGTTTTATTTTCCCATGCAGCGCTGGATTATCACTTTCATCTTTTAACTGCACGCCGGTGACGCGGCGTAAAAAAGCCTGCTCCAGCAGCCAGGCCAGTTTAAAGGCGGCGGCGTCATGGCTTAATCCCTCCGGACGAATATTGGAGATACAGTTGCGCTCAGATTCCAGACGCTGACGATGGGGCTGCCAGGTGAGGTAGACGCCGAGGCTGTCCGGCGAGGAGAGACCCGGTCGTTCGCCAATCAGGATCGCCACCGCGCGGGCTTTCAGGGTTTCGCCAATATCATCCCCCAGCGCCACCCGCGACTGATGCGCCAGCACTACCGGCGCCAGGCCGATACCCAGCGTCTGCAGATAGGGCAGCAGGGCGCGGATCAATGGCACCGCCTGGCGCTCTACCGCCCAGGAAGAGAGGCCATCGCCGATCACCAGCAGCAGATCGGCGGGGCGGACGCCGCTGGCGGCGAGGTCGGCGCGACTCTCGTCGGCGAGCTGCCGCCCGAGATCCGGACGCCGCAGATAGGTGTGACGGTCCGGCGCGGCGCTGTGCACCGTCAGGGCGTCGAGGCCGAGCGCCGCCAGCGGCGCCACCAGCTGCTGGCTGGCGAACGGCTGATGAATAGCATCCCGCGCTCTGGCGTGGGCCAGACCAAAGTTAAGGACTTCGCGGGTCGGCAGGCTGGCGCCGCTGCGCCCCAGGGCGATCCGCGCATCGGTAAATTCACGCAGCGGGTTCCAGGCATCGGGACGGTTCATACGGGGGCTCCTTGCGGCAGGACGGACAACAGCGGATGGCGGGCGTCGGTGAGCCGCAGCGCGCCGTGCGGATCGATAATCTGCATCTTCGCCAGCCAGTCGGCGAACTCCGGGGCATGCTTTAAGCCCAGCAGGCGACGGGCGTACTGCGCGTCATGGAACGAGGTGCTCTGGTAATTGAGCATGATATCGTCCGCTCCGGGCACGCCGATCAGGAAGGTGAGCCCGGCGGTGCACAGCAAGGTCAGCAGGGTGTCCATATCATCCTGATCCGCTTCCGCGTGGTTGGTATAGCAGACGTCGCAGCCGATCGGCAGGCCCATCAGCTTGCCGCAGAAATGATCCTCCAGCCCGGCGCGTATAATCTGCTTGCCGTCGTAGAGGTACTCCGGACCGATAAAGCCGACCACGGTATTGACCAGTAGCGGTTCAAAGTGGCGGGCGACCGCGTAGGCCCGCGCCTCACAGGTCTGCTGGTCGACGCCGTGGTGGGCGTTGGCCGACAGGCAGCTTCCCTGGCCGGTCTCAAAATACATCACATTGTTGCCGAGGGTACCGCGCCTGAGGCTGAGGGCCGCCTCGCGGGCCTCCTGCAGCATGGCAAGATTGATGCCGAAGCCGCTGTTGGCCGCTTCGGTTCCGGCTACCGACTGAAACACCAGATCCACCGGCGCGCCGCGCTCAATCAGCTGCAGCGTATTGGTGACATGGGTCAGAATGCAGGACTGGGTGGGGATGGCGAAGCGCTGAATAATATCGTCCAGCATGACGTTCAGCTGCGCCAGCACCGGTAAGCTGTCGCTGGCCGGGTTGATGCCAATCACCGCGTCCCCAGCGCCGTACAGCAGCCCGTCGAGCATACTGGCGGCGATGCCTTTCAGGTCGTCGGTGGGATGGTTGGGCTGCAGGCGTACGCTGAGGTGGCCGGGCAGGCCGATGGTGTTGCGAAAGCGCGTCACCACCTGGCATTTGCTGGCGGCAAGAATCAGATCCTGATTGCGCATCAGCTTACTGACCGCCGCCGCCATCTCCGGGGTGATGGCGCGGGCGACCCGCTGCAGCGTGGCGGTATCGGTGGCATCATCCAGCAGCCAGTCGCGAAAATCGCCGACCGTCAGGTGACGCAGGGCGGCAAAGCCCTGCGCATCATGGGTGTCGAGGATCAGGCGAGTCACTTCATCCTGCTCGTAAGGGATAAGCGGGTTGTCGAGAATGTCGGTCAGCGGCACCTCGGCGAGGGCCATTTTCGCCGCCATCCGCTCTTCGGCTGAGGTGGCGATAACCCCCGCGAGGGCGTCGCCGGAGCGGGCCGGCGACGCTTTTGCCATCAACGTTTTCAGACTATCAAAGCGCCATACCTGGCCCGATAGCGTGGTTTTATACATGCCGCCTCCTCAGGAGACCGTGCGCAGTTGAGGATCCACTGGTGCCCGTTCACGGGCTGCTGCGGTTTTGCGGAACCACAGGTAGCCGCCGAGCATCATCGCCGCGAAAATCAGCGCCAGCAGCAGGTTATACCAGACCATCGCCACCAGGCAGATCACCGCCATGCCGAGGGCAAAGGCCGGCGCCAGCGGGTAGAGCGGGGCGCGGAACGGACGGATCAGCTTCGGCTCGCTACGGCGCAGTTTGAACAGCGCCGCCATGGAAGTGATATACATAACAATAGCCCCAAATACCGACATGGTGACGATACAGGCGGTCAGCGGCATGCCGCTGATGGTGATCAGCGAGTCGGAGAAGATCGCGGCGATACCGACCACGCCGCCGGCGAGGATCGCCAGATGCGGGGTACGGGTGCGGCGGTTGAGGGTCGCCAGCCCGGCGGGCAGATAGCCAGCGCGGGCGAGGGAGTAGATCTGCCGCGAATAGCCCATAATGATCCCGTGGAAGGAGGCGACGAGGCCAAACAGCCCCAGCCACACCAGCATATGCAGCCAGCCGCTGCCATTGCCCACGACCGTCTTCATCGCCTGGGGCAGCGGATCGTTAATATTGGACAGCGCGCGCCAGTCGCCGACGCCGCCGGCGAAGACCATCACGCCGATCGCCAGCACCGTCAGCGTCAGAATGCCGCCGCCCAGGGCGCGCGGAATGGTGCGCTGCGGATCTTTGGCCTCTTCGGCCGCCATGGAGGCCCCCTCAATGGCGAGGAAGAACCAGATAGCGAACGGAATGGCGGCGAACATCCCCGGCAGCGCCAGGCCGCTGAAGCTTTCCGCGCCCGCCCAGCCGTTAGTGGTGAAGTGGCTCCAGGAGAAGCCGGGCGCGACCACGCCCATGAACACCAGCAACTCGAAGATGGCCAGCAGGGTGACGATCAGCTCGAAGGTGGCGGCAATGCCGACGCCGAGAATATTGAGCGTCATAAAGATCACGTAAGCGCCGCAGGCGACCCATTTCGGATCCAGCGCCGGAAACTGCACGTTGAGGTAGGCGCCGATGGCCATGGCGATGGCCGGCGGGGCGAAGACGAATTCAATCAGGGTGGCAAAACCAGCGATAAAGCCGCCGGTGGGCCCGAAGGCGCGGTAGGCGTAGGCGAAAGGGCCGCCAGCGTGCGGGATGGCGGTGGTCAGCTCGGTAAAGCTGAAAATAAAGGCGCAGTACATCGCGGCGACCGCCAGGGCGACGACCATAAACCCCATCGTGCCCGCCTGTGACCAGCCGTAGCTCCAGCCGAAGTACTCCCCGGATATCACCAGTCCGACGGCGATCCCCCATAAACGAAAACTGCCGAGCGTTCTTTTTAAGGTGGTGGTTTGCTCTGTCATACGTGTTGCCTCGCCAGATAGAAAGGTTCTGAACGACAGGCTGCAAAGAGAGTGCCAGAACGTTGTCTGTCGCGATGAGGCGTCAGCGCGTGGCGCGCCAGCCGGCGCTGCGCAAAAATGGGGCAGGCTGCACGCTGTCGGCGCGTGCCCTGGTGCAGCGGCTTTGCTTTTTCCGCGGCGTCACGGTATAACTCTTCTTCTTTTGGATGTTTAGATGTCTATACGTTTATACGCATCATGACCCGGGCAAGCGGGCTGGCGTGAGAAAATAAAATGCAAAGCACAACACAACAACAAGGTGGGCAACTGAAGCGCACCATGAAAACGCGCCATCTGATCATGCTGTCGCTCGGCGGCGTGATTGGCACCGGCTTATTCTTTAATACCGGCTATATCATCTCTACCACCGGCGCGGCCGGGACGCTGCTGGCGTACCTGATTGGCGCCCTGGTGGTTTGGCTGGTGATGCAGTGTCTCGGTGAACTGTCGGTGGCGATGCCGGAGACCGGCGCCTTCCACGTCTACGCGGCGCGCTATCTTGGCCCGGCGACGGGCTATACCGTGGCGTGGCTCTACTGGCTGACGTGGACGGTGGCGCTGGGGTCGAGCTTCACCGCGGCGGGCTTCTGCATGCAGTACTGGTTCCCGCAGGTGCCGGTCTGGATCTGGTGCGTGGTATTCTGCGCAGTGATCTTCGGCCTTAATATCATTTCGACGCGCTTCTTCGCCGAAGGCGAGTTCTGGTTCTCGCTGGTGAAAGTGATCACCATCATCGCGTTTATTATTCTCGGCGGCGCGGCCATTTTCGGCTTCATTCCGATGCAGGATGGCTCCCCGGCGCCGGGCCTGCATAATATCACCGCCGAAGGCTGGTTCCCGCATGGCGGCCTGCCGATCCTGATGACCATGGTGGCGGTGAACTTCGCCTTCTCCGGAACGGAGCTTATCGGCATTGCCGCCGGAGAGACGGAAAACCCGCACAAGGTCATTCCGGTCGCCATCCGCACTACCATCGCCCGGCTGATCATTTTCTTTATCGGCACCGTGTTTGTGCTGGCGGCGCTGATCCCAATGCAGCAGGCGGGGGTGGAGAAAAGCCCCTTCGTGCTGGTGTTTGAAAAGGTGGGCATCCCTTACGCGGCGGACATTTTCAACTTCGTGATCCTGACGGCGATCCTGTCGGCGGCAAACTCCGGCCTGTACGCTTCCGGGCGGATGCTGTGGTCGTTGTCGAACGAGAAGACGCTTCCGACCTGCTTTGCCAAAGTCAATAAACGGGGCGTCCCGGTGACTGCGCTGTCGGTCAGTATGCTGGGTGGCGTGCTGGCGTTGTTCTCCAGCGTGGTGGCGCCCGATACGGTGTTTGTGGCGCTGTCGGCGATCTCCGGCTTTGCGGTGGTGGCGGTGTGGTTGAGCATCTGCGCTTCGCACTTTATGTTCCGCCGCCGCCATCTGCAGCAGGGTAAGGCCCTGAGCGATCTGCAGTATCGCGCTCCCTGGTATCCGGTGGTGCCCGTTCTGGGCTTTGTGCTGTGCCTGGTGGCCTGCGTGGGCCTCGCCTTTGACCCGAGCCAGAGAATTGCGCTGTGGTGCGGGATCCCCTTTGTGGCCCTGTGCTATGGTGCCTGGTATCTCACTCGTTCACGGAATATGACTCAGGAGTCCCAACATGTCGCAGATTAATCCGTTCACTGCCCTTCTGGCCGCCCAGCCTTATGTCCTGCTGGATGGCGCTATGGCCACCGAGCTGGAGGCGCGCGGTTGCGATCTGGCCGACAGCCTGTGGTCGGCGAAAGTGCTGCTGGAGAACCCGCAGCTGATCCGCGATGTGCATCTCGACTACTTTCGCGCCGGGGCGCAGGTGGCGATCACCGCCAGCTATCAGGCCACCCCGGCGGGTTTTGCCGCGCGTGGACTGGATGATGCGCAGTCCCGGGCGCTGATCGGCAAAAGCGTCGAACTGGCGCGCAAAGCACGCGAGGCGTACCTCGCTGAGAACCCGCAGGCTGGTACGCTGCTGGTGGCCGGTTCGGTAGGGCCGTATGGCGCGTTTCTCGCCGACGGCTCGGAGTATCGCGGCGATTATCAGCGCAGCGCGGCAGAGTTCCAGGATTTCCACCGCCCGCGCGTCGAAGCCCTTCTGGATGCGGGCGCCGACCTGCTGGCCTGTGAAACCCTGCCGTCCTTCGCTGAGATCCAGGCGCTGACGGCCCTGCTGCAAGACTATCCCCGCGCCCGCGCCTGGTACTCTTTCACGCTGCGCGACGCCGAACATCTCAGCGATGGCACGCCGCTGTGCGAGGTGATGGCTGCCCTGGCGGATAACCCGCAGGTGGTGGCGGTGGGCATCAACTGTATCGCCCTGGAAAATACGCCCGCGGCGCTGGCGCATCTGCACAGCCTGACGGCCCTGCCGCTGGTGGTCTATCCTAACTCCGGCGAACATTATGATGCGGTGAGCAAGACCTGGCACCATCATGGCGAAGCCTGCGCCACCCTGGCGGATTATCTGCCGCAGTGGCTGGCGGCCGGGGCGAAGCTGATTGGCGGCTGCTGCCGCACCACGCCGAAGGACATCGCTGCGCTTAACGCGAAGCGCTGAGTTTTGTGCCGGGTGGCGCTGCGCTTACCCGGCCTACACATTGCGCGATCCGTCGCCGGCACCCGGCACCAACCCACCGCACAAAACCAACTATCCTTTCCCGCTTTTGTTCTAAAAACGATTCGCTATTAGCCAGAATTTTTAATTACTTCATCTCCCTCCTGATGCCGGAAATACTGCACCTATAACAACTCAGGGGAAGCAGACACTATGGCATTCACATCGCGAATTACTCTTCTGGCGGCGCTGGCCGTCGCCGCCTTCCAGGCGCAGGCGGTCAACGTGACCGTGGCGTATCAAACCTCCGCTGAGCCGGCGAAAGTCGCCCAGGCGGACAACACCTTCGCCAAAACCAGCGGCGCGACCGTCGACTGGCGGAAATTTGACAGCGGCGCCAGCGTGGTGCGTGCTCTGGCCTCCGGCGATGTGCAGATCGGCAATATCGGCTCCAGCCCGCTGGCGGTGGCTGCCAGTCAGCAGGTGCCGATTGAAGTGTTCCTGCTCGCTTCAAAGCTCGGCAACTCCGAAGCGCTGGTGGTGAAAAAAAGCATTACCAAACCGGAAGATCTGATCGGCAAGCGCATTGCCGTGCCGTTTATCTCCACCACCCACTACAGCCTGCTGTCGGCGCTCAAACACTGGGGCATCAAGCCGGGACAGGTGCAGATTATTAACCTGCAGCCGCCAGCGATTATCGCCGCCTGGCAGCGCGGGGATATCGATGGCGCTTACGTCTGGGCGCCAGCGGTTAACGAACTGGAAAAAGAGGGCAAGGTGCTGACCGATTCCGCGCAGGTTGGGGAGTGGGGCGCGCCAACCCTCGACGTCTGGGTGGTCCGTAAGGACTTCGCCGAGCAGCATCCGGAGATCGTCAAAGCCTTTGCTAAAAGCGCCATCGACGCCCAGCAGCCCTACATCGCCAACCCGGAAACATGGCTGAAACAGCCGGACAACATCAGCAAGCTGGCGCGCCTGAGCGGCGTGCCGGAAGCCGATGTCCCCGGGCTGGTGAAGGGGAACACCTACCTGACCGCCGCTGAGCAGGCGCAGGCGCTGAATGGTCCGGTCAATCAGGCCATCGTCGATACCGCGCGCTTCCTGAAAGAGCAGGGCAAAGTGCCCGCGGCGGGAACCGATTATCGTCAGTACGTCACTGACCGTTTCGTGAAGTAAAGGAGGCGGCGATGCTGCAAATCTCGCATCTTTCCGCCGACTACGGCGGTAAACCGGCGCTGGCGGATATCAACCTGACGCTGGAGAGTGGGGAGCTGTTGGTGGTGCTGGGGCCCTCGGGCTGCGGTAAAACTACCCTGCTGAACCTGATTGCCGGATTCGTGCCCTATCAGCACGGCAGCATCACCCTCGAAGGTCAGCGGGTGACCGGGCCGGGCGCAGAGCGCGGCGTGGTCTTCCAGAATGAAGGCCTGCTGCCGTGGCGCAATGTGCAGGATAACGTGGCGCTGGGCCTCCAGCTGGCGGGCGTGGATAAAGCGCAGCGCCGGCAAGCGGCGGCGCAGATGCTGAAGAAGGTCGGCCTCGAAGGGGCGGAAAAGCGCTTTATCTGGCAGCTGTCCGGTGGTCAACGCCAGCGGGTGGGTATCGCCCGGGCGCTGGCGGCTAACCCGCAGCTGTTGCTGCTGGATGAGCCCTTCGGCGCGCTTGACGCCTTTACCCGCGAGCAGATGCAAACGCTGTTGTTGACGCTCTGGCATGAGACCGGCAAACAGGTGCTGCTGATCACTCATGACATTGAAGAAGCCATTTTCATGGCGACCGAGCTGGTGCTGCTGTCGCCGGGGCCGGGTCGGGTGGTGGAGCGGCTGCCGCTTGATTTCAGCCGTCGTTTTGTCGCGGGAGAACCCTGCCGCAGCATCAAATCCGACCCGCGCTTTATTGAACAGCGGGAATACATTCTGAGCCGGGTGTTTGACCAACGGGAGGCTTTCTCATGAGCGTGCTACTGAACGACAAACCGCGTCAGTCGACGCTGAAGTGGCGCTGGCCGCTCTCCCGTCAGCTCACCCTCAGCGTGGCGACCCTGGCGGTGCTGCTGGCCGTCTGGTGGGCGGTCGCGGCGCTGCAGCTGATTAGTCCGCTGTTTCTGCCGCCGCCGGGCCAGGTACTGCAGAAGCTTATCACCATTGCCGGGCCGCAGGGCTTTATGGATGCGACGCTCTGGCAGCATCTGGCGGCGAGCCTGACGCGGATCGTCATCGCCCTGCTGGCGGCAGTGCTTATTGGCGTACCAGTGGGGATCGCCATGGGGCTTAACCCGACGGTGCGCGGGATCCTCGATCCGCTGATCGAACTCTATCGTCCGGTGCCGCCGCTGGCCTACCTACCGCTGATGGTGATCTGGTTTGGCATCGGTGAAACCTCGAAAATCCTGCTGATCTACCTGGCGATTTTCGCCCCGGTAGCGATGTCGGCGCTGGCAGGGGTAAAAAGCGCCCAGCAGGTGCGCATTCGCGCCGCCCGTTCGCTGGGCGCCAGCCGGGCGCAGGTGCTGTGGCTGGTGATCCTCCCCGGCGCGCTGCCGGAGATCCTCACCGGGCTGCGCATTGGTCTCGGGGTAGGTTGGTCAACGCTGGTGGCCGCTGAGCTGATCGCCGCCACTCGCGGGTTAGGGTTTATGGTGCAGTCTGCTGGCGAGTTTCTCGCGACCGATGTGGTGCTGGCGGGGATCGCGGTGATTGCCATTATCGCCTTTTTACTGGAACTGGGTCTGCGCGCGCTGCAGCGCCGCCTGACGCCCTGGCATGGAGAAGTACAATGAGTGAACGTCTGAGCATTACCCCGCTGGGGCCGTATATTGGCGCGCAGGTGACCGGGGCGGATTTAACCCGTCCGCTGAGCGACAACCAGTTTGAACAGCTGTATCACGCGGTACTGCGTCATCAGGTGGTGTTCCTGCGCGAGCAGAATATCACCCCGGCGCAACAGCGCGACCTGGCGCTGCGGTTTGGCGACCTGCATATCCATCCGGTCTACCCTCACGCCCCTGGCGTGGAAGAGATTATCGTCCTCGATACCCACAACGATAATCCCCCGGACAATGACAACTGGCATACCGATGTCACCTTTATCGATACGCCGCCCGCTGGCGCCATTCTGGCGGCGAAAGAGTTGCCGACGACCGGCGGGGACACCCTGTGGACCAGCGGCATCGCCGCCTGGGAAGCGCTGTCAGAACCTTTCCGGCAGCTGCTGAGCGGCCTGCATGCCGAACACGATTTCCGCAAATCGTTCCAGGAGTATAAGTACAACAAGACCGAAGCCGAGCATCGGCGCTGGCAGGAAGCGGTGGCGAAGCATCCGCCGCTGCTGCATCCGGTAGTGCGTACCCACCCGGTGACCGGCAAGCAGGCGCTGTTCGTTAATGAAGGGTTTACCACGCGAATTGTCGAGGTGAGCGAGAAAGAGAGCGCGGCGCTGCTGAACTTCCTGTTTGCCCATGTGACTAAACCGGAGTTTCAGGTGCGCTGGCGCTGGCAGCCGAACGATGTCGCTATCTGGGATAACCGGGTGACCCAGCATTACGCCAACGCCGACTATCTGCCACAGCGGCGGATCATGCACCGGGCGACGATCCTCGGCGATAAACCGTATTACCGGGCGGGGTAATGCTTGTAGCCGGTTAAGGCATCAGCCGTGAGCCGCGGAGAAAAGCGGATGCTGCATTGCCCGCTGCTTCCCGGAGGCGGCGCCTGACGCGCCTTTTCCGGGCTACCGAACCGCCGGAAACGGTGAACCGTAGCCCGGCGAAGGCGCAACGCGCCGCAAGCCGGGAAAAAGCGTTTATGCCGATTTTTGCGCACTCAGATGCGCGCCAATATAGCGCTGATAGCGATTGGCCTTCAGGTAGGTGAGATCCACCAGCACCAGACCATCCACGCAGTTATTGAAATCCGGGTCGCTGCCGAAATCGATAAACTGCACGCCGCCCGGCTCACACACTTCCGAGTACTGCTTATACAGCGGCGGGATCGCGCAGCCGAGATTGCCGAGCAGGGACTTCAGCCGGGCCAGGTCGTCGTTATAATCCTCCCCGCCAAACTGCGCCAGCACGTCGGGCAGCGACGCCGGATAAGGTCGACGCGACTCCGCCAGCGGATGCGTCGCCGGGAACCACAGCCGGTAGAACGCCACCAGCAGATCGCGGGCGGCGGGCGGCAACCCGCCAGAAATCGACACCGGACCAAACAGATAGCGATAGTGCGGATAGCGCGCCAGATAAGCGCCGATGCCGGACCACAGATAATCCAGCCCGCGACGCCCCCAGTAGCGCGGCTGGATAAAGCTGCGCCCCAGCTCAATGCCGTGCTGCAGGACATCGTCCATCCGCCCGTCGTAATGGAACAGGCTGTAACTGTAGATCCCTTCCAGGCCGCGCTTTGCCAGCTGGATGGCCGTCGGCATAAAGCGGTAAGCGCCGACGATTTCCAGATCGTCTTCATCCCATAGGATCAGATGCAGATAGTCATCGTCATACCCGTCGATATCCCGCCGTTTACCGCTGCCTTCCCCGACCGCGCGGAAGGCGATTTCCCGCAGGCGTCCCAGCTCGCGCAGCAGCGGCGCTTCCTCCTGGCCGTTGCGCTGCCAGAGGTAAATCATTTTGCCGTCGGCGGTACGGCCCAGGCATTCGGCCTTGTTCAGCTCACGTTTGAGCCGCGCCCGATCTTCCGGGCGGGCGATGGCGCTTGTGGTTTTGAACTGCCCCGGCAGCCCTTTGCGCAGCTGTTCAAGATGCTGATAGCAGCGGCCGGTAAGATCGCGAGCGCTGGACTGCGCATCGAACCAGTTCGACCAGGGGATCTGCTGGCCGATGCGCACCGGCAGGCTGCTGTTGCGCCGGCGAAACATCTGCTGCATCAGCAGGAGCAGCGGCAGGTTGTCTGATATCAAAGTGCTGGCATAAAACAGGGCGCTGTTGTGGGCGTTAATCCATGCAGGCAGCAGCGGGGCGCGATATTTTGCCGCCAGCTTAATAAAACCGGAGTGCCATTTTCGATCGCGGATACCGCGGCGGGTCAGACGGGAGACTTCCCCCGCCGGGAAGAAGATCAGCACCCCGCCGGCCTGCAGCTGGTGATCCATCTGCTGCAGCGCCGCTTTAGCGGTGCGGCCATGAATGTTATCCACCGGGATAAACAGCGAGCTCAGGGGCTCAAGGTGGGTGAGCATGCGGTTGGTGACCACTTTGACGTCGCGGCGCACGCGGGATACCGCATACAGGAGCGCCAGGCCGTCGAGGGTGCCGGTGGGGTGGTTGGCGATAATGACCAGCGGGCCATATTCGGGGATTTGTTCGAGATCGTGCGCCGGGATGGCACAACGGATATTGAGGTATTCCAGTACCTGTTCGACCGTATCAAGCCCCTTCAGGTGGCGATGACGATCGGCAAATTGTTGAAACTCTTCCTCATGAAACAGCTTTTTTAACAGTTTCTTTTGCCAGGGGGCGGGCCTCGCCTGAGGCCACAGGTCATCGAGTACGTTGTCGAGACTAAACATAGTGGCTCCTCCTCCGTCCTGCCCAGACAGTAGAAGGTGGAGATGTCGTTCAGATTACAGTTGGGTGAAGTTTCGGTCGCAGCGGGGGAGGTTTCCCGGATAGCGGCTAACGCCTCATCCGGGCTACGGTTGGCGCCGATTTGTAGCCCCGGTAAGCGTCAGCGCCACCGGGGAGAGGCTATCGGCGTTCACCACAGATAAGATCAAAGCTATCGCCAGCCCAATTTGGGGGATATAGACCGCGCTGGACATCGCGATGAAAGGTTGAAAATGGCCAATCGATCACTCGGGTGACCCAGCCATGCTTAAGTGGATTGATATGGATGTAATCAACGTGTCGGCGGTAATCATCTTCATCGCGTATGGCATGCTCCCAGAAGCGCGGTTGCCAGAGGGGTCGTCGTTTTAACGTTCTGGTAAAACAGCCTTTGATATCTCTCCAGCGTGAAGAAAAATCGTCATCATTATGAGGTAGTGTCCAGATGCAATGGAGATGTTCAGGCAACACCACCCAGGCATCAATAGTAAAGGGTCGATGTTGTTTAACAACGGCGACAGAGTAGCGCAATAATTCTATGTTTTCAGTTAGGTGCATGCTTCTACGGTCTTTAAGATTAACGGTGAAGAACCAGGTTCCCCCCTTAATGTAATAACGTCGATAAGCAACCACAGGATCTCCTGGAATTCGGTATTTATGATGTGGTTTAACACGTTAGAAGGCGAAATCCGGTACGCCAAGGAGAAGGCGCAGAAGATGGAAAGCGGCGCGCAAAATTTTAGCTACAGATATTGGTTAGCGCCTGTCCCCGGATAGCGGCGCAAGCCCCTTATCCGGGCTACGGTGTGGTGGTCGCGATAAATACAGCGCACCGGGGATGAGGTTTGGTAGCCCCGGTAAGCGAAGCGCCACCGGGGAGGGGCGGGGTTAACGGAGGATTTTTTTCTCAGCCAGATCGAGGGCGAAATAGCTGAAGATCAGGTCGGCGCCTGCGCGTTTGATAGCGCCGAGGCTTTCCAGAACCACTTTCTCTTCATCGATAGCGCCCGCCTGGGCGGCGAATTTGATCATCGCGTACTCCCCGCTGACCTGATAGGCGCCGAGCGGCAGATCGCTGCGTTCACGGATATCGCGCAGAATATCCAGATAGGCGCCAGCCGGTTTCACCATCAGGCAGTCGGCGCCCTGGGCTTCATCGAGCAGCGACTCGCGAATGGCTTCCCGGCGGTTCATCGGGCTCATCTGATAGGTTTTACGATCGCCTTTCAGCGCGGTACCGGCCGCTTCGCGGAACGGGCCGTAGAAGGAAGAAGCGAACTTGGTGGAGTAGGACATAATCGCTGTATTAGTGAAACCGGCGGCATCCAGCGAGCGGCGAATCGCCTGTACCTGACCGTCCATCGCGGCGGAAGGGGCGATGAAATCCGCCCCCGCGGCGGCGGCCACAACGGCCTGCTTGCCGAGGTTTTCCAGGGTCGCGTCGTTATCCACCCCGTGGTCGCACAGCACGCCACAGTGGCCGTGGGAGGTGTATTCGCAGAAGCAGGTATCGGACATGACGATCATCTCCGGCACCGTGGACTTGCAGATCCGCGACATACGCGCCACCAGACCATTTTCATTCCAGGTATCGCTGCCAGTGGCATCGGTGTGATGAGAAATGCCAAAGGTCATCACCGAGCGAATACCGGCGTTAGCGATGCGTTCGATTTCACGCGCCAGATATTTTTCCGGAATGCGCATCACGCCGGGCATGGCCTCGATCGCTTTGTAATCATCAATTTCTTCTTCAACAAAGATCGGCAACACCAGGTCGTTCAAACTCAGTGTTGTCTCTTCAAACAGGGCGCGCAGCGCAGCGGATTGACGCAGGCGGCGGGGGCGAGTGATTAAATCTGTCATGGTTTGCCTGATTTTGTGAAATGAAAGACGTTAGTGTAACTGAAATGCCATAGGGATGTTTCGCCAAAACGATCGTTATGTCGTGTCGGCGAAACCCCCGCGAGCTTACTGGCTGGCCGTCTGCATGTTGGGCTGCGCGCCGCTCAACTCGCTGACCAGGTCGTTGATGCCATCGCTCATATTGTTGAAGCGGGTTAACGGCGAGCGGGTCACCACCACAAAAGCGCCGACGTTAGCCTGCGGATTCATCGCCATATAGGTGATAAACCCACCGCCGCCGCCGGTTTTCTGAATAATCCCCGGATGGCCATTCTTCGGCTTCATATACACCCAGCCAAGTCCCAGCGCGTCGGCGCGGCCCGGCACGTCCATACCAATCACCCGGGTCAGCTGGTTACGCTGATAAATCAGCGTCTGCATCCGGTCGGCCTGCTGGCTGCGGGTATAGAAATCGGATGACAGGAACTGCTGCATCCAGCGCATCATATCGCCTGGTGTCGAGTAGACTCCGCCGCTACCGATCGCCGCCAGGGTGTTGTTGCATGGGCTGGCGCCTTTTTCCGGGATCATCAGCCGCTGGCACTGATCTGGTGACGGGGTAAAGGTGGTGTCCTTCATCCCCAGTGGCCGGGTGATCTGCTCTTCGAACAGCTGCGGATAAGGTTTGCCGGCGGCGTTGGAGAGGGCGTCCGCCAGTAAATCGAAGGCCAGGTTGGAGTAGGCGGCCTGCGAGCCGGGCGCCGTCTTCAGGGTTGCGGTAGAGAGCCAGTTCCAGCGCTGTTGGCGGGTCGGCCAGACAAACACCGCGCGATGAGCGGCGCCGCCAGGCTGCTCGCGCGGCAGGGCGCTGGTATGGGTCGCGAGGTTCGCCAGCGTGATCGGCGTCCCCTGCCAGTCAGGCACCCGGGTACCCGGCGGGGCGTATTTGCTTAGCGGATCGTTGAGTTTCACCACCCCCTGATCGAGCAGCTTCACCAGCATCTCGCTGGTCATCAGTTTGCTGAGGGAGGCGATACGGATCACCGAGTCGAGCTGCGGGTGCTGATTATTCCCCGGGCGGGTTTCGCCAAAGCTGCGAAAAACGCGCTGATTGCCATCGATAACCACCAGCGCCATACCGGTGGCGCCGCTGCCGTAGTAGATATGATTGGCGTAACGATCGACCACATCCGAGGCGAAAACCGGATCAACGGTGGGCTGTGCGGCCTGTACCGAGGTCCACGACGCCGCGCACAGCGCAGCAAAAATGAGCAAACTACGTTTCAACGGAGATCATCCATTAAATAAATAAAAGAGAAGAGGGTATTTATACTACGAAGTGGCGCAGAACAAAGTGGGATTCACGACATTCCTGCAGGAAAAAGGTAACGGTGCGTAAAAAAGACTTTTTTACGCTTTCAGATATCGGCTTTTTCCGCTGCCGCGTATGATGACCGTTTGGCTGAAAGTTCGTGGGAGAGAGCAATGACGGCTCAACGGGTAGTGATGGTCGTGGATATGCAAAACGGCGTGTTCGCCACGCCGCGTCTGGCGCGCGAGCGCTGCGTCGCGCAAATTAATCGTCTGGTGCGCGCGGCGGACAAGGTTATTTTCATTCAGCATGATGAAGCCGGCGGCCTCGAAGCTGGCAGCGAAGGCTTCGCCCTGCTTCCCGAGCTGGAACAGCCAGCTGGCGCGCTGTATGTCACCAAAACCGCCTGCGACGCCTTCTATCACACCTCGCTGGCGCAGGTGCTGGACGAACACGACATTCAGCAGTTCGTCATCTGCGGCTGCGCCACCGACTACTGCCTCGACACCACCATTAAAAACGGCGCCAGCCGCGGGTACGGTATTGTGATCGCGGAAGATGCCCACACCACCGCCAACCGCCCCGCCGCGCAGGCCGCGACGCTTATCGCCCACTACAATGAGGTGTGGCGTACGCTGACCGTTCCTGGCAATCCTTTACAGGTGAAACCCACAGAAACAATTCTGCACGCCTGGCAGCAGAACTAAGCTGTTGATATCCGGTCTCATCATTCGTCTGCCCCGCGAGAGCGCATCCACGCGGCGGCCGACGTATGCGTCGTACACAGCAATAGCAGAACGATAAGAAGTTAGCAGGAGACAATGATGTTTAAATCTTTTTTCCCCAAACCGGGGCCGTTTTTTATTTCTGCCTTTATCTGGTCGCTGCTGGCCGTGATCTTTTGGCAGGCGGGCGGCGGCGACTGGCTGCTGCGGGTCACCGGGGCATCGCAAAATGTGGCGATCAGCGCGGCGCGCTTCTGGTCGCTCAACTATCTGGTGTTCTACGCTTACTATCTGTTTTGCGTCGGCGTATTTGCACTGTTCTGGTTTGTCTACTGCCCGCACCGCTGGCAGTACTGGTCGATTCTCGGCACGTCGCTCATCATTTTCGTCACCTGGTTTCTGGTGGAAGTCGGGGTGGCGATCAACGCCTGGTATGCGCCGTTCTACGACCTGATCCAGAGCGCGCTGGCCACCCCGCATAAGGTCAGTATCAACCAGTTTTATCAGGAGATCGGTATCTTTCTCGGCATCGCGATCATCGCGGTGATCATTGGCGTGATGAACAACTTCTTCGTCAGCCACTATGTCTTCCGCTGGCGTACGGCGATGAACGAACACTATATGGCCCACTGGCAGCATCTGCGCCATATCGAAGGCGCCGCGCAGCGTGTGCAGGAAGATACCATGCGCTTTGCTTCCACCCTGGAAGATATGGGGGTGAGCTTTATCAACGCGGTGATGACCCTGATCGCCTTCCTGCCGGTGCTGGTGACACTCTCCGAACACGTTCCCGACCTGCCCATCGTCGGTCATCTGCCGTATGGCCTGGTGATTGCCGCTATCGTCTGGTCGCTGATGGGAACCGGCATGCTGGCGGTAGTGGGGATTAAGCTGCCTGGCCTGGAGTTTAAAAACCAGCGTGTTGAAGCGGCGTATCGTAAAGAGCTGGTCTATGGTGAGGATGATGAAACCCGCGCCACGCCGCCAACGGTACGTGAGCTGTTCAGCGCGGTGCGTCGCAACTATTTCCGTCTCTATTTCCACTATATGTATTTCAATATCGCCCGCATTCTCTATCTGCAGGTGGATAACGTTTTCGGCCTTTTCCTGCTGTTTCCGTCGATCGTTGCCGGTACCATTACCCTCGGGCTGATGACGCAAATTACCAACGTTTTCGGCCAGGTGCGCGGCTCGTTCCAGTACCTGATCAGCTCGTGGACGACGCTGGTGGAACTGATGTCCATCTACAAACGTCTGCGCAGTTTTGAACGCGAGCTGGACGGCAAGCCGCTGCAGGAAGCGATCCCGACATTACGTTAATCAAGACAAGGAAGCATGATGGCCGCACGTTTATCGCGCATTATTCCCGGTTCATTGACGCTGCTGGCGGCCATGGTGCTGAGCGCCTGTACCAGCCAGCAGGCCCCGACGCTGAAAGAGGGTGAGAAGCCCGTTGACGTGGCGTCGGTGGTGCGGCAGAAAATGCCGGCCAGCGTCAAGGATCGGGAGGCCTGGGCGCAAGCCATCGCCACCGCGTTTGACAGCCAGAAGCTGGCGCCGACGGAAGAGAACGTCTGTTCGGTGCTGGCGGTCGCGCAGCAGGAGTCTAACTATCAGTCCGATCCGGTGGTGCCGGGGTTGAATAAAATCGCCTGGCAGGAAATTGACCGCCGAGCGGAAAAAATGCACATTCCGCCGTTTCTGGTCCATACCGCGCTGAAGATCACCTCGCCAAACGGCAAAAGCTACAGCGACCGTCTGGACAACGTGAAGACGGAAAAGCAGCTGAGCGCCATTTTTGATGACTTTATCGGGATGGTGCCGATGGGGCAGAAGCTGTTCGGTTCGCTTAACCCGGTGCATACCGGAGGCCCAATGCAGGTCAGCATTGCCTTTGCCGAGCAGCACACCTCCGGCTACCCGTGGAAAATGAGCGGTACGGTGCGCCAGGAGGTCTTCAGCCTGCGCGGTGGCCTGTGGTTTGGCACCTATCATCTGCTGAACTACCCGGCCAGTTACAGTGCGCCGCTGTACCGTTTTGCCGACTTCAACGCCGGCTGGTATGCCAGCCGTAACGCCGCCTTCCAGAACGCGGTGGTGAAAGCCAGCGGGGTAAAACTGGCGCTCGACGGCGACCTTATCCGCTACGACAGCGATGAACCGGGCAGCACCGAACTGGCGGTGCGTCGCCTGGCGGGCCAGTTGGCAATGAGCGACAGCGAGATCCACAGCCAGTTGAAAAAGGGCGACAGCCTGGCGTTTGAGAAGACCGACCTTTATCAGCAGGTTTTCCGCCTCGCCGAGAAAAAGGCGGGCAAGACTCTGCCGCGGGAGATGTTGCCAGGGATCCAGCTGGAGAGTCCGAAAATTACTCGAAATCTGACGACGGCGTGGTTTGCAAAACGGGTTGATGAGCGGCGGGCAAACTGTATGGCGCGGCGTTAACGGCGTTGACGCCAGCGCACGATAAGCGCGAGCAGCCCGATGAACGAGCAGCCGATCGCGAAAGGGATCAGTCCAAAGAGAGTGCCAACGGCGAGGCTGATGTCGACTTGCGGACGGCTGGCGTCCTGCGTTTGCATCAAGCGTTCAAATACCCCCGGGGCGTGGATCAGCATGCTGAGCATCTGCGCGCCGGCCCAGCAGCAGACCAGGACGAACAGCCCGTAGGCGACATGGCTGCCGGTCAGCGCCCCTCTTTTTTTATTTCCCAAAAGCGATTTTGAAAAACTGAATTCAGCCATAGGCCCTCCCACCTCTGCGCTGCTGGTTTTTTCTCCAGCTCTATGGCAGGTATTCTGGCAGTGAGGGGCCATCGTCAGTATCAGATTGCTGGTAATTGCCGTCCAGGAATAATCCTGTTTTCGCTGGTGTGTTAACCGCGCCACAGGAATGGAAAAGGGAGAGCGGCGTCGCAATCCAGCAACATTCTCTCCCGCGCTACAGACCGCCGCGGGCGGCTATGCGAAGATGCGTTTTTTTGCTGTTGGAGGTCGCATGAAGCTCACTGATAAAATTCGCCGCGACTGGCACTACTACGCGGTGGCGCTGGGGCTAATTTTTATTCTCAATGGGGTGGTGGGGCTGCTGGGGTTTGAAACGCAGGGCTGGCAATCCTACGCCGTCGGTCTGGTCACCTGGGTCATTAGCTTCTGGGCCGCGGGCCTGGTGATCCGCCGCCGCCCGGCAGAAGAGGCCTGAGACCCCTGCTGCCAGGCGCGATAAACGCGTTTTAGTTCATGGAGGTTTTCAGCGCCCGGTCCGCGGCATGGCGCTCCAGCGCCAGCTCAATCAGCCGGGTGATCAGGCTGGTGTAGTCGAGGCCGCTGGCCTGCCACAGCTTCGGATACATGCTGATGTTGGTAAAGCCCGGCAGGGTGTTGATCTCGTTGATCACCACCTCGTTGTCGGAGGTGAGGAAGACGTCGACGCGGGCCATGCCGCTGCAGCCCAGGGTCTGGTAGGCCTGCACCGCAATAGCGCGGATTTTGTCGTTGATCTCAGGGGCGATGGCGGCCGGGACCACCACCTGCGCGCCCTGGTCATCGATATATTTGGTGTCGTAGGCGTAAAACTCGCTGTTGAGGACAATTTCACCGCAGGTGCTGGCCTGCGGGTGGTCGTTACCCAGCACGGCACACTCAATTTCCCGCCCTTTAATGCCTTGTTCCACCACCACTTTATGGTCAAATTCAAAGGCCAGGGCCACCGCCTGATGGTACTGCTCTTCATTTTTAACTTTGCTGACGCCAACCGATGAGCCCTGATTGGCCGGCTTCACGAACAGCGGCAGGCCCAGCTTCGCTTCGACATCGGCAAAGCTGAACTGCGCGCGGTTGGCGCGGGTCAGGGTGATAAACGGGGCGACGGCGAGCCCGGCATCGCGCAGCAGACGTTTGGTCACGTCTTTGTCCATACAGGCCGCGGAGCCCAGCACATCGGAACCAACGAAAGGCAGATTCGCCATGCGCAGCATCCCCTGCAGGGAGCCATCCTCGCCCAGCGTGCCGTGGACGATGGGGAAAATCACATCGATAGCCGCCAGCGGCTGGCCGCTGTCGGCGTTAATCAGCTGCTGTGCTTCGCGGCCTGGGATCTGCGCCAGAGTCACCGTGGAAGGGCGCAGGGCAATGCGGGCAGGATCCTGAGCATTGAGCAGGTAGTTGCCGGCGTCGTTGATGTGCCATAGCCCCTGTTTATCAATGCCCAACAGAACCACATCGAAGCGCGATTTATCAATCGCTTCCACGATATTCTTCGCTGACTGCAGCGACACTTCATGCTCCGCCGACTTGCCGCCAAAAACGATCCCAACCCTCATCTTTGCCATTTCAACTTCCATCCAGATAACATCAAAGGGCATAACATACCATGTGAAACCGCTGCCTGCCTGCCATAATATTTACCTGATCAATTGACGGGAGTGGGCGTGAGAGGAAAGACGCTGCTGGTGCTGGCCGGGCTGCTCGGCGCGGGCCTGTTGGGATACCGCTATCTGCCGCCGCACCTGAATCCTCTGGTACCGCTGGCGCTGGACGATCCCCCGGGCTGGCTGACGTCATTCAAGCTGCGCAGGCTGACGGCAGATCAGTGCGCCTCCCTGCTGGCGGAAGCCAATCGCCGGCGGCTTATCGCCAGCCGGCCGGTGGCCGACAGCGAGGGAAGCTGCCCGCTGCATAACGTGGTGCGAGTGGCGAATTTTGGCAGCGTGACGCTGAGCAGCAGCTTCCTCGCCAGCTGCCCGCTGGCGCTGAGCGCTGCGCTGTATGTCGAGCAGCAGGCGAAGCCGCTGACCCGCCAGCTGATGGCGAGCGACCTGCGCCAGATCGATCATCTCGGCAGCTTCGCCTGCCGCAATATCTACCATCGGCAACAGGCGCGGCGCAGTGAACACGCCACGGCGGACGCGCTGGACGTCAGCGGTTTCCGTCTGGCGGATGGCCGACGCGTCAGCGTCCTGCAGGGCTGGCGGAACGAGACCTCGCATCCCTGGCTGGCGGCGCTGTTGAGTAACAGCTGCCATTACTTCGGCAACGCACTGGGGCCAGAGTACAATGCGGCTCACGCCAATCATTTTCATCTGGGGATGCGCGGACAGGGCTTCTGCTTTTGAGCATAAAGCGCTGTGAGCAGCCTAAATGACCAGAAAATGCTTCGTCAGGTTCTCATCCGCACTCATAAAACACCAAACTCACCGCCAGCGCATCTATGGTAGTACACCAGTGGAATGAAATTGATAAGCTAGGTAATAATTGGCAAATCATTAATGAATACGCGTAGTTATGGAATCCTGGAAGGTTAATCTCATCTCCGTCTGGTTTGGCTGCTTTTTTACCGGCCTGGCGATCAGTCAAATTCTCCCTTTTTTGCCCCTCTACGTCTCCCAGCTGGGCGTCACCTCGCATGAAGCGCTGTCGATGTGGTCGGGGCTGACCTTCAGCGTGACTTTTCTTGTCTCGGCGATCGTTTCGCCGATGTGGGGGAGCCTGGCAGACCGCAAAGGCCGCAAGCTGATGCTGCTGCGCGCCTCGCTGGGGATGGCGATTGCTATTTTACTACAGGCCTTCGCCACTAACGTCTGGCAGCTGTTTATCCTGCGGGCGATCATGGGCTTAACCTCCGGTTATATCCCCAACGCCATGGCGCTGGTGGCCTCTCAGGTGCCGCGCGAGCGTAGCGGCTGGGCGCTGAGCACGCTATCAACGGCGCAAATCAGCGGCGTGATCGGCGGCCCACTGCTCGGCGGCTTCCTGGCTGATCATGTCGGTTTGCGCGCCGTATTTATCATCACCGCGATTTTGCTGACCGTAAGCTTCCTGGTGACGCTGTTTCTGATTAAAGAGGGCGCCCGCCCGCAGGTCAGCAAAAGCGAGCGCCTCACCGGGAAACAAGTCTTTGCCTCCTTGCCCTACCCGGGGCTGGTGATCAGCCTCTTTTTCACCACCCTGGTGATCCAGTTGTGCAACGGCTCAATTGGCCCAATTCTGGCGCTGTTTATCAAGTCGATGGTGCCGGACAGCAATAATATCGCCTTTCTGGCCGGGATGATCGCCGCGGTGCCCGGCGTGTCGGCGCTGATTTCTGCACCACGGCTGGGTAAGTTAGGCGATCGCATCGGTACCTCGCGGATCCTGCTCGCGACGCTCTGCTGCGCAGTGGTGATGTTCTTCGCCATGTCCTTTGTCACCACCCCGCTGCAGCTGGGGACGCTGCGTTTCCTGCTTGGCTTTGCCGATGGCGCGATGCTCCCGGCGGTGCAGACCTTATTGCTGAAATACAGTAGCGACAGCGTCACCGGGCGCATCTTTGGCTATAACCAGTCGTTTATGTATCTGGGCAATGTCGCCGGGCCGCTGATTGGCGCATCAGTATCGGCGATGGCCGGTTTCCGCTGGGTGTTTATCGCTACGGCGATTATTGTGCTGATCAATATCTGGCAGCTGGCTATCATGCTGCGTCGTAGCCGCCGTACCGCCGCCTGACCCCTTTCTTTCTCTTCGACCGGCATTGACGTCACTACGTCAATGCCGGTTTTTGATCTTCCTCATCTGTAAATGCATCACCGATCACAAAACGATCATTTTCACCTCTTACCCCCTTCTATTTGTAACTGTTACGCGTATACAGTTACGCGTAACAGTTATGGAAAAAAGAGGTTTTATGAGAAATTTATTCGATTTATCAGGGAAACGTGCGCTCATCACCGGTTCTGCTCAGGGGATTGGCAATCTGCTGGCCGGTGGCCTTGCAGAGTATGGCGCAGAGATAATCATTAACGACCGTACTCAGGAGCGGGCAGACCAGGCGGCGCAGGCGTTGGTGGCTCAGGGCCACCGCGCAGTAGGTTATGCGTTTGACGTGACTCAGGCGGCGGAGGTTGAGCAGGCGATTGCCCGTATCGAAGAGGAATTCGGTGCAATTGATATTTTAATTAATAACGCCGGGATCCAGCGCCGTTACCCTTTCACTGAATTCCCTGAAGAGGAGTGGGATCGGGTTATTGAAGTTAACCAGAAAGGCGTTTTCCTGGTCTCGCAGCAGGTGGCGAAATATATGATGACACGCCGTGCGGGAAAAATAATTAATATTTGTTCAATGCAAAGTGAATTAGGTCGCAAAACCATTACTCCGTACGCCGCATCGAAAGGGGCAGTTAAAATGCTGACTCGCGGAATGTGCGTGGAGCTGGCGGAATATAATATTCAGGTCAACGGGATTGCGCCGGGCTATTTTGCCACCGAGATGACGACCGCGCTGGTGAACGACGAGGCGTTTTCCGCTTGGCTATATCAGCGCACCCCGGCAGCACGCTGGGGAAAACCGGAAGAGTTGATTGGCGCGGCGGTGTATCTGGCTTCACCTGCTGCAAACTTCGTTAACGGTCATTTGTTGTTTGTGGATGGTGGGATGCTTGCTGCCGTTTAAATAACTTTGCGTCTTTCGGGAAACTGGCACGCTCGCGATACCTGAAAGACGATATATTAAACCCGTGTGATGATATTCATTATCTGAGGATTGCTTATGCAAATGCTCGCGAAATTACCAGTGCGTCGCTGGTGGTATTTAATGCCGATTATTTTTATTACCTATAGTCTGGCGTACCTTGATCGCGCGAATTATGGCTTTGCCGCTGCGGCGGGAATTGAAAGTGATTTAGGCATTACTAAAGGCACCGCGTCGCTGATTGGCGCACTCTTTTTTCTCGGCTATTTCTTTTTCCAGGTGCCCGGTGCGATATATGCGGTAAAACGCAGCGTGCGCAAAATGATTTTCTTCAGCCTTATTTTATGGGGCTTCTGCGCGGCGGCGACCGGGTTTGTTAGTAATATTCCGATGCTGATGGTGATTCGCTTTACTCTTGGCGTGGTTGAGGCGGCGGTGATGCCCGCGATGCTGATTTACATCAGCAACTGGTTTACCAAAACCGAGCGTTCGCGCGCCAATACTTTCTTGATCCTCGGAAACCCGGTGACCGTGCTGTGGATGTCTATCGTATCCGGCTACCTGATTCAGTCCTGGGGCTGGCGTGAGATGTTCATCATCGAAGGTATTCCGGCGGTGTTGTGGGCAGTATGCTGGTGGATCCTGGTCCGCGATAAACCTTCCGAGGTTTCCTGGCTGAATGAGCAGGAAAAAGAGACCCTGCAGAAGGCGATGGATAGCGAACAAAGCAATATCAAGCCGGTACGTAACTATGGCGAAGCGCTGCGCTCGCGCAACGTGATTATGCTGTGCGCCGTGCATGCGTTGTGGAGTATTGGCGTATACGGTTTCATGATGTGGATGCCGTCGATTCTGAAAAACGCCGCGCAGATGGATATTGTGGCGGTAGGTTGGTTGGCGGCGGTGCCATATCTGGCGGCGATCTGTCTGATGCTGACGGTCTCCTGGCTGTCAGATAAGTTCCAGAATCGTAAGCTGTTTATTTGGCCGTTGTTGCTGATTGCCGCTATCGCCTTCTTTGGTTCCTGGATGGTGGGTGACCAGGCGTTCTGGTTCTCCTATGCGCTGCTGGTGATCGCTGCTGCCTGTATGTATGCGCCTTACGGCCCTTTCTTCGCGCTGATCCCGGAACTGCTGCCGCGTAACGTCTCCGGCGTGTCGATGGGCTTGATTAACAGCTTCGGCGCGCTCGGTGCTTTCCTCGGCGCGTGGCTGGTAGGTTATTTGAATGGGATTATGGGCGGGCCTGGCGTTTCTTATACATTTATGGCGATCGCGCTGTTGGCTTCGGTGGTGCTGATGTACAACGTGCGTGCCAATAACGAACCTTCCTCGTCATCGGTCACGGCAAAAAAGGTCGCGGGTTAACATAAACCGTAGCTGCTGTGGTAAGGTTCTCTGCGAGTACATAAGTCGTTTGTCGCAGAGAACCCGATGAAAAACAACCGGATGACATTACAGGATATCGCCAACCTGGCAGGGCTGAATAAGATGACGGTGAGCCGTTATTTACGCGACCCTGGCCAGGTTTCTCAGCGCAGCCGTGAGCTGATTTCAAAGGTCATGGAAGAGAATAACTATATCCCTAATCGGGCGCCGGAAATTCTGCTCAACGCGCGCAGCAAAACGATAGGCGTGCTGATCCCCTCTTTTCGCAATCAGATTTTCGCCGATGTGTTGGCCGGTATTGAATCGGTAACCTCCGCGCACCAGTACCAGACCCTGATCGCCAACTACGAATATGACCCGCAGCGCGAAGAGCGCGAAGTGCTCAATTTGCTCTCCTATAATATTGATGGCCTGATCCTGACCGGCAAGCAGCATAGCGATCGCATGATTCAATATGTACGCGCCAGCGGTATTCCGGTTGCGGAACTGATGGACTTCGGCGGCCAGCAGCTTGATATTCAGGTGGGGTTCGATAACGAAAAGGCGGCGTGGGATATGACTAACGCCTTTCTCGAAAGCGGCAAACGGTCAATTGCCTTTTTTGGTTCAATGGACGACCCTCGCGATCTTAGTCGTTTTCGCGGCACCGAGCTGGCGCTGGAGGTTCATGGCCTGAAGGCGTATCACATGGCTCCGCGCACCATCTCCTCGGTCGCCCTTGGCCGGCAGATGTTCCTGCAAACGCAGCAGTCGCGCCCGGATATCGACGCCATTTTTTGTACCAATGACGATCTGGCGGTGGGGGTATTGCTGGAATGTCAGTCACAGGGCAAAGCGGTACCAAAAGAGATAGCCATAGCCGGTTTTCATGGGCTGGAAATTGGCCGCGCACGCTTGCAGAAAATAGCCAGCGTCATTACCCCACGTTATGACATCGGTAAAACAGCAAGTGAAATACTGATTGCCCGATTGGCAGGTAAAGACGCGCCGGACAGCGTTAATCTGGCCTACCAGATATATTATGGTGATACGTTATAGTTATCGATGGAATAGCAATATTCCATTTTATTCTTATCTATTAAATTTGGTTATGAGGCTTATTAATCAGCTGTTGAGTAAATTCCATCGTAGAAATACTCAAGGAGCAAAACGTTTCGCTTAATATGGGATGGAAAGAGATATTATTTTTAAAATAATACTGGTGTCCGATGGCTGATGTATGACATAAATAGCAGCCTACGGACCTCACATTAAGGATAACGCATTGTGAAGAATCTCATTGCCGAGTTACTGGTTAAACTGGCGCAAAAGGAAGAAGAAGCAAAGGAACTGACGGTGCAGGTTGAAGCGCTGGAGATCGTGGTCACCGCATTATTGCGCCATATGGAGCATGATGCCCAGCAGGCATTGATTCAGGATATTGAGCAGGCAATAGACCAGGTGACGCCCTATCCGCCGGCCAACGACCAGGATGCGATGCTGCTGCAGCAATATCTAAAGAAGCTGTTGCGGCATCCTCGTAGCTAGTCTTTGTGACACGACAAGGATGCCGTCATTTTTCTGTCATCTCCCTTTTATAAAGTCTCCCTCGTTTTGTTTTTTTTAAGTATTTTTTACATGGAGATGACAAAAGTGAAATTAAGCGCCCTGTTTATTGCCCTGGTTCCTCTGCTGGGCTCGCCGGTTATTCATGCAGAAACTACTGCTGCGCCGGTTCTGGAAAATCGCGCTGCGCAAGGAGATATCACCACTCCCGGCGGCGCGCGTCGTTTAACAGGCGATCAAACCGAAGCGCTGCGCGCCTCGTTAATCAATAAGCCGGCTAAAAACGTTATTTTGCTGATTGGCGATGGCATGGGTGATTCAGAAATTACCGCCGCGCGAAATTATGCGGAAGGGGCGGGCGGTTTCTTTAAAGGGATTGACGCCTTGCCGCTAACCGGGCAGTACACGCACTATTCGCTGGATAAAAAAACCGGTAAACCGGACTACGTGACCGACTCGGCGGCGTCCGCCACCGCCTGGACCACCGGCGTCAAGACCTATAACGGCGCGCTGGGCGTCGATATTCATGAGAACGCGCATCAGACCCTCCTCGAGCTGGCGAAAGCGGCGGGGCTGGCCACCGGCAACGTTTCCACCGCCGAGCTGCAGGATGCCACCCCCGCGGCGCTGGTAGCGCATGTGACATCGCGTAAATGCTACGGCCCCACGGTCACCAGCGAAAAATGCCCCAGCAATGCGCTGGAGAAAGGGGGCAAAGGCTCCATTACTGAACAGCTGCTGAACGCCCGGCCGGATGTCACCTTAGGCGGCGGGGCGAAGACCTTTGCCGAAACGGCGACGGCGGGCGAGTGGCAGGGCAAAACCCTGCGCGAGCAGGCGGAAGCCCGCGGCTACCAGATAGTGACCGATGCGGCTTCTCTTGCCGCCGCGACTGACGCCAGTCAGGCTAAGCCGCTGTTGGGACTCTTCGCCGACGGCAATATGCCGGTACGCTGGGAAGGGCCGAAGGCGTCTTATCACGGCAATATCGATAAGGCGCCGGTGACCTGTACGCCAAACCCTAAACGCGATGCCTCGGTGCCGACGCTGGCGCAGATGACGGAGAAAGCGATTGACCTGCTGAGCCGCAACGAGAAAGGTTTCTTCCTGCAGGTGGAAGGCGCTTCCATCGATAAACAGGATCATGCGGCGAATCCGTGCGGCCAGATCGGTGAAACCGTTGACCTCGACGAAGCGGTGCAGAAGGCGCTGGAGTTTGCGCGAAAAGATGGCAATACCCTGGTGATCGTCACCGCCGACCATGCGCACGCCAGCCAGATCATTCCGGCGGACAGCAAAGCCCCGGGACTGACCCAGGCCCTGAATACCCACGATGGCGCAGTGATGGTCATGAGCTACGGCAACTCTGAGGAAGAGTCGATGGAGCATACCGGCACCCAGCTGCGCATTGCGGCCTACGGTCCACACGCGGCTAACGTCGTCGGCCTGACCGACCAGACCGACCTGTTCTCGACCATGAAAGCTGCCCTGAGTCTGAAATAAGTCGCTGCCGGTGGCGAAATTGCGTCACCGGCTGGTTTTTTTTCTATCTGCGTCCAGACTTACAACGATCCACTCACAGAAGGATGGTGCGATGAAAATAACCTTACTAATGACCCTACTGTTTGGCTTGATCTTTATCAGCGCGGTTGGCGCGGCAGAAAAAACGCCCACTCCACAGCAGCAAAAGATGACGGACTGCAATCAGCAAGCGTCAGCCAAAGCGCTGAAAGGAGATGAGCGCAAAACGTTTATGAGCCAGTGCCTGAAAAAAGAGACCACCACGTCGCAAGGAAAAGCGCTCACCCCTCAGCAGCAGAAGATGAGCGACTGCAACAAAGCGGCCTCGGCAAAATCGTTGAAGGGTGATGAACGCAGTACCTTCATGAGTACCTGCCTGAAGAAAGCCTGAAAAAAAGGGAGCGCTTATCCGCTCCCTTCTTCTTTGAACACTCAGGGCATTGCTGCCTACCCTCTCAGGCTCAGGAGCGGCTCAGTTTCTCTGATTTCTCCATACACTGCGTGATGGCTTCGATCACCGCGGAGCGGAACCCTTTCTCTTCCAGCACGCGGACGGCTTCGATAGTGGTCCCGCCAGGCGAGCAGACCATATCTTTCAGCGCCCCCGGATGCTCGCCGCTCTCCAGCACCATTTTGGCGGAGCCCATTACCGCCTGGGCGGCGAATTTATAGGCCTGGGCGCGCGGCATTCCACCGAGGACGGCGGCATCGGCCATCGCTTCGATAAACATAAAGACATAGGCCGGCGCGGAGCCGCTCACGCCCACCACCGGATGGATCATCGGCTCGGCAATTTGCTCCGCCTGGCCAAAGCAGCGGAAAATGGTCAGCACTTCGGCCACATCTTCGCTGCTCACCAGCGCGTTAGGCGTGACGGAGGTCATACCGGCGTTGACCAGTGACGGCGTATTGGGCATCGCGCGAATAATTTTGCGATCGTGACCGAGGGCGCGCGCCAGTTGCTCAAGCGTGACCCCGGCGGCGATGGAGACTACCAGCGACTCTTTATTCAGGCTTGAGGCGACGTCGCCCAGCACTTTGGTCATGATCCCCGGCTTCACCGCGCCGAAGACGATATCGGCAATCTGCGCCACTTCCTGAGCGCTCCCGGCCGCGTTAATGCCATACTGGTCGCGCAGAGCCGCAACCTTGTCCGGCGACGGGGTGTAGACCCAGATTTGTCCCGGCTGTACCTGGCCGCTGGCGATCAGTCCACCCAGAATGGCCTTACCCATATTGCCGCAGCCGATAAAGCCAATTTTCTTATCCATCACCATTCCCCTCTGCTTTTTTCGTTACGATCTGATTAGCTTACCATCCTGGCGCTTTCATGGGGGAGAAAAGCAGGTAACATTGGCGTCACTTATTGCAGGTAACAGGAGCTGGCATGGCTATTTGGGTAGATGCGGACGCGTGTCCGAACGTGATTAAAGAGATTTTGTTCCGCGCGGCAGAGCGAACCCAGATCCCGGTGACGCTGGTGGCGAATCAGCCGCTGCGCGTACCGCCGTCGCGTTTCATCCGCACTCTGCGGGTTGAACAAGGTTTTGACGTGGCGGATAACGAAATCGTCCGCCAGTGTGCGCCGGGGGATTTGGTGATCACCGCCGATATCCCGCTGGCGGCGGAAGTGCTGGCGAAGGGCGGTGCGGCGCTGAATCCGCGCGGGGAACGCTACAGTGAGGCGACGATCCGCGAGCGGCTGACAATGCGGGATTTTATGGAGACATTGCGGGCCAGCGGCGTTCAGACCGGCGGCCCGGATAGTTTATCGCAGCGCGATCGGCAACAGTTTGCCGCCGAGCTGGAGAAGTGGTTGCTGGCGGTTAAACGTCAGCAGGGTTAGACCCAGCTATCGTCGTCGCTGCCAACATCATCGTCGCCAAAGCCGGCGTCGAAGTCGTCGTTCCAGGTATTGTCGGCAAGGAACTGATCGTCTCCCTGGCGGAACGGATCGTCACCTGCGGTGGCGTCCTGCGCGGGAGTGGCATCAGGCTGCGGCTTCTCTTCGATGATATTGACGATCTCCTGCGGGTGCGAGCCGCTGAACATATTGGTCAGCATATTGCCCAGCACCACGCCGCCTGCTACGCCTGCGGCCGTTTGCAGCGCGCCCGCCATAAAGCCGCCGCCGCGTGCGGCTGCCTGCGGGGCATAGTTCTGCTGCTGTTGCGGCGGGGCATACTGCGGCTGGGCGCTGGCCTGCGGGCGTCCGTATTGCTCCGCGCCCGGGATGGGGTCAGAACCGCGTGACGAGCCGCCTCCGCCAAACAAGCCGGAGAGGAATCCGCCGCTGCTGGGCTTCGCCGCCTGTAGCTGGCTGACCTGGCTTTCCAGCGCCTGGATGCGATCGTTAAGCTGTTTAATCGCGGCTTCCTGGATAAGAATGGTTTGCGCCATATAGTAGGGTGCCGCCGGCTGCGCGCTCACATGTTGGGCAATCCGCTCCTCGGCGCTGGTATCGCGCGATGCACTGTGTGTCTCAGCCTCTTTCAGCCGGGAAAACAGCCCATCAATAAGGCGTTGTTCTTCAGATTGCATGTTACATTCCTCTGTCACACTGTTGAATTGGCATCAGGGTGCGTCTGAAACACGATGTTGTAAATATGTTGCTTCGTAAAGCTATGCATAAATGTGTTACCGTTTACGCCAGCGTTGGATAAAAAATAACGCCCAGCCGAAAGTAAAGCTGGTTAAACACTTAATGCAATGATAAGTTTACATCAAGAGCCCCTTTTCTCACTGTGGTAATAGGGGTGTAAAGAAGTTGTGTAACGTTTAATTTACGCATGCGTTGCGGAACAAACAGCGATAATACGTTCTTTCGTTTTCATTTTTTACGACAGGCGGAACCAGGGGGTCTTCGGTCATGACACAGCCAATCTTTCTCATCGGGCCACGCGGCTGCGGTAAAACCACCGTCGGCCATGCGCTGGCGCGAGCGCGGCATTTTCAGTTCTCCGATACCGATCATCGGCTGCAGGCTCATGAGCAGCGGACGGTAGCGGAGATCGTGCAGGCAGAAGGGTGGGCGCGTTTTCGCGAACTGGAAACCCTGTCGCTGAAGGCCGTGACCCTGCCGAATACGGTGATCGCCACCGGCGGCGGCATTGTGCTGGCGGAAGGTAACCGCCAGTTTATGCGGGAGAATGGCGTGGTTATCTATCTGCAGGCCTCGGTGTCGGCGCTGATTGATCGTCTGGAAGCTTACCCGAAAGCCGAGCAGCGTCCGACGCTGACCGGGAAGCCGGTGCGCGAGGAGGTGGGCGAGGTGCTGGCGCAGCGCGAAGCCTTATACCGTGACGCCGCCCATCACATCGTGGATGCCACGGCCTCCCCGGATCGGGTGGTGGAGCAGATTATGACCATGCTGTGTGGCGTGACGGCGACCCCGGTAAGTTAAGAATTTACTTACATTAAGACGGTGAGGGGCGCCTATACTTGATAGTTCTGACGCCAGAAGAAGGAAGAACTATGCCAAACAGGCCCCCTTATCCGAGAGAAGCCCGCGTTGTGGCGGTAGAGAAAGGCCCGCAGGGTCAGACCGTCACCTGGTATCAACTCCGCGCGGATTATCCTGAACCCAATTCGCTGATCAGCGAACATCCTACCGAGCAGGAAGCCGTGGATGCCAAGCGGCGCTATGAAGATCCTGACAAGTCGTAACCCCTGAGCCCGGATTGCCTGCCATACTGGCAATATCGGGCGTATCTCACATTTTTTATTTATCAGTCGTACTAATGAATATCTAACACACGGATTTTTCAGGCACGCCGCTGTCGCCCGGCAATCTTTACATTCAACGGCGGCGCGGAGCTGCTACGCTTCTCGACGGTTGATTTTTACTCAACAGGGGGGCGGATGCTGTGTGTGGTAAGTCTGTCTTGAAGCAGTGGTAGTGAAAAGGTACATGATATGAGTAGTGCAACGATGGCAATTTTGACCATCGGCGTTGTGCCGCTGGCGGGAGTGTTGCCGCTCCTGACCGAACATATCAGGGAAGAACAGATCACCCACATTAGTCTGCTGGGCGATATGACCCATGCTGAGGTAAGCAAAGAGTACACGGTGGGTGACGGCGAGCAGGGCCTGCTGACCTTGCTCAGTGATAACCAGCTGGTGATGATATCGCGGCAGAAAATTGAACGGGATATCCGCAGTGTGATCGCGATGCTGGATCGGCAGAACTATGATGTGATCCTGTTGCTCAGCTCCGAACAGTTGAGTGGTTTTACGACCCACCATGCGATCCTTCTTGAGCCGCAGCGGATCATCCCGCCGCTGGTGGCGTCGATCGTCGATGGGCATCAGGTGGGGGTGATCGTGCCGGTGGAAGAGATCATGCCCATGCAGCGGCAAAAGTGGCTCTCGCTGGAAAAGTCGCCGTACTACGCGCTGGCCAACCCCTTTACCGGCAGCGACAGTGAGCTATTAAGCGCCGGTAAAGCGCTGCTGGATCAGGGCGCCGACGTCCTGGTGCTCGATTGTCTCGGTTACTATCAACATCACCGCGATGTGTTACAAAAAGCCCTGGACGTCCCGGTTTTGCTGTCGAATGTGCTGGTTTCCCGACTGGCGGCAGAACTATTGGTCTAATGTGTTAATTTCACGTGACAGGGGCAAGGAGCGCCCCCTATATTGAGCCTTTAACCGACGATCAGAAGGGCTTGTTTATGCTTCAAAGCAATGAATACTTTGACGGAAAAGTGAAATCCATTGGCTTCACCAGCAGCAGTACCGGTCGCGCCAGCGTTGGCGTGATGGCGGAAGGGGAATATACCTTTGGTACGGCGCAGCCGGAAGAGATGACGGTGGTCAGCGGGGCGCTGAATGTCCTGCTGCCGGGTGAGACTGAGTGGAAAGTTTACGCTGCCGGCGAAGTTTTCAATGTGCCAGGCAACAGCGAATTTCATCTGCAGGTGGCTGAGCCAACCTCTTATCTGTGCCGCTATCTGTAAGCCAGTGTGACACCCGGCGCCTGCCGCCGGGTTGTTTTTTCCTTCCTGCCTGGCAGGAAGGAAAGCGGCGCTTAGTGCTGCGCTTCGCCGCCGAGCCCTTCTACCAGGCTTTGGATCAGGGCGGCCAGCTCGCCGGTCATTAAGATAAAGTCGGCGTCAAAGCGCTGGGCGAAATCTTCCCGATCGATATCTTCGTTTTGGTCACGTAATTCATCGCAGAACTTGAGGCGCTTAATTGATGCGTCGTCGCAGATCACAAACTGAATACGCTGCTGCCAGTCCAGCGCCAGCTTGGTGACGACCTTCCCGGCCTCAATGTGCACGGCGATTTCGTCGCTGACCAGATCCTGTTTCTTGGCGCGGATCACGCCGCCATCTTCCAGCATCGCTTTCAGCTCGGCTTCATCCAGCAGCTGGAAGCCCTGCGCCACGGTGCCGGAGCGGACCCACTCGGTCAGCGTCAGCTCAATCGGATTCTCCAGGGTCAGCGGCACCACCGGCAGCGAACCGAGGGTTTTACGCAGCAGAGCCAGGGTGTCTTCCGCTTTCTTCGCGCTGGCGCAGTCCACCATGATCAGGCCGTTAACGGTGTCGATCCACATCATCGTCTGGCTGAAGCGGCTGAAGGCGCGCGGCAGCAGCGAGTGCAGTACTTCATCTTTCAGGGAATCTTTCTCGGTCTTCTTCAGCTTGCGGCCCTGATCGGCTTCCAGCTTCTGGATCTTCGCTTCCAGCGCCTGCTTGATCACCGGCGACGGCAGGATCTTTTCTTCTTTACGCGCGCAAATAACGATCTGGCCGTTTGTCGTATGCGTCAGCGCGTCGCTGTGCGATCCCATCGGCGACACCCAACCGGTTTTCGCCATATCCTGGCTGCCACAAGGGGTAAATGTCAGCTCGGCCAGCTGTTTTTCCATCTCCTCGGCGCGCAATTCGATATCGCGGCTGAGACGGTAAACCATTAAATTTTTGAACCACAGCATGATAATTTCCACGGCTTTGTCGTTAAATCAGGCGGGCATGATAGCGAATTGTCGCTATGCTTGCATTGTTAATCGGGGTGAGGAGCTGAGCGTGCGTATTGGTATTGATTTAGGTGGAACAAAAACCGAAGTGATAGCCCTGAGTGACCAGGGAGAGCAGCTGTTTCGCCACCGGTTACCCACGCCGCGTGAGGACTACCGGCAAACCATCGAGACTATCGCCACCCTGGTGGCGATGGCCGAGCAGGCGACCGGACAGCAGGGTACCGTGGGGATGGGCATTCCTGGCTCAATTTCGCCCTATACCGGGGTGGTGAAAAACGCCAACTCGACCTGGCTCAACGGCCAGCCCTTTGATAAGGATCTCAGCCTGCGCCTTGAGCGTGAAGTCCGGCTGGCCAACGACGCCAACTGTCTGGCGGTGTCGGAAGCGGTGGACGGCGCGGCGGCGGGGGCGCAAACGGTGTTCGCGGTGATTATCGGCACTGGCTGCGGCGCCGGGGTGGCGCTCAACGGGCGGGCGCATATCGGCGGCAACGGTAATGCCGGCGAGTGGGGGCATAACCCGTTGCCGTGGATGGACGACGATGAGCTGCGCTATCGTGCGCAAGTGCCCTGCTACTGCGGTAAACAGGGGTGTATCGAAACCTTTATCTCCGGCACCGGCTTTGCCACCGACTACCAGCGGCTGAGCGGCAAGGGGTTAACCGGCAGCGAGATTATGCGCCTGGTGGGTGAAGGTGATGAAAAAGCCGAACTGGCGCTGAGCCGCTATGAACAGCGGCTGGCGAAATCGCTGGCTCACGTGGTGAATATCCTCGACCCGGACGTTATCGTGCTGGGCGGCGGGATGAGCAACGTCGAGCGACTGTACCAGACGGTACCGGACCTGGTGAAGCAGTGGGTCTTCGGCGGCGAGTGTGAAACGCCGATCCGCAAAGCGTTGCACGGTGACTCCAGCGGAGTACGCGGCGCGGCCTGGCTATGGCCGCTCCAGGGGACCTGAACCGTTTCCCTCACCCCGGCCCTCTCCCTGCAGGGAGAGGGAGAAAAGCGGTACGGTGCGGGTGGTTGAGGCAGTAGCCGGGAACCCCTCACCCTGCAGGGAGAGGGGAATCGCAATAGCGTGCGAAACTACAGACCGGCGCCGGACGGTTCCCTCTCCCACCGGGAGAGGGTTAGGGTGAGGGGACATCGCAATGACTCAGACCTCACTCCACGGCAAACGCTCTGTCCAGCCGACTGTAGCCCAGGCCATTTATCTTCTTCACTTTGATCTGTACCGGAATACGTTCCTTCATCGCCTCCACGTGGCTGATCACCCCGATAATTTTGCCGCTGGCGTTAAGGGCATCCAGGGCGTCCAGCGCCGTATCCAGCGTTTCGCTGTCGAGGGTGCCGAAGCCTTCATCGAGAAACAGGGAGTCAATCCGCGTTTTATGGCTCACCAGGTCAGACAGCGCCAGGGCCAGCGCAAGGCTGACGAGGAAACTTTCGCCGCCAGAGAGGGTGCGGGTGTCGCGCACGGCGTCGGCCTGCCAGGTATCGACAACCTCCAGCTCCAGCGCCTCGCTGGCCTTGCGTTGCAGCAGATAGCGGCCGTGCAGGCGGTTGAGCTGCTGGTTTGCCAGCCAGACCAGATTATCGAGGGTCAGCCCCTGGGCGAATTTGCGGAACCGGTCGCCGGTGCTGGAGCCGATCAGCGAATTCAGATAGCCCCAGTCGTCCGCCAGCTGCGTCGCCTCTGCAATCTGCTGTCCCAGCGCTTGCTGATGCTGGCGGCTTTCATTGTCCTGCCTGAGCTGCTGGCGGATCTCACCCTGGCGGGTGGTATTGTCCCGCAGCCGCTGGGCCAGGGCGTGCAGCTGCGTTTGCAGGGTGGGCCCGTCAGCGTCTGATCCTTGCGGACGCAGCGCCAGATGCGCCTGTTGTTGCTGGGTCGCTTGCTCGCAAAGCGCCGTCGCCTGCTGAAGCTGCTGCTCCAGCGTCTGTTTTAACTGCGTCAGCCGCTGGGTGGTCTCGTCATCCAGCAGCGCGGCGAGGAACGCCTCCCGATCGTTAAAGCGGCTGGCGGCCAGGGCAGCCGTGAATTGCGTCTGTGACTGGTGCACGCGCGCCGTTTCTTCAGTCTCCAGCTGCTGCTGGGCGACGAGCTGGCTGTGCAGCGACAGGCATTCCTCGTGTATTTCGCGCCAGTTGTCCGGGATAACCGGCCCAGCCTCCGCGTCATCCTCGTCACCGGGCGGCAGCGTATCGAGCAGCGGTTTCAGGGCGGCGATCTGCTCCTGAATCATGCCATGCTGCGTCTGTTGCGCCTGCCACTGTGCAAATTCGCTTTCGCGAGCGTGCAGCCAGGCGGTTTCTGCGCCTTCTTCCGGCAGGTTGAGTGACAGCGTCTGCAGGGCGTTCTCCAGTCCCTGGCGCGTGGTCTCCAGCTGCTGGTGAGCCTGGCGTTCCAGCGCCTCCTGATCGTTGAGCTGGCTCTGCAGCATCAGATGCTGACTGAGCTGATAGAGCTGCTGCTCGTAGCGCTCCTGCTCCTGCATCCAGTCGTTTATCTCTTGCGCAATATCCCGCGTGACCTGCAGCGAGGCGCAGGTTTCTTGCCACGCTTTAGTGAGCGCTTGCTCTTCCTCTGTGAGCTGCCGGGTCTCTTCGGTCTCACGCTGGATCTGCTGCGTCAGGGCGTTGACCTGCCCGAGGATCAGCAGGCCTTCTTCTTTCAGTGCAGCGACCTCTTTTTCCAGCGCATCGCGGCGACGCTGGTTATCCGTGACCGTCAGCGAGGCGTATTGCGCCATCGCCGGGTGTTCACAGGAGCCGCACAGTGGGCAGGGTTTACCCGCCTCGAGCCGGGTGCGGTAACCTTCCAGATCTTTAATCGTTTCTTCCCGCTGGCAGAGCGCCTTCAGGTCGAGATAGTGCTGGTTTTTGTCTTTATACTGTTCCCGACGTTGCGTCAGGGTGGCGTTGAGTTTTGCCTGCTCCGTCTGCGCCTGCTGGATGCTTTCGGCGTGCTGACGCAGGCGTTTGTGCAACTGCTGATGCTGTTCATGCAGGGAGATCAGCCGCTGGCGCAGCGGCCGCGACTGCGTTTGCTGCGCCATCGCCGCCGTGACTTCCTCTGCGGACAATGAGAGGGAGCTGGCCGGCAGAGCGCTCAGTTTCTGGCGCAGCGCGGCCAGGCGGGTGGTCTGAGCCGTCAGCTGTTGTTTATCCCGCGTCAGTTGCGAGAACTGCGCTCGCCAGCCGGCAATCTCCTGACCCCATAAGCGGAATCGATCATGGGCGGCCAGCCACTGCGCCAGCTCCGTCAGCTCTGTCTGACGCTGCTGCTGAGCGTGCAGGGCGCTGCGGCGGATGCGCGCGCGCTGCGCGGTGCAGGCAAGTAAGCGAGCATTTACTTCGTTGATCCGTTGCCGGGTTTGCGCCAGACCAGCCACCTGTTCCTGCTGACGCTCCCACAGGGGGCGCAGCTGGGCGGCGGGCTGAGCCAGCTCAAGCTTCGCCAGCGCCGGGGCGGCGTCGGTCAGCGCCTGGCGGGCCTGCTGCTGCCGGGTGACCGCCTGCTGGTGCTGTTGCGTCAGCTCGTCGCGGCGCGTCAGCCACTGAAGCAGCTGCTGCTGGTTTTGCTGCTGCGTCAGCAGGGTTTTCTCTTCGTCAGTGAGTACCTGCAAACTTTCCAGCAACGCCTGCTGCTGCGCTTCCGTCAGCAGGACGATGCCCGCCGCCTGGGCTTCGAATTTCTCCAGCGCGTGGCGAGCGGCTTTGTGCTGTTCGTAGACCATGGCCGAAATCTGGCCGTAGATTTCCGTGCCGGTCAGCTCCTCCAGCAGCTCCGCGCGGTCGCTCGGCTTCGCGTTCAGGAAGGCGGCAAATTGCCCCTGGGAAAGCAGCATCGAGCGGGTGAAGCGGCCATAGTCGAGGCCGGTGAGCGTCGCGGTTTGCTCCAGCTTGTCCGAGACCTTATCGGCGAGGATTTTGCCGTCTGCGCAGCGCGCCAGCTCGACGCGGGGCGCCTGCAGATTGCCATCCGGCTGGTTGCGCGCCCGGTTCTGGCTCCAGAAAGCGCGGTAGGCGATGCCTTTTACTTCAAACTCGACTTCCGCCAGACACTCGGCGGTATCGCGGGTCATCAGGTCATTTTGCGACTGGGAGACTTTATTCAGGCGCGGCGTCTCGTGATAAAGCGCCAGGCAAATGGCATCGAGCAGGGTGGTTTTGCCGGCGCCGGTAGCACCGGTAATGGCGAACAGGCCGTTGCTGGCGAACGGCTCGGCGGTAAAGTCTATCTTCCATTCACCCTTCAGGGAGTTGAGATTTTTCAGACGCAGGCTGAGGATTTTCATGCGTTTTCGTCCTCCGCGGTAAGCGTATGCAGCGTATGGGTGAACAGCTCGTGCAGCCGGGCGCGCTTGTCATCGTCAATCTCGGTCAGCGCCAGCCGGCGCTCGAACACCTCTTCCACCTTCAGTTCGCTGAGGGTCTCCCGCTGGGCGTTGAGCAATATTTTCTCGCGCTGCTCACGGCTGCGGCGCACCAGCAGCACTTCCACCGGCAGATCCTCCGTCAGCGCCTGAATATGACGCTGAATATCGTGCAGGTAGTCCTCGGTGGTGATTTCGATATCCAGCCACACCGGCGGGTCCTGCTCGACGCCGCGCCACTGCTCCAGCTGGGCGGTGATGGCGGCCAGATCGCCTTTGATCACCGCCAGCGGCTGGGTCACGGGCACCTCCAGGGTTTCCACGGCGCTGAGTCGCCCGCCGTTAAAGCTCACCAGGTGCACCGATTTCGCTTTGCCGGTTTCATCGAAGCTCAGCGGCAGCGGCGAGCCGCTGTAGCGGATGTGTTCGCAACCGCCGACCACCTGCGCGCGGTGAATATGGCCCAGCGCAATGTAGTCGGCAGGCGGGAAGTGTTGCGCCGGAAAGGCATCCAGCGTGCCGATGTAAATGTCGCGGACGGCATCGCTTTTGCTGGCGCCGACGGTGGTCAGGTGGCCGCTGGCAATGATGGGCAGCGGCCGATCGCCGCGCAGCGCGCAGGCCTGCTGATACTGCTCCTGATAATAGTCGCTGATGGCGTGCAGTAGCTGTTGCTGTTTTTCCCGACCGGAGTGGCCGGCCTGACTGGTAACCAGCTCGCGGGGGCGTAAAAACGGCACCGGGCAGAAGATGGCGCCCGGGGTGCCGTCGCGCAACGGCAGCTCAATGGGCGCGTAGCCGGCATTCGCCACCACGGTGGTGTGTAAAAAGGCGAGAATATCGCGGGACTCATTGAGCATCGCCACCGAATCGTGATTGCCCGCCAGCACGACCAGGCGACAGCCGGCCTGCTGCAGCTGGACGACAAAACGGTTATACAGTTCGCGGGCATAGCTCGGCGGCGAGCCGGTATCAAAAATATCGCCAGCCACGATAATGGCGTCGACTTCATGCTCCTGCGCGCGGTCCAGCAGCCAGGTAAGAAAAGCGTCGTGTTCGGCCGCACGGCTTTTGCTGTAAAAATTCTGGCCCAAATGCCAGTCGGAGGTGTGAAGGAGGCGCATAAATCTTCCCTAGCGAAAAAAGCATGGGCGGCAGTATATCATTTGTCGGCGGGGGGTAAGTCCGCGTCATGCTTCAAATTACCCGATCATCAGACCGTCATTTTTTTCATAAATCTGTCACAAAAGTGACGCATAATGACGCCGCACTTCTATACTGATGGCTAAAAAACACAGGGTAAATAATGGCGAGAAGAATTCTGGTCGTTGAAGATGAAGCTCCAATCCGCGAAATGGTCTGCTTTGTTCTGGAGCAAAATGGCTTTCAGCCTGTCGAGGCGGAAGATTATGACAGCGCGGTGAATCAACTCAATGAACCCTGGCCTGATTTGATTCTCCTTGACTGGATGCTGCCGGGTGGTTCGGGGCTGCAGTTTATTAAGTTGCTCAAGCGCGAGGCGATGACGCGGGATATCCCGGTCGTGATGCTGACCGCGCGTGGAGAAGAAGAGGATCGCGTTCGCGGCCTGGAGACCGGGGCGGATGATTACATTACCAAGCCTTTCTCACCGAAAGAGCTGGTGGCGCGGATCAAGGCGGTGATGCGCCGTATTTCGCCGATGGCGGTGGAAGAGGTGATCGAAATGCAGGGTCTGAGCCTCGACCCTTCGTCGCACCGGGTGATGACCGGCGACAGTCCGCTGGACATGGGGCCGACGGAATTTAAGTTATTGCACTTCTTTATGACCCATCCTGAGCGAGTGTACAGCCGCGAGCAGCTGCTGAACCACGTCTGGGGAACCAACGTCTATGTGGAAGACCGCACGGTGGACGTCCATATTCGCCGCCTGCGCAAAGCGCTGGAACACAGTGGCCATGATCGTATGGTGCAAACGGTTCGCGGCACGGGGTATCGTTTCTCCGCCCGTTTCTGAATTTTGACAGGAGTGTGACCCGTGCTGGAACGGCTGTCATGGAAAAGGCTGGCGCTGGAGCTCTTTTTAGCGTGTATTCCGGCCCTGATTCTGGGGGCATTTTGGGGGCATTTGCCGTGGTTTTTACTGGCGGCAGTGACCGGTTTGCTGATCTGGCATTTCTGGAATTTGATGCGCCTGTCGTGGTGGCTGTGGGTGGATCGGAGCATGACTCCTCCGCCTGGCCGTGGCAGCTGGGAGCCGCTGCTGTATGGTCTGCATCAGATGCAGATGCGTAATAAAAAGCGTCGACGCGAGCTGGGAAGCCTGATTAAACGTTTTCGCAGCGGAGCGGAATCGCTGCCGGATGCGGTCGTACTGACCACGGAAGAGGGGGCCATTTTCTGGTGTAATGGCCTGGCGCAGCAGATTTTAAACCTGCGCTGGCCGGACGACAGTGGCCAAAATATTCTCAACCTTCTGCGTTATCCCGAGTTCGCCAACTATCTGAAACAGCGTGATTTTTCTAAGCCACTCAACCTGGTGCTGAATAACGCTCGCCATCTGGAAATTCGCGTGATGCCTTACACCGACAAGCAGTGGCTGATGGTGGCGCGCGACGTGACGCAGATGCATCAACTGGAAGGGGCGCGGCGGAACTTTTTCGCCAACGTCAGCCATGAACTGCGTACCCCGCTGACGGTGCTGCAGGGCTATCTGGAGATGATGCAGGAGCAGGTGCTGGAGGGGGCGACGCGGGAAAAAGCCCTGCACACCATGCGGGAGCAAACTCAGCGTATGGAAGGGCTGGTGAAGCAGCTGCTGACACTGTCGCGCATTGAAGCCGCGCCGGTGCTGGTGATGAATGATCGCATTGACGTGCCGATGATGCTGCGGGTGGTGGAGCGCGAGGCGCAGACCCTCAGCCAGGAGAAACAGACGCTGATCTTCACCGTTGACGAGCAGCTCAAGGTGCTGGGTAATGAGGAGCAGCTGCGCAGCGCGATTTCTAATCTGGTCTATAACGCGGTGAACCACACCCCGCCGGGGACCGAAATCCGCGTCAGCTGGCAGCGGACCCCGCAGGGGGCGCTGTTCAGCGTTGAGGATAATGGACCGGGTATTGCGCCGGAGCACATTCCCCGTCTGACCGAGCGCTTTTATCGGGTGGATAAAGCCCGCTCCCGGCAAACGGGGGGCAGCGGCCTGGGACTGGCGATCGTCAAACACGCGGTCAACCATCATGACAGCCGGCTGGAGATCGCCAGCACGGTGGGCAAGGGAACCCGTTTTAGCTTCCTGCTCCCGGAACGATTAATTGCCAGAAACGACGCCTGAACGGCGTGCTGTCAGCTTATCTTGCCAATGACCAGCTTCGGCTGGTCATTTTCGTTGGCATCCTTTTTTTCTCGCCTATTTAATGAACGCATGCTGCTTTTTTGTTCGCATGATAAGCCACGGGTTTTCCAACAATATGGTAAATGATTCTGGGCTGTAACTGATAACCAGCATAATCATCTGCTTTTACGATCGTGCCTTGCTTTAAAACGTTATAAGCGTTTAAATTGCGCCTGCGTAGTCGATGACAGACTGCTTTTGCGTGGTAATACCAAAAACAATTCTTTCCCACGCCGCTTCGGGAGCATATCTCGCTGAGTTTACCGGCAATAGCCGCTGTATCGTCCCTGAGAGGGGAGCGCGGTATTTTTCCATTTTTTTACAACACCACATCCACAGGCAGTAATGAATTTATGACCCATCAGTTAAAATCTCGCGACATCATAGCGTTGGGCTTTATGACCTTCGCGTTGTTTGTTGGCGCAGGCAACATTATTTTCCCTCCGATGGTTGGCTTACAGGCGGGCGAGCACGTCTGGACGGCGGCGATCGGCTTCCTGATCACTGCGGTGGGTCTGCCGGTGCTGACGGTGGTGGCGCTGGCGAAAGTCGGCGGCGGCGTTGAAAGCCTGAGCACCCCCATTGGTAAAGTGGCGGGTATCCTGCTGGCTGTGGTGTGTTATCTTGCGGTGGGGCCGCTGTTCGCGACCCCGCGTACCGCGACCGTCTCCTTTGAGGTCGGTATTGCGCCGCTGACCGGCGATGGCCCGCTGCCGCTGCTGATCTACAGCGTTATCTACTTCGCGCTGGTGATTCTGGTCTCCCTCTATCCGGGCAAACTGCTGGACACCGTGGGCAATTTCCTTGCGCCGCTGAAAATTATCGCCCTGATTGTGCTGGCGGTAGCGGCCATTGTCTGGCCAGCGGGCCCGATCAGCGACGCGCTGGAAGCGTATCGCACGGCGCCATTCTCCAATGGCTTCGTTAACGGCTACCTGACCATGGATACCCTCGGCGCGATGGTGTTCGGGATCGTGATTGTCAATGCGGCACGCTCCCGCGGCGTCAGCGAAGCGCGTCTGTTGACCCGCTACACCGTCTGGGCTGGCCTGATGGCAGGCGTTGGCCTGACGCTGCTGTACCTGGCGTTGTTCCGTCTGGGTTCTGACAGCGCCACTCTCGTGGACCAGTCCGCCAACGGCGCGGCCATTCTGCACTCCTACGTGCAGCATACCTTCGGCGGGGCAGGCAGCTTCCTGCTGGCGGCGCTGATTTTCATCGCTTGCCTGGTGACGGCGGTGGGCCTGACCTGCGCCTGCGCCGAGTTCTTTGCCCAGTATCTGCCGTTCTCCTATCGCACGCTGGTCTTTATCCTTGGCCTGTTCTCGATGGCGGTCTCCAATCTGGGCCTGAGCCATCTGATTCAGGTGTCAATTCCGGTGCTGACCGCTATCTATCCGCCGTGTATCGCACTGGTTGTATTAAGCTTTACCCGCAGTTGGTGGCATAATTCGTCCCGCGTTATCGCGCCGGCCATGTTTATCAGTCTGATGTTTGGTATCATTGACGGGATTAAGTCATCGGCGTTTGCCGCGATTCTGCCGGCCTGGACCGCGCGTCTGCCGCTGGCGGAGCAGGGCCTGGCCTGGCTGATGCCCACCGCCGTGATGGTGTTCCTCGCGGTGATCTGGGATCGCGCAGCCGGACGTCAGGTGACTTCCAGCGCCCATTAACAGGCGTTAAGGAAAAGCGTTTAACCACGGGACTTCGGGTTCCGTGGTTTTTTATTTTTTGTGTTAAACGGCATTGAAAAAACCACGATGGAAAGTAGTAACAAGCTTAAGCGCGGGCTAAGCACCCGGCACATCCGCTTTATGGCCCTGGGTTCCGCCATCGGCACCGGGCTTTTTTACGGCTCAGCCGACGCCATTAAAATGGCCGGACCCAGCGTGCTGTTGGCCTACATTATCGGTGGCGTCGCGGCATATATCATTATGCGGGCGCTCGGTGAGATGTCGGTCCATAACCCTTCCGCCAGCTCATTCTCCCGCTATGCCCAGGAAAACCTCGGCGGACTGGCGGGCTATATCACCGGCTGGACCTACTGCTTCGAAATCCTGATCGTCGCTATCGCCGACGTCACCGCCTTCGGTATCTACATGGGCGTCTGGTTCCCGACGGTGCCGCACTGGATCTGGGTGCTCAGCGTGGTACTGATCATCTGCGCCGTCAACCTGATGAGCGTCAAGGTGTTTGGTGAGCTGGAGTTCTGGTTCTCGTTCTTCAAAGTGGCCACCATTATCATCATGATCCTCGCCGGGTTCGGCATTATTATCTGGGGGATCGGCAACGGCGGCCAGCCGACCGGCATTCATAACCTGTGGAGCAACGGTGGCTTCTTCAGCAACGGCTGGCTGGGGATGGTGATGTCGCTGCAGATGGTGATGTTCGCCTACGGCGGCATCGAAATCATCGGTATTACCGCCGGTGAGGCGAAAGACCCGGAGAAATCCATTCCGCGCGCGATCAACTCGGTGCCGATGCGTATTCTGGTGTTCTACGTCGGCACGCTGTTCGTCATTATGTCCATCTATCCGTGGAACCAGGTGGGAACCGACGGCAGCCCCTTTGTTCTGACCTTCCAGCATCTGGGCATTACCTTCGCGGCCAGTATTCTTAACTTCGTGGTCCTGACGGCTTCGCTGTCGGCGATTAACTCCGACGTGTTCGGCGTAGGCCGTATGCTGCACGGTATGGCTGAGCAGGGCAGCGCGCCGAAGGTGTTCGCTAAAACGTCGCGTCGCGGTATTCCGTGGGTGACGGTGATGGTGATGACCATTGCGCTGCTGTTTGCGGTGTATCTCAATTACATCATGCCGGAAAACGTCTTCCTGGTGATCGCCTCCCTGGCCACCTTCGCTACGGTGTGGGTGTGGATTATGATCCTGTTGTCACAGATTGCCTTCCGCCGCCGTCTGTCGCCCGAAGAGGTCAAGGCGCTGAAATTCAAAGTCCCCGGCGGAGTGGTGACCACGGTAGTCGGCCTGGTGTTCCTGGCCTTTATTATCGCCCTGATCGGCTATCATCCGGATACCCGTATCTCGCTGTATGTCGGTATGGCGTGGATCGGCCTGCTGCTGCTGGGCTGGGTCTTTAAGACCCGTCGCGATCGCCGCCTGGCGCAGGCTCAGTAAATGACACCGCCCCGGTCAGCATCACGCGACCGGGGCGGCTTGCAGTCCCGCGTCCTCCCCCGTTATCCTCCCCCAAAAAATCTTGTGATGATGAGTTCTGCGCCTGACGGCTATGGCAAGGTGTGCCCATTCTGCACAATGAGGATTCACGATGTTGAAGGCATGGCACCTTCCGGTTGCACCTTTTATCAAGGTGCAACAGGACCGACTGTTTATTACCCTGTGGTTAAGCGGTGAGTCGCTGCCGCAGCGGATCACGCTGCGCGCGGAAGAAGATAACGAAGAGCTGTCGCTGCCGATGCAGCGGCTCCGCCAGGCGCCGCAGCCAGGCGTGGTAGCATGGCGCGGTGAAATCTCTCTCGCCAGCGGCCAGCCGCGCCGCCGCTACAGCTTTAAGCTGCTGTGGGCTGACCATCAGCGCTGGTTTACGCCACAAGGTTTCACCCGTTTCCCGCCGGCCAGGCTGGAGCAGTTTGCCATTGACCTGCCGGACGCCGGCCCGCAGTGGGTGGCCGATCAGGTTTTCTATCAGATTTTCCCCGATCGCTTTGCCCGCAGCGCCGCACGTGAGGCTGACCAGGATGCAGTCTATTACCATCACGCGGCGGGACGGGAGATTGTGCGCAAGGCGTGGGACGAACCGCTAACCGGCGAAGCGGGCGGGTCGACGTTCTACGGCGGCGATCTCGACGGCATCAGCGAAAAACTTCCGTATCTGAAGCAGCTCGGCGTCACCGCCCTCTATCTGAACCCGGTTTTCGCCGCCCCCAGCGTGCATAAATACGATACCGAGGATTATCGGCGCGTCGATCCGCAGTTTGGCGGCGACGCGGCGCTGCTTCGGCTACGCCACAATACGCAGCGGGCGGGGATGCGTATGATCCTCGACGGTGTGTTCAACCATACCGGCGATTCCCATCCCTGGTTCGACCGACACCAGCAGGGCAGCGGCGGCGCCGGCCACTATCCGGACTCCCCGTGGCGCGACTGGTTCACCTTCTCAGAGGAGGGGCAGGCGCACAACTGGCTGGGCTATGCCAGTCTGCCGAAGCTCGACTATCGGTCGACCAGCCTGGTCAACGAGATCTATGCCGGCGAGGACAGTATCGTACGCCACTGGCTGAAAGCGCCGTGGAGCATGGACGGCTGGCGTCTGGACGTGGTGCATATGTTGGGCGAAGGTGGCGGGGCGCGAAATAACCTGCAGCATATCGCCGGCATCACTCAGGCGGCAAAGCAAACGCAGCCAGAAGCCTTTGTCTTTGGCGAACATTTTGGCGATGCGCGACAGTGGCTGCAGGCGGATGCCGAAGATTCGGCGATGAACTATCGCGGCTTTACCTTCCCGATCTGGGGATTCCTCGCCAATACTGATATTTCCTACGATCCGCAGAAGATAGACGCCCAGACCTGTATGGCGTGGATGGATAATTATCGCGCCGGGCTGTCGCATCAGCAGCAGCTGCGGATGTTCAACCAGCTCGACAGCCATGATACGGCGCGCTTTAAATCTCTCCTTGGCAAAGACGTAGCACGCCTGCCGCTGGCGGTGGTGTGGCTGTTTAGCTGGCCGGGCGTACCGTGCATCTACTACGGCGACGAGGTGGGTGTGGATGGCAATAACGATCCGTTCTGCCGCAAACCGTTCCCGTGGGATCCGGCGCTGCAGGATACCCAACTGCTGGCGCTGTATCAGCGGATGGCAAAACTGCGTAAGGCCCAGCAGGCGCTGCGCTACGGCGGCTGCCAGGTGATTTACGCCGAGGATAACGTAGTGGTGTTTGTCCGGGTCTACAAACAGCAGCGGGTGCTGGTGGCAATTAACCGCGGGGAAGCCTGCGAGGTGGTTATCGAGGATTCCCCACTGCTGAACGTGGCCGGGTGGACGCTGCTGGAAGGCGCCGGCGCCTTCCAGCACGGGGTACTGACCCTCCCGGCCATCTCCGCCAGCGTCTGGTCCGGCCGTTAACGGTAGAGCTGGCTCAGCAGGTCGTCGCGGAGGATCGCCTCCCGCCACCAGTGCTGAGCCAGCCCGTCATTCCCGCTGCGCCAGGCCATGTAGGTGATATCTTTTTCCCGCCAGCAGGCGACGCTTTTCTCCACCAGACTGCCTTTTTCCAGCCACGGGCGAGCGATATGGCGCGGCAGAAAGCCGCAGCCCAACCCGGCGCACAGCAGTTCGACTTTACTGGCGAAATCATCGACGCCGATTTGCGGCTGCTCGTCGAGGAGATTGCTGTTTAGCGGATGGCAATAACGGGCGCTGTCGCGGATCACGATGGCCCGATGTTGGCTGAGCTGTTTATTGGTCAGTGGCTCCTTCGCCTGAGCCAGCGGGTGGGCGGGGGCAACCACGAAAATATTATCCAGTGCGCCGAGGGTTTGCCATGACCACTCTGCAGAGGTCGGAGGCTCATTGATGGCGCCGAGGATAATATCCGCGCCATGGTGGGTCAGCTCTTCCCACGAACCAGCGAGGGTGTGATGACTGAAGTTCAGCCGCGTCTGCGGGTTTTGCGCATAAAATTCGGCGATCAGCGGTAGCAGGGCAGAAAAGGGAAACGAAGCATCGAGAGCGATCGCCAGCTCTCGCTCCCAGCCCGCGCTCAGCTGCTGCGCCTGCTTTTCCAGATCTCTGGCGGCGCTCAATAGCTGCCGTCCCTTCTCCAGCATCAGCCTACCGGTATCGGTAAACTTCGCCCGGTGGCCAGAGCGATCCAACAGCACAATATCCAGATCGCTCTCCAGCTTCTGGATCATATAGCTCAGGGCAGCGGGGGTTTTATACAGCGACTCCGCGGCGGTGGCGAAGGAGCCGTGTCTGTCCAGGGCATCAAGGATCATGAGTACATCAAAGTTCACGCGCATAGGGGAGCTATCCATTAATTTATTTTCCCTTGTTGTACCTAAGCGCAATAATCAATGCCAGTGAATAAATCAGAACAGTTTGGCGTAAAAATTTGATTAATACGGATGCGAGCAAATCCTTGCTACGGGCAAAAAATAAACCACAAAAAAACTTTAATAACTTGTTAGAAATAACTGGCTATACTCACCATGCTTTATCAGTCAGGATCTACACGACGCATTAACCATCATGTCATCTTTTTAACTCATTGATTAAGAAGGTATTTAATGTCTATTCGTGAACTGCTCGATCCCACTAATTCCGCACTTATCTTTATTGACCATCAGCCGCAGATGTCATTTGGCGTGGCGAATATCGATCGCCAGACCCTGAAAAATAACACCGTAGCGCTGGCGAAAGCGGGCAAAATTTTTAATGTGCCGGTGATTTATACCTCCGTAGAGACCAAAAGCTTCAGCGGTTATATCTGGCCGGAATTATTGGCCGTGCATCCTGACGTCAAGCCGATTGAACGTACCTCAATGAACTCCTGGGAAGACGACGCGTTTGTGGCGGCGGTGAAAGCGACCGGCCGTAAAAAGCTGGTGATTTCCGCCCTGTGGACCGAAGTCTGCCTGACCTTCCCGGCGCTGATGGCGCTGGAGGCGGGCTACGAGGTCTATGTGGTGACGGATACCTCCGGCGGCACCTCTGTCGACGCCCATGAGCGCTCCATTGACCGGATGGTGCAGGCGGGCGCGGTGCCGGTCACCTGGCAACAGGTGCTGCTGGAGTACCAGCGCGACTGGTCACGCAAAGCGACCTACGATGCGGTGATGGACCTCGTACGCGAACACAGCGGCGCCTACGGGATGGGCGTGGATTACGCTTATACCATGGTGCATGGCGCGCCGGAGCGCAAAGCGTAAATCACTTCATCCTTCAGGCTGCCTCTTTGTTGGCTGCGTTTGCCCGTCCCCGGTCACTGCCTCAGCTCAGCTCCGGGGACGTACCACTCTGTCGCCTCGACGCAGCATGAATGATGTTGTGTATATCATTTATGGCCAATGGCAGGGGCAATCCTGTCATTCCCCTGAAGTAAGGAACGCTTTATGGCGCAGCAAAAATCGGTAACCCTGGTCATCAGCCATCTGCTCGATCCTCAACACGGCCAGCGCTACGAAGAGTGGCTCGGTAAAATTATGCCCATTGCGGCCGAGTTTCCCGGCCATCTTGGCGCGAATGTGATCCGTCCCACCGCGGGGCAGAATCTGTGGAGCGTGATAATCCGCTTCGATACCCTGGAGCACCTCTACGCCTGGACGCAGTCGGAAACCCGTCGGCAGCTGGTGGCAGAGATTGCGCCGCTGCTGACGGAAGGCGATCGGACGGAGGTGCGGACCGAGCCGGCCTTCTGGTTTACCCCGCCGGCGGCGAACGTGCGCCAGCCGCGGCGGTGGAAACAGTTTCTGATCACCCTGCTGGTGATTTTTCCCAGCACCAACCTGGTGCCTGCTGTCACCGGCATGCTGTTGCCGTCGCTCAAAGGGAGCCTGCTGCTGCACCTGATCAATGATGCCTGCGTGGTTGCGCTGGTGGTCTGGTTCTGGATGCCCATCGTGACCCGCCTGTTTGCTGGCTGGTTAAAGAAAAACTGAGTCAGCCTCCTCAAGGAGTGCGTTATGTCGCAAACTGCCACACTGATTCTGACCCACGGTCAGATTCATACCCTCGATCGTGCGAATCCCCTGGCGGAAGCCGTGGCCATCGCCGACGGAAAAATTGTTGCTACCGGAAGTCACGATCGGATCATGAGCTTTGCCGCCGAGGGGACGCAAATCGTCGATCTCAAAGGGCATACGGTGATCCCTGGGCTCAACGATTCTCACCTGCACCTGATCCGCGGTGGGTTGAACTACAACCTTGAGCTCCGCTGGGAGGGCGTTCCCTCGCTGGCCGATGCCCTGCGAATGCTTAAGGATCAGGCCGATCGCACACCCTCCCCGCAGTGGGTGCGGGTGGTCGGCGGCTGGAGCGAATTCCAGTTCGCCGAGCGGCGGATGCCAACCCTGGAAGAGCTGAACGACGCGGCGCCCGATACACCGGTGTTTGTGCTGCATCTCTACGATCGCGCGCTGCTGAACCGCGCGGCGCTGAAAGCCGTGGGTTATACCAAAGAGACGCCGGATCCGGTGGGCGGAGAGATCGTCCGCGATAGCCGCGGCAACCCGACCGGGATGCTGATCGCCAAGCCGAACGCCATGATCCTCTACGCTACGCTGGCCAAAGGGCCGAAGCTGCCGCTGGATCTGCAGGTGAACTCTACCCGCCAGTTTATGCGCGAGCTGAACCGACTGGGGCTGACCAGCGCCATCGACGCCGGGGGCGGTTTCCAGAACTATCCGGAAGATTACGAAATTATCGAACAGCTGCATGCGAAAGAGCAGATGACCGTGCGCATCGCTTACAACCTGTTTACCCAGCGGCCGAAGCAGGAGCTGGAGGACTTCGAACGCTGGACCGATATGCTGAAGCCGGGGCAGGGCACCGACTTCTATCGCGCCAACGGCGCCGGCGAGATGCTGGTGTTCTCGGCGGCGGATTTTGAAGATTTCCTGCAACCGCGGCCGGATCTGCCGCAAGGCATGGAGGATGAGCTGGAGCGGGTGGTGCGCCATCTGGTGGAGCATCGCTGGCCGTTCCGCCTGCATGCCACCTACGACGAATCCATCAGCCGGATGCTGGACGTGTTTGAGAAGGTGAACCGCGATATCCCGTTTAATGGTCTGCACTGGTTCTTCGATCATGCCGAGACCATTACCGAGCGTAACATTGAGCGGGTGAAGGCGCTGGGTGGCGGTATTGCGGTGCAGCATCGGATGGCCTTCCAGGGCGAATATTTTGTCGATCGCTACGGCAAAGAGGCGGTGAAACATACTCCGCCGGTAGCGAAAATGCTGGAACTGGACGTGCCGGTGGGGCTGGGCACCGATGCGACCCGCGTCGCCAGCTATAACCCGTGGACTGCGCTGTACTGGCTGGTCTCCGGGCGCACCGTTGGCGGGATGGCGATGTATGACGACGACAACCGCCTGCCGCGCGATGTCGCGCTGGAGCTGTGGACGGCGGGCAGCGCCTGGTTCTCCAGCGAGCAGGGCAAGAAAGGCCGTCTGGCTGCCGGTCAGCTTGCCGATCTGGTGGTGCTGTCGAAAGACTACTTCAGTGTCGCGGAAGAGGAGATCAAAGGCATTGAGTCCGTGCTGACGGTGGTTGATGGCAAAGTGGTGTACGCCGCCGGTCACTTCTCGCCGCTGGCGCCGCCGCCCATTCCGGTGCTGCCGGAGTGGTCACCGGTGGTGAAGGTCCCGGGTCATTACCGTTCCGCTCCGCCGGCGGCGGCTAAAATCGGCGCCATGGTCCAGATGCACCAGTGCTGCGGCAGCTGCGGCGTTCACGGCCACCAACATGATATTGCGCGCAAGTCGTCGATTCCGGTCTCCGATGAGCAAGCTTTCTGGGGCGTGCTGGGCTGCTCCTGCTTTGCCTTCTGATACCTGACGCCTCCGCCCCGGCAGCTTCGGGGCGGAGGTTTCAGCCGCAGGCCCGGCGTCAATAGCGCTGCTGTGAGCCAAAAAGCGCCATGCGGCGGGCAATCATCTCGCGTACTGGCTGCAGTCCCTGGGTGATGACTTTCCGCGGATCGTTCACATCGTGCCCGGTATCGGCGGCAAAGATCGCTTTCACCTGCTGACACCAGGCGTACATGTTTTCGGTATTGACGTTAATCTTGGCGGTGCCGCAGGCAATCGCCCGGCGCATATCCTCATCGGCAATACCGGTGCCGCCATGCAGCACCAGCGGGACCTTCACGCGATCGGCAATGGCTTTCATCTCAGTAAATCCCAGCCGGGCTTTACCTTTATACAGACCATGGGTGGACCCCAGCGCGGCGGCGAGGCAATCCACCTGCGTTTCTGTCACCAGGGTGTAGCACTCTTCAGGATCGGCGTAAATGACCTCGGAGTTAACGATACCGTCTTCACTGCCGGCGATGGTCCCCAGTTCGGCTTCCACGGAGATGCCCTTGCTGTGCGCCAGCGCCACCAGGTGGCGGGTGATGGCCAGATTTTCCCTGAACGGCAGATGTGAACCATCAAACATAATGGAACTGAAGCCGGCAGCGATCGCGGCTTCGCAGGCTTCCTGGGTGGTGCCGTGATCCAGATGCAGGGCCACCGGAATATCAATATGTAAATAATCTATGGCATTAACCACAATATCATGAATACATTTTAGCCCGAGCATATGCTTAACCGTGCCGCCGGACACGCCCAAAATAACCGGTGAGCGGCACTGCTGGGCGGTGCTTAATACGGCGCCGACCCATTCCAGATTATTAATGTTGAACTGACCGACGGCGTAACCGTTCTTTAGGGCATGCTGAAGCATGTCCTTCATCGACACTAACATATTCACCTCTTGATATGTATTAAACGCAGTTATTCTTCAAAATATTGCTTTAAGTTTCTCTCGTAGCTATTTAGCGAGTGGTGGACGACCGCCAGATCCGGCATCGATTCCCGTACCCCTTTTTTCTCAATAGAAATAGCGGCGGTCAGGCTGGCAAATAAAATAATATTATCAATATGCCACGAATAATGGACGCCATAGGTAAAGGCGCCGTGAAAAACATCCCCGGCACCGGTGGTATCAACGGCATTGCACAGCCAGGAAGGGACGATCTGCAGCATACCGCTCTTTAAGAAGGCACAGCCTTTTTCACCAAGGGTGATAAACGCCTCGCCGCGGCAAATTTTATTCAGCTCAATCAGGGCTGCTTTAATTTCTGCTTCGGTGCTCAGTGAACGATAGCTCATATAATCGCGGGCGAAATGTTCGCTTACGACAAAATAGTCGGTCCAGGCCGCCAGTTTAATATTGCTGGCACGCAGTGAACCCCCGTCCATCACGACTCTGGCGGTGGGAAGTTTCTTAATTAAATATTCACTGATTTCTGCCTCGTGGCCGTCAATTAAAATGGTGACCGGCTCCTCGCTGGCAATCAATCGCTCGGCGAGGTCGTCCAGTTTGAGCTTTTGATCGTAGGTCAGGGAAGGTGGTGTTTGCATCTTGCGGGTAATAATCGTCCGCGAACCCGTTAAGCGATTGACCAGCACCGAGGCCAGCGGGGTGATCATGTCATCGGAGAAAACCACCTGGCTGGTATCCACGCCCGCCTCGGCAAACTCATCAATAATGCGCTGGCCGTAAAGGTCCTGATGCAGATGACCAATGTAATAGACCTCCTCACCCCATAATCCCAGCAGCCAGGCCGCATTGGCCGCTGGGCCGCCGCCGCTTTCTATAAAATCATGACAAAAGTTTTTGGTATTCTCCTGGGGCCATTCATTGAGAAAGAAAAACTGATCGAAACAAGCAAATCCAATGGACAAAATAGCCATAACCACTCCTGATTATTGGTCAGCGGCGGGGAGCGTGACCTCCCCGCCGGGAAAAATGACGTCGCTTATTCATTTTTCTGCTTCGCCGTGAGCTCCTCATAGCTGAGCGTATCGCCCACCACCCGTACGTGACGGAAACAGAAAGGCGCCAGCAGCGCGACGAGCAGCACCAGACAAATCAGATAGATAGTGACCTGGCCAAACTGGGTGAACGCATTGCCGATGATGATGCCCCATACCGCGAAGTCGAAATCGGCGAAGGTGCTGTTTTCAAACCCGAGATTGCCGAGCGCCGGCAGCAGCATCGCCGGCAGGAAGGCGAGGAAGATCCCACCGATAAAGGAGGCGATGATACATCCGCGCTTACCGCCCAGCTTGTCGGCGAAGACGCCGGACGTGCCGCCGCAGAAGAAGTGCGGCACCATGCCGGGAATAATCAGCGCCATGCCCAGCCCGCCGAGCAAGAGCATCCCGACCAGCCCGCCCACGAAGGAGCTGATGAATCCCACCACCACGGCGGTGGGGCTAAAGGTGAAGAATACCGCGCAGTCAACGGCCGGGATGGAGTCCGGGATCAGCTTCTGGCTGATGCCCTGGAATGCCGGCACCAGATCGCCGAGGATCAGCCGCACACCGTTGTACACAATGGCCACGCCAACGGCGAACTGCAGGCCGGTCAGCACCGAGAAGATCAGCATGTTTTGGTCGGTGATGGTGCTCAGGTATGCCGACCCGGCGACAGCGCTGCAGACAAAGTAGATAACAAACATCACGATACCGGTGGTGACTGTGGTATCGCGCAGAAAGCCCCACTTTTCTGAAATTTCGGTATCCGCGAAGGAGTTTGCCGGATTGCCGGTCCGGCTGGCGATCCAGGCCGAGAGGTAGTAGCCGAGGGAGCCGAAATGACCCATGGCGATCCCACCGTCTTCTGTAACCTGCTTGGTGTAACGCTGACCAATGGCGGGGGAGATGGCCGACCATGATCCCAGCAGGAATCCGCCAATCAGGATCAACATCCAGCCATGGAACTCCGCCGCCTGCAGGACGGCGGAAAACAGGCAGGCGAGAAAGAACGAGTGATGGCCGGTCAGAAAGATATATTTATACTTGGTACAGCGGGCGATAATCAGGTTGAAAATAAAACCTAACAGCAAAATACTCATGGTTTCCACGCCCAGCATCTTCTGGGCGACGGAGACAATGGCTTCATTGTTTGGAATAACACCGCGGATATTAAATCCGGCCTCGATAATACCGCCCAGCGGGTTGAGATTGGCAACGATAACGCCTGCGCCAGCGCTCAACATTAAATAGCCTAGAATCGGTTTTAATGTGCCGGTAAGGAGTTTATTGCCGGGGGAGCGCAGCGCCACTAAACCGACAAAAGCAATCAGCCCCATTAAAAAAGCAGGTTGACTGAATATTTCCGCTAAGAAACTAAGAATAGCCTGCATGGTCGTTCCCTCTATGTTGATTAAGAGTGAGTCGCCGCAATTTTGGTCAGCGCGTCGGTAATATCCTCGGCGATCTTCGCTTTATGGACGTAGCTGCGAATGATGGCGACATGACAGTGGGCCGGAAATTGATTTGCCAGTTCTTTGATCGTGACGTAAAGGTCGGCTTTTTCCCCGACGGCGTTAGCAAAATCGACCGAGGCGACGTCCGCTTTGATACCTAATTCTTCACAGATCTTTTTCACATTATTCGCAGCCATCAATGAACTGCCAATACCGTTACCACAAACCGTTCTGATAACTAACATAATGACTACTCCATTTGTTTTTGGATGAATTGTAAGACTGAATTGACGTCATTTTCCTGCTGAAGGAAGGTCACAATATCTGACTCGATCAGCGAGGCTATCAGTTGGATCATTTTGATATGACTGTCAGCGTCCGCGCCGGCGATAGCGATAATGACGGTAACCGGATCGAACTCATCATGGCCGAAAGTCACTGGCGTGGCGGTGGTGACAAGCGAAAATCCGGTCTGCAATGCCCCTTTTTCCGGTCGGGCATGCGGCATGGCAATCCCGTCATCTATAACGATGGCAGCGCCGAAATCTTCGTATACCGTCAGCATCTCGTTGACATATTCGGCACTGCAAATCTGGCGCCTGGCGAGTAATGAACCCGCCAGTTCGATGGCCTCTTCCGCACGGGAAATATTCTGCTTAAGGGCGATTAACGTCGGGTCAAAAATAATCTCCATTCTCTGCTCCTGAACGTATTCCTGTTCCTGAGTAAAATCATGACTAAATACATTGATGAAAATGATGGATGAGATCACATCCGGGGTTTTAAATATTGATGGCGATCACATCGGCAGGAAAGTACCGGCAGAAAACGATATAAATAATTTATATATTTTTCAGTAGATTATGCAGGTTGTGTATTTAAACGCTGAAATTTGACAGAGAAAAAGTGAGAGGTAGGGCGAATTTTTTCGGCAGAAGTGTATTGCTGGTCACAATTATCGGCGGGTCATTTTCTTAAATTTTGACGCCGTTAACAAAAAAGGCCCGCCTGAGCGAGCCTTTTATAAAAACGCGTGCCGATTACAGGCTGGAGACGTTTTCGGTCAGGTATTTTGCAACGCCTTCCGGAGAGGCAGCCATACCTTCTTTTCCTTTTTCCCACTGCGCCGGGCAGACTTCGCCGTGCTCTTCGTGGAACTGCAGCGCGTCGACCATGCGCAGCATTTCGTCGATGTTACGGCCCAGCGGCAGGTCGTTAACCACCTGGTGGCGTACCACGCCGTTAGCGTCGATCAGGAAGGAGCCGCGCAGCGCTACGCCTTCGTCCGGATGCTCGATACCGTAAGCTTTCTGGATTTCACGTTTGATGTCAGCAACCATCGCGTATTTAACCGGGCCGATACCGCCCTGGTCTACTGGGGTGTTACGCCATGCGTTGTGAACGAACTCGGAATCGAAGGATACGCCAACGACTTCTACGCCGCGTTTCTGGAATTCTTCGTAACGTTTGTCGAACGCGATCAGCTCAGACGGGCAAACGAAGGTGAAGTCCATCGGCCAGAAGAACAGAACGGTAGGTTTACCGTTGGTGTGCTGTTTGAAATTGAATTTCTCAACGATCTCACCATTACCCAGCACAGCGGCTGCAGTAAAATCCGGCGCTTGACGAGTGACCAGAACCATTTGATTCTCCTGTAATTACTAAGGTTATTTGGAACGCAACGCGGGCAAGTATAGAGCCTGCCCGGCAATAACACAAAGAGGCGCTAACAATCGTTCAGCCAGCTTTTACCTATCAATGACGCAACGATTACAGCTGTTTGTTTTCTGCCAGGCGCATCATCTGCGGATAAAAGCGCCAGAACTGCCCCTCCAGCTGGTCGTAGTGGGTATCCAGATCCTGCCAGGAGTCGCGTAGGGCGTCGAGACGCGGACGGCGGCTGGCCATGCCGTTAAGCACGCGCTGAATAAAATCCATCTCCTGATAGCGCTCCAGCCAGCGCTCCGACCACAGGTACTGATTCAGATTGACGAAGCGTGGCGGCGAGTCGGGCAGGATGGGGACGATCTGCTGCTCGGCGTAGCGCACGAACTCGTCCAGCGGCAGGTCAGGGGAGAGCTGCGCCCAGTGCTGCGACAGGAAATGATCCCACATGACATCGAGGGTGATGGGGGCGACGCGACGGGTCTGCGGGCGAAACCACTCCCGCGCCTCTTTGACTTCCGCCAGATTGTCAGTCATCACGTCAATCCGGCGATGCATATAGATGCCGTCGATGATCTCCGCCGGATAGTCGCCCTGCGGGTTGCCGCGCACAAAATCGGCCATCAGGTTGCCGGGCAGCGAACTGTCGGCGAGATGGGCCAGGTGCAGGTGGGCGAGAAAATTCATAAAACGACATCCTTTAAATACGAGCGGGCGGGTGGAATCACCGATGTCGCGCTGAACGGCGCCTCGGTGACCGAATGGCATGCTGTCTGGCCGCGCGCGGCACCTTTGCCACCGGTAAGGCATTCGGCTGCCGCATGGCGGCATTCGGAATGATTTGGAATATAGATTATGTCATTCATCCGGAGGGGTAAAGGTTGCAGGCGGAACGCCCCGGCACTAGACTACCCGCCTCTTTATTCAGTCTGAGTTACCGTCATGCGCGTTACCGATTTTGCTTTTGAACTACCCGAATCCCTGATTGCCCACTATCCGATGCCTGAGCGCAGCAGCTGCCGCCTGCTCTCCCTGGACGGGCCGACGGGCGCGCTGACGCATGGCACCTTCACCGATATCCTCGATAAGCTCAATCCGGGCGACCTGCTGGTGTTTAACAATACCCGGGTGATCCCGGCGCGTCTGTTCGGTCGCAAGGCCAGCGGCGGCAAGATTGAAGTGCTGGTGGAGCGGATGCTGGATGATAAGCGCATCCTGGCCCATATTCGCGCCTCGAAAGCGCCGAAACCAGGCGCCGAGCTGCTGCTGGGCGATGACGAGAGCATTAAGGCCACTATGCTGGCGCGTCATGGCGCGCTGTTTGAAGTGGAATTTAACGACGAGCGTCCAGTGCTGGAGATCCTCAACGGGATCGGCCATATGCCGCTGCCGCCCTACATTGATCGTCCTGACGAAGACGCCGACCGCGAGCTCTATCAAACCGTTTACGGCACCAGGCCGGGCGCGGTAGCCGCCCCGACCGCCGGTTTGCATTTCGACGAACCGCTGCTGGACAAACTGCGCGCCAAAGGCGTTGAGATGGCGTTTGTCACCCTGCACGTGGGCGCGGGGACCTTCCAGCCGGTGCGCGTCGACAGCATTGAAGAGCACACCATGCACTCTGAATATGCGGAAGTGCCGCAGGAGGTGGTCGATGCGGTGCTGGCGGCGAAAGCGCGCGGCAACCGCGTGATTGCGGTAGGCACTACCTCGGTACGCTCGCTGGAGAGCGCGGCGCAGGCGGCGAAAGACGCGCTGATCGCGCCGTTCTTCGACGATACGCAGATTTTCATCTACCCGGGTTATCAGTACCAGGTGATCGATGCGCTGGTGACCAACTTCCATCTCCCTGAATCCACACTGATTATGCTGGTGTCGGCGTTTGCGGGTTATCAGCACACCATGAACGCCTATCAGGTGGCGGTTGAGCAGAAATATCGCTTTTTTAGCTACGGGGATGCGATGTTTATCACGTACAATCCGCAGGCTATTTCTGAGCGTCCCTGAAAAGGCCGGCCCGCCGGCTTTTTGGACGCCATGACGCATTTTTTAGCCACGGAATCATTCCGTGGCGAGTATGAAAACGTCGGACTGTTTTTCTGACGCAGGAGCAAGCATGAAATTTGAACTGGATACCACCGACGGTCGCGCCCGCCGCGGTCGCCTGGTGTTTGAGCGCGGCGTGGTGGAAACACCGGCCTTTATGCCCGTTGGCACCTACGGCACCGTCAAAGGGATGACGCCGGAAGAGGTGGAAGCCACCGGCGCGCAGATTATTCTCGGCAACACCTTCCACCTGTGGCTGCGCCCAGGTCAGGAGATCATGAAGCTGCACGGCGATCTGCACGATTTTATGCAGTGGAAAGGACCTATCCTTACCGATTCCGGCGGCTTCCAGGTATTCAGCCTTGGCGATATTCGTAAGATCACCGAGCAGGGCGTCCACTTCCGCAACCCGATCAACGGCGATCCGATTTTCCTCGATCCGGAAAAATCGATGGAGATTCAGTACGATCTCGGCTCCGATATCGTGATGATCTTCGACGAGTGTACACCGTACCCGGCGGACTGGGATTACGCCAAGCGCTCGATGGAGATGTCTCTGCGCTGGGCCAAGCGCAGCCGTGACCGTTTCGATGGCCTCGGCAATAAAAACGCGCTGTTTGGCATCATTCAGGGCAGCGTTTACGAAGATTTACGTGATATCTCGGTGAAAGGTCTGGTAGAGATTGGCTTTGATGGCTACGCTGTCGGCGGTTTGGCGGTCGGTGAGCCGAAGGAAGACATGCATCGCATTCTGGAGCACGTCTGCCCGCAGATCCCGGCCGATAAGCCGCGATACCTGATGGGCGTCGGGAAGCCGGAAGATCTGGTGGAAGGGGTACGTCGCGGTATCGATATGTTCGACTGCGTCATGCCGACGCGCAACGCGCGTAACGGCCACCTGTTCGTCACCGACGGCGTGGTGAAAATCCGCAACGCGAAGCACAAAAGCGATACCGCACCGCTGGACGCCGAGTGTGATTGCTATACATGTCGCAATTATTCACGCGCTTACTTGCATCACCTCGACCGTTGCAACGAAATATTGGGCGCGCGTCTCAATACCATTCATAACCTGCGCTACTATCAGCGTTTAATGGCTGGTTTACGCAAGGCTATCGAAGAGGGTAAATTAGAGAGCTTCGTGACCGATTTTTACCAACGTCAGGGGCGCACCGTGCCTCCTTTGAACGTTGATTAATTTTAATAATGAGGGAATTTCAATGAGCTTTTTTATTTCTGATGCGGTAGCGGCAACGGGTGCACCGGCGCAGGGCAGCCCGATGTCTCTGATTCTGATGCTGGTGGTGTTCGGTCTGATTTTTTACTTCATGATCCTGCGCCCACAGCAGAAGCGTACTAAAGAGCACAAGAACCTGATGAACTCCATCGCCAAAGGTGATGAAGTGCTGACCAACGGCGGTCTGGTCGGTCGCGTGACCAAAGTAGCGGAAACTGGCTACATTGCTATCGCGCTGAACGATACCACTGAAGTGGTTATCAAACGTGACTTCGTTGCTGCCGTTCTGCCGAAAGGCACCATGAAGGCGCTGTAATCTAACTTTTCCCAAAGGGAACTGCCGTGTTAAACCGTTATCCTTTGTGGAAGTACGTCATGCTGGTCGTCGTCATTGTCGTCGGCCTGATCTATGCGCTTCCCAACCTGTATGGTGAGGATCCGGCTGTTCAAATCACTGGCGCGCGCGGCGTCGCCGCCAGTGAGCAAACGCTGATCCAGGTCCAGAAAACTTTACAAGAAGAAAAAATAACCGCGAAGTCTGTGGCACTGGAAGAGGGCGCTATTCTTGCGCGCTTCGACACCACTGATACCCAGCTGCGTGCGCGTGAAGCGCTGCTTACCGTGCTGGGTGACAAATACGTCGTGGCGCTAAACCTTGCTCCGGCAACCCCACGCTGGCTGGCGGCGATGTATGCCGAGCCAATGAAGCTGGGTCTTGATCTGCGCGGCGGCGTGCACTTCCTGATGGAAGTCGACATGGACACCGCGTTAGGCAAACTGCAGGAACAGAACATCGACAGCCTGCGCAGCGAACTGCGTGACAAAGGCATTCCTTACGCGACCGTGCGCAAGGAAGACAACTACGGTCTGAGCATCGTCTTCCGCGACAGCGCGGCGCGCGACCAGGCTATCTCTTATCTCAGCCCTCGCCATCGCGATCTGGTGATTTCCTCTCAGGGTGACAACAGCCTGAAAGCGGTGATGACCGATGAGCGCCTGAAAGAAGCCCGTGAGTACGCGGTTCAGCAGAACATTAACATTCTGCGTAACCGTGTGAACCAACTGGGCGTCGCCGAACCGCTGGTTCAGCGTCAGGGTGCTGACCGCATCGTGGTTGAGCTGCCGGGTATCCAGGATACCGCGCGGGCGAAAGAGATCCTTGGCGCAACCGCGACCCTCGAGTTCCGTCTGGTCAATACCAACGTGGACCAGTCCGCCGCCGCCTCTGGCCGCGTGCCGGGCGACTCGGAAGTGAAAGAGACGCGTGAAGGTCAGCCGGTGGTGCTGTACAAGCGGGTGATCCTGACCGGTGACCATATCACCGACTCGACCTCCAGCATGGATGAGTACAACCAGCCGCAGGTCAACATCTCGCTGGACAGCGCGGGCGGTAATATCATGTCTAACTTCACCAAGGACAATATCGGCAAGCCGATGGCGACCCTGTTCGTGGAGTATAAAGACAGCGGTAAGAAAGATGCTAACGGCCGCGCTATCCTGGCGAAAGAGGAAGAGGTGATTAACATCGCCAACATCCAGTCGCGTCTGGGTAACAGCTTCCGTATCACCGGTATCAACAACCCGAACGAAGCACGCCAGCTGTCGCTGCTGCTGCGTGCCGGTGCGCTGATTGCGCCGATTCAGATCGTCGAAGAGCGGACTATCGGCCCAACCCTCGGTATGCAGAACATCAAGCAGGGCCTGGAAGCGTGTCTGGCCGGTCTGGTGGTCTCTATCCTGTTCATGATCTTCTTCTACAAGAAGTTCGGTCTGATTGCGACCTCGGCGCTGATTGCCAACCTGGTGCTGATTGTCGGCATTATGTCCCTGATCCCGGGGGCGACGCTGACCATGCCGGGCATCGCGGGTATCGTATTAACCCTTGCGGTGGCGGTCGATGCTAACGTTCTTATCAACGAACGTATCAAAGAAGAGCTGAGCAACGGGCGTTCCGTTCAGCAAGCGATTGACGAAGGTTATCGCGGCGCGTTCAGCTCGATCTTCGATGCCAACGTGACGACGCTAATCAAAGTGATCATCCTGTACGCCGTCGGTACTGGTGCCATTAAAGGGTTTGCGATTACCACCGGTATCGGTATCGCGACCTCAATGTTTACCGCTATCGTCGGCACCCGTGCCATCGTGAACCTGCTGTACGGCGGCAAGCGCGTTAAAAAGCTGTCTATCTGAGGAGTGCGTTGTGGCACAGGAATATACTGTTGAACAATTGAACCACGGCCGTAAAGTCTGGGACTTTATGCGCTGGGACTACTGGGCCTTCGGCATTTCAGGTTTTCTGCTGATTGTGTCGATTGCCATCATTGGCGTCCGCGGCTTTAACTGGGGGCTCGATTTCACCGGTGGTACGGTGATCGAAATTACCCTTGAGAAGCCGGTCGATCTGGACCAGATGCGCGATTCCCTGCAGAAAGCGGGCTTTGAAGAGCCGCAGGTGCAGAACTTTGGCAGCAGCCGCGACATCATGGTACGTATGCCGCCGGTGCATGACGCCAACGGCAGCCAGGAGCTGGGCAGCAAGGTCGTGACGGTGATTAACGAATCGACCAGTCAGAATGCGGCGGTGAAGCGAATTGAGTTTGTCGGCCCGAGCGTCGGCGCGGACCTCGCGCAAACCGGCGCCCTGGCGCTGATTGCGGCGCTGGTCTGTATCCTGATCTACGTCGGCTTCCGCTTCGAATGGCGTCTGGCCGCCGGGGTGGTTATTGCCCTGGCGCACGACGTGGTGATCACCATGGGCGTACTGTCGCTGTTCCATATCGAAATCGACCTGACCATCGTGGCCTCGTTGATGTCGGTTATCGGCTACTCGCTGAACGACAGTATCGTGGTATCGGACCGTATCCGTGAAAACTTCCGTAAGATCCGCCGCGGTACGCCGTACGAGATCTTTAACGTGTCGTTGACCCAGACGCTGCACCGTACCTTGATCACCTCCGGGACTACCTTGATGGTGATCCTGATGCTGTTCCTGTTCGGTGGCCCGATTCTGGAAGGCTTCTCGCTGACCATGCTGATCGGTGTCTCCATCGGTACGGCTTCTTCTATCTACGTCGCCTCTGCGCTGGCGTTGAAACTGGGTATGAAGCGCGAGCATCTGATCCAGCAGAAGGTCGAGAAAGAAGGGGCGGATCAGCCGTCTATTCTGCCGTAATACGGTTCAGTTGTGATAAAGCAATCCCGGCCCAGGTGGCCGGGATTTTTTTTGTCCGCGATAAAACCTGCTGACAGTATGCTGTCAGGAGCCCTCCCATACACTACTTCTGAACTCACTAACGAGCAGGAGGAAGTATGAATAACGTGATTAACTGGTTTGAAATTCCGGTCGCCGATATGGATCGCGCCGTCGCGTTTTATGAGCCGGTGATGCAGGTGACGCTGCGTCGCGAAACCATGGACTGCGCCGAACTGGCGGTGTTCCCGCATCAGGATCCGGCCCCTGGCGGCGCGCTGGCCAAATTTGAGGGTATCGCGCCTTCAGCGCAGGGCGCTATTATTTACCTGCATACTGACCATCTTGCCGCCACGCTGGACCGCGTTGCCTCGGCGGGTGGGGCGTGTGTTTTCGGGCCGCTGACGCTGCCGAATGATATTGGCACCATCGCGCTGTTTACTGACAGCGAGGGCAACCGCGTCGGCCTGCACCAGCCGGCTTAACCTAAACTTTTTGTGAAGTGAGACATGACCCGACGCGCCGACCGTTTATTTCAGATTGTGCAGATCCTGCGCGGCAGGCGGCTCACTACCGCCGCGCTGCTGGCGGAGCGGTTGGGCGTGTCGGAGCGCACTGTGTATCGCGATATTCGCGATCTCTCCCTCTCCGGCGTGCCGGTGGAGGGCGAGGCGGGGAGTGGTTATCGCCTGCTGTCGGGTTACGATCTGCCGCCGCTGATGCTGACCACCAAAGAATCCGAAGCGCTGATCGCCGCGATTCGGCTGCTGAAAACCTGGGGTGGTGAGGCGCTGTCGCAATCACTGGAATCCGCCCAGGAGAAGATGCTGGCGATTCTGCCGGAAGCGCGCCGGCGCCAGGCGGAGCAGACCCGCCTGTTTGCCCCCGATCTCGGCGCCCATCGTTATGCCAAAACCTATTTTGACGTCATTCATCAGGCGGTCTCCGGTCAGCAGGTGCTACAGCTGCGCTATCAGGATGAGTCTGGCCGGGTGACCGAGCGCGACGTGCTGCCGCTGGGGCTGTTTTTCTGGGGGGAGCGCTGGCTGCTGGTGGCCTGGTGCGAGCTGCGTAATGATTATCGTAACTTTCGCCTCGACCGCTGTCTGGCGGTCAGGGCGACCGAGCGTCGATTCAGCGAGTGTGCCGATCGCTCATTAAGCGATTTTCTGCGCAAGGTGCGGTGCGACGTGTGGGAGAAATAAAAACGCCCGGGTGGCCCGGGCGCTGTGTTGCCGTATCAGCAATTAGAAGTTGTAACCGACCACGAAGTAACCACCCCAGCCGGTCGAGCGGACGCTGAAATCGCCATCGCCGAAGTTCAGCTTGGCATCGTCAGCCCACTGGCCGCCGTTATGGAAGTAACGGGCCACCACCGAGTAGTGCCAGTGCGCGTAGTTCAGCGCCAGGATGTGGCTGGAGGCGATGGAGTTGCTGGTGCGCGCGTGCTTCCCGTTCAGATCGTAGAAGTTGTCATCGCCGAGGTCAGAACCCCAGTCGAAGTTGGTGAAACCGATGTAGCTCAGCGAGCCGCCCCACAGGTCGGTCAGTGGCACGAAGTATTTCACTTTGAAGCGGTAGCCGTCCCACTCGTTTTCGTTGGACGCGCCGTAGTTCTGCCACTGGTATTTGGCGTAGACGTTCAGTGACAGGCTCATCGGCAGGCCGGTATCAATATCGGTACCCAGACCCATATACCAGGTGCTCTGCTCCTGAGAATCGTTGCGGCCCATATCGTAGATATAGTTGTTCGCGAAGTACCACTCTTTGAACGGCCCGAAGCTCAGATCGGTGTTGGTCAGCTTATCGATAGAGAAACGCGGTTCGATCTCCATAAACAGCGGCGAGCCGTTGTTCCAGATACCTTTTGCCGTGCTGTTGCCGCCGAAGAATACCGGAGCATCGATATAACCGTAGAAATCAAACCAGTCTTTTTTGGCGAACGCTTCATATTCCAGGTAGGTATCGTTACGGATCTGCGGTCCAAAACGGGTGTGATAGCTGCCCACCACGTTAACACTCTGGTGCCACCAGTCAGACAGGTACTGCGGTTTATCGTTTTCTGCCGCGCCCGCAGTAAAAGAAGTGGAGAGCGCCACAACCGCACCCGCTGCCAGTAATGTTTTTTTCATAGTAATGCCACTGTTTAATTTGAGCCTGAAGGCGTTAAAAGAAGTGCCGAAGCGTTTCTAAATATTTCGTCTTTCTGTGGGGGTCTATTATAGGAATCATTGCTCACAAAAATACGTGTTGTTTCACATAACCAGAACATGCGTAATCGATTGCGTTCACGATTCTATGCATTTCTTGACAAAATGCTACTGAAAATCGCGGGGCAGAACGATTTCTAATGAACTCTTGTGAAAAGTTGTAAGTGGATAAGAAAGGCGGGGCAGGACGTCGCCGGGCAGGGGCTGGCCCGGCGTGAAGGCTTACTGTGCGGCGGCGGGCTGGATATCGTGGACGCGAATAAAACCAACTTTGTCCGGCGTCACGTTCAGGCGCAGCGGGATATCCACATCGCTGGGGGCGAGGATGCTGGCCGGGGCGCTAATCAGCTGATCCTGAACATTGATTTCCTGATAGCTGTGGGTGGTGCCGGTGATCTGCCCGGAGGCGACGGTGGCGGTAAAGGCCGGCAGCGGATCGTTGGATTCACCCTGAATGCGTAAAGTCAGGCGTGACCCGTCGCCATCCGGCGTAATGCTGCCCACCGACATGCGCAGGGTGCCGATCTGGCTCTCCAGCCGCGCCGGGGTTTTGGCCTCCGGCAGCAGATAGACGCCGCGGGTGGATTTCGCGTTCAGCGCATTTTGCTGGGTGATTTTAATCGTTTGCTGATTAAGCTGGGTCATCTCCTGGCTCAGCGTACTCACGCTCTGGTGCATCTGGCGGACTTCGCTTTGCTGGGCGCAGGCGCTCAGGGTGAACAGGCTGCCAACGATGGCGAGTTTCAGGTAACGTCTTGTCATGGTCAGGATTCCGTTTGCAGAGGATGCTTAATGGTAGCCAAACCGCCTGCCTCTCCCATAGATCCTTTGTCTCAAAAGCTCTTTCTTTGTAGTCAGGTCACTTCGCGGTAAACTACCCTTCAGTTTAACTACCTGTCAGGACGCGCTATGCATTGCCCTTTCTGTTTCGCCGTGGATACCAAAGTGATCGACTCTCGTCTGGTGGGGGAAGGCTCTTCTGTGCGTCGCCGTCGGCAGTGTCTGGTCTGTAACGAACGCTTTACTACCTTCGAAGTGGCGGAGCTGGTGATGCCCCGGGTGGTGAAGAGTAACGATGTGCGCGAACCCTTCAATGAAGACAAGCTGCGCAGCGGGATGCTGAAAGCGCTGGAGAAACGCCCGGTTAGCGCCGATGACGTGGAAATGGCGGTCAACCATATCAAAACCCATCTGCGTGGCACCGGTGAGCGCGAAGTGGCGAGCAAAATGATTGGCAATCTGGTGATGGAGCAGCTGAAGAAGCTCGATAAGGTCGCCTATATTCGCTTCGCTTCCGTCTATCGCAGCTTCGAAGACATCAAAGAGTTCGGCGAAGAGATCGCCCGTTTACAGGACTAAGCCATGCAGGACGAAATGTACATGGCGCGTGCGCTTAAGCTTGCCGCGCGCGGTCGCTTTACCACCCATCCTAACCCTAACGTCGGCTGCGTCATTGTGAAAGACGGCGAGATCGTCGGCGAGGGCTTTCACTATCGCGCCGGCGAGCCGCACGCCGAAGTGCACGCGCTCCGCATGGCCGGCGAAAAGGCGCAGGGCGCCACCGCCTACGTCACCCTTGAGCCCTGCAGCCACCATGGCCGTACGCCGCCATGCTGCGATGCGCTGATTGCCGCCGGCGTCAGCCGCGTGGTGGCGGCGATGCAAGACCCAAACCCGCAGGTGGCGGGGCGCGGTCTGTATCGTTTGCAGCAGGCCGGTATTGACGTCAGCCACGGGCTGATGATGAACGAAGCGGAAGCGCTGAATAAGGGCTTCCTGAAGCGGATGCGCACCGGTTTTCCCTGGGTGCAGCTGAAGCTGGGGGCCTCGCTGGACGGCCGCACGGCGATGGCCAGCGGTGAAAGCCAGTGGATCACCTCCCCGCAGGCACGACGCGACGTGCAGCGTCTGCGCGCCCAGAGTCATGCGATCCTCACCAGCAGCGCCACCGTGCTGGCGGACGATCCGGCGCTGACCGTGCGCTGGCAGGAGCTGAGCGCCGATACCCAGGCGCTTTATCCCGAAGAGAATTTGCGCCAGCCGCTGCGCGTCGTCATCGACAGTCAGAACCGCGTCACGCCTGAGCACCGTATTGTGCAGCAGGCAGGAGAAACGCTGTTTGCCCGCCTGCGCGCAGATGAGCGCCAGTGGCCGGAAAGCGTTCGTACGCTGCTGGTGCCGGAACATAACGGCCATCTCGATCTGGTGCTGCTGATGATGCTGCTCGGCAAACAGCAGGTGAACAGCGTCTGGGTGGAGGCGGGAGCGACGCTCGCCGGGGCGCTGCTGCAGGCTGGCCTTGTCGACGAGCTTATCGTCTATATTGCGCCTAAACTGTTAGGCAATGCGGCGCGTGGATTATGTGCGCTGCCGGGGCTTGAAGAACTGAGCCAGGCCCCCCATTTCAAATTCAATGAGATACGTCAGGTTGGCCCGGATGTCTGCCTGCATTTAACCACTGCGTGAGGCTTTCCTGATTATTAGGAAGCAGCGCTCAGAATAATATGATAAAATCCGCCCCCCTTGCGGGGCACATGAACCCGAAGGAAGAGTATGAACATTATTGAAGCTAACGTTGCTACCCCGGACGCTCGCGTCGCCATCACCATTGCGCGTTTCAACAACTTTATCAATGACAGCCTGCTGGAAGGTGCGATTGACGCCCTGAAACGCATTGGTCAGGTAAAAGATGAAAACATCACCGTTGTTTGGGTTCCAGGCGCGTATGAGCTGCCGCTGGCGGCTGGCGCACTGGCGAAAACCGGTAAATATGACGCGGTGATCGCGCTGGGTACGGTGATTCGCGGCGGTACTGCCCACTTCGAATATGTGGCTGGCGGTGCCAGCAATGGCCTGGCGCATGTCGCTCAGGAGAGCGAAATCCCGGTAGCCTTTGGTGTTCTGACCACTGAAAGTATTGAACAAGCCATCGAGCGCGCTGGCACCAAAGCCGGTAACAAAGGCGCAGAAGCTGCGCTGACCGCGCTGGAAATGATTAACGTATTGAAAGCCATCAAGGCCTGATTTTTGTAAGGGGAATTCCGTGAAACCTGCTGCTCGTCGCCGCGCCCGTGAGTGTGCCGTCCAGGCGCTCTACTCCTGGCAGTTGTCCCACAACGACATCGCTGATGTCGAATACCAGTTCCTGGCGGAACAGGACGTAAAAGATGTTGATGTTCTGTATTTCCGTGAACTGCTGTCCGGAGTGGCGACTAACAGCGCGTACCTCGACGGCCTGATGAAGCCCTACCTGTCCCGTCAGCTGGAAGAGCTGGGCCAGGTGGAAAAAGCGGTGCTGCGTATCGCGCTGTTTGAGCTGTCCAAACGTGATGACGTACCGTATAAAGTGGCCATCAATGAAGCTATCGAACTGGCGAAAACCTTCGGCGCTGAAGATAGCCATAAGTTCGTCAACGGCGTGCTGGACAAAGCGGCTCCGGTAATTCGTCCCCGCAAAAAGTAAACGCCAGGCCGGGCTTTGCAGGATCTCATCCAGCGAACCCGGCCTTATTTTTTTCTTTGCTGAGGCATAACGTATGGCATGCGGCGAATTTTCCCTGATTGCCCGTTATTTTGATCGCGTTAAAAGCGCCCGCCTTGATGTTGAAACCGGCATCGGCGATGACTGCGCGCTCCTGAATATCCCCGAGAAAAAAACGCTGGCAATCAGCACCGACACCCTGGTGGCGGGCAATCACTTTTTACCCGATATCGACCCTGCCGACCTCGCTTATAAAGCGCTGGCGGTGAACCTGAGCGACCTCGCGGCGATGGGCGCGGAACCGGCGTGGCTCACGCTGGCGCTGACCTTGCCGGAGGTGGATGAAACCTGGCTGGAAGCCTTCAGCGACAGCCTGTTTGTCCAGCTGGACTATTACGATATGCAGCTGATTGGCGGTGACACCACCCGTGGCCCGCTCTCCATGACGCTGGGTATCCACGGTTTTGTGCCGCCGGGACGCGCCATGAAACGCGCTGGCGCGAAGCCAGGGGACTGGATCTATGTCACCGGCACTCCGGGAGACAGCGCCGCCGGCCTGGCCGTGTTGCAGAACCGGCTGACGGTGGATGAACCGTCTGACGCCGACTACCTGCTGGCCCGTCATCTGCGGCCGATGCCGCGCGTGCTGCAGGGCCAGGCGCTGCGTGACCTGGCGACATCGGCTATCGATCTTTCCGACGGCCTGATTTCCGATCTGGCCCATGTTCTTAAAGCCAGCGGCTGCGGCGCGCGCATCGATCTCGATGCCATGCCGTATTCCGACGCGATGCTGCGCCAGGTGGAGCCCGAGCAGGCGCTGCGCTGGGCGCTCGCCGGCGGGGAAGATTACGAACTGTGCTTTACCGTACCGGAGCTGAACCGAGGGGCGCTGGACGTGGCTCTCGGCCATCTTGGCGCGCGTTTTACCTGTATCGGACAGATTGCGCCGGAGAGCGAAGGGCTGCAATTTATCCGCGACGGTAAGCCGGTCGCGCTTGATTTAAAGGGATACGATCACTTTGCGTAGTCGAGACGAGGCGCTACGCCGCCTGAGCATGCGTAACCCGTGGCATCTGCTGGCGACTGGCTTTGGCAGCGGCTTAAGCCCGGTGGTCCCGGGGACGATGGGGTCGCTGGCGGCGATCCCATTCTGGTATCTGATGACCTTTCTCCCCTGGCAGCTCTACTCGCTGGTGGTGATGATGAGCATCTGTATTGGGGTTTATCTTTGCCATCGTACGGCCAAAGATATGGGCACTCATGACCACGGCAGTATTGTCTGGGATGAGTTTGTCGGGATGTGGATCACCCTGATGGCGCTGCCGACGCTGGACTGGCAGTGGGTGGCCGCCGGCTTCGTGATTTTCCGTATCTTCGATATGTGGAAGCCGTGGCCGATTCGCTGGTTTGACCGCAATATTCACGGCGGAATGGGGATTATGGTCGACGATATCGTCGCCGGCGTGATCTCGGCCGGCGTGCTGTATGTCATTGGCCATCACTGGCCCATCGGTCTGCTTTAATCGTCTCTCCCCGGTAGCATCCTGCTGCCGGGGAAACCACACCTGTTACTTAAATCCCACCACTGGATGCGGCTGATACGGCGCCTCCAGCTTGTCGATCTGTTCCGGAGAAAGCGTCAAATCCACCGCCTGCAGCAGGTCGTCGAGCTGTTCCTGACGCGATGGACCGATAATCGGCGCGGCAACGCCGGGTTTGCTTAACAGCCAGGCGAGGGCGACCTGAGCGCGGCTGGCGTCGAGTTCTTCCGCCACGTCCGCGAGATTCCCGGCGATCTGCGCGTCGTTTTCTTCGCTGGTGCTGTAAAGCGTTTTGCCGAACTCATCCGAAACCAGCCGGGCGGTGGTCTCTCCCCAGGGGCGGGTCAGTCTGCCGCGCGCCAGCGGGCTCCACGGGATCACCGCCACGCCGTTGTGCTGACACAGCGGCAGCATCTCATTCTCTTCTTCCCGGTAAATCAGATTGTAGTGATCCTGCATGGTGACGAAGCGCGCCCAGCCGTTCTGCTGCTGGAGCGCCAGCGCCTGGGCAAACTGTCGGGCATGCATGGACGAGGCGCCGATATAGCGCGCTTTGCCGGCTTTCACCACCTCGTCCAGCGCTTCGAGGGTCTCTTCAATCGGGGTGGTATAGTCCCAGCGGTGGATCTGCAGCAGGTCGACATAGTCCATCCCGAGACGGCGCAGGCTGTCGTCGATGGAGCGCAGGATCTGCGCCCGGGAAAGCCCTTCCGCCAGATCGCCGACCTGGTGATACACCTTGGTGGCGACAACCACCTCGTCGCGGCGGGCAAAGTCGCGCAGGGCGCGGCCGACGATCTCTTCACTGCTGCCGTCGGAGTAGCTGTTTGCGGTATCGAAGAAGTTGATGCCGCCTTCAATGGCGTGCTGGATAAGCGGGCGGCTGCTCTCTTCCGGAAGCGTCCAGGCGTGTCTGCCGCGGTCCGGCTCGCCGAAGGTCATACAGCCGAGGCAGAGTCGGGAAACACGTAAGGCAGTATCACCGAGGGGGACATAGTGCATAGTGCGCTCCTGCTATTCATCAAGGGTATCCCTTAAGCATAGCAGGAGCAGGGGGGCAATTATGCCAGCCAATCGCGGATTTTGGCTTCAATACCGGCGGCATCGAGGCCAAGGTCGGCGCGGATCTCTTCCTGAGTGCCCTGAGGAATAAAATAATCCGGCAGGCCAATATTGAGCACCGGTACCACCCGGCGATGGGCCATCAGCACTTCGTTCACGCCGCTGCCGGCGCCGCCCATGATGGCGTTTTCCTCCAGCGTCACCAGCGCGTCGTGTTCGCCGGCCAACTGCAGGATCAGCGCCGTATCCAGCGGCTTCACAAAGCGCATATCCACGAGGGTAGCGTTGAGTTTATCCGCTACCGCCGCGGCTTCCGGCAGCAGGGTGCCGAAGTTGAGGATCGCCAGCTTCTCGCCCTGGCGTTTCACCACCCCTTTGCCGATCGGCAGCGATGCCAGCGGCTCCAGCGTCGCGCCGGTGCCACTGCCGCGCGGATAGCGCACGGCGCAGGGGCCGTCACTGTAGTGGTAGCCGGTGTACAGCATCTGGCGACATTCATTTTCATCGCTCGGGGTCATCACCACCATATCCGGAATACAGCGCAGGAAGGAGAGATCGAACGCCCCCTGATGCGTCTGGCCGTCTGCGCCGACAATCCCGGCGCGGTCGATAGCAAACAGCACCGGCAGTTTCTGGATAGCCACATCGTGGATCACCTGATCGTAGGCTCGCTGCAGGAAGGTGGAGTAGATCGCCACTACCGGCTTGTAGTCGCCAATCGCCAGCCCCGCGGCGAAGGTGACCGCATGCTGCTCGGCGATGGCGACGTCAAAGTACTGATCGGGGAATTTCTTCGAAAATTCCACCATGCCTGAACCTTCGCGCATCGCCGGGGTGATCGCCATCAGCTTGCTGTCTTTGGCCGCCGTCTCGCACAGCCAGTCGCCGAAGATTTTCGAGTAGGAAGGGAGACCGCCGCTGCTTTTGGGCAGTACGCCGCTGGTATGGTCGAATTTTGGCACCGCATGGAAGGTGATCGGGTCTTTCTCGGCGGGCTCATAGCCGCGGCCCTTTTTGGTCATAATATGCAGGAACTGCGGGCCTTTCAGGTCGCGCATGTTCTTCAGCGTGCTGACCAGACCGAGCACATCGTGGCCATCGACCGGCCCGATGTAGTTAAAGCCCAGCTCTTCAAACAGCGTCCCCGGTACCACCATCCCTTTGATATGTTCTTCGGTTCGTTTAAGCAGCTCTTTAATCGGCGGCACCCCGGAGAAGACCTTTTTGCCCCCTTCGCGCAGGGTGGAGTAGAGCTTACCGGAGAGCAACTGCGCCAGATGATTGTTCAGCGCGCCGACGTTCTCGGAAATCGACATTTCATTGTCATTCAGCACGACCAGCAGGTCGGGTTTGATATCCCCGGCGTGGTTCATCGCTTCAAACGCCATGCCGGCGGTGATCGCCCCGTCGCCAATCACGCACACTGCGCGCCGCTGCTTATCCTCTTTCGCGGCGGCGATAGCCACCCCGATACCGGCGGAAATGGAGGTGGAGGAGTGGCCGACGCTCAGCACGTCATACTCGCTTTCACCGCGCCACGGGAAGGGATGCAGGCCGCCTTTCTGGCGAATGGTGCCGATTTTGTCCCGGCGGCCGGTCAGAATTTTATGCGGGTAGGCCTGGTGGCCGACGTCCCAGATCAGGCGATCGAACGGCGTGTTATACACGTAGTGCAGCGCCACGGTCAGTTCCACCGTGCCGAGGCCAGAGGCAAAGTGACCGCTGGAGCGGCTGACGCTGTCCAGCAGATAGCGCCGCAGCTCATCACACAGCTTCGGCAGGCTCTCTTTTGGCAACAGGCGCAACTCCTGGGTGGAATCTACCAGCGCCAGGGTCGGGTATTTGGCAATATCAAAACTCATCAGAGACTCATTTATTGTTTATTTATCGCGCTGAATAATGTAATTCGCGAGCGCTTCCAGTGCCGAAGTATCCAGAGATTGTGCGGCCAGCTCATCTAACGACCGGCGGGCATCAGCGATCAGGTCGTGCGCTTTCTTCCGGGCTTGCTCAAGACCCAGGAGGGCGGGATAGGTGCTTTTACCCAATTGCTGGTCGGCACCCTGACGTTTGCCAAGGGTCGCAGTATCCCCTACCACGTCGAGAATGTCATCCTGGACCTGGAAGGCCAGGCCGATATTTTCCGCATAGCGATCCAGCGCGGGCAGGGCGGCGCGGCCGCGTTCGCCGGCACTCAGCGCCCCCATCCGGACGGCGGCGCGGATCAACGCCCCCGTTTTGTGGCGATGGATACGCTCCAGCGCCTGCAGATCCACCTGCTGTCCTTCCGCCTGCAGATCCAGCGCTTGGCCGCCGCACATACCCGCCACGCCGCTGGCCTGCGCCAGTTCGGAGACCATCGCCAGCCGGTCCCGGTCAGAGACGTCGACCATCGGCGCATCACTGAGTATAGAGAACGCCAGCGTTTGCAGGGCATCTCCCGCGAGAATTGCGTTGGCTTCGCCAAATTTAATATGACAGGTCGGCAGTCCGCGACGCAGATCGTCATCATCCATCGCCGGCAAATCATCATGCATCAGGGAATAAGCATGAATACATTCGACCGCAGCGGCGGGGGCATCGAGCGTGGTGCGGCTGACGCCGAACATCGCGCCGGTGGCATAGACAAGGAAGGGGCGCAGGCGTTTACCCCCTAAGAGTGCGCCATAATGCATCGCTTCCACCAGCGGAGTGTTCTGAAAGGGCTGCGGCGCGATAAAACGGCGCAATGCCCCATTAGCCTGTTCCACACAGGCCTGCAATTGTTGCGGGAAATCCATTTTATTCAGCGTCCGGCGTAAAAGGCGTGGTCGGGGAATCTTCACTATCCGCCAGCAGGATCTGCACGCGCTGTTCGGCTTTCTGCAACTGACTTTGCCCCTGGCGCGCCAGCTGTACGCCGCGTTCAAATTCGCTTAGCGCTTCCTCTAACGGCAAATCGCCGCTTTCCAGACGGTTAACGATCTGCTCCAGTTCGCCCAGAGCAGTTTCAAAGCTGGCCGGGGCCTCATTTTTCTTTGGCATAGTGAATGTAGACTCTTGTTATGTCGCGACGGCAATACCGGGTATGGTAACGAAGTCACGCGTGTAAGCAAATAACGCGCAATGGTGATATACTCCGCGCCCAGGATGCAGGCACCGGTGTGCGCTGCTTTACAACTTTTGCTTATAGCCCTGTCGGGCTTGCCAACGAACTATTGTCGCTATGAAGTTTATCATTAAATTGTTCCCGGAAATCACCATCAAAAGCCAATCTGTGCGGTTGCGCTTCATTAAAATCTTAACCGGGAACATTCGTAACGTTCTCAAAAACTATGACGAGACGCTGGCCGTCGTCCGTCATTGGGATCATATCGAAGTTCGCGCGAAAGATGAAAATCAGCGCCCGGCTATTCGCGATGCGTTGACCCGTATCCCCGGCATCCACCATATTCTGGAAGTCGAAGACGTACCGTTCACCTCGCTGCACGATATTTTTGAAAAGACGCTGCCGCTGTGGCGCGAGGCGTTGGAAGGCAAAACCTTCTGCGTGCGTGTGAAGCGTCGCGGTAAACATGAATTCACCTCAATTGAGGTGGAACGCTACGTCGGCGGCGGTCTGAATCAGCATATTGAAACGGCGCGCGTGAAGCTGACCGACCCGGACGTCACCGTCAATCTCGAGATTGAAAACGATCGCCTGCTGCTGGTGAAAGGCCGCTATGAAGGCATCGGCGGCTTCCCGATCGGCACCCAGGAAGATGTGCTGTCGCTGATTTCCGGCGGCTTTGACTCCGGCGTTTCCAGCTATATGCTGATGCGCCGCGGCTGCCGCGTGCACTACTGCTTCTTTAACCTTGGCGGCGCCGCCCATGAGATTGGCGTCCGCCAGGTCGCACATTACCTGTGGAACCGCTTCGGCAGCTCGCACCGCGTTCGCTTTGTGGCGATTAACTTTGAGCCCGTGGTCGGCGAAATCCTTGAAAAAGTGGACGACGGTCAGATGGGTGTCGTGCTCAAGCGCATGATGGTCCGCGCCGCGTCAAAAGTCGCGGAACGCTACGGCGTGCAGGCGCTGGTCACCGGCGAAGCGCTCGGTCAGGTCTCCAGTCAGACCCTCACTAACCTGCGCCTGATCGACAATGTCTCCGATACCCTGATCCTGCGTCCGCTGATTTCGCACGATAAAGAGCACATCATCGACCTGGCGCGTGAGATCGGTACGGAAGATTTCGCCCGCACCATGCCGGAATACTGTGGCGTGATCTCGAAGAGCCCGACCGTGAAGGCGGTGAAGGCGAAGATTGAAGCGGAAGAAGAACACTTCGATTTCAGCATCCTCGATAAAGTGGTGGAAGAGGCGAGCAATATCGACATTCGCGATATCGCCCAGCAGACGGAAGCCTCTGTGGTTGAAGTGGAAACCGTGACCGGCTTTGGCGCCAACGACGCGATCCTCGACATTCGCTCCATTGACGAGCAGGAAGACAAGCCGCTGAAGGTCGAGGGCGTTGAGGTCGTTTCGCTGCCGTTCTACAAGCTGAGCACCAAATTTGGCGATCTCGATCAGAGCAAAACCTGGCTGCTGTGGTGCGAGCGCGGGGTGATGAGCCGTCTGCAGGCGCTCTATCTGCGCGAGCAGGGCTTTAGCAACGTGAAAGTTTATCGCCCGTAACGGGTTGCCATCCATATTGAAAAAGGCCTTCCCCGATGGAAGGCCTTTTTGTCATCTCCGGGTCAGCGCATTAGCGCAGGGTCATCGCCAGGTCATTCAGCTGATCGATGACGATATTCCAGCCCTCAAAAAATCCCATCTGCTCATGCTGCTCGCGAGTTTCATCATCCGCATGCAGCACCGTGGCCGTATAGCGACATCCGTCTTTTTCGTCGGCAAAGGTGATGATGGTCGTCATGGCAAAAGGGGACACGGCAGGACGATAATCCGCCGTCAGCATCGAGGTCATGACGATTTTTTGTTGCGGGATGACCTCAAGAAAACAGCCAGGGTTATCGCTGCGTTCACCGTCAGGGCCGTGCATCACGGTGTGAAAAGCCCCGCCAGAGCGAAAATCAAAGGCCAGAACCTCAGTATACCAGGGCTTCGGGCACCACCAGGTTTTGAGTAATGCCGGGTCGGCCCACGCGCGCCACAGGGCAGAGGCTGGCGCGCTGAGCAGGCGGCTGATGACAAGATCGCGAGAATCGGTTGCGCTACGGGACATGCTACGACTCCTCAGGAAAAAGGGGAACCAGTCCGCGGCGCGGACCAGCTATCAGGCTTCGTAGTAATTATAGATGCCGGCGGCCATCACCAGCTGTGAGGCGACTTCATACGCTTTCTCGCGACCCACCAACAGGTCAATCATTTTCAGAGCGAAATCAATCGATGTCCCCGGCCCCTGGCTGGTTAACAGATTCACCCGTGGATCCCAGACCACCCGTTTATCCTGCCACTGGTCGGCGGGGATATGCTCCTTCAGCGCCGGAAAACCGGTCATGTTACCGATCGGGAATAGCTGATGGGGCACCAGCACAGTCGCCGGAGCGGCACAGATGGCGGCCACAATGCGGCCAGAGAGATGGAACTGTCGGACGGTTTCCACCAGCAACGGGCTGTCGCGGAAGCACTCTGCGCCCTTGATACCGCCCGGGAGGATGATGATATCGAAATCACCATCGGCCACCTCGACCAGCGGCGCATCCGCCAGCAGTTTGACGCCGCGCGAGCAGACGATGGTCAGGCCGCCGTCGCTGGCGACGCTGGCGGTGGTCACTTTCACTCCGCCGCGGACCAGCAGGTCGATGGTGGTGACCGCTTCGGTCTCTTCGCTACCAGGGGCGAGGCAAATCAGTGCCGACGCGCTCATATTCATTCTCCTTACGCTTGATCAGTTCAAATAAGCGGGCGTTTTCCGGTACGGCAACGCCGTGGGCGCGGGCGCGGTTGAGCAGAAAACCGGTGATGTAGTCGATCTCCGTGTGCCGCTGGGCGCGAATGTCCTGCAGCATGGATGAGATGTTTTCTGCTGTACTTTCAACGACCTGCCAGACATAAAATAGCAGGTTTTCCGCCGAGGTATGAATACCTTCGCGCTCCATCACCGCCGCCACTTCCTGACAAATGGCGGCAACCTCCTGCGGAGAGTGGCGCAGATCGCCGTTTTTACACCCTTTGAGGGCGGTCAGGGGATTAATGACGCAGTTCACCGCCAGCTTGCGCCAGGTGGCCGAGTAGATATGGTTGTGCCAGGCGACATCCGGCAGTACGCTTTGCAGGACTTCCGCGAGATAGCTGTAGTCCTCCTCGTAGCTTTTCGCCGGACCGATATGGGTGGTGCCCTGGGCGACGTGGATGATCACGTTCCCGTCGCGACGCGCTGCCTGGGTGGTGGAGGCCAGCAGCAAAGGCTGTTTCACGCCGCGCAGCTCCTCGACGGTGCCCATGCCGTTATGCACCAGCACAATTGGCGTGGTGACCGGCAGGATCCCGGCCAGGTGCTTCACTGCATTCGACACCTGCCAGGCCTTTAAGGTGACGATCAGCAGCTCGCTGCTGGCGAGAAAATCGGGGTCGTTGGCCGTCAGCGACTCGTTGAACACCGAGCCGTCGGTTTCAATGACATTGACGCTACAGAATGGCTGCGGTACGCGTAGCCAGCCCTGGACTTCATGTCCCTGTTTGCACAACGCGGTCAGCCATAGTTGTCCCAGTGCACCGCATCCCAGTACGGTTACTTTCATTGTTCCTCCTCATCTGCCGCTACCCCAGGCGCTGATGGCTAAAGTATATCTCGTCGCTTTTCGCATTGTCGGACGGAAAGGGGGATTCGGCGTCGTCGGGCAGCACGGGGAAATAGCGCGAGCGTTGCGTAATCAGCTAAGCTTCCGGGATAACAAGTTGAGTTATGCCGCGTTGCAGGTATTATGCAACGCAAAAGAAACGGAAGGAGAGGAAAAGATGCCATCTTTCGATATTGTCTCTGAAGTTGATCTTCAGGAAGCCCGTAACGCGGTGGACAACGCGAGCCGCGAAGTCGAGTCGCGTTTTGATTTTCGTGGCGTTGAAGCCACTTTTGAATTAAACGACGCCAACAAAACCATAAAAGTACTGAGTGAGTCTGACTTCCAGGTGAACCAGCTGCTGGATATCCTGCGCGCCAAGCTGCTCAAGCGCGGCATTGAAGGCACCTCCCTCGACGTGCCGGAAGATATCGTGCACAGCGGTAAAACCTGGTTTGTTGAAGCGAAGCTGAAGCAGGGCATTGAAAGCGCAGTGCAGAAGAAGCTCGTCAAACTGATCAAAGACAGCAAGCTGAAAGTGCAGGCGCAGATTCAGGGCGAAGAGATCCGCGTGACCGGTAAGTCCCGCGACGATCTGCAGTCGGTGATGGCGCTGGTGCGCGGTGGCGATCTGGGGCAGCCGTTCCAGTTCAAAAACTTCCGCGACTAACGCGGCGGACAGACAGCAAAAAGCGGGGATTTCCCCGCTTTTTTTATACCCCTTTGATGAGCTGCTCTATCTCGAAGCGGTTGGTGACCTTGCTGTCGATTTTGATATACACCGAGCGCTCCTCAGGCACCACCAGCGCCTGCTGAACCCCGCTGGCGTTCAGCAGGCGCGTCTGTAGCGCGCTGTCGACCACCACGCCGTCCGGCACTTCCACCCGCAGGCTGCTGACGTACGGCGGCTCGCTCATGGTACTGGCCACCAGCAGCCACAGCATTGCCAGCAGGGCGCCCAGCAGAAAGACCGTTTGCGAATCAAAGAAACCATCGACCCAGCCGCCAAGGGCGCCGCCAATCGCCACGCCGAGGAACTGGCTGGTGGAGTAGATGCCCATTGCGGTGCCTTTATAGCCTGCCGGCGACTCCTTGCTAATTAACGATGGCAGCAGCGCTTCCAGCAGGTTAAAGGCCAGGAAGAAGAGCTGTACGCCCGCCACCAGCTCCCAGAAGTAGCCCCCGGCGCCCCAGAGAACAATTTCCGCAATCAGCAGGATGGCGACGCAGAGCAGGAAGACGCGCTTCATTTTGCGCTTCACTTCGGCATAGATGATAAACGGCACCACCGAGATGAACGAGATAACCATGGTGACCAGGTAAATCTTCCAGTGCTCGGCGGCCGGGAAGCCAGCAGCCTCCAGTTGGCCGGGCAGCGCGACAAAGGTCGACATCAGCATGATGTGCAGGCACATGATGCCAAAGTTGAGCTTCAGCAGGCGTGGTTCCACCAGTACTTTGCTAAAACAGCCCTTCACCATCCCGGATTCGCGGTTGAGCACGTGATTATGGCTGTTGGGCACCACCCACAGGGTGAGCAGGATGCCGACGGTCGCCAGAATGGCGATCATCCAGAACAGGGCGTGCAGACCCAACTGGTGGGTGACAATCGGCCCCAGCACCATGGCGATGGCGAAAGTGACGCCGAAGCTGACGCCGATAAAGGCCATGGCTTTGGTGCGGTTCTGTTCACGAGTGAGATCGGACAGCAAGGCCATGACCGCGGCGGCGATGGCGCCGGAGCCCTGCAGGGCGCGGCCAAGAATGATGCCCCAGATAGAGTCGGTGAGCGCGGCGATGACGCTGCCGAGTACAAAGATGAGCAGGCCGCCGACGATCAGCGGCTTACGGCCAATACGGTCAGATAACAGTCCGAAGGGGATTTGGAAAACCGCCTGCGCCAGGCCGTAGATACCGATCGCCAGGCCAATCAGCGCTTCACTGGCGCCCTGCAACGCCATGCCATACGTGGTCAGAACCGGCAGGACCATAAACATGCCAAGCATGCGTAGGGAGAATACCGTCCCCAAACCCCAGGTCGCGCGCAGTTCCCCTGGCGTCATTTTGTTATCGTTCATTACCACCTCAATATAAAAACTGCGCCTAGTGTAGCGGCGGGGGGTAAGAAGCGTAAATAAATGTTTGTTTAACAGATATTACGGGGCTGTTGCGCGATGAGACAAGTTGGTAAAAATCAATAAACCAGTGGAGGGGGACTCCACTGGCGAGGGGGAAAATTAAGGTAAAGTAAAGTCAACCCACTGGCTGCCAGCGTCAGCCGATTTGACGCACTGTTCGACCCAATAGACGCCGTGCAGCCCGGCTTCGACGTCCGGATACCAGAAGTCTTGCAGGAAGGCGCGATCGTCACGGTCCGTGGCGTCAATCGCCTGCGCATAGCGGCGATAGAGGTTGGCCCAGGCTTCGAACAGCCCTTCCGGATGGCCGCCGCCGATGCGGTCATCCGCCAGCGCGTTCGGCGACAGGTAGGGCATCCCGCGCTCCAGAATCCGCGCCGGCTCGCCCTGCACCTCATAGCTGAGCTGGTTAGGATGCTCATCCCACCATTCGATACTCGCTTTTTCGCCGACGATACGCACTTTTTGCGAGTGCATGGCGCCGCTGTTGACGGCGCTGGTCCACATCGAGCCAACCGCGCCGTTGTCATATTCCATCAGGACAAAGGCGTTATCTTCCAGCGGCGCGCGGGAGGGGACAAAGCTCTGGCGGGAGCACATCAGCCGTTTGATATTGAGCTGCGGCGCCATGGTTTCGGCGACAAACAGCGGATGGGTGGCCAGATCGCCCAGCACATAGCTGGGCCCGGCAAACTTCGGCGTCACGCGCCAGCGGGTGGATTCTGCCTGCAGCTCGACGGCCTGGTTATGAAAGCCGTGAGCGAACTGCATATTAACGATGCGGATCTCGCCGAGCAGCCCATCGGCAATCATCTGCCGCGCCTGCTGGATCATCTGATAGCCGGCATAGCCGTAGGTGACGCCGACGATTTTGTTCTGTTTTTTGCTCAGGTCCACCAGCTCGCGTGCTTCTTCGGCGCTAAAGCAGAGGGGTTTTTCACAGATGACGTGGAGGCCCGCTTCCAGTGCCGCTTTGGTGATAGCGAAATGGGTATTGTTCGGGGTGGTGACCGAGACAACCTCGATCCCGTCAGGGCGCTGCGCCTCTTCACGAAACAGGGTCTGGTAGTCGGCGTAGCAGCGCTCCGGCGCGATGCCCAGTTGCTCACCGAACGCGCGCCCGCGTTCGGCATCGACGTCAAGCGCGCCGGCCAGCAGGGTATAAACATTGTCACGCAGCGCTGCACAGCGGTGGCTGTAGCCGATCTGACTGGTGCCCCCGCCGCCGACCATGCCCCAACGCAGGGAGCGGGATAAGGGTTTCAGGCCGTTTAACATGGTGCTCTCCTTTTTGAAATCATTCACACTCTGAGGCGCTCAATGCCGACGCCTGCGGCAACGCGCATCCGGATAGACTGACTTAAACTTAAGGAAATATTTGTTCTGTTTCAATTGCCATATGGAATTTATTTTCCATATATGCGAGGGGGATCGAATTAACGAAAGTTTCTTTTGGGCTGCGTTGAAAAGGTGAGTGAGGGATTATCGCCCCCGTGGCAGACCAGGTTGTTGTGGGTGGCTTTTCGTTTTGGATAAATATGAAATAAATTTTCTTCTTTTAGCCGCTGAGCCCGGTGCAATCCGCAGATTGCACCGGAGGGAGAATACAGCATTACGCTCCGCGCGCAGACGCAGGGGCAGGTGAAGCGGCGGCGGGGCTACCGGCCGCAAAGATGCCTTTCGCCGCCAGGCCTGCGACGGTGAGGGCTGCCGGAATACCGAGGATCAAAAAGACGCTTTCAAAGGGCAGGTTGAGCGCCATCATCTCGGCGCCGGCAAAGGCGCTGAGAATGGCGCCGATGCGCCCGACGCCATGCATCCAGCTGGATCCCGTCGCTCGCGCCTGCGTAGGATAGTAGCGGGCGGAGAGCGCGTTCATGCCGGTATTGGCGCCGTTCAGGCAGGCGCCGCTGATAAACGCCAGCATACAGAGCAGGGCAAAGCTGCCCGCGGCGTAGCCCATCGCCATGGTGAACAGGCCGCCAACGGCGTAGATCATCCCCAGCGCGCGATGGGGGTTGATCCTGTCCATCAGCCAGCCGGCAAATAGCGAGCCGAGGGTGCCGCCCGCCTGGTAGATCGCTGTCATGATGGCCGCCTGGCTAACGGTCATTCCCACCTCTTTAACCAGCGTTGGCAGCCAGCTACCGAGGATATAGACCAGGAACAGCCCCATAAAGTAGACCAGCCATAGCATCAGTGAGCCGAAGCCGTACTGGCGGGAGAGCACAATACGCATCGCGTTGCCGGCCGCCGGCTGCGCCGGCAGGATAAACGTCACGTTGTCGCTGATTTGTCCGGGATAGAGACGGTTAAGAATGGCGCGGATGCGCGCCGCTGGCGCTTGTTTGATCACCAGAAAACGAACTGACTCCGGCAACCGCCAGATAAGCAGGGGGGCAAACAGCAGCGGCAGAATGCCGCCGAGCGCCATCAGCGAGTGCCAGCCAAACTGCGGGATCAGCCACGATGCCGAGAATCCTCCTGCCGCCGCACCGAAGGTGAAGCCGCAAAAGATGACGGTAATAATAAATGAACGCTGGCGTTCCGGGGCGTACTCCGACACCAGCGTCCCGATGTTTGGCATCGCGGCGCCCAGCCCGAGTCCGGTCATAAAGCGGAAGAACATCATCTGCTCAATGTTGTGCGAGAAGGCGGTGGCGATGGTCCAGAAGCCGAAGAAAAAGACGCTATTGATAATGATTTTCTTGCGCCCCAGCCAGTCGGCGAGCGGGCCAGAGAAAATCGCCCCCAGCGCGAGGCCGATCAGCGCGGCGCTGATCACCAGGCCCAACTGGTGGTTGCTGACTCCCCATTCCAGCTTTAGCGTCGGGGCGATAAACCCCATGATTGCGATATCAAAACCATCAAGAGCGATAACGCAAAAACCGAGAAAAATGATCTGCTTTTGAAAGCGGCTCAGCGGGTTACGGTTAATTAACTCTCTGACATCCAGGCGTTGAGTCTGTGTCATAGCGTATTCCTTATGCGCAGGAGCGCAGGTAGGGCTGCGCGGCATTGAACAGTAATTGTGCCCGCTGGAGGGGCGGCAGGGCGCCCTGCTCACCGTCGAGCGGCACTTCGAGGGAGACCGGCAGTGTCGCCGGCAGTGCCGACATCAGACCGTGCAGATCCAGACCGCCTTCCCCCGGCACGTTGCGCGCCGAGCGGGCCTGGCGGATGAGTTCCTGCTCGCTCTCCGGCCTCTGCGCCGCGCCATCGCAGAGTTGCATATAGTTGAGATGATGCGCGGGCAGGCTGGAGAGGGCGGCGAGCGATTCTCCTGCGCGCCAGAAATGAAGGGCGTCCACCAGGATACCGATATCTTCCCGCCCGCTGGCGGCGATCAGCGCCTGCGCATCGGCGATAGTGCGCAACTGGGTCCAGGGCATCGGCTCAAGGTTCATGGTCAGCCCATAGGGGCGACTGGCCGCGGCGAGGATGGCCAGGTTGTCGGCGCTACGCTGAAGGTTGTCGTCATTGCCGGCGACCAGCACCTGTCCGGCGCCAAGACGCGCCGCAGTCTCCATAAACCGCTGCAGCCGATCGTCGAGCGTAAATCCGGGGGTCAGGCGGACGATCTCTACGTCCGACACGCGGATGCCGGTTTCCATCAGCGCGGCCAGCGTCGCGCGCACGGCCGGGGTATCGCCCAGCATGTCGTAGTTCGGATCGGCCGGTGTGGCGGGAAGCAGCCGCAGACCAACGTGGGTAAAACCGGTTCTGGCCGCTATCCGCACCTGTTCGGGAGGAGGGACATCGAGCAGGGTCAGCGCGGCGAGCGATAGGGTACGCATGTTCATAAAGGGCTCCGGTACAGTTGCAGGTGAGGATAGTTATGGGTATTGCCGTCCCTGGTTGTTTTTTATTGTTTTGTTTTTATTACGTTTGCCGCCAGATTTTTGCCTACCAGATAGCCGAAGGTCATGGCCGGCCCGAGGGTGATCCCTCCGCTGGGGTAATAGCCGCGCATCACGCTCGACATGTCGTTGCCGATGGCGAACAGGCCCGGTATCGGCTGCTGCTGTTCATCCAGCACCCGGGCGTGTTCGTCGGTTTGCAATCCGCTGAAGGTGCCCAGCGAGCCGGGCAGAATGCGCACCGCGTAGAACGGCCCTTCGCGCAGCGGTCCGAGCGTCACCTGATGGTCACCCTGGGCGCGGTTATAGGCTGATGCCCCGCGGTGAAAATCGACGTCTTCGCCAGTGCTGGCGAAGTGGTTAAAGCGTTCAACGGTTTCCGCCAGCGCATTGGCGTCGATGGCGCACTGCTTCGCCAGCTCACCCAGCGTGTTTCCCCGCTGCAGATAACCGGTACGCAGCCAGGCGGTGGGGGGGAAGGGGAACGGTCTGGCATGGCCCAGGCCGTAGCGACGCAGCGCGCGACGATCGGCCAGCAGCCAGGCCTGCGGCGTGTCGCCCGCGGGTGTGGCCGCCAGCAGGGCGGCGATAAAGTCATGATAAGAGTCGGCCTCGTTAACAAAGCGTTTGCCGTTGGGCAGGATGGCGATTACCCCGGGCTTGGCGCGTTCCACCAGATGGGGAAACATCAGCTGCTGACCGCTGGCCAGGGTGACGCGGGACACTGGAGCCCAGGCCAGCGGGTGACGCAGGCGGGTGTCGAACTGGCCGCCGACGGATTCGCCAAGCCTGATCCCCTCGCCCTGATTGTCCGGCGGTGCGGCGGAAAAATGGCCGTAACCCTCCGCTGCGTGGGGCACCACCTGCGCCAGCCGCTGCCGATCGTGGGGAAAACCGCCGCAGGCCAGCACCACGGCACCTGCTTCGACGTGAATCTCCCCACCGTCGCTGCGCAGCACCGCGCCGGACACGCCCTGCGGCCCCTGCAGTAGCCGGACCACCGGGGCATTAAGCTGAAAACGCACCCCGGCGTCGAGGGCGGAACGCAGCAGACGGGCGACCAGCGCATTGCCATTGACCAGATGCTGCCCTCGTCCGGCGCGCAGCCGCTGCCAGCCGTGGCGCAGCAGGCGGCGGACGGCATACAGCGCGGAGCGCGGCGAGCGGGTGGCATTGAAAAAATGCGCCATATCCGCGCCGCCGGCGATGCCCATCCCGGCAAGGCTGATGGTCTCCAGCGGCGGACGCAGTCGGTGGAGCCAGTCGCCGAGCTGACGGCCATCGTAGGGCTGAGCGGTGACCGACCGCCCACCGCTCGCCGCACCCGGCGACGCGTGAAAGTCCGGCATGGTACTGCCCGAGAGAAACTGCACCGCCGTCCTGTGATGGAAAAAATCCACCATCTCCGGCCCGTGGCGCAGGAAGGTCTGCAGGCGAACGTCGGCGGCTTCGCCCCCCATCTCATGCTGCAGATAGGTCAGCGGCGCGTCGGCCGCTTCGTCGATGCCCTCCGCCCGCGCCAGCGGGTTGCGGGGGATCCACAGCCAGCCGCCGGACCAGGCGCTGGTCCCGCCGAGCACCGACGCTTTCTCCGCCACCATGACGCTGGCGCCGTGCATGGCCGCGGTGACCGCGGCAGAGAGTCCCGCCGCGCCGGAGCCGACCACCAGCACATCCACCTTCACAGGCCCGCTCATGATGGACTCCTTACTGCAATGGTGAAAAAGCGGTGGGGCGCATCAGCACCGACTCCAGGCGTTCAACGGCGGCCAGTTCGCGATTTTTCCGCGAAAAGGTCTGCCAGCGTTCGTCCTGCGCCATTCGCGCGCGGCGCACCAGGCGATCGTCCAGGCTTTCATAAGCCCAGATGTGCACCACCTGATTGACCACGCCGATCTCGGTAAAAAAGAAGCCGATCAGTTTGCCGAGATGGTCGGTCTGCACCGCCAGGGCATCGCTTTGGTATAGCGCCAGCCAGTCGGCCATTTTCAGCGGATTGATGGTGTACGTGCGTTTTTCGTAGATCATGATGTTTTCCTGATTAGTGGGGGGAGTGTTGTGCCAGATGGCAGCCGGCGAGGTAGCCAAACGTCAGCCCCGGGCCGAGGGTGATGCCGGGACCCGGGTAGGTGCCGGCCATCAGCGAATCCATGTCATTTCCCACCGCGTACAGCCCCGCGATAGGGTTTCCTTCCGCGTTGACGACCTGTGCATCGGCGGTGGTGACCAGGCCCCGCGACGTCCCCAGATCGCCGGTATAGAGTTTGATGGCATAGAACGGCGCGCTGAGCAGGGGGGCGTTACAGGCGTCAGGCTGATGACCTGGATCGCCCATCGCCCGGTTATAGCTGTTACCGCCTTTAGCAAATTCCCGATCCACGCCCTGCGCGGCGTCGCGGTTGTAGCGGGCAACCGTCTCGCTCAGCGTTTGGGCATCCAGACCAAGCTGTTGCGCCAGCGTCTCCAGGGTGTCGGCTTTGTACAGATAGCCGGCGGCGACCAGGGCGTCATTGTTGACCGGCGCCGGGCGCGCCAGCCCGAGGCCGTAACGCTTCATCGCCTGGGCGTCGCAGAGTAAAAAGCAGGGGGCATTTTCCGCAGCGCGCTGCATCGCGCTGGCGAAATGGTGATAGGAGTTAGACTCGTTGACGAAGCGTACCGCCCGCTGATTGACGGCAATCACGCCCGGTTTGGCCCGGTCGGTCACCAGATGGGGAAAGCGCTCCTCGCTGCCATCGGCACGGGTCAGCACTGATACAGGCGCCCAGAAAAAATTGGATTGCCGATCGGCTCCCTCGCGAGCGTTAAGCGCCGCCGCGAGACGTAGCGCGGCGCCATCGTTGGCCGGCGGTGACATGGTGAAGTGCTCGCGGGTGTGCGGCCGATAGCGCGCCGCCAGCGCGCCCGCGGCAAAGCCGCCAGCGGCCAGCACCACCCCGCGGCGGGCGTGCAGCGTCTCTTTTTGCCCCTGATACTCAATCTCCACCCCGGTGACCGCGCCTTGCGCTTCGCACAGCGCCAGAACATTGACATTCAGCCGCAGGTTCATGCCTTTACGCAGCGCCGTTGTCGCCATGCGGGCTATCAGCGCATTGCCCATCGCCAGGCGGGTGCCGCGAGGGTACTTCACCCGGTCGCGAGCGTAGCGCAGCAGCAGCCGGGTGCAATGGGCCAGGGAGCGCAGCGAGCGACGCATGTCGAGAAAATGTTGAATATCGACGCGGTTGACCATCATCCCGCCAAAGAGCAGCATCCCCGGCGGCGGCGAACGCAGGTCGCGAAACGCGTCACCCAGTTCACGGCCGTCATACTCCACCACCTCCAGCGCCCGACCGACGTCGACCGCGCCGGGTTCATCCGGATAGTAATCAGGTGAGAGCGGGCGCAGGCTGTATTTCACCGCCCCCTCGCGCTCCAGAAAGGAGAGCGCCTCCCGCCCGGCGCTGACAAACGCCTCGGCGATATCGTCCCGATAGTGGGCCTCGCCGATAATGGTCCGCAGATAGGTTTTGATCGCCTCGGTGCTGCCGCTTTTGCCCAGGGCGCGAGCCTGATCGGTATCGTGCAGCCACACGGCGCCGCCGGAAATGGCCGAGGTGCCGCCGAACTGGCCGGCTTTCTCCAGCATCAGCACCGACAGCCCTTTGCAGCTGGCGGTGACCGCGGCGGCAAAGCCAGCGGCACCGCTGCCGATGACGATCACATCCCAGCTCTTCATGCTGCCGCTCCCTGCGCCTGCGGGATGGCGCCGATAAACTGGCCCATCAGCGTCATCTGCGCCAGCGCCATTTCCGGCCCGGTCTGCACCCGACAGCCGCGAGCGGCGGCGAAAGTGAGCAACGGCGTCATCACCGGGGCGGTGACAACGTCAGCCACGTGGGTAGCGCTGTCGAGCGTATCCAGCAGCGCCTGCGGCAGGGGCAGCTCATCAAATCCGGCCATGCCCGCCGGCGAGCCATTAACCAGCAGATCGACGCCATGAAGGGTGTCCGGCAGCGCGCTCAGTTGCACCGCCGGAAAGGCCTCGGCAAGGAGATCGTGCAGGCGTTGCCGGGTGGCCGGGTTTTGATCGTGCAGGGCCAACTGACGGATCCCCGCCTCGCACAGTCCCCAGGCGATGGCGCTGCCGACGCCGCCGCACCCGGAGAGTAGCGCCTGTTTTCCTGCTGGCTGAAAACCCTGCGCTTCGGCGGCGAGCTGAAAGCCGACGCCGTCCAGCATATCGCCCTGTAACCGGCCATCCGCCAGCTTGCGGATCACATTGATGGCGTTGAGTCGGCGCGCGCGCGGTGTGAGCTCGTCGACCAGCGCGGCGGCGCGCTGCTTATGCGGCACTGTCACCAGCACGCCGGCCATGTTCTGCCAGCCGCGCAAGGCGTTGAGGTAGGCGGCCACCGCTTCCGGGGCGATATCCACCGGGATCATGACACTGTCCATGTGCTGTTCAGCAAAGTAGCGGTTGAAGTTATCCGGTGATTTCACCTGGGCGATCGGATGACCAATCACGGCGACAACCTGGGTAGTTCCACTGACCATTTCAAACCTCATTTGTTAAATGAATGTTGTGAAAGTATTTCAGTAGAAGCTGAGAGCGACAACGCAGAATTCGGACATGTCGGTTGTTAATCGCACGATCGCTGCGATAATCGCAGGAAATCGATAATGATGTTGCAAAAATGTGAGCGAATATGCAAAACACCATTCATCCACGCGATCTGATCGTCGGTTTACAAAAAGGGCTGGCGCTTATCCAGCTTTTTTCCAAAACTTGCCCAAAGCTCACCGTCGCCCAGGCAGCGAAAATGAGCGGCCTGACGCAAAGCGCCGCACGGCGTTTTCTACTGACGCTGCTGCATGAGCGCTATCTGCAAACCGACGGACGCTATTACTGGCTTACTCCGAAAACGCTGCGGCTTGGTCAGGCTTACGTTGATTCGGCGCAGTTTCCCCGCATGGTGCGGCCGATTGTCGAATACATCGCCAGCCGGACGGAGGAGCATGCCTCGGTGGGCGTGGTGGATGAAGATGAACTGGTCTATATCGCCCGCAGCCGCCATACGCCGTTCAACTCCACGTCGGTGCGACTCGGGGAGCGGGTACCCATTTTCTGTACCGCCGGGGGGCGATTGTGGCTGGCTTCGCTGCCGGAAGCCGAGTGCGAGGCGGTCTTGCAGCGCATTACCCGGGAACAACGCACGCCCTATACGGTGACCGACGTCGCGTCGCTGATGGAGAAAATCGCGCAGGTGCGGCGCCAGGGATATGCCACCATTGAACAGGAGTTTGAGATTGGCATGCTGGTGCTGGCGGTGCCGTTAACCGACAGGGAAGGGACCTGGTGGGGAGCGCTGAGTCTGACCAGCCATCAATCGCGCACCTCGCTGGAAGCGCTATGTCGCGACCACCTCGATCTGCTCTACAGTGCGCAGGCGATGCTGGTGAGCTAAACAGGGCAGCCGATGCGCTGCCCTCAGTGATGCTACTTACGCTGACGCGTTGTTCAGGAAACTATTCCAGTCGCTGGCGGCGTTATCCACGAAGATGTTCCAGTTTTTGCCAGCGGTGAGGACAAAGTTTCCCCAGTTTTCCTTACCGGTGGTCACAAAGGTTTCCCAGTTTGACTGTCCGGTCAGGAAGGAACCAAACGCCATCGCGCTGTCGCCGACGAAGGAGGCAAACGCGCTGCCGGAGGTGAGAACAAAAGAGGTGAAGCCGACGCCCGAGTTGGCAACAAAACTGGCAAAGCCGCTGGCCGCGCCGAACAGGTTAAAGCCACCGGAGATGTACTCCATTTCGTTCAGTGTTAACTCTTTCATTGCAATTCCTTGTTGTGATTATTTCCCAAATGGGCATGAGCCCGAGGCGAAAGGTAGCATCCCCATACCGTGTGGTGCGAGTGACGTCCGCTGCGTACTGGCTCAATTTTTTCTCATTTTTTGGCCGAAAAGGTAGTGAGAAGGGCACGGAAGAGGGGAGGGGAGTATGAAGTGAGAAAGAAAGCGGTGAGGAAGCAGAAAAAAAAAAGCCCCGTAAAAACGGGGCCTTATATCGCACTGGAGTGGGTGATTATCTCACGTAAGCCAGCAGACTATGTGAATCCGGCACCATAAAGTCAACGGACATCATCACGGACAGCGCGGTGATGGCAACGATGGAAAAGACGAACAGCTTACGCGCCCAGACTTTGTCATCTGCCACTTTATAGCCACGCAGCGCCATGCCCAGCCACCAGACGCTGACCGCTGCCGCCACGACCAGGTATTTATACCCGGCGTAGCCGCCCAGCGAGAGCATCAGGGTCGCCACGGCAAAGGCGACGATGTACAGCGTAATATGGTTTTTGGCGACCGAAATGCCTTTCACTACCGGCAGTACCGGAATGTTTGCCGCCTGATAATCCTTAAAGCGGAAAATCGCGATGGCATAGGAGTGAGGCATCTGCCACAGGCTAAAGATAGCCAGCAGGATCGCCGCACCGCTGTCGAAATCACCGGTGACTGCGCAGTAGCCAATCACCGGCGGCGCGGCGCCGGAGAGCGAGCCAATCAGCGTGCCGTAGACAGAGTGGCGCTTCATGTACAGGCTGTAGACGCCGACATAAACCACGAACCCCATCACCCCCAGCCAGCAGGCCAGCGGATTTGCGCCGAACCACAGCAGCATGAAGCCAGCAATACCCAGCAAGGTGGCGTACACCAGCGAAGCTTCTGGCGAGATCAGCCCTTTGACCAGCACCCGGTTTTTCGTCCGTTCCATCTTACGATCGATGTCCCGGTCGATATAGTTGTTGAATACACAACCCGAGGCGACCACCAGGGATACTCCAAGGAGCGTCCAGACGAACAGCGGATAGTCGATGTGGCCTTTGGAGGCCAACAGGAAACCGCCGATCACGGAGATCAGGTTGCCAAAAATAATGCCTGGTTTCGTTACTTGCAGGTATTGCTTAAACATACTCGCCGCTCTTAGTGCATCATCATGTTGTAGTTCAGGTTCCACATAATCCAGATGGAGCCGACAACCACGATCGCAATGATGATTACGGTGAAGATAAATGCGGTCAGGTTCCAGCCTTCATCGGACTTGCTGTTCATATGCAGGAAGTACACGAGGTGTACCACGATCTGCACCACAGCAGTCACCAGAATGGTGCCAAGAATAACCGCATGCGAGGCGGAGCCACTCATCACCATGGCGAACGGAATGGCCGTCAGGATGATGGACAGGATAAATCCTGTCATGTAGCTCTTCACGCTGCCGTGAGAAGCGCCGCTATGATCGGTAGAATGACTCATTACATCGCCCCCATCAGATAGACAACCGAGAACACGCAGATCCACACAACGTCCAGGAAGTGCCAGAACAGGCTCAGGCACAGGATACGCGTGCGGTTAGTGTTGGTCAGACCACGACGTGAAACCTGGAACATCAGCACAGCCATCCAGATCAGACCCGAAGTCACGTGCAGACCATGGGTGCCGACCAGCGCGAAGAACGCTGACAGGAAGCCGCTACGATCCGGACCCATACCTTCAACAATCAGGTGATGGAACTCATAGAGTTCCATCGCGATGAACCCTGCCCCGAAGAGGAAGGTCAGCGCTAGCCAGGAAACAACCTGGCTCTTGTTGTTTTTGTACATGGCGATAGCCGCCATGCCGTAGGTGATGGAGCTGAACAGCAGCAGTGCGGTTTCAACCAGAACGAACGGCAGTTCGAAAATATCTTTGCCCGTCGGTCCGCCGGCCGTGCCGTTCACCAGAACGGCATAGGTAGCAAACAGCGTAGCGAAGATGATGCAGTCGCTCATCAGGTAGATCCAGAAACCGAATACCTTCATCGGTCCTGTATCATGGTGCCCGTGTTCATGCGCGTGGGCAGTATGCGCAAGAGTATCAGTTGCCATTTTTCAGCCCTGCTTTGTTAATCTCATCGAAATGCTGTTTTTCCAGTTTTTCGACTTCTGCAACCGGTACGTAGTAATCCACGTCCTCGTCAAAGCTCTTAATAATCCAGGTCGCTACGATGCCGATGAAGCTTGCGATCGCCAGCCACCAGATATGCCAGATCATGGCGAAACCAAATACCGTGGCGAAGGCGGCAATGACGATACCGGCGCCGCTGTTTTTCGGCATATGAATTTCTTCATAATGGGCAGGCTGTTTGTACGCTTCACCTTTCTCTTTCATTTCCCAGAAGGCGTCACGCTCGTGAACCTGAGGAACGATAGCGAAGTTGTAGAACGGCGGCGGAGAAGAGGTTGCCCACTCCAGCGTACGACCACCCCATGGGTCACCGGTCAGGTCACGGTTCTGTTCGCGGTCGCGAATAGATACGTAGAACTGAATCAGCTGGCACAGGATACCGCAAGCGATCAGCGCCGCCCCGCAGGCTGCAACAACCAGCATCGGGTGGAACTGCGGATCGATCTGCTGGCTCAGACGACGGGTCATACCCATGAAGCCCAGCACGTACAGCGGCATAAATGCGACGAAGAAGCCGATGATCCAGAACCAGAAAGCGCGTTTGCCCCAGGTTTCGTTCAGGGTAAAGCCAAAGGCTTTCGGCCACCAGTAGGTCAGACCTGCGAAGCAACCGAATACCACGCCGCCGATGATAACGTTATGGAAGTGCGCGATCAGGAACAGGCTGTTGTGCAGAACGAAGTCCGCGCCCGGTACCGCCAGCAGCACGCCGGTCATCCCACCTACGGAGAAGGTCACGATAAAGCCGATAGTCCACATCATCGCCGAGTTGAAGACGATGCGACCCTGATACATGGTGAACAGCCAGTTGAAGATCTTAACCCCGGTCGGGATCGCGATAATCATGGTGGTAATACCGAAGAAGGCGTTAACGTTCGCACCCGCACCCATGGTGAAGAAGTGGTGCAGCCAAACGATGAACGACAGAACGGTAATACACACGGTTGCCCACACCAGAGAGGTGTAACCAAACAGACGCTTACGCGAGAAGGTCGCCGCGATTTCGGAGAAGACCCCGAACACTGGCAGAACCAGGATGTACACTTCCGGGTGACCCCAGGCCCAAATCAGGTTGATGTACATCATCATGTTGCCACCCATATCGTTGGTAAAGAAATGGGTGCCCAGGTAACGATCCAGGGTCAGCAGCGCGATGGTGACGGTCAGAATTGGGAAGGAGGCGATAATCAGGATGTTGGCGCACAGAGATGCCCAGGAGAATACCGGCATCTTGAACATGGTCATGCCCGGGGCACGCATCTTGATAATGGTCACAAAGAAGTTAATACCGGTCAGGGTAGTACCGATACCGGAGAGCTGCAGCGCCCAAATCCAGTAATCGACCCCTACGCCAGGACTGTATTCAATTCCCGACAGCGGCGGATAGGCCAGCCAACCAGTCTGCGCGAACTCACCGACGCCCAGAGACAGGTTAACCAGAATCACGCCCACAACGGTGAACCAGAAGCTCAGGTTGTTGAGGAACGGGAAGGCCACGTCGCGCGCGCCGAGCTGAAGCGGAACCACCAGGTTCATCAGACCGATAACGAACGGCATCGCCACGAAGAAGATCATGATAACGCCGTGGGCGGTAAAGATCTGATCGTAGTGATGAGGTGGCAGGAAGCCTGCTTCCCCGGCTGAGGCCAGCACCTGCTGGCTACGCATCATCACGGCATCAGCAAAGCCACGCAGCAGCATGACGATTGCCACGATAACGTACATGATACCGAGACGTTTGTGGTCGACAGAAGTCAGCCACTCGTTCCACAGGTAGGACCACTTACCGAAGTAAGTGATGGCAGCCAGAAGCGCCAGTCCCCCAATGATAATCGCAGCCACCGTAACCACGATAATGGGTTCGTGGTAGGGCACTGCATCCAGTGTAAGTTTTCCGAACATCGTTTTCTTCCTCGGCCCCTTAGTGAGCGGTTTCCGCGTGGCTCATGTCCATGCCTTCCATCCCGTCGTGAGCAGCGTGCTCGCCTTCAGGTTTGGACATGTTCATGCTCTCGTGAGACATGAATTTGTTCACAACATCTTTGAACAGATCCGGCTTCACGTTAGAGAAGTATTCCACTTTGTTGTATTCGCTAGGCACAGCCACTTTATCGAACGCGGCCATGGAGTCCATGGAGTTCGGCGACTGTTTGGCTTTTTCAACCCACTGATCGAAGGTTGCACGATCCGGGGTAGCAATCGCTTTGAACTTCATACCTGAGAAGCCCGGGCCACTGTAGCTAGCGGAGATACCGTCATAAGTACCAGCTTCGTCAGCAATGAGGTGCAGCTGAGTCTGCATCCCGGCCATTGCGTAAATCTGGCTACCTAAGCGCGGAATAAAGAACGAGTTCATCACCGAATTAGAGGTCACTTTGAAGTGTACCGGTACGTTCGCCGGGAAGGCGATTTCGTTAACGGTAGCAATACCCTGTTCCGGATAGATAAAGAACCATTTCCAGTCCATCGAAACGACTTCGATGGTGATTGGTTTCTCGTCATGGGCAAGCGGTTTGCTTGGCTCCAGTGCGTGAGTGGTTTTCCAGGTCAGAACGGCCAGGAACAGGATGATCAGAATAGGTACCGTCCAGACCACAGCTTCCACTTTGTTGGAGTGTGACCAGTTCGGGCTATACTTCGCATCTTTATTGCTCTCGCGATACTTCCAGGCAAATCCTACTGCCATCAAGACGGCGGGAATAACGACAATCATCATCAGGCCGAAAGCCGTCAGAATCAAAGAGCGTTGCTCCAGTCCAATCTGTCCTTTTGGGTCAAGGAGTGCAGAATCACAACCACTGAGTAATACAGTACTTGCGATTAATGACATCCATCCCAAACTTTTATTGTATTTCCTGAGTCTCATTGAACGACCTCAATTCCACGGGATCTGGTGGCGTTTAAAGTGTACGGGCATTTTACGGTAAGGTTGCATTACTGTAAACATGATTGGATCTCTGTCAGTTCTGTGTTAGCGGCTTCTGCTTGGTTTGTCACATATGTTACGTAGTGTTACGTAATCGCTTGCAAAGCCTGAATTTCATGGGATTGATAACGAAAGGGATAAGAAAAGGAGTACTTAGCGGCGAATGGGCATAACCACCCATAAATTAGAACAATTGTTTAACATTTAATTATCAAATAAAAGACATTGTGAAAACCTAAAATAAAATCGCTGTAGCTGAATCGGTTAAATTATTTAAAGAATCGAATGAAAACTGTCAATAATTTCCAGAAATCAAAAACGCACAAAACAACAAATAGCGCGGCGGACAATATAAAAGCGTTAATAAGCCGTTATAATTACGTTTCGTAATTACAACGGCTAATAATGATGCAGCTTCCTTAAATCAGGCGAGTTTTACGCAGCGCCAGGTAGTCGAGCAGACCGCCGAACAAAATACCGCCAACGGCAGTCAGCGCGGCAACCTCCAGCAGACCGGACAGGAAAGAGAAGGCGGTGTAATCCAGGGCGTTCATGATAAGCAAAGCCAGCCATACCGTCAGCAGCAGGCAGCCCAGTGCCAGGATCCCCAGCGCCAGCGCATAGGCCTGCGGGTATTCGCTTCGCGGCATGAAGCTTGCCGTACGTTGGGTATGCTCAAGCGTTTGCCGGCACAGCAGCAGCAGGGCAATCCCCGGCACCGCCGCGACGACCGAGAAGAGATAGAACGTCGACCAGCCGTGGGCCTCGACAAACCAGCCGGCGATTGGCCCAACGTACACGCGGCCGACCGCAGACAGCGCAGAGAGCAGCGCGAACTGGGTGGCGGAGAATGATTTATTGCACAGCGTCATCAGCAGTGCGACAAACGCCGCCGTCCCCATTCCCCCACACAGGTTTTCAAAGAACACGGCGGTTGCCATGGAATAGAGGTGCTTATCGGTAATCGACAGCAGCCAGTAGCCGGCGTTGGAGACCCCCTGCAGCACACCGAAGATCAGCAGCGCCCGAAACAGTGTCAGCCGCTGCATCAGGACCCCGCCGTACAGGGCGCCGAGAATGGTGGCAAACAGGCCCAAAGTTTTGTTCACCATCCCGACTTCTCCGGCATCAAAGCCAACGCCGCGGATGAGGAAGGTAGTGGTCAGGCTCATGGCAAACGCATCGCCAAGCTTATAAAGGACGATGAGCAGCAGAATAAGCCAGGCGTTATTGCGACCGAAAAAATCGCGCAGCGGTTCGGCGACCGCCTGCTCCAGCGACCTGGGAACCGGGATAACGTCGCTCGGCTCAGGTGCCAGCAGTGTGGCGATGATACAGGGCACCAGCAGCGCCGCCATCAGCCAGTACATCCCCTGCCAGCCGAGATAGCGGTCGGCAAGCCACAGAGCCAGACCACCGGACACCAGCATCCCGAGGCGATAGCCCAGCACGCTGATAGCGGCACCGGTACCGCGCTCTTCCGCCGGCAGAACGTCGGTTTTCCAGGCATCGAACACGATATCCTGTGACGCCGAGCAGAAGGCGATCACCACCGCCAGCGCCGCCATCCAGCGGAGCTGGGAGACGGGCTCAAGAAAGCCCATCGCCGCAATGGCCAGCAGGAGCAGGACCTGGGTAGTCAGCAGCCAACCGCGACGACGCCCAAGAAACGGCGGCGTATAGCGGTCCATCAGCGGGGACCAGAGAAATTTAAAGACATAGGCCTGGCCGACGAGTGAGAAAAAACCGATCGTTTTCAGATCGATATTTTCCACCGTCATCCAGGCCTGCAGGGTACCGGAGGTGAGGGCCAGCGGCAGGCCTGAGGCGAAACCGAGGATCAGCAAAATCGCTGATTTCGGCTGTTGAAAAATGCGTAAGTAATGACTGGACATAGCATAAAGCACGAACCCGGCTGAGGCCGGGTTCGTGGTGGCATTAACGCGCGTTTTGCTTGATGAAATCGTGGATGCTGGTGTCCTGCGCCATATCGGCGATGGTATCGGTCAGGACGCTGTTAACGGCATCAGCGATGTTCTTGTTCGAGGCCTGGAAAGCGCCTTCAATGGAGTAGCTGGCGCGGTAGTTTTTGGTCATCTTCGTGCCGTTTGCCGCGGTGGCAATGATGGCGATATCTGCTTTCGTGGCGATGTTGTAACGCACATTACCCTGGGAGACGTCAGCGTAGAGTTTGTTGACGATAATTTGCAGATCAACCGCGCCGTTCGGGCCAATCATATAACCGCGTGCGGTCATCTGTTTCTCCAGCACTTCCTGCAGCAGGAAGCGCAGATCGCGGGAGGCGGTGAGGGTGACCTGCTGATTGTCACGCGTGACTTTTGCCAGCGCCTGGTCCGGACGCTGGTCAGCGCCGTTGATGCTGACGGTCACGCCCATCAGGCTCGGATCCTGCTGCGGCAGCGTGATTTTCGGCGATACTTCAATGGTGGTCGGCGGCGTGGCGCATCCTGCCAGCATAAACATGGCGACCAACGGGAAAAGGATCTTCTTAAGCATGTTCAGGTCTCAACGCATGGTGTTGTTATAAGGAAAATTACCGCCATCATAGCATTGCCAACGGCAAGGGGAAGTGGCAACGCGTGTAAATCCATCGCCCTGGCGGTTTTCTGAGCGTCCCGCCATGGTTAATCGCTCTTTCCCCGGCAGTTCTGGCGACCAGAGCCAGTAAACGTGATACTTTTGAATGAAAATATCAGAACAATGCTAATTTTTTGTTGTTTTCTCCTAATGGAAGCGGTAAAAGCGGCTAACATTTATAGGGAGTGGCGGCATCTCAGCGTTGTCGGAGGAGAAAATTCATGATGATACGTGAACAGATCGAAGCAAAACTTAGAGCAGCGTTCGACCCGATGTATCTCGAAGTCGTGGATGAAAGTTATCGTCACAACGTCCCAGCGGGCTCTGAAAGTCATTTTAAAGTGGTGTTAGTGAGCGATCGCTTCACTGGCGAGCGTTTCCTCAATCGCCACCGTATGATCTACGGCACGCTAACTGAGGAGCTGTCGAATACGGTGCATGCCCTGGCGCTGCACACCTACACGATTAAAGAGTGGGAAGCACTACAAGATACGGTTTTCGCCTCGCCGCCTTGCCGCGGTGCGGGGAGTATCGCCTAGAAATCCCATTTGCAACCGCTGGCGCTTTTCCAGTATGTTGCTTGCAGATTTAGCAAAAACGGCCTACGGGCCGTTTTGTTTTGCCTGGAAAATGCGCAAAGTTAGCGCTTTTGCGGACAAATTTGAGCGGGAAATGTGAAAAATGCCGCAGCAGTGGGCGACAACCGTTCTCGACTCACAAAAGTGATGCCGCTATAATGCCGCGTCTTATATATGAATGTCTTCGGGATGATTCTGACGACAGGGAATGTGTTTCTGATTTGAAGAGGGCATCCCGGTTCTGCGAAGCCACCTACACGCGCTTCCAGAGTTGACCGAGCACTGTGATTTTTTTGAGGTAACAAGATGCAAGTTTCAGTTGAAACCACTCAGGGCCTTGGGCGCCGTGTAACGATTACTATCGCCGCTGACAGCATCGAGAATGCTGTCAAAAGCGAGCTGGTCAACGTAGCGAAAAAAGTTCGCATTGACGGCTTCCGTAAAGGCAAAGTGCCGATGAATGTTGTTGCTCAGCGTTATGGCGCATCCGTTCGCCAGGACGTGCTGGGCGACCTGATGAGCCGTCATTTCGTTGACGCGATCATCAAAGAGAAAATCAATCCGGCTGGTGCGCCGAACTACGTTCCGGGCGAATACAAACTGGGCGAAGACTTCACCTACGCGGTAGAGTTCGAAGTGTATCCGGAAGTTGAGCTGCAGGGGCTGGACGCGATCGAAGTTGAAAAACCGGTTGTTGACGTGACCGACGCTGACGTGGACACCATGCTGGAAACCCTGCGCAAGCAGCAGGCGACCTGGAAAGACAAAGACGGCGCCGTTGACGCTGAAGATCGCGTAACCATCGACTTCACCGGTTCCGTAGACGGCGAAGAGTTCGAAGGCGGTAAAGCCTCTGACTTCGTACTGGCGATGGGCCAGGGTCGCATGATCCCGGGCTTCGAAGACGGTATCAAAGGTCACAAAGCGGGTGAAGAGTTCACCATCGACGTGACTTTCCCGGAAGAGTACCACGCAGAAAACCTGAAAGGTAAAGCGGCTAAGTTCGTTATCAACCTGAAAAAAGTTGAAGAGCGTGAACTGCCTGAGCTGACCGAAGAATTCATCAAACGTTTCGGCGTGGAAGATGGTTCTGTCGCTGGCCTGCGCGCTGAAGTGCGTAAAAACATGGAACGCGAGCTGAAAGGCGCTGTACGTAACCGCGTGAAGTCTCAGGCAATTGAAGGTCTGGTTAAAGCTAACGAGATCGACGTTCCGGCTGCCCTGATCGACAGCGAAATCGACGTGCTGCGTCGCCAGGCTGCTCAGCGTTTCGGTGGCAACGAGAAACAGGCTCTGGAACTGCCGCGCGAGCTGTTCGAAGAGCAAGCTAAACGCCGCGTCGTTGTCGGTCTGCTGCTGGGCGAAGTGATTCGCACCAACGAGCTGAAAGCTGACGAAGAGCGCGTGAAAGGCCTGATTGAAGAGATGGCTTCTGCGTACGAAGATCCGTCAGAAGTCGTTGAGTTCTACAGCAAGAACAAAGAGCTGATGGACAACATGCGCAACGTGGCGCTGGAAGAGCAGGCTGTTGAAGCCGTGCTGGCGAAAGCCAAAGTGTCTGAAAAAGCCACTTCCTTCAACGAACTGATGAACCAGCAGGCGTAATTTCGCCGCGATTGTTTAAGGTTCGAGCAAAAACCCGTTGCCGAAAGGCGGCGGGTTTTTTTTTAGGATAATGATAGCCTCAGGCACGGTGCTAAAACGCATTTACCATGATAGCGTTACAGCAAAAGCTTGTTATGCTTGAAATATGGCAACACCATCCCCATTACCGGGGGAGGCAACTGCATCCGCAATCGCACGCGTGTTAAAGAGGCGGTGACGCGTTCAGCGGATAGAAACTGTGGCTGATAATCCGTCCGTAAGGTTACAATCAGTGCAGCAGGTATTTTAAAATTACTCCAGGAGACGGAAATGTCATACAGTGGCGAACGAGACAACTTTGCACCCCATATGGCCCTGGTGCCGATGGTCATTGAACAGACCTCACGCGGTGAACGTTCTTTTGATATCTACTCCCGTCTGCTTAAGGAACGCGTCATTTTTCTGACCGGCCAGGTCGAAGACCACATGGCAAACCTGATCGTGGCGCAGATGCTGTTTCTGGAAGCGGAAAACCCGGAAAAAGACATTTACCTGTACATTAACTCTCCGGGCGGGGTGATCACCGCCGGGATGTCGATTTATGACACCATGCAGTTCATCAAGCCGGACGTCAGCACCATCTGTATGGGCCAGGCCGCTTCCATGGGGGCGTTCCTGCTGACCGCCGGGGCGAAAGGCAAGCGCTTCTGCCTGCCGAACTCCCGCGTGATGATCCACCAACCGCTGGGCGGCTATCAGGGACAGGCGACGGATATTGAGATCCACGCCCGTGAAATCCTGAAGGTGAAAGGACGCATGAATGAGCTGATGGCGCATCATACCGGCCAGTCTCTTGAGCAGATTGAGCGTGACACCGAGCGTGACCGCTTCCTCTCTGCTGCGGAAGCCGTGGAGTACGGGCTGGTCGACTCTATTTTGACCCATCGTAATTGATGCCCGAGGCGCAAGGGTGCCGCTTTACGCTTCATTCTTCTCGCCACGTTTTCGTGAGTGGTTGGCATTTTTCCGGACGCTTGCCGGTCAGGCTTGCGGCCGGTTGCTTTGCCAGCGCCTCGATGTAGCGCGAAGGATTTTGTGTATATACTAATGAAGGGCGGCACAACGCTATATGGCGGCTTGCGCCTGAGAATGGCATTTGCGTCGTCGTGTGCGGCACAAAGAACTTAAAAAGAGGTTTGGACTCATGACAGATAAACGCAAAGATGGATCGGGCAAATTGTTGTATTGCTCTTTTTGCGGCAAAAGCCAGCATGAAGTGCGTAAGCTGATCGCCGGGCCATCCGTGTATATCTGCGACGAATGCGTTGATTTATGTAACGACATCATTCGCGAAGAGATTAAAGAAGTTGCGCCGCACCGCGAGCGCAGCGCGTTGCCGACGCCGCACGAGATTCGCCACCACCTTGATGACTACGTCATCGGTCAGGAACAGGCGAAGAAAGTGTTGGCAGTCGCGGTATACAACCACTACAAACGTCTGCGCAATGGCGATACCAGCAATGGCGTAGAGCTGGGTAAAAGTAACATTCTGCTGATCGGGCCGACCGGTTCCGGTAAAACGCTGCTGGCGGAAACGCTGGCGCGCCTGCTGGATGTGCCGTTTACCATGGCAGACGCCACCACCCTGACCGAAGCGGGTTATGTGGGTGAGGACGTCGAAAATATCATTCAGAAACTGCTGCAGAAGTGCGACTACGACGTGCAGAAAGCGCAGCGCGGCATCGTCTATATCGACGAAATCGACAAAATTTCGCGTAAATCCGATAACCCGTCGATTACCCGCGACGTCTCCGGCGAGGGCGTACAGCAGGCGCTGCTGAAGCTTATCGAAGGCACCGTCGCCGCCGTTCCACCGCAGGGCGGACGTAAACATCCGCAGCAGGAGTTCTTGCAGGTTGATACCTCCAAGATCCTCTTCATCTGCGGCGGCGCGTTTGCCGGCCTGGACAAAGTGATTTCCCACCGTGTTGAAACCGGCTCTGGCATTGGTTTTGGCGCGACGGTAAAAGCGAAGTCCGACAAAGCCAGCGAAGGTGAGCTGCTGTCTCAGGTTGAACCGGAAGATCTGATCAAATTTGGTCTGATCCCTGAATTCATCGGTCGTCTGCCGGTGGTGGCGACGCTGAATGAGCTGAGCGAAGAAGCGCTGATCCAGATCCTGAAAGAGCCGAAAAACGCCCTGACCAAGCAGTATCAGGCGCTGTTTAGCCTTGAGGGCGCAGAACTTGAATTCCGCGACGAAGCGCTGGATGCTATCGCCAAGAAAGCGATGGCGCGTAAAACCGGCGCCCGTGGCCTGCGCTCGATTGTGGAAGCGGCGCTGCTGGATACCATGTATGACCTGCCTTCGATGGATGATGTCGAAAAAGTGGTCATTGATGAGTCGGTTATCGAGGGGCAGAGCAAACCGCTGCTGATCTACGGTAAACCGGAAGCTCAGCAGGCATCTGGTGAATAATTAACCATTTCACTCAAGCAGTTAACAAAAAGGGGGGATTTTATCTCCCCTTTTATTTTTCCTGCATTCCCGCCGTTGAATGTGTGGAATACATCCCCATATACTGGATTACATATTAACGACGATGCAGTGGAGTATGGCGTCGTCGGCTACCTGGCGGACTTTAAACTAAGAGAGAGCTCTATGAATCCTGAGCGTTCTGAACGCATTGAAATCCCCGTATTGCCATTGCGCGATGTGGTGGTTTATCCGCACATGGTCATACCCCTGTTCGTAGGGCGGGAAAAATCTATTCGTTGCCTCGAAGCGGCCATGGACCATGATAAAAAAATCATGCTGGTTGCGCAGAAAGAAGCGTCGACGGATGAGCCGGGTGTAAACGATCTTTTCACCGTTGGAACCGTGGCGTCTATTTTGCAAATGCTGAAGCTGCCGGACGGTACCGTGAAGGTGCTGGTCGAAGGGCTGCAGCGTGCACGTATTTCTGCGCTGTCTGATAATGGCGAACATTTCTCGGCGAAAGCGGAGTATCTCGACTCGCCGGCGATTGACGAACGTGAGCAGGAAGTGCTGGTTCGCACCGCTATCAGCCAGTTTGAAGGCTATATCAAGCTGAACAAGAAGATCCCACCGGAAGTGCTGACGTCGCTGAACAGTATCGACGATCCGGCGCGCCTGGCGGATACCATCGCGGCGCACATGCCGCTGAAGCTGGCTGACAAGCAGTCCGTGCTCGAGATGTCCGACATCAACGAACGTCTGGAATATCTGATGGCGATGATGGAATCGGAAATCGATCTGCTGCAGGTTGAGAAGCGCATTCGCAACCGCGTCAAAAAGCAGATGGAGAAATCCCAGCGCGAGTACTATCTGAACGAGCAAATGAAAGCGATTCAGAAAGAACTCGGCGAGATGGACGACGCCCCGGACGAAAACGAAGCGCTGAAGCGTAAGATCGACGCGGCGAAAATGCCGAAAGAGGCGAAAGAAAAAACCGAAGCGGAACTGCAGAAGCTGAAGATGATGTCGCCGATGTCTGCGGAAGCGACCGTCGTACGTGGCTACATCGACTGGATGGTGCAGGTGCCGTGGAATGCGCGCAGTAAGGTCAAAAAAGACCTGCGTCAGGCCCAGGAGATCCTCGATACCGATCACTATGGTCTGGAGCGCGTGAAGGATCGCATCCTTGAATATCTCGCGGTGCAGAGCCGGGTGAACAAAATCAAGGGGCCAATCCTCTGTCTGGTGGGACCGCCGGGGGTAGGTAAAACCTCGCTGGGCCAATCCATCGCCAAAGCGACCGGACGCAAATACGTACGTATGGCATTAGGTGGCGTGCGCGATGAAGCGGAAATCCGCGGTCACCGTCGGACCTATATTGGCTCGATGCCGGGCAAACTGATCCAGAAAATGGCGAAAGTGGGGGTCAAAAACCCGCTATTCCTGCTGGATGAGATCGATAAAATGTCTTCCGACATGCGCGGCGACCCAGCTTCAGCGTTGCTTGAGGTGCTGGATCCGGAACAGAACGTGGCCTTTAACGACCACTATCTGGAAGTGGATTACGATCTCAGCGACGTGATGTTCGTGGCGACGTCTAACTCCATGAACATTCCGGCGCCGCTGCTGGATCGTATGGAAGTGATTCGCCTCTCCGGTTATACCGAAGATGAAAAGCTGAACATCGCCAAGCGTCACCTGCTGCCGAAGCAGATTGAACGTAACGCGCTGAAGAAAGGCGAGCTGACCGTCGACGATAGCGCCATTATCGGCATTATTCGTTACTACACGCGTGAAGCGGGGGTTCGAAGCCTGGAGCGTGAAATCTCCAAGCTGTGCCGTAAAGCCGTAAAACAGCTGCTGCTGGATAAAACGCTGAAACACATCGAGATTAACGGTGAGAATCTGCACGATTATCTCGGCGTACAGCGCTTTGACTATGGCCGTGCCGATAGCGAGAACCGCGTTGGTCAGGTGACCGGTCTGGCGTGGACGGAGGTGGGTGGCGATCTGCTGACCATCGAAACCGCCTGCGTACCAGGCAAAGGCAAGTTGACCTACACCGGCTCACTGGGTGAAGTCATGCAGGAGTCGATTCAGGCTGCGCTGACCGTGGTACGTTCGCGGGCGGACAAACTGGGCATTAACGCCGACTTCTACGAGAAGCGTGATATTCACGTCCACGTCCCGGAAGGGGCGACGCCGAAGGATGGTCCGAGCGCGGGTATCGCCATGTGTACGGCGCTGGTCTCCTGTCTGACCGGTAACCCGGTACGCGCTGATGTGGCGATGACCGGTGAAATCACTCTGCGTGGTCAGGTGCTGCCGATCGGCGGTCTGAAGGAAAAACTGCTGGCGGCGCATCGCGGCGGCATTAAGACTGTTCTGATTCCTGATGAGAACAAACGCGACCTTGAAGAAATTCCAGATAACGTTATCGCCGATTTGGATATCCATCCGGTGAAACGAATCGAGGAAGTTCTGACACTTGCGCTGCAGAACGAACCGTTCGGCATGCAGGTTGTGACCGCGAAATAGTGATTCTGCGCAAATTGCGCTAATAAAAATAGGGCTGGTAAGTCATTTCGGACTTGCCAGCCTTTTTTTGTGTAGCTAACTTAGATCGCTGGCAGGGGGGTCATCGACAACTGCTGTTGTAAGGGCATGACAGTCCTGATATAACTGCTGCGCGGTCGCACTATGAAGGACTCAGGTGCGATATAAATTATAAAGAGAGGAAGAGAACAGTGAATAAATCTCAACTGATTGACAAAATTGCTGCGGGTGCGGACATTTCTAAAGCTGCAGCTGGACGTGCGTTAGATGCTTTAATCGCTTCTGTTACTGAATCTCTGCAGGCTGGGGATGACGTTGCGCTGGTAGGTTTTGGTACCTTTGCTGTTAAAGAACGTGCCGCCCGTACTGGTCGCAACCCACAAACAGGTAAAGAAATTACTATCGCTGCCGCAAAAGTGCCGGGCTTCCGTGCTGGTAAAGCGCTGAAAGACGCGGTGAACTGATCGGCTTTCCCGTCAGGGAATGTGACGAAGTACAAGGGCGCATCGTGAGATGTGCCTTTTTTATTGCCTTTTCAGACCACTTTATGTGTGTTTATCGCCACTTGTGGGCTGACAATCACCCTGTTTTCTTGTCAAAATACGTCCTCACGCGCGGCGGCCATCACGTGCTATGCTGCGCGAGCTAAAGTCATCTACAGCGGAGCGTTGTTACACCATGATGGACAACCTACGCACGGCCGCCAACAGCGTCGTGCTCAAGATTATTTTCGGTATCATTATCGTCTCGTTCATTTTGACCGGGGTGAGTGGTTACCTGATTGGCGGTGGCAAAAACTATGCCGCAAAAGTGAATGGCCAGGAGATTGGCCGTGGGCAGTTTGAAAACGCCGTCGCCAGCGAACGTAACCGTATGCAGCAGCAGCTTGGCGACCAGTTCTCCGAGCTGGCGGCGAACGAAAACTACATGAAAACCATGCGCCAGCAGGTGCTGAACCGCCTGATCGATGAGTCGCTTCTGGATCAGTATGCCCGCGAGCTGGGTCTCAGCATCAGCGATGAGCAGGTGAAGCAGGCGATCTTCCAGACCCAGGCGTTCCAGACGAACGGTAAGTTCGACAACCAGCGTTTCAGCGGTATTGTCGCCCAGATGGGGATGACCACCGATCAGTACGCTCAGGCGCTGCGTAACCAACTGACCACACAGCAGCTGATTAACGCCATTGCGGGTACCGACTTCATGCTGCCGGGCGAGTCCGATCAACTGGCGGCGCTGGTGTCTCAGCAGCGTGTCGTCCGCGAAGCGACCATCAACGTGAATGCCCTGGCGGCAAAACAGACGGCCAGCGATGAGGAAATCAACGCCTTCTGGCAGCAGAATCAGGCCCGTTTTATGGCACCGGAACAGTTCCGCGTCAGCTATATCAAAATGGATGCCGCCAGTATGCAGGAGAGTGCCTCTGACGAAGAGATTCAGTCATGGTATGACCAGCACAAGGATCAGTTCACTCAGCCGCAGCGCAACCGCTACAGCGTGATTCAGACCAAAACGGAAGCCGATGCGAAAGCGGTGCTGGCCGAGCTGCAAAAAGGGGCAGATTTCGCCACGCTGGCGAAAGAAAAATCGACCGATATTATCTCTGCCCGCAACGGCGGCGATATGGGGTGGATGGAAGATGCCTCTACGGTGCCTGAGCTGAAAGATGCCGGGCTGAAAGAGAAAGGCCAGCTGTCTGGCGTGATCAAATCCTCAGTTGGCTTCCTGGTGGCCCGTCTGGACGACGTCCAGCCGGCGCAGGTGAAACCGCTGGCTGACGTGCGCAATGACATTGCGGCGAAAGTGAAGCAGGAAAAAGCGCTGGATGCTTACTACGCGCTGCAGCAGAAGGTGAGCGATGCGGCCAGCAACGATAATGAATCGCTGGCGGGCGCTGCGCAGGTCGCCGGACTGAAGGTGGTGGAAACCGGCTGGTTTGGCCGCGATAACCTGCCGGAAGAGCTGAACTTTAAACCGGTCGCTGACGCAATCTTCAACGGCGGTCTGGTGGGTGAGAACGGCGCGCCGGGCAGCAACTCCGACATCATTACCGTTGACGGCGATCGCGCTTTTGTTCTGCGCATCAGCGAGCACAAAGCCGAGGCGGTGAAACCGCTGGCCGAAGTGAAGGCGCAGGTCAGCGATATCGTTAAGCACAATAAAGCGGAACAGCAGGCGAAACTGGATGCCGACAAGCTGCTGGCGGCGCTGAAAGACGGCAAAGGCGATGAAGCAATGAAGGCGGCTGGCCTGAGCTTCGGCGCGCCGCAGACGCTTTCTCGTACCGGCCAGGATCCGCTGAGCCAACTGGCATTTACTCTGCCGCTGCCGCAGCAGGGCAAACCAGTCTATGGCGTTGGCAGCAATATGCAAGGCGATGTGGTGCTGGTGGCGCTGGATGAAGTGAAAGCAGGCAACATGCCGGAAGAGCAGAAGAAGGCTATGGTTCAGGGGATTACCCAGAACAACGCCCAAATCGCTTTCGAAGCGCTGATGAGCAACCTGCGCAAGGCGGCGAAAATTAAACTGGGCGACAGCATCGACCAGCAGCAGTAATTTCGCGTCGTCTCGCAAAAATGAGCAACACGATGTAATCCCCAAGGGCCGCTTTCGCGGCCCTTTCCATTTCTGTGATTTGCCTTTTGTCGGCCATCCGCACTGACGCTATCGTAACCTTGCTGTCTACACACAAGGAGATATCAGCATGAAATATGGAATAAAAGCACTGATGGCCGCGGGCGTACTGGTTTTCGCGGTAGGCGTACAGGGAGCGCTGGCTGCACCCGCCAGCGGCAAAGCGGCGGTGAATAAAGAAAATGTGCAGGCGACTACTTCGGCGAAGGCGGAAGCGGTACCCGGTGAGGCGGACAACGGGGTGACAAAGGTCAGCATTAACCGCGCCAGCGCCGAACAGCTGGCTCAGGCGTTGAATGGCGTGGGGTTGAAAAAAGCCCAGGCCATTGTCAGCTACCGCGAAGAGTACGGGCCGTTCAAAACCCTTGATGATCTGAAGCAGGTCCCGGGAATGGGCAGCTCGCTGGTGGAGCGCAATTTAGCCCATCTGACGCTGTAAATTTTATGCCAGACCTTGCACAGCGGTGATTTTTTGCCAGGATAAAGAGGTTGCATCAAGTGGTGTGACCTCTTACCTCACAAACAACAATAACAGAAAGGCATTGGTGCTATGCAGACACAAATTAAAGTTCGCGGCTATCATCTCGACGTCTACCAGCATGTGAACAACGCACGCTACCTGGAGTTCCTTGAGGAAGCCCGCTGGGATGGCCTGGAAAATAGCCCCGCGTTTCAGTGGATGACGGAGAAAAATATCGCTTTCGTGGTGGTGAATATCAATATTAACTACCGTCGTCCGGCGGTACTGGGCGATGTGCTGACAGTGAGCAGCAAACTGGAGCAACTCAACGGCAAAAGCGGCACGCTAAGCCAGGTGGTCACCCTCAACCCCAATGGCGAAGTGGTGGCCGATGCGCTGATTACCTTCGTCTGTATCGATTTGAAAACCCAGAAGGCGCTGCCGCTGGAAGGGGAGTTGCGCGAGAAACTTGACCAGATGAACTTGCGTTGACAACCGTCGCGTGAGTGCCGGGCCCACGCCAGGTGATGAACCCGTAGCCCCGGTAAGCGTTGCGCCACCGGGGAATTTGAACTGAAGCTTAGGGCAAAAAGCTCCCCGAGGCTATGCCTATACTAGCCCGGTTTTTTGCTTCATCACCGTCATTACGCCGACTTTGTCCCCCAGATACTGGTTGAGTCCGTTTGCACGCAGGTTACAGGCGGCGCACTGGCCGCAGCCATCGCCCTTAATGCCGTTGTAGCAGGTGAGGGTTTCCTGGCGCACCAGATCCAGCTGACCCCAGAAGTCGGCAAGCGCCCAGGTCTCGGCTTTATTCAGCCACATCAGCGGCGTCTCAAAGCGAATGTCTTTCGCCATCCCAAGGCTGACGGCGTGGTGCAGCGCTTTGACAAACTCATCGCGGCAGTCCGGGTAGCCGGAGAAGTCGGTCTCGCATACGCCGGTGATGATGGCTTCGGCTTTCACCTGATAGGCGTAGATTGCCGTCAGGGTTAAAAACAGAATATTGCGCCCGGGGACAAAGGTGTTGGGAATGCCCTCGGCATCAGGCTGATAGTCGGGTACCGGAATGTTATCGCGGGTCAGGCTGCTGACTGCCAGTTCGTTGAGCAGAGTGACGTCCAGCACTTTATGCGCGACAGCGCCCAGTTTCAGGGCGAGTTCGCGCGCCACGTCGATTTCCGCGCGGTGGCGTTGGCCATAATCAAAAGTGACGCAATGCACTTCATCATACTGCTGCAGAGCCTGCACCAGGCAGGTGGTTGAATCTTGTCCTCCGCTGAAGACAACTACGGCGCGTTTCATGGCAATTCCTGACTAAATGAGTAAAGGCGCTATGGTAGCGCCAGACGCGCGCGGCGACCAGCTCTCTCACGACGATGACGCCGGTAGCCAGGCACTGGCGAAGTCGAACCAGCCCCGGGCGTTAAGACGCAGGCCATTGACCCCCGGTGGCGCGCTGATTCGATAGTTATATTTGAACAGCGGCGTCATGATGGCGTCTTCCATCAGACTGTTGAACACGTTGCGCAGCGCATCGTTGCGACTGCGGGCGTCGGGCTGCGCCTGCACGGCGTCTAATGTCGCCTGCAGATGGGCATATTGCGCCCCGGTCAGCAAATTAGGCCACAGCATATCGCAGCGCAGCCACTGTTCGAGGGCGTATTCAGGCGCTTCGCCGATTAGCCGGTCGCCCATCATCAGATCGGCCTGCCCCAGATGCTGACAGCCTTCCCAGTTTTTGGCGTCATGAAAAATGAGCGTCAGCTCGCAGCCCAGCAGAGCCAGCCGTTGCCTCAGCTGTTCGGCCATCGCATGAAGCTCGACCGGCAGATGATAGAGCAGGGTGAGCCTGGCCGGCAGCGGTACCGCGTTGTTTTCCGGTCCCTGCGGGATGGACCATCCCGGCAGCACCTCATGGCTTGGCGTAATCAGATCCTCCTCCAGCGGCAGAGTTTCCAGCAGCGACGAGTGATGGATTATCGACACCAGCCGCTGGGCCTGCGCTTTGCTAAGACGCGGGCTGTGGCGCAGGGTGAGATAGCAGAAGCCAAGGCTGATACTGTTGCTGACCTGACGCAGATTGTGGAGCTCCTCGCGATCGCCGATGGTGATCTGCACCGGATGGCGGCAGCTGGTGCCGAGATCGCGGTCAAAGAGTTGAGGAGTGATCCAGTACTCCACCGCCTGGATCAGCGGATGCTGCAGGTGGTAACGGGGATGGTTCTCCAGCCGGACGAGTTCCGGACTGAACCGCTTCAGGCGGAATGGCCCGCAGCCGATGGCCGGATCGTCAGGATGCGCCAGCACGCTGCAGTAGCTGGCGAGACGGAACGGCAGCCAGTAGTCAGGACGATGCAGCGTGATGGTTAGACACTGGGCGTGAGTGACATCGATACGGCTAAGGCTGGCGAAGAGGGTCCGCAAGGCGGGCAGCTCAAGCAGCAGCCGTAACCGCTGTCGCAGCTGCGCGGTTTCCACCGCATCGCCATTGTGCCAGTACAGTGTAGAGCGAATATAAAAATGCCAGCGCAGGCCGTCCGGTGAGACCTGCCAGTGATGCGCCAGATCGCCGATCGGCATATTGTCGCCTTCGTCGAAGCGCGTTAGCCCGGCATAGATCTGCCCGGCCAGATGCTGCTCGGCGCGTCCGGGGAGAAAGCCAGGGCGCAGCGGCTCCAGTGGGCGATAGTAAGGAATACGCAGCGTCGGAGTATTGTTTTGCCACTGACCGCCGAGGAAGGGATGGAGCAGGGCTTTCAGCTCCACCGGGGCCAGCTGCGCCAGCTCCAGCGCGTTTTGCTGCTGACCGTTGTTCAGCGCCTGCTCCATCATCTCGTTGCGCAGACTTTCCGGGGTTTTGTGAAATGAGAGTTGCCCGCGTTTGCCGCGCCCGGAGCTGGCCTGCCAGCTTAACCACCCCGCCTCCTGCGCCTGCCGCAGCAGAGTGCGGACGTGGCGTTCGCTGCAAAAACAGCGCTCCGCCAGTTCGCCGACGGTCACCTGCTGCGGCGCCCCGGCTGAGGGTTGCCACAATCGCTGGTACTGATTTAAACGGTGTAAGAGTCGCATGGGAGCCGTCGTCCACCGGGCTGCTGTAAACCCGGAACAATTAATAATATCTATTCACTATTACTTCCGTATATCCCAGGTGATACTTCAACACAAGCGAAGCCCATCACACATCGGGGAATACATCATGGCAAAACTGGCCGCATTTGATATGGACGGCACCCTGCTGATGCCGGACCATCGTCTCGGCGAGCAAACGCTCACCGCGCTGAAACGGCTGCGGGAACGTAATATCACCCTGACGTTCGCTACCGGTCGCCATGTGCTGGAGATGCACCATGTGATTGGCGAATTTTCCCTGGACGCATTTCTGATCACTGGCAACGGGACGCGCATCCATTCGCTGGAAGGGGAGGAGCTTTATCGCCAGGATCTCGCTCCTGAGGCGGCGGAAGCGGTGCTGTACAGCAAATGGGATACTCAGGCCAGCATGCATGTGTTTAACGATGGCGGCTGGTTTACCGGTCAGGCAAGACCTGAGCTGCTGAAAGCGCATGCCTTTAGCGGCTTTCACTATCAACTGTGCGATCCGAAACGCATGCCGGCACATCATGTCACCAAGATCTGTTTCTGCGGCGATCATGACGATCTCCGCCGCCTGCGGATCCAACTGATTGAGACGCTGGGCGATCGCGCCTTTCTCTGTTTCTCGGCAATGGACTGTCTGGAAGTGCTGCCGGTTGGGTGTAATAAAGGTGCGGCGCTGGCGGTGCTCAGCCAGCACTTAGGCTTAACCCTGCAGGAGTGCATGGCGTTTGGCGATGCGATGAACGACCGCGAGATGCTGGGCAGCGTTGGGCGGGGATTTATCATGGGCAACGCGATGCCGCAGCTGAAAGCCGAGCTGCCGCATCTTCCGGTTATCGGTGACTGCCGACATCAGGCGGTCTCCCACTTTTTAACGCATTGGCTGGATAATCCTGATCTTCCTTATTCCCCCGAATAGAGAGACCCTTCCGGCAAGCCAGATAGTTTTCTATCTGGCTTTTTTTATGACCTGCCGACCAGTCTGGCGATCTCCGCCTGCCAGGGCGCGATATCGCCGATATTGGCGGCCACCCACTGCGGGTTGTAATAGGTTTCCAGGTAGCGCTCGCCGCTGTCGCACAACAGCGTGACGATGGAACCCGTTCGCCCTTCATCGCGCATCCGCGCGGCCAGCTGCAATACGCCCCACATATTGGTGCCGGTAGAAGCGCCGACCTTGCGCCCAAGCTGTGTTTCCAGCCACAGGGCGGTGGCCACGCTCGCCGCATCCGGCACGCGCAGCATCTCGTCGACGACGTCGGGAATAAATGACGGTTCGACGCGTGGGCGACCGATGCCTTCAATTTTGCTGCCGACCGGGCTGCGCAGGCTGGCATCACGGGTCTGCCAGTACTCGAGGAAGACCGAATTCTGCGGGTCAACGACCATCAACTGCGTCTCATGGCCCTGGCTGCGGATATAGCGGCCAATGGTTGCCGAGGTGCCGCCGGTGCCGGCGCTCATGACGATCCATGATGGCTGCGGGTGCGGTTCATGGCTCATCTGACGGAAAATACTGTCGGCGATATTATTGTTACCGCGCCAGTCGGTGGCCCGCTCGGCAAAGGTGAATTGATCCATATAATGGCCGTTCAGCTCGCGGGCCAGCATTTCGGAAGCGTCGTAGATTTCGCAGGCGCTCTGCACAAAATGGCAGCGTCCGCCGTAAAACTCGATCTGTTCGATTTTACGTTTGGCGGTGCAGGAAGGCATCACGGCGATAAACGGCAGCCCCAGCAGGCGGGCGAAGTAGGCCTCCGAAACGGCGGTTGAGCCCGAGGAGGATTCAATAATCGGCGTACCTTCTTTGATCCAGCCGTTGCACAGGCCATAGAGAAACAGCGACCGTGCCAGGCGATGCTTAAGGCTGCCGGTAGGGTGGGTACTTTCATCTTTCAGATACAGCTGGATGCCTGGAAACGCAGGCAGCGCCAGACGGATCAGATGCGTGTCAGCGGAGCGCTGATAGTCGGCGTTGATTTCGCTAATGGCATGTTTAACCCAGGCGCTATTCATCGTGATTTCCTGTTTGTCATTTTGTGCCTAGCTTAGCGGAAAGTCCGGGAAAAATTGTTGCTATTTAGCCTTTGGATTACCATTATGGGAGCAAAATTTTCTCTTCGGATGCCCTATGCTAGATAAAATTGACCGTAAGCTGCTGGCGCTGCTGCAGGAAGATTGCACCCTCTCTTTGCAGGCGCTGGCCGATGCCGTTAATCTGACCACCACGCCCTGCTGGAAACGCCTGAAACGACTCGAAGATGAAGGTATTTTGCGCGGGCGTGTCGCCTTACTGGATGCGGAAAAGGTGGGGCTGGGCCTGACGGCGTTTGTCCTGATCAAGACCCAGCATCACAGCAGCGACTGGTATTGCCATTTTGTGAGCGAAGTGACGCAGATGGCGGAAGTGCTCGGCTTCTGGCGGATGGCGGGGGAGTATGACTACCTGCTACGGGTACAGGTGGCTGATATGAAACGTTATGACGATTTTTATAAACGTTTAGTGAACAGCGTGCCGGGGCTGTCGGATGTCACTTCGAGTTTTGCCATGGAACAGATAAAATATACCACCGCCTTGCCTGTCGAATAACGGTATTGCGCCGTAACCCATTACAAATCAGGATTTTACTGCTTGCGATTATTTGCTCAACTCAGCTGGTACTTCCGCCGGGAGTGGCGCCGCTATCTTGGCGCGATTGCCCTGCTGGCCATTATTGCCGTCCTGCAGCTTATTCCGCCGAAGGTGGTGGGCATTGTGGTGGACGGCGTGACGCAACAACATTACACCGCCGAGAAGGTGTGGATGTGGATCGGCGCGCTGGTGCTGGTCGCGGTAATGGTCTACCTGCTGCGCTATGTCTGGCGCGTGCTGCTGTTCGGCGCCTCTTACCAGCTGGCGGTCGAACTGCGGGAAGATTTTTACCGGCAACTGAGCCGCCAGCATCCGGCATTCTATTTGCGCCATCGCACTGGCGATCTGATCGCCCGCGCCACCAACGATGTTGACCGGGTGGTATTTGCCGCCGGTGAAGGGGTGTTAACCCTGGTGGATTCGATGGTGATGGGCTGTGCGGTATTGATTGTGATGTCGACGCAGATTAGCTGGCAGCTCACCCTGCTGGCGCTGTTGCCGATGCCGCTGATGGCGCTGGCGATCAAACGCAACGGCGATGCGCTTCACGAACGTTTTCGCATGGCCCAGGCGGCCTTTTCCAGCCTCAACGATCGCACACAGGAGAGCCTGACCAGCATCCGTATGATTAAGGCTTTTGGGCTGGAGGATCGCCAGTCGGCGCAGTTTGCCGCCGATGCCGCCGATACCGGCGCGAAAAATATGCGCGTGGCGCGCATTGACGCGCGTTTCGACCCCACCATCTATATCGCCATCGGGGCCGCTAACCTGCTGGCTATCGGCGGCGGCAGCTGGATGGTGATCCACGGCAGCCTGACGCTGGGCCAGCTGACCAGCTTTGTAATGTATCTTGGCCTGATGATTTGGCCGATGCTGGCGCTGGCGTGGATGTTTAACATTGTTGAGCGCGGTAGCGCGGCCTATGGTCGTATCCGCACGATGCTCGAAGAGGCGCCAGCGGTGGACGACGGTACTGAAGCCGTGCCGGCAGGCCGCGGTGTCCTGCAGGTTGCCATCCGCAATTTCAGCTATCCGCAGGCGAGTAAACCTTCGCTGGAGCAGGTTAATTTTACCCTCCAGCCGGGGCAAATGTTGGGTATCTGCGGGCCGACAGGCGCCGGTAAAAGTACCATTCTGGCGCTGCTGCAACGTCATTTTGACGTCACCAGCGGCGAGATCCGCTTTCACGATCTGCCGCTGCCGCGTCTGCAGCTCGACAGCTGGCGCGCCCGGCTGGCGGTGGTCAATCAGACGCCATTTTTATTCTCCGACACCGTCGCCAATAATATCGCGCTGGGCAAACCGGATGCGACACCAGCGCAGATTGAACGCGTGGCACGGCTGGCCAGCGTGCATGACGACATTCTGCGCCTGCCCCAGGGGTACGATACCGAAGTGGGCGAGCGCGGCGTGATGCTCTCCGGCGGCCAGAAACAGCGCATCTCGATTGCCCGCGCTCTGCTGATGGAGGCCGAAATTTTGATCCTGGATGATGCTTTGTCGGCGGTGGATGGCCGTACGGAGCACCAGATCCTGCACAACCTGCGCCAGTGGGGGGAGGGGCGGACGGTGATTATCAGCGCCCACCGGCTGTCGGCGCTGACCGAGGCCAGCGAAATTCTGGTACTGCAGCACGGACATATTGCCCAGCGTGGCCGCCATGAGGCGCTGGCCGTGCAGCCAGGCTGGTACCGCGACATGTATCGTTATCAGCAGCTGGAAGCCGCGCTCGACGAGGTTCCGCAGGCGCAAGAGGAGGCCCTGGATGCGTAGCTTTACCGAACTCTGGCCGACGCTTAAACGCCTGCTGGCCTATGGTTCACCGTGGCGTAAGCCGCTGGCCATCGCGGTGGGGATGATGTGGATCGCGGCGGCGGCGGAAGTGAGCGGTCCGCTGCTCATCAGCTATTTCATCGATAATATGGTGGCGAAACATACGCTGCCGCTGAAGCTGGTGGCAGGCCTGGCGGTAGCCTATATCGGCCTGCAGCTGCTGGCGGCGTTACTGCACTATAACCAGTCGTTACTGTTTAACCGCGCCGCGGTCGGCGTCGTCCAGCAGTTGCGCAGCGACGTGATGGATGCCGCCCTGCATCAGCCGCTCAGCGAGTTTGATACCCAGCCGGTTGGGCAGCTTATCTCACGGGTGACCAACGATACCGAAGTCATTCGTGACCTGTACGTGACGGTGGTGGCAACCGTGCTGCGCAGCGCCGCGCTGATCGGCGCGATGCTGGTGGCAATGTTCAGCCTCGACTGGCGAATGGCGCTGGTGGCGATCGCGATTTTCCCGGCGGTACTGATCGTGATGATTATCTATCAGCGCTATAGCACGCCGATTGTGCGCCGGGTGCGCGCCTGGCTTGCTGATATCAACGATGGTTTCAACGAAGTGATCAACGGCATGGGGGTCATCCAGCAGTTCCGCCAGCAGGCGCGCTTTGGTGAGCGGATGCGCGAGGCCAGCTACGCCCACTACCTGGCGCGAATGCAGACGCTGCGCCTCGACGGTTTCCTGCTGCGCCCGCTGCTGAGCCTTTTTTCTTCGCTGGTGCTGTGCGGGCTGCTGATGCTGTTTGGCTTTAGCGCGGTGGGCACGATCGAGGTCGGTGTCCTGTACGCGTTTATCAGCTATCTCGGACGCCTCAATGAGCCACTCATTGAGCTGACCACCCAGCAGTCGATGCTGCAGCAGGCGGTGGTCGCCGGCGAACGCGTTTTTGAGCTGATGGATCGCCCGCGCCAGGCGTGGGGCTCGGATGACGCGCCGCTGCGCAGCGGTCGGGTGGAAATTGACCATCTCTCTTTTGCCTACCGGGGTGATCGACTGGTCCTGCAGGATATCAGCCTGGACATTCCCTCGCGCAGCTTCGTGGCGCTGGTCGGGCATACCGGCAGCGGGAAGAGTACCCTCGCGAGTCTGATGATGGGCTATTACCCGTTAACCCACGGGGAGATCCGCATCGATGGCCGGCCGCTCGCTTCCCTCAGCCACAGCGCGTTGCGTCGGGGCATCGCGATGGTGCAACAGGATCCGGTGGTGCTGGCGGATACCTTCTATGCCAACGTCGCGCTGGGTCGGGACATCAGTGAGACGCAGGTCTGGGAAGCGCTGGAGGCGGTGCAACTGGCGGAGGTGGCGCGCAGCATGAGCGATGGCCTGTACACCCAGTTGGGCGAGCAGGGCAATAACCTCTCCGTCGGGCAGAAGCAGCTGCTGGCGCTGGCGCGCGTACTGGTGGAGACTCCGCAGGTGTTGATTCTGGATGAGGCGACGGCCAACATCGACTCCGGCACCGAGCAGGCGATTCAACTGGCGCTGGCGAAAGTCCGTCAGCATACCACCCTGGTGGTCATCGCCCATCGGCTGTCAACCATCGTTGAGGCCGATACCATCCTGGTTCTGCATCGCGGACAGGCTGTCGAGCGAGGTAATCATCAGCAGCTGCTGGCGGCGAAAGGGCGATACTGGCAGATGTATCAGCTGCAGCTGGCTGGCGAAGAGCTGGCGGCCAGCGCCAGAGAAGAATCGCTCAGCGCCTGATGCACCACCAGCAGGCAGCGAAGAAAGCGTGGCCTGCCGTGGTGCAAAAACGTTACATCAAATGCACTGTTGTGGTGCATTTTTGCGCTGCAAACGCGTTTCAGCAGGCAATTGTCTGACCTGTACCCTGTTTTTTGCCATCAAAGGGCCGCTCTGCGGCCTTTTTTCATTTCTGGCATAGCCCTTGCTTTATATCCATCGTGTTAGCTGCGGCCATTACCGAATACTGACTGGAGGGGACTTATGAAGCTGGTTACCGTGGTAATCAAACCATTCAAACTGGAAGACGTGCGTGAAGCCTTGTCTTCCATCGGCATTCAGGGCCTGACGGTCACTGAAGTCAAGGGCTTTGGCCGTCAGAAAGGTCATGCGGAGCTCTACCGCGGCGCCGAGTATAGCGTCAACTTTCTGCCAAAAGTGAAGATTGATGTGGCGATTGCCGACGATCAGCTGGATGAAGTCATCGATGTGATCAGCAAAGCGGCTTACACCGGAAAAATTGGCGACGGCAAAATTTTCGTCGCTGAATTGCAGCGCGTCATTCGCATCCGTACCGGCGAAGCTGACGAAGCGGCACTGTAATTTCCAGACCACACAGTGATGGGGAACGAAACAATGAAAATGGCAACAATGAAATCGGGTCTGGGGGCATTGGCCCTTCTTCCGGGACTGGCAATGGCCGCGCCCGCAGTGGCGGACAAAGCCGATAACGCGTTTATGATGATTTGCACCGCGTTGGTTCTGTTTATGACTATCCCGGGGATCGCGCTGTTTTACGGCGGCCTGATCCGCGGCAAAAACGTTCTTTCCATGCTGACCCAGGTGATTGTGACCTTTGGCCTGGTCTGTGTACTGTGGGTGATTTATGGCTATACCCTGGCCTTCGGCACCGGCGGCAGCTTCTTCGGTAGCTTTGACTGGGTGATGCTGAAAAATATTGAACTGAAAGCGCTGATGGGCACCTTCTATCAGTACATCCACGTGGCCTTCCAGGGATCGTTCGCCTGTATCACCGTCGGGCTGATCGTGGGGGCGCTGGCTGAACGTATTCGTTTCTCCGCCGTGCTGATTTTTGTGGTGGTGTGGATGACGCTCTCTTATGTTCCGATTGCGCACATGGTCTGGGGCGGCGGTCTGCTGGCGACCCACGGCGCACTGGACTTCGCGGGCGGTACCGTTGTACACATCAACGCCGCCGTCGCCGGGCTGGTGGGTGCGTACATGATGGGCAAACGTGTGGGCTTCGGCAAAGAAGCGTTCAAACCGCATAATCTGCCGATGGTGTTCACCGGCACTGCCATCCTCTACGTGGGCTGGTTCGGCTTCAACGCCGGCTCTGCCAGCGCAGCGAACGAAATTGCCGCACTGGCTTTCGTCAACACCGTCGTCGCCACAGCGGCAGCCATCCTGGCCTGGACCTTTGGCGAATGGGCCCTGCGCGGTAAGCCTTCTCTGCTGGGCGCCTGCTCCGGTGCAATTGCCGGTCTGGTTGGCGTCACCCCGGCGTGCGGGTATATCGGTGTCGGTGGGGCGTTGATTGTGGGTATCGCATCTGGTCTGGCGGGTATTTGGGGCGTAACAGCGCTGAAACGCTGGCTGCGGGTTGATGACCCTTGCGACGTCTTCGGCGTCCACGGCGTCTGCGGCATCGTCGGCTGTATCCTGACCGGTATCTTCGCGGCCACCTCTCTGGGCGGCGTGGGTTATGCAGAAGGCGTCACCATGGGCCATCAGCTGCTGGTGCAACTCGAAAGTATCGCCATCACCATCGTCTGGTCGGGCGTCGTGGCTTACATTGGCTACAAAGTGGCTGACATGACCGTAGGGCTGCGCGTACCGGAAGAGCAGGAGCGCGAAGGGCTGGACGTCAACAGCCATGGCGAAAACGCCTACAACGCCTGATAGAAAACCCTTCTCCCTGTAGCAAAAAGCCTCCCGTCCGGGAGGCTTTTTTTATGCGTTGCGGTTGCGCATCACCCCTTCCTGGACCGTTGAAGCTACCAGCGTTCCATCCTGAGTGTAGAACTCGCCGCGGACGAAGCCACGGGCGCTGGAGGCCGAGGTGCTTTCGACACTGTACAGCAGCCATTCATTGATATTAAACGGCCGGTGGAACCACATTGAGTGGTCGATGGTGGCGACCTGCATGCCTGGCTCAAGGAAGCCGACGCCGTGCGGCTGCAGTGCGACTGGCAGGAAATTAAAGTCCGAGGCATAGCCCAGCAGATACTGATGAATACGTAGATCGTCGGGAACGGCGCCGTTGGCGCGCAGCCACACCTGGCGCACCGGTTCGGCGATATGGCCTTTCATCGGGTTATGAAATTCAACCGGGCGGATCTCCAGCGGTTTATCACAGAGGAATTTATCTTTCACCTGCGGCGGCAGAAGGTGTGCCAGCTTGCGGGCGATATCGGTTTCCGAGTGCAGGCCGTCAGGAGAGGGGGCGGGAGGCATCGCTTTCTGATGCTCATAGCCGTGCTCTGGTGCCTGGAAGGAGGCGGTCATATAGAAGATCGGCTTCCCGTTCTGAATGGCGGCCACTCGCCGGGCGCTAAAGCTGTTGCCATCGCGCAGCACTTCCACATCGTAGACGATCGGTTTCTGGCTGTCGCCGGGGCGCAGAAAATAGCTGTGAAATGAATGCACCAGACGTTCAACGGGCACGGTCTCTTTTGCCGCATACAGCGCCTGGCCCACCACCTGGCCGCCAAAAACCTGGCGCAATCCCAGGTCTTCGCTCTGTCCGCGGAATAACCCTTCCTCAATTTTTTCCAGATCTAATAATGCCAGCAGGTTAGAGAGTGCCTGACTCATACTTATCCTCAATTAATGATGGCGGCGCAGCGCGTTGCTGTGCGCGTGATGTGGCAAAGTATAACCTGGAATCGCAAGTGGTCCGATGGGTGTAATAATCTGAATAACGAGCGGTCAACAGGAACAAATCTGAGATCTGTGCCACACTTATTGACGACACGAAAGTTCCTGCCGGCGAAGCGGCGGAACATCCTCCTGGGTATTAAGGGATGATAAGGAGAACATCATGAAATTTGCCTATATGTTTAGTGCCTTAGCCGTCGCCACGACGCTAACCGCCTGTGCTAATCACCACTCTGCCAGTTCTTCGACTCAGGCTGCCGCGCCCGACCCTTACGGCATCGCGACGCTGAGTGTGGCACAGCAGCAGCCGAGCGTTACGGGGACGATTAATATCCGCCAGAGAATCGCTTTACCGCCGGATGCGGTACTGACGGTGACCCTGTCGGATGCTTCTCTGGCAGATGCGCCAGCCCGCGTATTGTCGCAAAAAGCGGTGCGTACCGAAGGCAAGCAGGCGCCATTTAACTTTGCACTGCCTTATAACCCGGCAGACATTCAGCCGAACGCCCGTATTCTGCTGAGTGCCGCGATCGCGGTGAATGGCCAGTTGATGTTCATTACCGATACCGTGCAGACGGTGATAAACCAGGGGGGGACGCATGCCGACCTGACGCTGGTTCCGGTCACGCAGACCGCCGTTCCCGTTGCGCAATAAGCTCGCCGAGCCCCCTGACGGGGGCTTTTTTTTACCTTCAGTAAACCCAGCGATAATGCTGAAGATCGATATGGCCGCTGCCGGAGACCTGAACCCCTTCGGCCAGCAACGCCTGACGCTGCCGCTGAAGATCGGGCCCGGTGAGGGAGATATCGCCATGGCGATTGACCACCCGATGCCAGGGCAGGGTGGACCCTTCCGGCAGGCGCTTCAGTACGCCGCCTACCTGGCGCGCGGCGCGCGGTGAACCGGCCAGGCGGGCGATATCGCCGTAGGTGGCGACATAGCCTTCCGGTATCGACGCCACGATGTGCCAGACGCGTTGGGGGAATGTGTCGTGCGGATCCATGTTCAGCCCTGTTAACCGGAAAACGCCAGCATAAGCGCTGAGCCGCAGGCTGTACAGCCTGCCTCGGTTCAGGCGGATTGTTCGATGGTGAAAGTCAGGGCCAGGCCGAGGATCTGCATGCCATGGACATTGTCAGACGGTGAACTGGCGATGAGGCTCTCAAGAAATTTCAAACGCTGCGAGGTGGCGTTAATGATTAGCTTCGCGCGCAGGCCCGGCATGGTCAGCGACGAAATGGGATAAACCACCCGACCGCTGATGTAGACGGGCAGCTTGCGCAGTTCCACCTGGCGCAGCACGCCGACGGTGGAATAGAGCAGCGCCAGCGGTGTGACCGCTCGCACTGGTGCCTGACTGATGGTCACGAAGTCGAGCATTTTTTCCGGGCGCAGATAGTTCACGCCATGAAAGGCGATGGTCATCCCTTCAATAGCGGGTAAAGGCAGAGTGATGGTCTGTGGTGATGAGTCAGTCATTCGATTACCGTCGAGACAAGGTGCTGATGATAAAAGGGGACGCAAGGTGGCTAAGTATGGTGGATAACCCGCCTGTGTGCTGAGCGCGCGCTCGCAATCTTACCGGTTGACCGTGAGTTGCTGGTTTTATTGGCGTATTGTGCAATAAACCGGCAGGTGAGCGGGGCGAGCTTGCAATTCACCAGGTCAGCAGGGATAATGCGCCAGCGCGTTAGGTAACTAGCGCTCTCAATGGGGGCTCTGTTGGTTCTCCCGCAACGCTACTCTGTTTACCAGGTCAGGTCCGGAAGGAAGCAGCCAGAGCAGACGACGTGTGTGCCGGGATGTAGCTGGCAGGGCCCCCACCCATTTCGCCCTTCTGATATCTCCCTTATATTTGTCCGGTCTTTACTTCTGCTATAATTAATTTCTGATACAGGTCACATATTATTTTTGGTTGTTAAAACACCCCATTCTTATTCCATAATATTCACTTGTCATAAATATGAAATGCTACTGAAATATTAATGTCATTTGTATGTCATAAATAAAGGGCATCTTACTGATGGGAATTTGTTGCCAGAGCCATGCTATAAAATATATCTCTGGATCAGCATGTTAACTTCGTGTATTAATTATGATGATTTTATTGCACGGGAAGCGTAGCTATGACCACAGTGGTTTTGAATGTAAAAATTGACGCCGAGTTAAAAGAGAAGCTGCGTCATTATGCGGAAGTGAATAACGAGAACCTGGGTACAGCAACGGAAAAGCTGCTGCAGCTGGCTTTTCAGCTGGAGGAGTCAGCAGGTGAGGCGGGGGTGACGGAAGAGGACATTGACAGCCAGCATACCGAAGAGGAAGCGACCCCATTAACCCCTAAAGAAATCAAAGCATTAAGAAAACTTCTGAAGAAGAAAAAATGAAACAACAATTCTCTACGGCCAGCAACTATAGCGAAGCTTGCGATATGTTGCGCTCAGGATACGTAAAACACGTGCGCCTGAACTGGAATATCGGTAGTGATGAGTTTTTTCGCATTGCCTCCGACTGGTGTGACACCGGCGCAAAAATAAAAAAAGATGAAGATGGCTTTATTATTTCCCTGAAAGGGTTTCCTATTCCGCGCCAGCATTAATGAAATTGCCTTTTTTCTGTCACCGGGTTGCCATAACCAGAGGGCAGGATAGGCAGGCAATTTTATAAAAACATCTCATATACCTCATGGATGATGGTCATTTGACGGGCTGAAGCCAGCCCGTCGATATTTTCTTATATTATTTTCCGCAAACGCGTATTTTCCTTCTGCTCTGCAAGGCTTTGCCACAGCGGTTGTAGCGTGGAGAAGGCCTGGCGCAATGCTTCGTCTGGCAGTGTAAATGGCAGACGCAAATAGCGATCAAATGCTCCCTCAAGACCAAAACGTGTACCGGTGCCGATATGGATCCCCTGACTTTCCGCGCGCGCAGAGAACAGCGTGGCCAGCATGTCAGGAAGTTCCACCCAAAAAGAGAGGCCGCCTTCCGGCGGTGAAAATCGCCAGCGGGGAAAATATTCCGCCATTAGCGTTTCGCACATGTCCCGGCGCGCCTTCAGCATTTCCCGCCGCGGCGGCAGCAGCGTGGCGGCATTGGCCAGCAGCCAGCTGCAGGCCAGTTGCTCCAGCAACGGCGTACCTAAATCCAGGGAATCGCGTGCCTGAATAAGGGAGGCGATGGTTCGCGAACTGGCGCGGATCCAGCCGATGCGTAGTCCTCCCCAGAAACTTTTCCCGGCTGAACCAATGGTGATCACCGCGGCATCGGGATTAAAGCAGGCCAGCGGCGGGGGCGGTGGCGCGTTATACCAGAGATCAACCATGGTCTCGTCGATCACCAGCGTCGTCCGCGTCCTGGCGGCGATGTCAGCGACCCGTTGGCGGGTGGGAGCATCCATACAGCGCCCGGTGGGATTGTGAAAATCCGGCATCAGCCACGCCAGACGCGGCGCGGTCTGCGCAATAGTCGCTGCGAGTCCATCACAGTCCCATCCCTGCTGCGGAAGCGCAACGCCGACCGGGCGGCAGGAGGCACCCTGAATGGCGCTAATCGCCATCGGATAGGTGGGGGCGTCAATGACCACCCGGTCACCCGGGCCGGTAAACAGGCGCAGGATCAATGCGAAGGCGCTAAGGGCGCCGTTGACCACCATCACCTCATCGGGTCGCGTCGGCAGGCCGCGTTCGCTGTAGCGCCGGGCAATGGCCTCCCGTAGCACCGGCAATCCATGCTGATCGTAGCCAGTTTGCGTCAGGTAGGGGGGTAGCAGCGTCATGGCATGCTGGAAGGCCTGATGGACTTCCGGTCCGGCGCTGAGGGCGGCGGTAGAGAGATTCAGCGTGGAGGGGATGCCTGAGGGCGGCGGCAGGTCGGCGGGGCGCTCTGGCAAGACAATGCGCGAACCGCTTCCCTGACGGCTGTAGAGAAAACCTTCCTCCCGCAGCTGACCGAGCGCGCTGGCGATGGTCGTCCGGCTGACGTTCAGTGCCGTCGCCAGCTCGCGCTCGCCGGGCAGGCGCGTTTGCAGCGTCAGTCGACCATCGAGGATCAGCAGGCGGAGCGCTTCCGCCAGCTGACGCCATAGCGGCGTGCGTGAAGTGGACTCCTGCCAGTTGCCGAGCAGGCGTACCAGCGATTGCGTTCCAAAGCGTCGGGTTGACATAGCGATCCACTTTTCCAAAACTGGCCATTAATTATCAGTCCATTTTTGCTGATGATGAGGGCATTCGCAATGATGTAGAGGAAAAAATATGCTTCGTCGCCTGCTGCAGTTATATATTGGTCTGGTGCTTTATGGGGTATCCACGGCGCTCTTCGTGCATGCCAATCTTGGCGCCGATCCGTGGGATGTTTTCCATCTCGGGGTGGCTAAACAGCTGGGTATCAGTTTCGGTACGGTGATTATCCTGACCGGCGCGGCGGTGCTGCTGCTGTGGATCCCGATCCGGCAAATGCCGGGGCTCGGCACGGTGAGCAACGTCATCGTGCTGGGGCTGGCGGCGGATGCCACGCTGGCCGTCCTGCCGCCGCTGGAGTCGCTGGTGGCCCGCAGTGTGCTGCTGGTGGGGGCGATTGTGCTGAATGCTATCGCCACCGGGATGTATATCGGCGCGGGCTTTGGCCCCGGGCCGCGCGATGGCCTGATGACTGGTCTGCACGCTCGTACCGGCTGGTCATTACGCGGTATCCGTACGGCTATTGAGCTCACCGTGCTGGTGATTGGCTGGCTGCTGGGCGGTAAGTTTGGCGTCGGCACCGTGATTTACGCGCTGTCGATTGGGCCGCTGATCCAGCTGTGCCTGCCGTGGTTTCGCCAGCCCGTCAGCCGCAAAGCGGTCAGCACTCCGCAGGAGATAGTTTCCTGAATTAACGACTCGCCCTCTGCGTCGTGAAGAGGGCGAGCCGCCGCTTACAGGCCGCTCAGGCCGTGAAGCATCATGTAGATCCCCACCACGATAATCAGTAAACCTGAGAACCAGGGCGCCTTGCGCGAGACATCGTTAAGCCAGGGCCAGCGGCGGGTGGCCTGTTTAAGACTCAACGCGGCGATGGCTCCGGAAGCCACCAGCGTCAGCGCCAGACCAACGCTAAAACCCAGCACCAGCGTGGCGCCAAGGGAGAATTTCTTCAGCTGTAAACAAATAAGCAGCACGGTAATGGACGCCGGGCAGGGGATCAGCCCGCCGGTCAGGCCAAACAGCACGATCTGCCCGGTTGTCACCTGGCGACCATCAAAGCGCCGGTTGATCTCCAGCGCATGAGCTCGCTGGTGCGCGTCCTGCCACTCCGCCACCACCAGCGGCGCAGCGGATGAGGGCGTATGGTGATGGTCATGGTGGTGCTCATGTTCGTGGTGATGCTCATGTTCATGGTGGTGATCATGATGCGTGTGGGGCTGCGATTCTCGCCAGGTGCGCCAGAGCATCCAGCAGGCAATCAGTACAATCGCTATCCCCGAGAACAGTTGAAACCAGGGCTCTGACGTCTGCGCGTTCCAGCCGCGGCCAAACCACAGGCCGGCCATGGCGATCAGCCAGACCACCGCCGTATGCGAAACCGTCGCCGCCAGCCCCAGCAGTACCGCCTGCTTTAAGGTTCCCCGCACCGCCACGATAAAGGCGGCCATCATTGTTTTTGAGTGCCCGGGTTCAAGGCCATGCAGCGCGCCGAGCAGTATTGCGCTGGGTATAAACAGCCAGGCATTGCCCTGCTGCAGAAGGGAAGTGAAATCGTTCATATCGGGATCCTTGCCAAAAGTGCGTTCATCCTACTCCCCCCCAGTAGTGAAATACTACCCCCCAGTAGAAAAAGCGGCGGGCAAAAAGGATCATGCTATGCTGGCAGGCGTTGCCGGCGACGAGGGCCGGGCAATGACGGACAGAATGAAACGGTGGATCGTGCAATGTCACATACAGTTCGACACAAGAAGATGTTACTGACCCGGCTGAAGAAAATTCAGGGGCAGAGTTCCGCGTTAGAGAAAATGCTTAATCGCGAGCATGAGTGCGCTGAGGTGCTACAGCAGCTGGCGGCGATCCGCGGCGCGGTCAACGGCATGATGCTGCAGGTTATTCAGGGGCATCTGACCGACCATGTGGTGAAAGAGCCAGACGAGACGCAGCGTGAAGCGGATCTGGAAACGGTGATGCAGGTCATTAAATCCTATCTGAAGTAGCACCTGGCAGCGGGCGGCCAAGAGGCCGCTCCCGCTGGTGTTCCGCTCAACGCTCCTGTCGCTTAATGGGCATGGAGGTTATTTTCCGCCCACAGAATGAACTTCTCTTTCGGCAGCGCCTTGCTGTACAGCCACCCCTGGGCGTACTGGACGCCATGCTGTCGCAGCCAGTCGCGCTGGCTTTCAGTTTCCACCCCTTCGGCGACGGTGGCCAGATTGAGCGCTTTGGCCATTTCAATAATGTGCGGCGTCAGTGGCCGGTATTCGAGGGTATCGACAAAGGATTTATCGATTTTCAGCGTGTCGACGTCCAGCTTCTGCAGATAGCTGAGGCTGGAGTAACCGGTACCAAAATCGTCAATCGAGATGCGGTGCCCGGCCTGGCGGTAGTGAGCGATCACCGGCATGGTGGTCTCCGGGTCGACAAACCCGCGCTCGGTAATTTCAAGGATGATCTGTTCGGCGGCGATTCCCCAATGCTGAAGCTGATCCCGCAACAGCGTGGGCAGGGTGGAGGAACGTAAATCATCTACTGAGAGATTGATGGAGATATGCACTTCCGGCCGCTGCCGCAGCCAGGGGCCCAGGTCGGTAAAAATTTTCCTGACGATATCTTCCGTCAACTGCGTAATCAGCCCGGTCTGCTCGGCCAGGGGAATAAAAATATCCGGTGATAAAAAGGTGCCGTCGGGTTGCTGCCAGCGCGCCAGCGCCTCGGCCCCGGCGATTTTCCCATCCTGCAACGAGATTATCGGCTGATAGTAAACCTGAATCGCTTCGGAGTTGAGTGCGTCCAGCATGCTGTTACGCGGTGAGCGCAGATGCCTGAGCAGGCGCAGCAGCAACCAGGTGGCAAGCAGGCTGGTGAAGATGCCGACAGGGAGCCAAAAGATCAGCTGTTGTCGAATGCGCTGCTGCAGCGGCAGTGTGGACGACCAGGTCACGATGCCGGAGCCTAGCTCGGGAATGCGCTGGATCCGATAGACCGTGTTATCCAGCGTCAGCATATTAACATGCGGATCTTTAATGCGTTGCCAGACCGTGTCCGGCAGCGGTTGGCTGCTGATCACCATTTTCAGGTGGTCCAAACCAAACAGCATGGTATGGATCTTCTCCTCGCTGGCAGGAACCACATCGATAAAAGAGATGGGATCGATCATTACCATATGCTGTTGACTGCCCATGGCCGTCATCTGGTGATCGAGGCCGAGATCGTTAATCGAGGTCAGCCAGGTGCGATAGCCGTCGGCGGCAATGTGATCCGGCGGGGGAAAAGTGACCGCGACGCTATGATCTTCCAGCGAGGAACATTGCGGCACGGAATCACGCAGCCAGAGCACTTCCTGCACGTAGCGATGGGTATAGGCGATGCGACGGAGCGTGAGCAGATGCTCAGGGCTACAGGAGGCGGCAGTGTGTGAGTCGGCCTCGCGCAGCGCTTCCCGCGCCTGATCGGCGACCTGCAGCGTGCGGACGACGATACGATTGGAATAATCATCCAGTTCACGATAAAACTGCATTTTGGCCTGTCGCGCTGCCTGCCAGATGCTGAGTGAGATGGGCAGGATGATGGCCAGTATCAGCACCCCTGTAAACAGCGCCACCAGATGCCGGGTCCTCATGCCTGTGTCCTTATCGTTCGCCGGGTGTCATCAGTATATGCGAAAGATAAACCGGGCGCAGCGAGAGAAGTGACCCGAGGTCGCGAAAAAACCGGCATCGCGAGAGGCTGCGATGCCGGGAGAGAAGGATGATTCCGATGCAGCAGAATAAAAAATGAGGGTGTGAATGCCGGGCAGGGTGTGTTCCGGCATTCAGTCGCAGCATACGCTGCGCAGATGACAGCAATATGTTAGCTAGTGCGCATCTGGAGCCGGGATATCGGCGCTGATACGCAGGTCGTTCTCATCAAATACCATGCAGAAGCGCTCATCGAAGGCCAGATTTATTTTCTGCCACGGGCGGAAATGGACGTCGCCTGGCAGCAGGACCTTGACGTTATCGTGGCCGTAGCACTGGCCGAACAGATAGGTATTGTTACCCAGACGCTCCACCACTTCACATTGAAACTCCACCACGGTACCGGTAGTGACGTCGGGCGTGAGATGCTCTGGCCGGATCCCCAGCGTCACCGCGGCGCCGGGCTTCAGCGGCTGGGTAGCGATATTGAGGGCCAACTGATGGTCCTGCGCGAGGGTGACCGTTAAGCGTTCCGGCTGCCAGTCGCTGACGATGGCCGGCAAAAAGTTCATCTTCGGCGAGCCGATAAAGCCGGCGACGAATTTGTTGACCGGATTGTAATACAGCGCCATCGGCGAACCCATTTGTTCGACCTTCCCGTAGTTCATGACCACGATTTTATCGGCCAGCGTCATCGCCTCTACCTGATCGTGCGTGACATACACCATGGTGGTCTTCAGCTCCTGGTGCAGACGGGCAATATGCAGGCGCATATCGACGCGCAGCTCCGCATCGAGGTTAGAGAGCGGCTCATCGAACATAAACACCCGGGGATTCCGTACGATCGCGCGGCCAATAGCCACGCGCTGCCGCTGGCCGCCGGAGAGCTGCTTCGGTTTACGATCCAGCAGGTGCGAGAGCTGCAGCGTTTTGGCTACCATTTCCACCTGGCGGCGGATCTCCGTTTTCGGCACTTTGTTAACCTTCAGCCCGTAGCCCATGTTCTCTGCCACCGTCATGTGCGGGTAGAGCGCATAGGACTGGAAGACCATCGCCACGCCGCGGCGGGCGGGCACCACATCATTCATCACCTCATCGCCGATCAGCACTTCACCCTCGCTGACCTCTTCCAGACCGGCAATCATGCGCAGCAGCGTCGATTTTCCACAGCCGGAAGGACCGACGAAGACGGCAAACTCGCCATCTTCAATATCGAGATTGACCTGGTGCAGCGTCACCGTGCTGCCGAACCTTTTGGTGACATTCCTCAGTCGTATATTGGACATCCACATTCCCCGAAGTGAGTAGCTGTTGTTTGCCGTTGGTATGCCGCTGTGTTTAGTATGAATTGTATTACGTGTAACAATTCAGCGTGGCGATGTTCAACAGCAGTAAAACCATGTCCTGACTATAACTTCCGCGGTTTTAGCGCCATACAGCGGCGTTTCATTTCTGCAAGGATGATCACACAACTGGCAGCTTATGGTAGTTTTGTCAGCAATCTACGGGTAGCGTATAACAAAAGAGAGCTGGAACCTTTTTCTCATATAACTCGGCAGTTTGAAGTGATTTGTTTTTCTGACTGGCAGAGATAAGTCCAATAAAAACCATTAAATTGTTATACCTTCACATGAGGTTGATAATGAAAAAGAACACGCTTGCTGCACTGATCCTTACCACCCTGGCGGCGGGGCAACTTACCAGCCTGCAGGCGCACGCCGCCGGGCAGCTCAACGTCTGGGAAGACATTAAAAAATCCACCGGCATCAAAACCGCGGTTAGCGATTTTGAAAAGCAGTACAACGTGAAGGTTAATCTCCAGGAGATGCCTTATGCCCAGCAGCTGGAAAAACTGCGCCTCGACGGCCCGGCGGGCATTGGGCCGGACGTGCTGGTGATCCCGAATGACCAGCTCGGCGGCGCCGTGGTTCAGGGACTTCTCTCGCCGCTCAGCGTCGATCAGGCGAAACAGGATGCCTTTACGCCAGCCTCCATCAATGCCTTCCGCATGGACAACGCGTTGTACGGGATCCCGAAGGCGGTGGAAACCCTGGTGCTTATCTACAACAAAGACCTGATCGACAAGCCGCTGGACAGCCTGCAGGCCTGGCTGGATTACTCGAAAACCCAGCGCGAGCAGAACAAATACGGCCTGCTCGCCAAGTTTGACCAGATCTATTACAGCTGGGGGGCGATTGGCCCGATGGGCGGTTATATCTTTGCTAAAAACGACAGCGGCGGCTTTAACCCGCAGCAGGTGGGTCTCAATACCCCCGGCGCCGTGGAAGCCGTCACCTTCCTGAAAAAATTCTATGCCGAGAAGGTCTTTCCGGCGGGGATCCTCGGCGATAACGGGCTGAATGCCATCGACTCGCTGTTTACCGAGAAAAAAGCGGCGGCGGTGATCAACGGCCCCTGGGCCTTCCAGCCGTATGAAGCCGCTGGCATTAACTATGGCGTGGCGCCTCTGCCGACCCTGCCGGACGGCAAGCCGATGAGCTCCTTCCTGGGCGTCAAAGGCTATGTGGTATCGACCTGGAGTAAAGACAAAGCGCTGGCGCAACAGTTTATCGAGTTCATCAACCAGCCGCAGTATGTGAAAGCCCGCTATGTCGCCACCGGCGAAATTCCGCCGCTGAAGGCGATGATTGACGATCCGGTGATTAAAAACGACCAAAAGGCCAGCGCCGTTGCCATCCAGTCGGCGCGGGCGGTGGCGATGCCGGGCATTCCGGAGATGGGGGAAGTGTGGGGGCCGGCCAACGCCGCGCTTGAACTGAGCCTCACCGGTAAGCAGGCGCCGCAGGCCGCACTTGATAATGCGGTGAAACAGATCACGATGCAGATCGAAGCAATGCAGGCCAGCAATCAGTAATTCACCGTTACGTGAAGTCACCGAGCGGGAGGGGGACCTCCCGTTTGTAGAAGGAGTTGAGTGTGAGCATCCATTCCAGCGAAAATTTTAGCGACGCGCGCGGGCCCGGGCGTCATGCGTGGTGCGGCCTGCTGCTGGCAATCGTGCCGGGTTTCGGTCAGTTTTATCATCGCCAGTGGCTGAAAGGGCTGGTCTTCCTGGTGCTGCTGAGCAGCTTTCTGGGCATTTTTTATGATTTCCTGCGCGAGGGGCTGTGGGGGTTATATACCCTGGGCGAAGAGGTGCCCCGGGATAACTCTATCTTCCTGCTAGCGGAGGGGATTATCAGCGTGCTGATTGTCGCCTTCGGCGTGCTGATCTATTTTCTCTCGCTGCGGGATGCGTGGCTGAATGGCAAAAAACGCGATGAGGGGATCGCCCTGAACAGCGTGCGTAAGCAGTACCAGATGCTGCTGAGCGACGGATTTCCGTATCTGATGATCACCCCGGGCTTTATTCTGCTGGTGTTTGTAGTGATCTTTCCGATTCTGTTCGGTTTCGCCATCGCCTTCACCAACTACAACCTGTACCACACGCCGCCGGCGAAGCTGGTGGACTGGGTGGGCCTGAAAAACTTCGTCAATATTTTCACCCTCTCCATTTGGCGCTCCACCTTCCTGGATGTGCTGCAGTGGACCGTGGTGTGGACGCTGCTGGCGACCACCCTGCAGTGTACGGTGGGCGTGCTGCTGGCGATTCTGGTGAACCAAAAAGATCTGCGCTTTAAGCCGCTGATCCGCACCATCTTTATTTTGCCGTGGGCGGTGCCGGGGTTTGTCACCATCCTCGTCTTTGCCGGGATGTTTAACGATTCATTCGGGGTCATCAACAACGCGATCCTGTCGTTCTTCGGCATCAGCCCGAAGGCATGGTTGACCGACCCATTCTGGACCAAAACGGCGCTGATCATGATGCAGACCTGGCTTGGCTTCCCGTTTGTCTTTGCCATGACCACCGGCGTGCTGCAGGCGATCCCGGACGATCTGTATGAAGCGGCGACGATGGACGGCGCCAGCGCCTTTACTCGTCTGCGCACCATCACCCTGCCGCTGGTGCTGTACGCGATCGCGCCGATCATTATCACCCAGTACACCTTCAACTTTAATAACTTCAACATCATTTATCTGTTTAACAACGGCGGTCCTGCGGTGGCGGGCTCCAACGCTGGTGGGACGGATATTCTGGTGTCGTGGATCTATAAGCTGACGATGTCCTCGTCGCAGTACGCCATCGCGGCGACCATCACGATCCTGCTGTCGATCTTCGTCGTCGGCCTGGCGCTGTGGCAGTTCCGCGCCACCAAATCCTTCAAAAATGACGATATGGCGTAAGGGAAGCAACATGGCTCAATCACCCAGTATTAAACGCGAAAAGTGGATCCGACTCTCTCTTACCTGGCTGGTGGTTATTCTGGTCTCGGTGGTGATTATCTATCCGCTGGTCTGGACGGTCGGGGCATCGCTGAACGCCGGCAATAGCCTGCTCAGTACCTCGATCATTCCGGAAAACCTGTCGTTCCAGCACTATGCCGATCTGTTCAATGGCAATGTGAATTACCTCACCTGGTACTGGAACTCGATGAAAATCAGCTTCCTGACCATGGTGCTGACCCTGATTAGCGTCAGCTTTACCGCTTACGCCTTCTCCCGCTTCCGCTTTAAAGGGCGGCAGAACGGGCTGATGCTGTTCCTGCTGCTGCAGATGATCCCGCAGTTTTCCGCGCTGATTGCGATCTTTGTGCTGTCGCAACTGCTTGGCCTGATTAACAGCCATCTGGCGCTGGTGCTGATCTACGTCGGGGGGATGATCCCGATGAATACCTGGCTGATGAAGGGGTATCTCGACGCGATCCCCAAAGATCTGGATGAGTCCGCCCGCATGGATGGCGCCAGCAGCTTTCGCATCTTTATCGAGATCATCATGCCGTTGTCGAGGCCTATCCTCGCGGTGGTGGCGCTGTTCTCTTTCACCGGTCCGCTGGGGGATTTCATCCTCTCCAGCACCATCCTGCGCACCCCGGATAAATACACGCTGCCTATTGGTCTGTATAACCTGGTGGCACAAAAAATGGGTGCCAGCTACACCACCTACGCGGCGGGGGCGGTGTTGATTGCCGTACCGGTGGCGATCCTCTACCTGGCGTTACAAAAATACTTTGTCTCCGGCCTGACCTCGGGCAGTACTAAAGGATAAGCACATGAAAAGATTCACACCCGCATGGCTTGCGGTTTGTCTGGCATGCAGTTTCTCCACCCCTTCTCTGGCCGCGGACGCACTTGAAACCCGCGCGTTTCAGGGCATGCCGGCGGACTTTATCAAAGGCGCGGATATCTCCACGCTGCTGGATGCCGAAAAGCACGGGGCGACGTTCTACGACCAGAATAATCAGCGCAAGGATCCGATCGCGATTCTGAAAGAGAACGGCGTCAACTATGTTCGCCTCCGTCTGTGGGTGGATCCGAAATCGGCGAGCGGCGAGGACTATGGCGGCGGAAATAACGACCTGGCCACCACCCTGACCCTCGCGAAACGGGCGAAAGCCCAGGGGATGAAACTGCTGCTCGATTTTCATTACAGCGATTTCTGGACCGATCCCGGCAAGCAGTTCAAACCGAAAGCCTGGGAAAAGATGGATTATCCGCAGCTGAAAACGGCGATTCATGACTATACCCGCGATACCATCGCCCGCTTTAAGCAGGCGGGCGTCCTGCCGGATATGGTGCAGATCGGCAACGAAATCAACGGTGGCATCCTGTGGCCGGAAGGGAAAAGCTGGGGGCAGGGCGGCGGAGAGTTCGACCGTCTAGCCGGGCTGCTGAACGCGGCTATTGATGGCCTAAAGGAAAATCTGCATCACGGCGAGCAGGTGAAAATCATGCTGCATCTGGCCGAAGGGACCAAGAACGATACCTTCCGCTGGTGGTTTGATGAGATTGATAAACGCCATGTGCCATATGACGTGATTGGTCTGTCGATGTACACCTACTGGAATGGCCCGATCAGCGCCCTGAAGGCTAACATGGATGACATCAGCAAACGCTATAACAAAGACGTTATCGTCGTCGAGGCGGCCTATGCCTATACCCTGGCCAACTGTGATAACGCGGAAAATAGTTTCCAGGCGAAAGAGGAAAAGGACGGGGGTTATCCCGCCACCGTGCAGGGGCAATATCACTATATTCACGATCTGATGCAGGCCGTAATAGATGTTCCCGATCAGCGCGGCAAGGGTATTTTTTACTGGGAGCCCACGTGGATTGCCGTGCCGGGAAATACCTGGGCTACCCCGGCGGGGATGAAATATATCCACGACGAGTGGAAAGAAGGCAATGCACGTGAAAATCAGGCGCTATTTGATTGCCAGGGAAAAGTATTGCCGTCGGTAAAAGTTTTTAATTAATTTTTTGTCGTCTTTTTCAGGAAGTTTATTATGAATAAATTTGCACCTTTACATCCGAAGGTTAGTACGCTGCTGCATGGCGCGGATTATAATCCGGAGCAATGGGAGAATGACCCCGATATTATTGATAAAGACATTGCCATGATGCAGCAGGCAAAATGCAATGTGATGTCGGTGGGAATATTTAGCTGGGCGAAACTGGAGCCACGCGAAGGGGTATTTGATTTCGCCTGGCTGGATACTATCCTCGATAAACTGTATGCCGCCGGCATTCATGTTTTTCTGGCCACGCCGAGCGGCGCGCGTCCGGCGTGGATGTCTCAGCGCTATCCGCAGGTTCTGCGGGTGGGACGCGATCGGGTGCCGGCACTGCACGGTGGCCGTCATAACCACTGTATGTCGTCACCGGTCTATCGCGAGAAGACCCTGAAAATCAATACCCTGCTGGCGGAGCGTTATTCCTCACACCCGGCGGTGCTGGGCTGGCATATTTCCAACGAATATGGCGGCGAATGCCATTGCGATCTCTGCCAGAACCGTTTTCGCGACTGGCTGAAGGCGCGTTACCAGACCCTGGAGAACCTCAACCAGGCCTGGTGGAGCACCTTCTGGAGTCATACCTATACCGACTGGTCGCAGATTGAATCGCCTGCGCCGCAGGGCGAGGTGTCAATCCACGGTCTCAATCTTGACTGGCATCGCTTTAACACCGCTCAGGTGACCGATTTCTGCCGCCATGAAATTGCCCCGCTGAAGGCGGCGAACGCCTCCCTGCCGGTGACCACCAACTTTATGGAGTATTTCTACGATTACGACTACTGGCAACTGGCGGAGGCGCTGGACTTTATCTCGTGGGACAGCTATCCAATGTGGCACCGCGATAAAGACGAAACCGCGCTGGCCTGCTACACCGCGATGTATCACGACATGATGCGCAGCCTGAAGGGCGGCAAACCGTTTGTGCTGATGGAGTCCACACCGGGCGCCACCAACTGGCAGCCGACCAGCAAACTGAAGAAGCCGGGAATGCATATTCTCTCCTCACTGCAGGCGGTGGCGCATGGCGCCGACTCGGTGCAGTATTTCCAGTGGCGGAAAAGTCGCGGTTCGGTTGAGAAATTTCACGGCGCGGTGGTCGACCACGTCGGGCACATCGATACCCGTATTGGACGTGAAGTCAGCCAGCTCGGTGAGATACTGAGCAAGCTGCCGGAGGTCCGGGGCTGTCGCACCGAGGCGAAAGTAGCGATTATCTTCGACCAGCAAAACCGCTGGGCGCTTGATGACGCCCAGGGGCCGCGCAATCTGGGTATGGAGTATGAGAAGACGGTCAACGAGCACTACCGCCCGTTCTGGGAGCAGGGCATTGCCGTCGATGTGATTGACGCTGATGTCGATTTAACGCCGTACCGGTTAGTGATTGCTCCGATGTTATATATGGTGCGCGATGGCTTTGCCGGGCGGGCAGAGGCGTTTGTCGCCAGCGGCGGCCACCTGGTGACCACCTACTGGACCGGCATCGTCAATGAGTCCGATCTCTGCTATCTCGGTGGCTTCCCGGGCCCGCTGCGCAATCTGCTGGGGATCTGGGCGGAAGAGATCGACTGCCTGAATGACGGCGAGTTTAATCTTGTGCAGGGGCTTGCCGGGAATCAGTGCGGTCTGCAGGGCCCCTATCAGGTGCGCCATCTCTGTGAACTAATCCATACCGAGAGCGCTCAGACGCTGGCCACCTACCGGGATGATTTCTATGCCGGACGGCCGGCGGTGACGGTGAACGGCTTCGGGAAAGGTAAAGCCTGGCATGTGGCTTCCCGCAACGATTTAGCCTTCCAGCGCGACTTCTTTGCCGCCCTGAGCAGGGGGCTGGCTCTGCCGCGGGCGATAGCGGCGGATTTACCACCCGGCGTAGTGGCTACCGCGCGCACCGACGGTGAGAGCACGTTTGTCTTCCTGCAGAACTACAGCGCGCAAAGTCATACCCTGACTCTACCGCCTGGGTATCGGGATTGCCTGACCGACGCGGCGATGTCGGACCCGCTGACCCTGACAGCATGGGATTGCCGTATTCTTCGTCGTCACGCCTAATCCTTTTTTCTCCACGCCTGCTCTGCTGAGCAGGCTTTTTTTTATCTTAAACCTGGAGTTTATGATGGTGAGTTTAAAATCTTTCCTGCACTATTTCTCCCCTGCGCGTCCGGCACAGCCATTAAGCGAGGCGGAAAAACAGCAAATCGAGGCGCTTATTCAGGCCTTTGGTGGCGAAGCGAATATTACGCAAGTGGATGCCTGTATTACTCGTCTGCGGGTGACGGTTCGTCATCTTGCGGCCGTGGATACTGACGCATTACAGCAGCAGGGCGCGCTGGGCGTCATTATTCTCGGTCAGCAGGTTCATGCTATTTTCGGTAAGCAGTCCGATGCGCTGCGTCAATTGCTGGATGAGCATTTTGCCACCCGGAAATAAATAAAAAGGGATAACCTGAAAACAGGTTATCCCGAAAATAAGACAAAGACAGCAGTGGCAATAATGATTACCGGAGGGGTAATTAACGACCTTACAGTTGGAGATAAAAATAATGTACTTGTTTTACCAGCGCGATATTACCACCAGGCCTCAACCTGCACGCCGAAATTCCAGGTATTATTCGCCGTCTGGTCTTCAAACGGTTTACCATCTTCGGAATCATTCAGGTATGAAGCAAAAATGCGTAATTCCGGGCGTGACATAAAGTCCGGCCCGTCCGCGAGGCCCAGCGCAATGGTATATTTCTCACCGGCCTGTTTGTAGCTGGTGCCATTGTTATAGCTGTCTTTCTGATAGAAACCGCCGACTTCGCCAATCAGGCGGACGTAGTCGGTGAACTGATACTGCCCACGGGCAACCAGCGACAGCATCCGCGTTTTGTCGGTGTAGTCGGTAATGTCATCCGCCGAGCCCCAGGTCAGGACGTGGTTGATGGAGAACTTTTCGGTAATCGGGATCAGGCCGGTGTTAATCACGCGATAGCCGGTGGCATCGTTCACGTAGTTCCACATATCGTACCAGCCGCCGCCCTGGGAGACCATGTTCTGCGCCAGCCCTTTGTTGGCATACTGAAGCACGGTTTTGTTATAGCCGCCCAGCATATCCTGACTGATTTCACCGGTCAGCATCACGCCATTATCGGCATCGTACAGCCCGCCGTAGCTGTCCTGTTTTTTGGTGGTGTTCGGCATGGCGTAGTCGATGCCGAATTCGGTCCACGAACCTGACCACGGCTTCCAGCCTGCGTAGCGTAAATCGATATAGTTAATATTGACGTTGCTGTCGCCATCGACGCGATAGTCGACGTCGTTGGCATCGCCGCGGATCCAGGCCAGCGAGACGGCGCCCGGGCCAAGGGTGTAGTTTTCCACCCCGGCTCCTGAGCCGGAAATATTCCAGTATTTAGTATCGATGATGTGCAGATCGTGACGCTGATAGTAACGTTTTCCGCCCCAGATCACCGCATTCGGATCGCCCGGGATCAGCCCTTTGATCTGCAGGTTCAACTGACGTAAGCCGAACTGCGCATCATCATTCAGCGTGGTTTCATTATCGTTAGAGCCGTCGGACACCATGCTGACCATGCTGTCGAGATAGAAGCTGACGTCATCTTTCTTGTAGACCTCGGAGCCCAGCTCTAACTCACCATAGGTATCCGATTCGTTACCCAAACGGCCCAGCTTGTTCTTTTGCCATTCCGCTTCGCTACCGTCGCCGGAGACCCCAACCCCGGCGCGCATATAGCCATGGAAATCGATAGTCGGGATCGCGGCGGTCGCCGCAAGCGCGGAAGGGGCGATTAGCGCAGCGGCTAACGCGGCGGAAAGGGCGCGCAGTGTCGTATTCATCTCTATCCTCTTATTGTTTTGTATTACGTTCACATAACTGATGTCATAAAATGCCTAAATGTAACTTCACGCAAATGAGATATGATTATTGTGTGATTAAGTGCAAATAATTATGCTGGTTTTTGTTGTGATGGGTGAGGTGATTCACAATTAACTGTATTGTGAACGTAATACTTTTTTGGGTATGATTTTGCGATGGAAGGTGGCGGTGAGCGTTTTTTCAAATGGCCCCTGTTACAATCATGGGATAACAACATAAGGAACCGGACCATGAAGTCTAAAAGCGCTACTCTGGAAGACGTCGCACGCCATGCAGGCGTCTCTTACCAGACCGTGTCCAGGGTACTCAATAAATCTGCCAATGTATCCGAAGCGACGCGCCGCAAGGTGGAGAAATCGATAGAGGCCTTACGCTATGTGCCAAACCGGCTGGCGCAGCAGCTGGTGGGGAAGGAGAGCCAGACGGTCGGGCTGGTGACGATTTCGCTGGCCTGGCATGCGCCTTCCCAGGTGGCGGCGGCGGTAAAACGCTATGCCAATCTGGAAGGTTACCAGGTCCTGATTTCGATGATCGATGAGAGCGTCAACCAAAGTATTCAGGATTCCATCAATGAGCTGAAGTCTCAGCGGGTGGATAAAGTCATTATCAACGTGCCGCTGGAGACCGAGCAGGCGCAGAAAATCGCCGCTGACAACGATGATATCGTCTGCCTTTTTCTCGATGTCGATCCTTATAGTTCCGTGTTTAACGTTTCGTTTAATCCGGCAGATGGCACCCGGGCCAGCGTCAAATATCTTTATGAGATGGGGCATCGGGAGATCGCGCTGCTGGCGGGGCCGGACAGCTCTGTATCGGCCAAACTCCGGCTGAAAAGCTGGCTGGAGACCCTGGAGGGCTATGGCCTGAAGCCGGTGACCGTCCTGCACGGCAACTGGGATGCGCAAAGCGGCTATGCCGGTGCGCTGCAGATGCTGCGCGAAACGCCCAATTTCAGCGCCGTGCTGGTGGGGAATGACCAGATGGCGCTGGGGGTGCTCAGCGCCTTCCATCAGCACCAGGTGGCGGTGCCGGGGGAGAAGTCCGTTATTGGCTATGACGATACCTACGAAAGCTCCTTTTTCTATCCAGCGCTGAGTACGGTGTCGCTGGACCTCGATCTGCAGGGGAAAGAGGCGGTGCGGCGGATCCTCGCCAGCACCAGCGGTGCGCCACATACTTCATCCATCCTGCCGGCGCGTCTGGTGATACGCCATTCCAGCGGCGCCAGAACCGAGCAAGGCAAAGATCTGCAGGCCATCGCGGAACAGCTGCGCGCTATCGCCCACCGTCTGGCCCCCTGAAGCCAAAGGCGGGGAAACTCGCCTTAGGCCATTACCCTTTATTTGAACATGGTTGATCTTTGTCGTGGAACGGCGTAATTTAAATGTTATGTTATAACATAATGACGAGGTCATCATGAAAGCCCATATCCATCCCCCCTATCGCACGGTGGTGTTTCACGACACCAGCGTTAATGAGTATTTTAAAGTCGGTTCCACCATCCGCACCGATCGCGTAATTGAACTCGACGGCGAAACTTTTCCATATGTGACGATCGAGGTCTCCTCGAAATCGCATCCGTACTACACCGGCAAACAAAAAACCTTCGCCAGCGAGGGCAGCGCGGCCCGGTTCCGTCAGCGCTTCGGCAGCTTTATTGATGCGAAAAGGAAGGCATGATGCAGGTCGTTAACTCATTACGCAGCGCCAAACAGCGCCACCCGGATTGTCAGCTGGTCAAGCGCAAAGGGCGGCTGTACGTTATCTGTAAGAGCAACCCCCGCTTTAAAGCGGTGCAGGGGCGCAAAAAACGTCGTTAACGGAAACTCTCCAGGGTGCGGCGCTGCTGACCGTCGGCGGTAAAATTGTCGGCGGCCAGCCATTGCCGCATGGCGTTATCCAGCGGCGGCCATTCGCCGTCTATCACCGAAAACCAGTCCGTATCCCGGTTATGTCCTTTGCTCACCAGCGCCTGGCGAAAACGTCCTTCGTACTGAAAACCCAGCCGTCTTGCCGCCCGGCCCGACGGCGTATTGAGACTATTACATTTCCATTCATAGCGACGATAGCCGAGCGTATCAAACACATACTGCATCAACAGCCAGTGCGCTTCGGTGGCCATAGCCGTTCGGCTCAGCAACGGTGAAAAATGCACATGTCCCACCTCTACCACACCGTGGGTGGCGTCGATGCGCATTAACGCCAGCGAGCCAACCGCTTTCCCTTGCCGCTGGTCAACGACGGCAAAATGGATCGGGTCTGCCAGCGTGGCGACCTGCTCCACCCAGGCACTGAATTCTGCAAGGTTGCTCTCAGGTTCACGCAGCAGCCACGTCCAGCTCCGGGCGTCTGGCGCCAGCTGGTGAGCAGCAAACAGATCGCTGGCATGAGCAAGAGTCAGCGGTTCGAGCTGGCAGCGGCTGCCCTGTAATACCTGCCGTGCTGGCCATGGACGCGGTTGCCAGTCAGGCAACGCGGCGCCGAGCGCTTGTCCAAACTGATTGTATTCACACATTGCGGTTTCCTTAGCGGGGTATTTCAGGCAGCGTACTCGTTCACTGGTTCCATAAAAAGTGCCACAGGAGTATGTTTTTATAGGGCCACGAGGAGGTGAAATGAACATACCGGACGATGGGTTTTTTACGCTGGTGACGCAGGGGATGCGTGACCGAATGGACGAGACCCTGCAGCGGGCCCTTTACCACACATTGCGCCATGCCATCCTGCAGGGAACCCTGGCGGCCAGCTGCCGTTTGCCCGGATCGCGAGTGATTGCCGGACGGCTGCAGCTGTCGCGGAATACGGTCAATGCTGCACTGGAGCAGCTGGCGCTGGAGGGGTACCTGACGCGGAGCCGTCAGGGGACGCAGGTGGTACCGCTCGCCGCCTGCCGCGAAGAGGCTGTGAAGGTGCCGCCCGTTGTGCTGCCTGAGCGGCTGCAAGGGCTGCCAGCCGCGATGCGTCGCGACTCTCCGGCGCTGCTGTTTACCCCTGGCATGCCGGCGGTGAACTATTTTCCGTTGCCGCTGTGGCGGCGGCTGATGGATAACGTCTTACGTGACGAGGGCAGCGCGCTGCTGGGCTATGGTGAGGCGGCAGGCGACTCTCTGCTGCGTGAGGCTATCGCTCGCCATCTGGCGCTGTCCCGGGGGATCCGTTGCGATATTCGGCAGATTGTCATTACCGAGGGGGCGCTGGAAGGGGTGAACTTATGCGCTTCGCTACTGACGGATCCTGGCGACAGCGTGTGGGTGGAAGAGCCGGGTTACCTGGGGGCCAGGAGCAGCTTCCAGCGGGCAGGGCTGCGGGTCAGCGGGATGGCGGTCGATGATGAAGGGATGGGTATCGCCAACGGCGTCGCGGAGCCGCCCCGGCTTATCTTCACCTCTCCCTCTCATCAGTATCCCCTCGGGAGCGTCATGAGCGCTGCGCGACGTCTGGCGCTGGTGGAGTATGCCCGCCTGCACGGGGCGTGGATTGTGGAGGATGACTACGACAGCGAGTTTCGCCATAGCGGAGAGCCGATCCCGGCGATGCTGGGAATGGTGCCTGATGCCCCGGTGGTGTATCTCGGTACCTTCAGCAAAACGCTCTTTCCGGCGCTGCGTATTGGCTTCATGGTGATGCCGCCTGCGCTGGCGGATGCCGCGCAGGGTGCGATTGGCACGTTGCTGCGTGGGGGACACCGCACTGAACAGCGGGCGCTGGCCAGGTTTATTGAGAAGGGGCACTATGCTCGCCATCTGGCGGCCATGCGTCGCCTGTACCGCAAGCGTCAACAACAGCTGCGTGAGGCACTGGCGCAAGAGATAACCGTGCCATGCGACGTCCTTGGCGGGGAAGGGGGGCTCCATCTGACGGTGGCAATGGAAGGGATTGATGACCAGGCGATTGCACAGCAGGCGCGTCAGTTTCAACTGGCGCCTGCCGCGTTAAGTCATTTCTATCTCGACCCGCAGCGAGCGCGGAGCGGGCTGGTGCTGGGATATGGTAATACTTCTGCTTCCCGCTATCCGTTGGCGCTGCGGACGCTAAATCGTCTTATTGTGCAGCACCGGCGCGGGTCAGTGTAAAGACGTCGTAGAAGGAGAGCTCGCCTTTGGTGGCGACCATCTTTTTGAGCTGCGCCTTCTGCTCGCCATCGACATCCGGCGACTGAAGAATACGCTCGATCAGCTGCCGGGGAACAAAGCGGGTGTTGTACCATTCCCCGTTGTAGCACACCCGAAAGTCGAGGACATCGATATCTTCATAACGATAGCGTGGATAGACGTCAAAGAAGAAAAAAGCGTTGAACAGGATGAACAGCACCACCAGTAACCAGACCGAGTCTACCAGCGTTTCAGAGCGCAACATGACCACCAGCGTCGCCAGAAACGCGGCATACATGGCAACAAACAGCCCCGGATGGTTGCGAATAAAACTGATGCTAAAACGCGGGCGATTATCGCGTTTTTCCTGAACGTTGAGTTCGTCAATAGTGTGAGTTAGCAGGCGTTGTATTTCTGTCATCTTGGTCCCCGAATTCTGCAATGAGCCAACCGCGTGCGCCCGGCGGACCAGGCGTAGCAGGCTCAGCCTGAAGGCTATTTTATGTTGCAATATTCCGAGGCGAAAGTAACAGATCAGTTACAGAAAAGCATAACAGTTACGGATTTGGTACCGGAAGGCGCTTGATGATCTGCGCCGGGTTGCCGCCGACGACAGCCCAGGCCGGGACATCTTTGGTCACTACCGCTCCAGATGCAATGACCGCATTATCGCCAATGGTCACCCCGGGATTGATCACCGCCCGGCCGCCAATCCACACATTGTGGCCAATGGTCACCGGTTTGCCATATTCCTGGCCGCTGTTACGCGCCTCAGCATCCAGCGGATGGGTGGCGGTATAAATATGGACACCCGGCGCCAGCATGCAATTATCGCCAATATGAATAGGGCAGACGTCCAGCATCACGCAGTCAAAATTGGCGTAAAAAGCGTTGCCGAGAAAGATATTGTAGCCGTAGTCGCAGCGAAAGCTTGGCTCGATATACGCATCGCCGGCGCGACCGAACAGCTCGGCCAGAATATGCTGACGCTCTTCCTGCGCATCCGGGGAGGAATGATTATAACGATGCAACAACTGTCTGGCGCGCAGGCGATCGGCGCGAAGCGTTGGGTCGCCAGATAAATAGAGCTCACCGGCGATCATTTTACGTTTTTCTTCACTCATGGGTCTTCCTTATACCTGACTTTAGATGGCCGTAGCAGTATAAAAAAGAAACCGGTTACAGGGTTGCTGTTAGCTGAATGATGTGATGACTATCACAAAGATACCCTGCGGCGGCTGACGCGTATCGTCCGGTCAGCAGACCACGTTGTGCGCGTCGATTAGCGGATAAACTTCCAGACTGATGTGGGGATCTTATCGTACAGCTTATTCATGGTCAGTTCAGCCAGACGATGGTCAGCGGCTGAGTAAAATACCGCCAGCTCATTATCAGACAGTTCATATTTATTTTTTTCAATGACGCGCTCCAGCGTGTCAATTGTCTGGCAACGACGTAAGCGCATCAAATAGTCTGTTTTAGTTAATGGCTTATCAGACATAATTCCACCTTTTGATTGTAATAATTCTAACACGAGAGACTGGCCGGGTTTTCCCGACTGGCGTTGACAAAGCAACGAAATAGCCGATTACCGGATTTTTTCCACTTTTGCAAATCCGATGAGTTAATGCCGTAGTTACTGAACAAAGTAAAAGTATCGTCCAGATATTCGTCAACCTGGGCGACCAGCTTATTATCCTCAGTGTACTTAATTTTATAATTAAGCGCGAACGTGGCAATGTGCTCGATCAATTCATTTAACTGAAGATTGACAGCCGAAGTCGGGTCGTTGACCCAGCCATGGTTGCTCTCTTCCAGGTTTGCAAGGCAGTCATGATACAGCGTTTCGCAGAGAAAGCGTAGCTGTGCAATATCATGTCTTTTTGGCGAGTATTCGTCCATAACGCATCCCCTTTTGAGTGGTTTAAACGACGACTAACAAACACCGTTGTGGGATGAACACGACTAACCGACCTGACACTAACTGAGTAATCCTGCTGATTTAACTATAATCCACTCTCCAACAGATTTCATCGTGCTATTACGAAAAATTACAATTATCAGAGAGAAATTATCTTAAAAATAGACAAATTAATTTCTTTGGCCCTGGCGCACAGCCTGAGAAATAGAGAAGTCTTATCAATCATTGGCTTAAGGCAGGCAGCAGTCGCGTTCAGAAACCGCCGGCCGAGGGCACTGGTATTAGGATTATTCCTGGTCAATGAGTGTGTAAAGATCATGAGCGCAAGGCAATGTGAAAAAATAGCCAGGGCCATATCAATATATATTAAATGCAGCACGAAAAATAAACAATGGCAATATGTGCCCTGCGGCGAGGGACAAAAAAAGGGCCGCGAATGCGGCCCTTTGTTCAGGTGTAACGATTAATGATGCTCAACCTGATGGCTGTGCTCAATATCTTCCGTTTTCTTGCTAAAGCGGCGGCGAACCACCACGAAGAACACCGGCACGAAGAAGATCGCCAGAATCGTCGCCGTCACCATCCCGCCCATTACGCCAGTACCTACGGCGTTCTGTGCGCCGGAGCCGGCACCCGAGCTGATAACCAGCGGCATAACGCCGAGGATAAACGCCAGGGAGGTCATCAGGATCGGACGCAGACGCATACGTACTGCTTCAAGCGTCGCCTCAATCAGCCCTTTGCCCTCTTTCTCCATCAGATCTTTGGCGAATTCAACGATCAATATGGCGTTCTTCGCCGACAGGCCGATGGTGGTCAACAGACCCACCTGGAAGTAAACGTCGTTGGTTAAACCGCGGAAGGTGGCGGCTAACAGCGCACCGACCACACCCAACGGGACGACCAGCATGACCGAGAACGGTATCGACCAGCTCTCATACAGCGCCGCCAGACACAGGAAGACGACAATCAGGGAGATGGCGTACAGGGCAGGGGCTTGGTTGCCGGACAGTCGTTCCTGATAAGACATCCCGGTCCAGTCGTAGCCGATACCAGAAGGCAGTTTACCCGCCAGCTCTTCCATCAGGCTCATCGCCTCACCCGTACTCTTGCCTGGCGCTGCCTGGCCGAGAATTTCCAGCGACGGCAGACCGTTGTAGCGTTCCAGACGCGGTGAACCGTATTCCCAGCGCGAGGTAGAGAAGGCGGAGAATGGCACCATCTGACCATCGCTGCCGCGAACATACCACTTGCCAATGTCTTCCGGCAGCATACGGTATTTCGCTTCAGACATGATGTACACTTTCTTCACGCGGCCACGGTCAATAAAGTCGTTGACATAGCTCCCGCCCCAGGCTGCGCCCAGCGTGGTGTTAATGTCGCTGATGGAGACGCCCAGCGCCTGGGCTTTTTCCTGATCGATATCGACTTTGAACTGCGGTGTATCTTCCAGACCGTTAGGACGCACGCCGGTTAACACGTCAGGATGCTGCGCCACCATGCCAAACAGCTGATTTCGCGCTTGCGTCAGTTTTTCGTGTCCCAGACCGCCCTGGTCAATGAGCTGGAAGTCAAAGCCGGTCGCGGTACCCAGTTCAACGATAGCTGGCAGGTTAAAGGCGAACACCATCGCATCTTTAATCTGCGAGAAGTAGCCCATCGCCCGGCCGGTGATCGCTTCAACTTTGTTTTCCTCACCCGGACGCTGGCTCCAGTCTTTCAGCGAGACGAACGCGATGCCGGTGTTCTGGCCACGACCGGCGAAACCGAAGCCGTTAACCGCAAACACGGATTCCACGTTGTTCTTCTCTTTGGTGAGATAGTAGTCCGTCATCTCATCCAGCACTTTCTGCGTACGCTCCTGGGTGGCGCCGGCAGGCAGCTGCGCCATGCTCAGGAATACCCCCTGGTCCTCGTCCGGCAGGAAGGAGCTCGGCAGACGGACGAACAGCCACGCCATGCCCACCACGATGATCAGATACAGCACCAGATAACGACCGGTGCTGCGCAGAATGTTGCCTACGCTGTCGGTGTAGTGGTGAGTGCTCTTATCGAACATGCGGTTAAACCAGCCGAAGAAACCGGTGGTCGCGCCATGGCTGCCTTTCTGAATAGGCTTCAGCATCGTGGCGCACAGCGCTGGCGTCAGGATCAACGCCACCAGTACCGACAGCGCCATCGCAGAAACGATAGTGATGGAGAACTGGCGATAGATGGCCCCGGTTGAACCGCCGAAGAACGCCATCGGGATAAATACCGCCGACAGCACCATGGCGATACCGACCAGCGCGCCCTGGATCTGTCCCATCGATTTACGCGTCGCTTCTTTCGGCGGCAGACCCTCTTCCGCCATTACGCGCTCGACGTTCTCGACCACCACGATGGCGTCATCCACCAACAGGCCGATGGCGAGCACCATCCCGAACATCGTCAGGGTGTTTATCGAGAAGCCAAACGCTGCCAGTACCGCGAAGGTGCCTAACAGGACCACCGGTACGGCGATGGTCGGGATCAGCGTGGCGCGGAAGTTCTGTAGGAACAGATACATGACCAGGAACACCAGGATGATCGCTTCAACCAGCGTTTTAACCACTTCGTGAATAGAGATTTTCACGAACGGGGTGGTGTCATACGGGTAAACGATCTTCATCCCCGACGGGAAAAACGGCTCCATCTTCGCCAGTTCAGCGCGAATAGCGTTGGCGGTATCCAGCGCGTTCGCGCCGGTAGCCAGTTTAATACCCAGACCGGATGCCGGCTGGCCGTTAAACTTCGCCACCACGTCATAGCTTTCGCCACCCAGTTCAATTTTGGCGACATCGCGCAGACGAACCTGGGAACCGTCCTGGTTCACCTTCAGCAGAATGTTGCCAAACTCTTCGGTATTGGTCAGACGGGTTTGCGCGATGATAGAGGCGTTAAGCTGCTGGCCTTTCACCGGCGGCGTACCGCCTAACTGACCTGCGGCCACCTGGGCGTTCTGTGCTTTCAGGGCGCTGATCACATCCACCGGAGTAAGCTGGAAGTTGTTCAGTTTGTTCGGATCCATCCAGATACGCATCGCGTACTGGGAACCGAACAGCTGAACGTCACCGACGCCGCTGGTACGGCTGATCGGGTCCTTCATGTTGGCCGCCACGTAGTCCGAAATATCGTCCTGGTTCATGGTGCCGTTAGTGTTAATGACGCCGACAACCATCAGGAAGCTGCTGGACGCTTTCTCAACGCTAATCCCTTGCTGCTGTACTTCTTGTGGCAGCAGGGGCGTCGCCAGCGCCAGCTTGTTCTGTACCTGGACCTGGGCGATATCCGGATCGGTGCCGGATTCGAAGGTCAGGGTGATGGTCGCCGTACCGGTGGAGTCGCCATTGGAGGACATGTACATCAGGTGGTCGATACCGTTCATATTCTGTTCGATAACCTGAGTCACGGTGTTCTGCACGGTTTCGGCGTCAGCACCGGGGTACATGGCGGTAATGGAAATTGCTGGCGGCGCAATCGTCGGATATTGCGCTACCGGCAATTTGAGGATCGATAATCCCCCAGCCAGCATGATGATGATGGCGATCACCCATGCAAATATGGGGCGATCGATAAAGAAATTAGGCATGTCTTAACGGCTCCTGTTTAAGTTAAGACTTGGTTTGTTCTGATGGCGCGTTGCCTGCGGCTTGCTGTTTATCATCAGAAGCTACTTCCTGCGCTTTTACCTGTACGCCTGGTTTGATTTTTTGCAGGCCAGTGACGATAACGCGATCGCCCGTTTTCAGACCGTCAGTGACCAGCCATTTATCGCCAATCGCCTGAGAAGCAGTGACCTGGCGGACTTCGACTTTATCGCCTTCACCGACCACCATGACGCTGGCGTCGCCGCGCGGCGTACGGGTAACGCCTTGTTGCGGTACCAGCAGGGCGTCAGGGTTGACCCCTTCTTCCAGACGCGCACGGACGAACATCCCTGGTAACAGGCTGTGATCCGGGTTCGGGAAAATCGCGCGCAGCGTGATAGAGCCGGTGGTCTGATCGACTGTCACATCCGAGAATTCCAGCGTACCGGACTGCGGATACTTAAGACCGTCATTGGTGACCAGCTCTACTTTCGCTTTGCCATTTTCCTGTTTCAGGCGGCCATCGGCCAGCTCCTGTTTCAGGCGCAGGAAATCATTGCTCGACTGGGTGACGTCAACATAGATCGGATCCAGCTGCTGAACAGTTGCCAGCGCGGTCGTTTGACCATTCTGCACCAGCGCCCCTTCGGTCACGGCGGATTTGCCAATCCGGCCGCTGATCGGCGAGGTGACTTTGGTGTAGGCCAGATTGATGCGCGCGGTTTCAACGGCCGCTTTCGCTGCGACCACGGCCGCATTGCTCTGCTGTGCCGTCGCGACGGCGGTATCGTAGTCTTGTTGACTGATATATTTAGTGCCTAACAGTTTCTGATAACGCTTGACCGTCAGTTGATCCATGTTCGCCGCCGCCTGGGCTTTTGCCAGGTCGCCTTTGGCGCTGTCATAGCTGGCCTGATAGGTGGCGGGATCGATCTGATACAGGGAGACGCCGGCCTGGATGTCGCTACCTTCCACGAAGTTACGTTTTAAAATAATGCCACTGACCTGAGGACGGACTTCCGCAATGCGATAGGCGCTGGTGCGGCCTGGCAGTTCGGTGGTTATTTGTAGAGGTGCGGATTTGAGCGTCACAATACCGACTTCCGGCATGTGCTGGGCTCCTTGTTGAGCCGGTTTATCGTCACATCCTGTTAGCGCTAAGCTGCCTGAGAGCATCAGAACGACCGCCAGAGGCGTTAACCCTCTGTTTTTGTTCATATGTAAACCTCGAGTGTCCAATTTCAAAATGTTCAGTGGCTCAAACAACCACAAACCCACTACAGTCTTTCTATTATGGTCATGCTATGGTACATACATTCACAAATGTATGTAAACGTAACCTCTGTAAAGTCATTAACCTATGGCACGAAAAACCAAACAACAGGCACGTGAAACCCGGCAACTGATTCTGGATGTTGCTCTGCGTCTGTTTTCGCAGCAAGGCGTATCATCTACCTCGTTGGCAACAATTGCAAAAGCTGCGGGTGTAACGAGGGGGGCTATCTACTGGCATTTCAAGAATAAATCAGATTTATTCAACGAAATTTGGGAGCTGTCAGACGCCAGTATTAGCGATCTCGAAATTGAGTATCGGGCAAAATTCCCCAACGATCCACTCTCAGTTATCAGGGAGATATTAGTCTATGTTCTTGAAGCGACAGTGACAGAGGAACGTCGACGATTAATGATGGAGATTATCTACCACAAGTGTGAGTTTGTCGGTGAGATGACCGTGGTGCAGCAGGCTCAGCGTCAGCTCTCCCTGGCGAGCTACGAGCGTATCGAGCAGACCTTAAAAGAGTGCATCGCCGCGAAGCTATTGCCCGCCGATTTACTCACCCGGCGGGCGGCCGTGTTAATGCGCAGCTACCTTTCCGGACTGATGGAAAACTGGCTGTTTGCCCCTGATTCATTCGACCTGCATGCGGAAGCGCGAGACTACGTCGCCATCCTGCTGGAGATGTATCAGTTCTGTCCCACGCTACGCGGCCCGGAGAGCCTGACAGCTTAACGTAGCGCGCGGATGAACGTGAATTTTTAGCGCCGTCCGCCGCTATTCGCCAGCGAAGAGAAGTGCTATTCTGCGCGCTTGCGACGACCCCCGGTATTCTCCGGCATTTGCAATCATTCATATTACTATGCTGCACACGATCTCCAGGCAACGCGCCACGTTTATCTTTTTTATTACGCTGCTCTGCTTTATTGGCCTTTTCAGCCCAGTCCAGGGCCGCGCCGCGGATCTCCCTGACCGGGCAGAGGTGCAGAGCCAGCTCAACACGTTAAACAAGCAAAAAGAACTGACTCCGCAGGACAAACTGGTCCAGCAGGATTTGACCCAGACGCTGGAAACGCTGGATAAAATCGAGCGTATCAAAAGCGAGACGACGCAGCTCCGCCAGCAGGTCGAGCAAGCCCCGGCGAAGCTGCGCCAGGCGGTGGATAGTCTCAACAACCTGAGCGACGTCCCCGACGACGCCGCCACCCGCAAAACGCTCAGTACACTCTCTCTGCGTCAACTGGAGTCACGCGTCACCCAGACGCTGGACGACCTGCAGAATGCGCAAAACGATCTGGCAACTTACAACAGCCAGCTGGTTTCCCTGCAAACGCAGCCGGAACGTGTGCAGAACGCCATGTATAACGCCTCCCAGCAGCTGCAGCAGATCCGCAATCGGCTGAATGGCACTTCGGTGGGCGACGAGACCCTGCGACCGACCCAGCAGGTGCTGTTGCAAGCGCAACAGGCATTGCTCAACGCGCAGATCGAGCAGCAGCGCAAGAGCCTCGAAGGCAACACCGTCCTGCAGGATACCCTGCAGAAGCAGCGTGACTACGTCACCGCCTGGAGCAACCGCCTGGAGCATCAGCTGCAGCTGCTGCAGGAGGCGGTGAACAGCAAGCGGCTGACGCTGACGGAGAAAACCGCCCAGGAGGCGGTCACCCCGGATGAAACCACGCGAATTCAGGCCAATCCGCTGGTCAAACAAGAGCTGGATATCAACCACCAGCTGAGCGAGAAGCTGATCCAGGCGACGGAGAACGGCAACCAGCTGGTACAGCGCAATATCCAGGTGAAGAACTGGCTCGACCGCGCTCTGCAGTCTGAGCGGGATATAAAAGAGCAAATTTCCGTGCTCAGAGGCAGCCTGCTGCTGTCGCGCATTCTTTATCAGCAACAGCAGACGCTGCCGTCGGCGGACGAACTGCAGGATATGACCAACCGCATCGCCGACCTGCGGCTCGAACAGTTTGAGGTGAACCAGCAGCGCGACGCGCTGTTCCAGAGCGACGCTTTTGTCGCCAAACTGGAAGAGGGACACAGCAGCGAAGTGAACGATGAAGTGCACGCCGCGCTGCTGGAAGTGATCGACATGCGCCGCGAGCTGCTTGACCAGTTTAATAAACAGCTGGGGAACCAGCTGATGATGGCCATCAACCTGCAGATCAACCAGCAGCAGTTGATGAGCGTCTCGAGCAGTCTGAAGGAAATTCTGACCCAGCAAATTTTCTGGGTGAACAGCAATAAACCGATGGACTGGGAGTGGATTAAGGCCTTCCCGGAAGCGCTGAAAGGGCAGTTTAAGGCGATGAAAATCACCGTGAACTGGGAAAAAGCGTGGCCCGCGGTGTTTATCGCTTTCCTGGCCGGTTTACCATTGCTGCTGATTGCCGGCCTGATCCGCTGGCGTCTGCAGTGGCTGAAGGATTATCAGGCTAAGCTTGCTTCCCAGGTGGGGCAGCTGCGCAACGATACCCAGCTGCATACGCCAAAGGCGATCCTGATCGACCTGATTCGTGCCTTGCCGGTGGTGCTGGTAATTTTGGCGATTGGCCTGATCTTACTCACCATGCAGCTTAATATCAGCGGACTGCTGTGGGCGTACAGTAAAAAGCTGGCCATGTTCTGGCTGGTCTTTGGCCTGTGCTGGAAAGTGCTGGAAAAGAATGGCGTGGCGGTCAGCCACTTCAATATGCCCGCACAGTTGACCAGCCACTGGCGGCGACAAATTGTTCGCGTCAGCCTCGCGCTGCTGCCGCTGAATTTCTGGTCGGTGATTTCCGAGCTGTCGCCACTGAACCTGATGGACGACGTGCTGGGGCAGTTTGTGATTTTCTTCAATCTGCTGCTGATTGCCGTGCTGGTCTGGCCGATGTGCCGGGAAAGCTGGCGCGATAAAGAGTCGCACAGCCTGCGCCTGCTGACGATCACCGTGCTGTCTATTGTCCCGGTAGCCCTGATGGTGCTGACGGCGACCGGTTACTTCTACACCACGCTGCGCCTGGCGGGACGCTGGATCGAGACCGTGTATCTGGTGATGATCTGGAACCTGCTGTACCAGACCGTGCTGCGCGGTCTGAGTGTGGCGGCGCGGCGTATCGCCTGGCGTCGCGCACTGGCGCGCCGTCAGCATCTGGTGAAGGAGGGCGCGGAAGGCGCCGAGCCACAGGAAGAGCCGGCCATTGCTCTTGAGCAGGTCAACCAGCAGACGCTGCGTATCACCATGTTAGTGATGATCGCGCTTTTTGCCGTCATGTTCTGGGCGATTTGGTCTGATCTGATCACCGTTTTCGCCTATCTCGACAGCATTACCCTCTGGCACTACAACGGTACCGAAGCGGGGGCCAGCGTGGTGCGCAGCGTTACGATGGGCAGTCTGCTGTTTGCCATTGTGGCGTCGATGGTCGCCTGGGCGCTAATACGCAACCTGCCGGGTCTGCTGGAGGTGCTGGTTCTCTCGCGTCTCAATATGCGTCAGGGAACCTCCTACGCCATCACCACCATTCTTAACTATGCGATTATCGCCATCGGTGCGATGACGGTGTTCGGGTCGCTGGGCGTCTCATGGGATAAACTACAATGGCTGGCGGCCGCGCTGTCGGTTGGTTTAGGTTTTGGCCTGCAGGAGATCTTCGGTAACTTCGTCTCCGGCCTGATCATTCTGTTCGAGCGTCCGGTGCGCATTGGGGATACGGTAACCATCGGCACTTTCTCCGGTACGGTAAGCAAAATCCGTATCCGCGCCACCACCATCACCGACTTCGATCGCAAAGAGGTGATTATCCCGAACAAGGCGTTCGTTACCGAGCGCTTGATCAACTGGTCGCTCTCCGACACCGTGACTCGCGTGGTGATCCGCCTCGGCGTTGCCTATGGTTCAGACCTGGATAAAGTGAAAGAGGTGCTGCTGAAGGCCGCGCACGATCATCCGAAAGTAATGCAGGAGCCGGCGCCGTCGGTCTTCTTCACCACCTTCGGGGCCAGTACGCTGGATCATGAACTGCGTCTGTATGTTCGTGAACTGCGCGATCGCAGCTACACGGTGGATGAGCTCAACCGCGCCATCGACCGCCTGTGCCGGGAGAATGACATCAACATTGCCTTTAACCAGCTGGAAGTTCATCTGCGCAATGAAAAAGGCGATGAAGTCACCGAAGTGAAGCGGGACGGGAAGGGGGACGATCTGGCGCCCACCACCGCGTCCTGATCAAAGAGGGGCGGCGCAAAGCCGCCCCTGCTGCATCAAGGCACCAGCGCGGCGAGTTCTTCATCGCTGAGCCCGGTGAGTTCCTGCACGGTTTGACGTTCGAGGCCGCGCGCCAGCATTCTGGCGGCGATGCTGCGAGTGGCTTCCTGCTCACCCTCTTGCTGTCCCTGTTTACGGCCTTTTTCTTCCAGCCATTCGGCAATGGTCATCATCAGCTCCTTATGCCTGGGCGACTGCGCCGCCAGCGTGCGGATCAGCGCCCCCGGATGTTCCGTAGTTCCCGCCTGCAACATATAGCGCAGCAGCGTATTCAGCTGCGCTTCGGTCAGATAGCCTTGCGTCATCAGCGCAATCAGCGGCACCTGCAGCTCGGCCAGATCGCGATGGCGGATATGCTTTTGCAGCAGCTCCAGCATGGCCATCCGCCGATGACGGGCGATCTGATTATCTGGCATAACGGTGAGGTCCACCAGCGGAAAATCATTGCTATAGAGCGTCTTCGCCAGCGCCGGATCGGCGAATAGCTGTTGCCAGTTACGGGCCCAGGGCCAGGGGCTAACTTTGCCGTGATAAAAGAGAATGGGCACCACCAGCGGCAGCGTGTCGTGGCCGGCGTCCAGATGACGCTGCATGGCGGCCAGCGCATAGCGCAGCAGGCGAAACGCCATCAGCTTGTCCGGGGTACTCTGGTGCTCAATCAGCGCGTAAACATAGCCGGGTCCGTGACGCGTGCGCAGTGAGTAAAGGATATCGGAATAGCTGGCGCGCAGGTCCTCTTCAACAAAGCTACCGGAGACCAGCTGCAGCGAATCCAGTTCGCAGATCGCCAGAAACGGCGCGGGGAGGTACAACTGCAAAAAATCCTTCGCGACCGCCTGATGCATGAGCATCTGACGAAACACCGCGTCGTGTGGGGTTTGACTGACTTTCTCCATGAATATTGTCTCCAGTGGCATCATGCGCAGAGGACCAGACTGCCAGCATACTGCCGGAGACAACATCCTACTTCTCTGGGTTTTGCGACCCGCTTTCCGCGTTTTTTAACTTGTTTGCATAATCCCGCCGGACAATTTCCAGCGCGCCCAGCACGGTTTGCGCCGGGATCTGATGCGATTCCAGCAACATGATTAAATCGACGGCCAGTTTGACCTCATCGGATGCATTTTCCAGTGACAATGGGCTCTCCTGTTAGCGCGTCAGCCGCGCCAGTACGTTTTCAATTTTGTCCAGTGCCTGCCTGCAGCGGGCCAGCCGGCCGCTGTAGGCCTCAACTTCTCTGGCCAGTCGCTGCTGTTCGTCAAGGCTGGTCGCCTGCGTCAGCTGGCGCTGGCGTTGGTCGCGCATCGCCAGCAGGCGGCGCTCATACTCCTGATGCTGCAGGCGACGGCGCTGCCAGCGGCTCAGCGCCGGAGAGGCGTGGTCCCAACTGCGCAACGACCAGGTCGCGGTTTCACGACGTAGCGCGGCGATTTGCGCCGCCAGACGCTCGGCAATCCAGACCACCTGCGGCAGCTGCTGGCGCTCGACGGCCTGGCTCAGTTGGGTAAAATTTTGCTGGGCTTCCGCCAGATAGGCCTGCATCAGCGTGCTGCGGGTGTGAAAGAGCTGACGGTCAAAGCGCGGGCTCAGGGTCGCGTGTTCCGCCAGCGGCGCCACCAGCGCGGCCAGCTCGCTGAGCTGATCGTTCAGCGTTTGTAAAAGTTGAGCTGTTTTCACCAAACCCCTCCATTCCCTTTCAGCCAACTGTGCTACAGTAGCCTCATCTGTTTGATAACGATTCGCATTATGCCACCTGTTATTCTAACCATTATCGGCTGGCTGGCGGTAGCGCTGGGTACGCTGGGCATCTTCTTACCGTTGCTGCCGACGACGCCGTTTATTCTGCTCGCCGCCTGGTGCTTTGCTCGCTCATCGCCGCGCTTTCACCAATGGCTGCTGTATCGCTCCTGGTTTGGCGGCTATCTTCGCCACTGGCAGCAGTACCGTGCGATGCCTCGCGGCGCCAAACCGCGCGCCATTGCGATGATCGTGGTGACTTTTGCTATTTCGCTGTGGCTGGTTAAGCTTACGTGGGTGCGCATCATGCTGTTGGTCATTCTGGCCTGTCTGCTGATCTTTATGTGGCGCATTCCGGTGGTTGACGCAAAGCAACAAAAGCACTGATGCGCAATAATGCCTGTTGCAATTGTTGCTGACAGCCAGTAAATTCTGGCGTTTTCGAGCGCGGGTAAGCCTGGTCAAAGGTTAAACAAATGTTTCTTTGGCCCCTTTTGCACGCCCGTGGGTAACACCGTTTCAATCAGGCATACACTTATGACCGCAACTGCACAGCAGCTTGAATATCTGAAGAACAGCATCCAGAGTATCGAGGATTATCCAAAACCTGGCATTCTTTTCCGCGATGTCACCAGCTTACTGGAAGACCCGAAGGCCTACGCGCTTAGCATTGAACTGCTGACCGAGCGCTACAAAGACGCGGGTATTACCAAAGTGGTAGGGACCGAAGCGCGTGGCTTCCTGTTCGGCGCCCCGGTCGCGCTGGCGCTGGGCGTGGGCTTTGTTCCGGTTCGCAAGCCGCGTAAGTTGCCGCGTGAAACCATTGCCGAGAGCTATGAGCTGGAGTATGGCACCGATCAGCTGGAGATCCACGTTGACGCAATCAAACCGGGTGACAAAGTGCTGGTGGTTGACGATCTGCTGGCGACCGGCGGCACCATCGACGCGACGGTCAAACTGATCCGCCGTCTCGGTGGCGAAGTGCACGATGCCGCTTTCATTATCAACCTGTTCGATCTGGGCGGCGAACAGCGCCTGGAGAAGCTGGGGATCCACTGCTACAGCCTGGTGCCGTTCCCGGGCCACTAAGCAAATCCCGCCACATAGCCTCGCCGATCGGGCGGGGCTGTGATAGCATGACCCCTTCGTGATTTCACCTTCCAGCGTTTCAGAGCCAGCCCATGAGTTATCAGGTCTTAGCCCGTAAATGGCGCCCACAAACCTTTGCTGACGTCGTCGGCCAGGAACATGTGCTGACCGCACTGGCGAACGGCTTGTCGTTAGGGCGCATTCATCACGCTTATCTCTTTTCCGGTACCCGCGGGGTCGGTAAGACCTCTATCGCCCGCCTGCTGGCGAAAGGGTTAAACTGTGAAACCGGCATCACCGCCACCCCCTGCGGCGTGTGCGATAACTGCCGGGAAATTGAACAGGGGCGTTTTGTCGATCTGATTGAGATTGACGCCGCCTCGCGAACCAAAGTCGAAGATACCCGCGACCTGCTGGATAACGTCCAGTATGCGCCGGCCCGCGGCCGCTTTAAGGTCTATCTCATCGACGAAGTCCATATGTTGTCGCGCCACAGCTTCAACGCGTTATTAAAAACGCTGGAGGAGCCGCCGGCGCACGTCAAATTCCTGCTGGCGACGACGGATCCGCAGAAGCTGCCGGTGACGATCTTATCCCGCTGCCTGCAGTTCCATCTCAAAGCCCTGGATGTTGAACAGATCCGCCATCAGCTGGAGCATATTCTTGGCGAAGAGCAGATTGCCTTTGAGCCCCGCGCGCTGCAGCTGCTGTCGCGGGCAGCCGACGGCAGCCTGCGCGATGCTTTAAGCCTGACCGATCAGGCGATTGCCAGTGGAGAAGGGCAACTGACGGCCGCATCGGTGAGCACTATGCTCGGCACCCTTGATGACGATCAGGCGCTGTCGCTGATTGAAGCGCTGGTCGCTGCCGACGGCGAGCGGGTCATGGAGGGTGTCAATGATGCCGCCGCACGCGGTGTCGAGTGGGAGGCACTGCTGGTCGAGATGCAGAGCCTGCTGCACCGCATCGCCATGGTTCAGTTGTCGCCTTCGGCGCTGGGCGCCGATATGGCCACGGTCGAAGTGCGGATGCGCGAACTGGCGCGAACCGTACCGCCGGGCGACGTTCAGCTTTACTACCAAACGTTGCTGATGGGCCGCAAAGAGCTGCCTTATGCGCCGGACCGGCGGATGGGCGTCGAAATGACGCTGCTGCGCGCGCTGGCGTTTCATCCGCGTAAGCCGCTGCCAGAGCCGGAAGTGCAGCCGGCACAGACCGCCGCACCCGCGCCGCGTCAGCCCGTTGCTCCCGCTGCGCCACCGCAACAGCCGCCGCAGAGTTTGCCGCCGACCACCAGCCAGGTGCTGGCGGCCCGCAGCCATCTGCAGCGCAGCCAGGGAGCAACTACCCCAAAAAAGAGTGAACCGGCAGCCGCTTCCCGCGCGCGGCCGGTGAATAACGCTGCGCTGGAACGACTGAGTTCAATTAGCGAGCGTGTACAGGCTCGTCCGGCGGCGGCTGTGCTTGAGCAGGCCCCGGCGAAGAAAGAGGCCTATCGCTGGAAGGCGACGACAGTGGTTGAAGAGACCAAAGTCGAAGTCGCCACGCCAAAAGCGCTGAAAAAGGCACTGGAGCATGAGAAGACGCCGGAGCTGGCGGCCAAGCTCGCCGAAGAAGCGGTCGAGCGCGACAGCTGGGCGGCGGAAGTGAGCCAGCTGGCGGTGCCTAAGCTGGTTGAGCAGGTGGCGCTCAACGCGTGGAAAGAGCAGGAGGGCAGTCGCATCTGTCTGCATCTGCGCCCCAGCCAGCGTCACCTCAATTCCGCCGGCGCGCAGCAAAAGCTGGCTGAAGCGCTGGGGGTGTTGTACGGTACGCCGGTTGAATTGACCATCGTGGAAGACGATAATCCCGCGATGCGTACGCCGCTGGAGTGGCGGCAGGCAATTTATGAAGAGAAGCTCGCGCAGGCGCGCGAAGCTATTATTGCGGATAATAACATTCAGACCCTGCGTCGTTTCTTCGACGCCGATCTGGATGAAGAGAGTATCCGCCCCATTTGAACGCCAGTCTGACTGGCATTCAGTACCTTTAACGATGACTGACTGAGAGAGAAGCCTATGTTTGGTGGAAAAGGCGGCCTGGGTAACCTGATGAAACAGGCCCAGCAGATGCAAGACAAAATGCAGAAGATGCAGGAAGAGATCGCTCAGCTGGAAGTGACCGGCGAATCCGGCGCGGGTCTGGTGAAAGTGACCATTAACGGCGCGCACAACTGCCGCCGTGTGGAAATCGACCCAAGCCTGCTGGAAGACGACAAAGACATGCTGGAAGATCTGGTGGCTGCCGCGTTTAACGACGCCGCGCGCCGCATTGAAGAGACCCAGAAAGAGAAGATGGCTTCCGTTTCTGCCGGTATGCAGCTGCCGCCAGGCTTCAAGATGCCGTTCTGATGCAAACCAGCCCGCTGTTAACTCAGCTTATGGAAGCGCTGCGCTGTCTGCCGGGCGTTGGCCCGAAGTCGGCGCAGCGCATGGCGTTTACCCTGCTGCAGCGCGATCGCAGCGGTGGTATGCGCCTGGCGCAGGCGCTGACGCGCGCGATGTCGGAAATCGGCCACTGCGCCGATTGCCGCACCTTCACCGAGCAGGAGGTGTGCAATATCTGCAGCAACCCGCGTCGCCAGGAAAACGGCCAGATCTGCGTGGTGGAGAGTCCGGCGGACATCCATGCCATTGAGCAGACCGGGCAGTATTCCGGCCGCTACTTCGTGCTGATGGGGCACCTGTCGCCGCTCGACGGCATCGGGCCAGATGACATCGGGCTCGATCGCCTTGAACAACGGCTGGAAGCGGAGTCGATCACCGAGGTGATCCTTGCCACCAACCCGACCGTTGAGGGCGAGGCGACGGCCAACTACATCGCGGAGCTGTGCGCGCAGTATGGCGTTGATGCCAGCCGAATCGCCCACGGCGTGCCGGTGGGTGGTGAGCTGGAGATGGTTGACGGCACCACGCTGTCCCACTCGCTGGCCGGTCGTCACAAGATTACTTTCTGAACAAATGGAGGCGGCCAGCGCCGTCTCCGCTTGAAAAATTTCCCCACAGTCCCCATCTCCCACTCAACGGTTTTTTACCCCATTTAAAATGGCATTGTTGAGGTTGAATCAGATGAAAGGACAAGAAACTCGTGGTTTTCAGTCAGAGGTAAAGCAACTTCTGCACCTGATGATCCATTCCCTCTATTCCAACAAAGAAATCTTTCTGCGTGAGCTGATTTCCAACGCCTCTGATGCGGCCGATAAGCTGCGTTTCCGCGCGCTGTCGCAGCCGGATTTGTATGAGGGCGATGGCGAGCTGCGTGTACGGGTTTCGTTTGATAAAGACAACCGCACCCTGACCATTGCCGATAACGGTATCGGCATGAACCGGGAAGAGGTTATCGACCATCTCGGCACCATCGCTAAATCCGGTACCAAAGCGTTTCTGGAATCGATGGGTTCCGACCAGGCGAAAGACAGCCAGCTGATCGGCCAGTTCGGCGTCGGCTTCTACTCTGCTTTCATCGTGGCGGATAAAGTGACCGTGCGTACCCGTGCGGCGGGCGATAAACCTGAGAACGGCGTGTTCTGGGAATCCGCCGGCGAAGGGGAATATACCGTTGCTGATATCACCAAAGCCGATCGCGGCACCGAAATCACCCTGCATCTGCGTGAAGGCGAAGACGATTTCCTCAACGACTGGCGCGTGCGCTCCATCATCAGCAAGTATTCCGACCATATCGCGCTGCCGGTTGAGATTGAAAAGCAGGAAGAAAAAGACGGCGAAACCGTGATTTCGTGGGAAAAAATCAACAAGGCGCAGGCCCTGTGGACCCGCAGCAAGTCCGAAGTTAACGACGACGAATACAAAGAGTTTTACAAGCATATCGCTCACGACTACAGCGACCCGCTGACCTGGAGCCACAACCGCGTGGAAGGTAAGCAGGAGTACACCAGCCTGCTGTATATCCCGTCGCAGGCGCCGTGGGATATGTGGAACCGCGATCATAAACACGGCCTGAAGCTGTACGTGCAGCGTGTGTTCATTATGGACGACGCCGAGCAGTTTATGCCGAACTACCTGCGCTTCGTGCGCGGCCTGATAGATTCCAACGATCTGCCGCTGAACGTCTCACGTGAAATCTTGCAGGACAGCAGCGTGACCCGCAACCTGCGCACCGCGCTGACCAAACGCGCGCTGCAGATGCTGGATAAGCTGGCGAAAGATGACGCTGAAAAATATCAAACCTTCTGGAAACAGTTCGGCCTGGTGCTGAAAGAGGGCCCGGCGGAAGATCCGAGCAACCAGGAAGCGATCGCCAAACTGCTGCGCTTCGCGACGACGCATACCGACTCCTCCGCACAGACCGTGTCGCTGGAAGAGTATGTCTCGCGCATGAAAGAAGGCCAGGAGAAGATCTACTATATCACTGCCGACAGCTATGCGGCGGCGAAGAGCAGTCCGCACCTCGAACTGCTGCGTAAGAAAGGGATTGAAGTTCTGCTGCTCTCCGATCGCATCGACGAGTGGATGATGAGCTACCTGACCGAGTTTGACGGCAAAGCGTTCCAGTCGGTGGCGAAAGCCGACGAGTCGCTGGATAAGCTGGCGGATGAAGTGGACGAGTCCACCAAAGAAGCTGAAAAAGCGCTGGAGCCGTTCGTTGAGCGTGTGAAAAACCTGCTTGGCGACCGGGTGAAAGAGGTGCGTCTGACCCATCGTCTGACCGACACCCCGGCGATTGTCACTACCGATGCCGACGAGATGAGCACGCAGATGGCGAAGCTGTTCGCGGCAGCGGGCCAGGCGGCACCGGAAGTGAAATACATCTTCGAACTGAACCCGGCGCATCAGCTGGTGAAACGTGCCGCCGATACCCAGGATGACGCGCAGTTCGGTGAATGGGTGGAGCTGCTGCTGGATCAGGCGCTGCTGGCCGAGCGTGGCACGCTGGAAGATCCGAACCAGTTTATCCGCCGTATGAACCAGCTGCTGGCTTCCTGACGCGAACCTGAACGAGTAGCCCGGCCGAGCGACGCGACGCCGGGAACGGGATAAATGCCCCGCCTGAGCAATTTGCTCCGGCGGGGCATTTCACATTGGATTGCATAAAATATCTCACCATTAACCGTTTCAGCCGCACCGCCTTCCTTGAGCCATCGCCGTTCTGGTGGTATGGTTTAGCGTTTTTGAAAAATTGAATCGACTTTTGAGGGGATTTTCGTAATGCGTATTATTCTGCTTGGCGCTCCGGGCGCGGGTAAAGGAACTCAGGCTCAGTTCATCATGGAGAAATACGGTATTCCGCAAATCTCCACCGGCGATATGCTGCGCGCGGCGGTAAAATCCGGCTCTGAGCTCGGTAAGCAAGCGAAAGACATTATGGACGCCGGCAAGCTGGTGACCGATGAGCTGGTCATCGCGCTGGTGAAAGAGCGTATCGCCCAGGAAGATTGCCGTAACGGCTTCCTGCTGGACGGCTTCCCGCGCACCATTCCGCAGGCTGACGCCATGAAAGAAGCGGGTATTACCGTTGATTACGTGCTGGAATTCGACGTGCCGGACGAACTGATCGTCGACCGCATCGTTGGCCGTCGCGTTCATGCGGCATCCGGTCGCGTATACCACATCAAATTCAATCCGCCGAAGGTGGAAGGCAAAGACGACGTGACCGGCGAAGAGCTGAGCACCCGTAAAGACGACCAGGAAGAGACCGTGCGTAAGCGCCTGGTGGAATACCATCAGATGACAGCGCCGCTGATCGGCTACTACACCAAAGAAGCGCAGGCGGGCAACACCAAATACGCCAAAGTCGACGGCACCAAAGCGGTGGCTGACGTGCGCGCCGAACTGGAAAAAATCCTCGGCTGATAAAGCCTTTTCTCATCCTGCTGAGGCAGGATGAGAACTCCTCTCATTTCTACCTTTTGCTATGATTGGTTCCGTTTAGCGCCATTTCAGCTACAATTGGCTGCGATTCAAATGGTTAAGAGGCGGTAATGCATCAGACGAAAACAGGTATCTTGCTGGCCAATTTAGGCACTCCCGATGCGCCCACCCCCGGTGCGGTGAAGCGCTATCTGCGACAATTCCTCAGCGACAAACGGGTGGTGGATACGTCTCGTCTGCTATGGTGGCCGCTGCTGCGTGGCGTCATACTGCCGATTCGCTCCCCGCGCGTGGCGAAGCTCTATCAGTCCGTATGGATGGATGAGGGATCGCCGCTGATGGTATATAGCCGTCGCCAGCAGCAGGCGCTGGCCGCCAGGCTGCCGGATACGCCGGTGGCGCTGGGTATGAGCTATGGTTCGCCGTCGCTGGCCAGCGCGGTGGATGATTTACTGGCGCAGGGGGTGGGGCACATTGTAGTGCTGCCGCTGTACCCACAGTATTCCTGCTCGACGGTGGCTGCCGTCTGGGATGAGCTGGCGCGGATCCTTGCGAAAAAGCGCGCCATTCCCGGTATCTCGTTTATTCGCGACTATGCCGAACATCCGGACTATATCCATGCGCTGGCGGCCAGCGTGCGCGCCTCCTTCGCCGTGCACGGTGAACCCGATCTGCTGCTGCTCTCCTATCATGGGATCCCGCAGCGCTATGCCAATCAGGGGGACGATTATCCCCAGCGCTGTCGCGATACCACGCGGGAACTGGTCTCCGCGCTGGGGTTGCCGCCGGAGCAGGTGATGATGACCTTCCAGTCGCGCTTTGGCCGCGAGCCCTGGCTGACGCCCTACACCGATGAAACGCTGAAAATGCTTGGCGAGAAGGGGACGAAGCATATTCAGGTACTGTGCCCGGGTTTTTCCGCCGACTGTCTCGAGACGCTGGAAGAGATTGCCGTTCAGAACCGGGAAGTTTTCCTCGAAGCGGGTGGCGAGCAGTATGAATATATTCCGGCGCTAAACGCGGATGTGGCGCATATTGAGATGATGGTCAACCTGACGGCACCTTATCGCTGATCGCGCGCAGGGCGGGGAATATGCTACTATTTCCCGCTTGTTCCCTGTTATTTAAGCGCCACTATGAAATTTCCCGGTAAACGCAAATCCAAACACTATTTTCCCGTTAACGCCCGCGACCCGCTGCTCCAGCAAATACAGCCGGAGAATGAATCCAGCGTCTCCTGGGTGGTGGGTATCGACCAGACGCTGGTGGATATCGAAGCGAAAGTGGATGAAGCGTTTATCGTGCGCTATGGCCTGAGTGCAGGCCACTCTCTGGTGATTGAAGATGATGTCGCCGAGGCGCTGTACCAGGAGCTGGTACGCAACAATCTCATTACCCATCAGTTTGCCGGCGGCACCATCGGCAATACCATGCACAACTACTCGGTGCTGGCGGACGATCGCTCGGTGCTGCTTGGCGTGATGTGCAGCAATATCGAAATCGGCGGCTATGCCTATCGCTACCTGTGCAATACCTCCAGCCGCACCGATCTGAACTATCTGCAGGGCGTCGACGGTGCCATTGGCCGCTGTTTTACCCTGATCAGCGACAGCGGCGAGCGCACCTTCGCCATCAGCCCGGGCCATATGAACAAGCTGCGCCCGGAAAGCATTCCGGAAGCGGTGATCGCCGGCTCCTCGGCGCTGGTGCTGACCTCTTACCTGGTACGCTGCAAGCCGGGCGAGCCAATGCCGGACGCCACGATGAAAGCCATCGAGTACGCCAAAAAGCACGATGTGCCGGTGGTGTTAACTCTCGGGACCAAATACGTGATTGCCGATAACCCGGCGTGGTGGCAGCAGTTCCTGCAGGAGCATGTATCGATTCTGGCGATGAATGAAGAGGAAGGGGAAGCGCTGACCGGCTTTGCCGATCCACTGTCGGCGGCGGATAAAGCGCTGGACTGGGTCGACCTGGTGCTGTGCACCGCCGGGCCGGCGGGCCTGTATATGGCGGGCTTTACCGAAGAAGAAGCAAAGCGTAAAACCCAGCATCCGCTGCTGCCGGGGGCGATCCCGGAGTTTAACCAGTTTGAATTCAGCCGCGCGATGCGCCACCAGGATTGCGTTAATCCGCTGCGTATCTATTCCCATATCGCCCCGTATATGGGCGGACCTGAAAAAATCATGAATACCAACGGCGCAGGCGACGGCGCGCTGGCGGCGCTGCTACATGACATCACCGCCAATAACTACCATCGTAATAATGTGCCCAACTCCAGCAAGCACAAATGCAAATGGCTGACCTACTCGTCGCTGGCGCAGGTGTGTAAATATGCCAACCGCGTGAGCTATCAGGTGCTGAACCAGCACTCGCCGCGTTTAACCCGCGGCCTGCCGGAACGTGAGGACAGCCTGGAAGAGGCATACTGGGAGCGTTAAGCGAGCCCCTCTCCCGATGGGAGAGGGGAGTATATCAGCCGGTGACCACTTCACCGGCCGGTGGCGTTTCCAGAAGCTGTAGCATGGCGCGGGCAATTTCCCGCTCGCCCATCACCACCTGATTGGCCCCGCGATCGATAATGTAGTCCACTTCATCATCGTAATGGGCGCGGGCGATGATCTCGATATTCGGGCATTTTTCCCGTGCGGAAGCGACAATCTCTCCGGCCTCGTAGCCGTTGGGGATAGTCAGCAGCAGCCAGCGGGCGCAGTCGAGATGCGCCAGTTCCATGATCTCTTCATTGGCGGCATTACCCAGCACCGCGCTGATCCCGCGCTCGCGTAACTCATCCACGCGGGTACGCGAGGTTTCAACCACCACCAGCGGGATCCCCTGGGCCATCAGCTTCTCGCCCAGCAGACTGCCGACGCGGCCGAAGCCAACCAGCAACGCGTGGTTACAGATATCGACTGGCACCTGTTTCTCATCTTCCAGCACCTCTTCCAGCGTCTGCTCGTCGAGGGTTTCGGTTTTATCGAGATATTTTTCCAGCAGGGTAAACAGCACCGGGTTGAGCATAATCGAGATGATCGCCCCGGCCAGCACCAGGTTTTGCCCAGCCTGCGGCAGCAGGTTAAGCGCCATCCCCAGGCCGGCGAGAATAAAGGCAAACTCACCAATCTGCGCCAGGCTGGCGGCAATGGTCAATGCGGTACGCGGCGAATGACCAAACATACGCACGAGGAAAAAGGCGGCGGCGGATTTACCAAAGATAATAATCGCCAGTGTCGCCAGCACCGCCAGCGGCTGCTGCACCAGCACCATCGGGTCAAACAGCATGCCGACGGAGACAAAGAACAGCACCGCGAAGGCGTCGCGCAGCGGCAGGGTGTCATGGGCGGCGCGGTGGCTCAGCTCAGATTCGTTAAGCACCATGCCGGCGAAGAAGGCGCCAAGGGCGAAGGAAACATCAAACAGCTCCACGGCGCCGAAGGCGATGCCCAGCGCCAGAGCCAGAACTGACAGGGTGAACAGCTCGCGTGAGCCGGTGGCGGCGCTGCGCGACATGATCCACGGTACCAGCCGGCGACCGACCAGCATCATGATGGCGATAAAGGCCACCACTTTACCAATGGTGATCCCGAGGTCGAGGGCCAGAGAGGCGAAGCCGACGTCACCTTTCTCCGTCATCCCGGCAATCGCTGGCAGCAGGACCAGCGTCAGGACCATCACCAGGTCTTCCACAATCAGCCAGCCGATGGCAATCTGCCCGCGCTGACTGTCAATCAGCTGTCGCTCCTCCAGCGCGCGCAGTAGCACCACGGTACTGGCGGTGGAGAGACACAGGCCAAAGACGATGCCGGTCATCAGCGACCAGCCAAGGGCGGCGGAGAGTGCCATACCCAACAGCGTCGCCACGGCTATCTGGGCGATAGCCCCGGGAATGGCGATCGACTTTACCGCCATCAGGTCTTTAAGCGAAAAATGCAGCCCGACGCCGAACATCAGCAGGATCACGCCGAGTTCTGCCAGTTCAGGAGCCAGTTTGGTGTCAGCAACAAAGCCAGGGGTGAAAGGTCCGGCCAGCACGCCCGCTAAGAGATATCCCACCAGAGGAGAAATACGTAGCTTGTTGGCAATCATGCCGAGAATAAAGGCGAGCACGAGGCCGCCGACAATGGTGGTGATAAGCGGTGTTGCGTGGTGCATTCCGTCTCCTTTCCAGTGGTGTATCGGTCCATTTTGCTACCCTATCCGGGTAATAGTTTATGACAAAAACGTTCACTTTGTTTATGAATAATTCTTGAATTGTGCAAAAAAATGGAATTAGCCAACTAAAAGGCACAGAAGGGAAAATCGCGGGGGCTATGTGCGCACCAGGCTGATGGCGCAAGGGATAACGGCGGCCAGCGTTGCACTTTGGCCGCCGGATAATCAAACTTTTTGCCGGTTATCAGGAAGAAATATCGTCAGGAAACCCAGCAGCGGCAGGAAGGCGCAGATTTTATACACCAGATCGATGCTGGTATGGTCCGCCAACAGGCCCAGCACCGCGGCGCCAAGGCCCCCCATGCCAAAGGCGAAGCCGAAGAACAGGCCAGAAACCATGCCGATTCGGCCCGGCAGCAGCTCCTGCGCATAGACCAGGATAGCGGAAAAGGCCGAGGCGAGGATAAAACCAATAATCACCGTCAAAATCCCCGTCCATTCAAGGCTGGCGTAGGGTAAAACGAGGGTAAACGGTGCTACGCCGAGGATAGAGCCCCAAATCACATATTTACGTCCAATTTTATCGCCAACCGGCCCGCCGATCACCGTCCCGGCGGCAACCGCGAACAGGAAGGCAAACAGATGAAGCTGGGCATTTTGCACCGATAATCCGAACTTATGCATCAGATAAAAGGTGTAATAGCTACTGATGCTCGCCATATAGAAATATTTCGAGAAAATCAGCATCAGCAGAATGCTTACCGCCAGAATGACCTTATTGCGCGGCAGCGGATTGACGATGACCGGCTTCGGTTTGCCCTTATTCATCCGGTGCTGCGCGGCATACCAGCGGCTGATTTGCGATAGCACCACAATAGCCAGCAGGGCGGCCAGCACGAACCAGGCGACATTGCCTTTGCCATAGGGGGCGATAATCACCGCCGCCAGCAATGGGCCAAGCGAGCTGCCGAAGTTACCGCCGACCTGGAACAGCGACTGGGCCAGGCCGTGACGGCCGCCGGAGGCCATCCGCGCCACGCGGGACGATTCCGGATGGAAAACCGAGGAGCCGGTACCCACCAGCGCGGCAGCCAGCAGCACCATGCCGAAACTCCCGGCCAGCGCCAGCAGAATCAAACCGCAGAGGGTGAAGCACATGCCCACCGGCAGGGACCACGGCATCGAGCGCTTATCGGTGATGTAGCCGATCACCGGCTGGAATAGCGATGAGGTCAGCTGGAAGGTGAGAGTGATCATCCCGATCTGCACGAAGGAGAGGGAGAATTCAGCCTGCAGCAGCGGATAGATAGCCAGAATGAGCGACTGGATCATATCGTTAAGCAAATGGGACAGGCTGATCGCGCCTAAGATGCCAAACGAGGTGCGTGCTTTTTGCGGCGGCGCGTCGGTACTGGGTAAGGTCTGAGCGGATTGGTTGGTTGTCATAGGTTCACTTCAGCGAGTTCTATTTGTTGTAGAGAATGCAGGTTGATACCCTAAATAATTCGAGTTGCAGGAAGGCGGCGACGCAGCGAATCCCCAGGAGCTTACTCAAGTAAGTGACTGGGGTGAGCGAGGAAAGCCAACGCACATGCAACTTGAAGTATGACGGGTAGAATTATTATCCAACTAACATACCTGTTGATAAGGTTTGAAGGAAGTCGCAATTCTGAAAACATATTTGTCAACGCGGCTAACTCGCTATACTTTCGGCACTTGGGATTAAGTCAGGGAGTGAAGCATGCATTATTTCAAACACAGCGTGGCGCTGGCGTTATTTGCCGCCTTATCGCTGGGCAGCCTGTCCGCGCAGGCCTATGAACAGGATAAAACCTATAAAATTACCATCCTGCACACCAACGATCACCACGGCCATTTCTGGCGCAATGACTATGGCGAATATGGTCTGGCGGCGCAGAAAACGCTGGTCGATGGCATCCGCAAAGAGGTGGCGGCGGAAGGGGGGAGCGTCCTGCTGTTATCCGGCGGCGATATTAATACCGGCGTGCCAGAATCTGATTTACAGGATGCAGAGCCCGATTTTCGCGGCATGAACCTGATCGGCTACGACGCGATGGCGGTGGGTAACCATGAATTTGATAATCCGCTGAGCGTGCTGCGCCAGCAGGAAAAGTGGGCGAAGTTCCCGTTCCTGTCGGCCAATATTTATCAGAAAAGCACCGGCGAACGGCTGTTCAAACCCTGGGCGCTGTTTAAGCGCGGCGGGCTGAAAATCGCGGTGATTGGCTTAACCACCGACGATACGGCCAAGATCGGCAATCCGGAATATTTCACCGATATCGAATTCCGCAAACCGGCGGAAGAGGCGAAGCTGGTGATCCAGGAGCTGCAGCAGAATGAAAAGCCGGACGTGATCCTGGCCACCACCCATATGGGCCATTACGACAATGGCAACCACGGCTCTAACGCGCCGGGCGACGTTGAAATGGCGCGGAGTTTACCTGCGGGATCGCTGGCGATGATCGTCGGCGGTCACTCGCAGGATCCGGTATGCATGGCGTCGGAAAATAAAAAGCAGGTCGATTATGTGCCAGGCACCCCGTGCGCGCCGGATCGTCAGAATGGCATCTGGATCGTCCAGGCGCATGAGTGGGGCAAATACGTCGGCCGCGCCGATTTTGAGTTCCGCAACGGCGAGATGAAGCTGGTGCACTACCAGCTGATCCCGGTGAACCTGAAGAAAAAAGTGACTTACGATAACGGCCAAAGCGAGCGGGTGCTGTATACGCCGCAGATCGCAGAGAACCCGCAGATGATGTCGCTGCTGACGCCGTTCCAGAACAAAGGCAAAGCGCAACTGCAGGTCAAAATCGGCAGTGTGAATGGTCATCTGGAGGGCGACCGCAGTAAAGTGCGCTTCGTGCAGACCAATATGGGTCACCTGCTGCTGGCGGCGCAAATGGCGCGCAGCAACGCGGATTTCGCGGTGATGAGCGGCGGTGGGATCCGCGACTCCATCGAGGCGGGCGATATCACCTACAAGGATGTGATGAAGGTCCAGCCGTTCGGCAATGTGCTGACCTATGTCGATATGAGCGGCAAGGAGATGGTGGATTATCTGACCGCCGTCGCGCAGATGAAGCCGGATTCCGGCGCCTATCCGCAGTTTGCCAACGTCAGCTTCGTGGCCAAAGATGGCAAGCTGAACGATCTGAAAATCAAAGGCGAACCGGTGGATCCGGCGAAGACCTACCGGATGGCGACGCTGAGCTTTAACGCCACCGGCGGCGATGGTTATCCGAACATCGCCGATAAACTCGGGTATGTGAATACCGGCTTTATCGATGCCGAAGTGCTGAAAGAGTATATCGAGAAGAACTCGCCGCTGGATGCCGCCGCCTATGAGCCGAAAGGCGAGGTGAGCTGGCAGTAAGCCTGGGCTTCAGGTTGGCGATTTCCCCGGTGGCGCTGCGCTTACCGGGGCTACGAGTTGGGTATCCCGGATAAGGCGCGTGCGCCGCTATCCGGGATAGTGCCATCAATCGCGGCGGGCGATATCGGCGAACTTCGCGTCCAGAAGCTGCGCCAGATCGCTGGCCGCCAGCTCAATATCCAGACCGCGTTTGCCGCCGGAAATATAGATGGTGGCAAATTCCTGCGCCGGGGCGTCAATCACTGTCGGCAGGCGCTTCTTCTGCCCCAGCGGGCTGATGCCGCCCACCAGATAGCCGGTGATACGCTGCGCCACCATCGGGTCGGCCATGTCGACTTTCTTAGCGCCCAGCGCTTTAGCCACTTTCTTCAAATCCAGCTGCCCGGCGACCGGGGTGACGGCGACCGCCAGATGCTTCATATCGCCGTTAACGGCGACCAGCAAAGTCTTGTAAACCTGGTCGGCATTGAGGCCGAGCTTGCGCACCACTTCATCACCGAAGTTGGTCTCATTGGGATCGTGATCGTAACTGTGGATGTGAAAGGGGATTTTGTTTTTTTCGAGTAATTTAACGGCGGGAGTCATAGCTATCCTTCTTACCAACCGGTTTTGCGTGACGTCAGAATACGCCCGCAGGTTGTATAAAAAATAGTACCATCTTGCGCAATAGTATTGGCAGTGATGGTCACTTTGAGCGACAATCAGACGATCCGGGATGTATATCCCGGGATAATAATAATGATGAAATTCCTCTTTGACGGGCCAATAGCAATATTGGCCATTTTTTTATGTCAGCATGTCCGGCAGATTCCCTTCGCCATACAGATGCAGCGCGCCGACGGCAACCACGTAGCGCCCCGGCGGCAAGGCCAGCAGCGTCTCGCGCCAGGCGAGATTGCGCTGGTGCATCAGCACATCATATAAAGACTGGCTGAAAGTCGTCGGCAGAGATACCGCACCGCGCGATGGCGGTTGTTCCAGCCACCAGCCGATCATCACCTGTAGCAGGCGGGCATTGGTCCGCCAGTGGCTCAGTGTGTCTTCCAGCAGGGCCATCCCCCCGTCGGGCAGATCGCGCAGCAGCGCGATTTGTCTGTCGGCGCCTTCCAGTTCCATCACCGTTATGTTGCTCTCGCGGGCGGCCATCAGCAACTGATAATCGATGCCGTAATCCGGTCGCAGTCCCAGCTTTTGCGCCTGGGTGGCCTGCAGGACCATCGCCACCTGCCACAGCGGCTGGTTATCGAACAGCCCGACCGACAGGCCCAGCTCGCCGGCTCGTGCCTCTAGCTCGCTCAACTGCGCATCGCTCAGGCGTTCTGCCAGCGGCGGGTAAGAGGGAAGGTTGCTAAACGGGGTTTCATTGCCGCTGATATCGGCCTCGACGATTAACGCATCGGCCTGGCGTATTTTTTTCAGAAGCTTCGCTGGCGGCGGCGCCATGTCGCGGGTACCCATATGGATGCTGCCGACGAGGTGCAAATAACGTTCGCCGGGCAGGACGATATCCATTGCAGGCCAGGAATAAGACGAGCCGACGGCGGCTCGCCACAGCATTTTTATCCGGTTTAACAGGCCCATACGCGCTCCGAAGTGTGAGGACTTCATGCTAGCGCATATGGTGATACACGTCACCCTTCCGGCGGGCTTTTCTTGTCTCAGCAAAAAAACGGGCGCCAAACAACGTCGGCGCCCGTTTCGTTTACTCTTTCGGTTTAAAGCGCAGCAGGCGGTTGGCGTTACTCACCACGGTGATCGACGACAGCGCCATCGCCGCGCCGGCGACCACCGGATTGAGCAGGGTGCCGGTCAGCGGCCAGAGGATCCCGGCGGCAATCGGGATACCCAGCGAGTTGTAGACAAACGCGCCCAGCAGGTTCTGCTTCATATTGCGTAACGTTGCTTTCGAAATTGCCAGCGCATCGGCCACGCCGTTGAGGCTATGGCGCATCAGGGTGATCGCCGCGGTTTCAATGGCGACATCGCTGCCGCCGCCCATGGCGATCCCGACATCGGCCTGGGCCAGCGCCGGAGCGTCGTTAATGCCGTCGCCGACCATCGCGACTTTGTGTCCCTGGCTCTGCAGACGTTTAATGGCATCGGCTTTACCGTCCGGCAGTACGCCAGCGATCACTTCATCAATGCCCGCTTCTTTGGCGATGGCATTCGCTGTAGTGGGGTTATCCCCGGTCAGCATCACCAGACGGTAACCCTGACGATGCAGGCGCGCCAGCGCGTCGACGCTATCCTCACGTAACGGGTCGCGGATGGCGAACAGCGCGGCGGCCTGGCCATCCACCGCCAGCAGCACCGGCGTGGCGCCGCGCGAGGCCTGGGCCGTCATCTCGATTTCTATGTCGGCGGTATTGATATGCTGCTCGTTGAGCAGCGCCTGGTTGCCGAGCAGCAGGCGATGGCCTTCCGCCTCGCCGCTGACGCCGAGACCGCGCAGGGTGCGGAAGCCACTGACTTCCGGCAACGAACTGTCGGCGGCTTTATCAAGGATCGCTCGCGCCAGCGGATGGCTTGAGCCCTGTTCCAGCGCGGCGGCAAGACGCACGACGGTGGATTCATCAAAGGTTGAGAAAGTTTTCACCGCCACCACCTGCGGCTTGCCTTCGGTCAGGGTGCCGGTTTTATCGAACACCAGGGTGTCGAGCTCGCTGGCGCGCTGCAGGGCATCGGCATCGCGCACCAGCACGCCGTATTCCGCCGCCCGGCCAACACCGGAAATAATCGACATCGGCGTCGCCAGGCCTAAGGCACATGGACAGGCGATAATCAGTACCGTGGTGGCAATGACCAGGGTATAGACGATCTGCGGCGCCGGGCCGAAGAAGTACCAGATCGCGGCGCTGATCAGCGCAATGGCGACTACCGCCGGAACAAATACTGCAGAGATTTTATCCGCCAGCTGGCCGATCTCCGGCTTGCTGCTCTGCGCCTGGCGCACCATACGGATAATTCTTGCCAGAGTGGTCTGACTGCCGACGGCGCTGGCGGTGAACAGCACGCTGCCGTCCTGCACCACGGTGCCGGCGTGAATGGCATCGCCATCGCCTTTTTGCTGCGGCACCGGTTCGCCGGTGAGCATCGCTTCATCAAACCAGGCTTCGCCCTGGCTTATCACGCCGTCGACCGGGACGCGGTCGCCGGTGGTCAGGCGCAGGGTCATGCCGGCCTGAACTTCCGCGAGCGGCAGATCCTTTTCCCCCTCAGGGGTCACCACGCGGGCTGAAGGCGGCGTCAGATCGAGCAGTTTCTCCAGCGCTTTCGAGGAGCGCTGGCGAGCGCGGGCCTCCAGCATATGGCCGAGGTTAATCAGGCCGATAATCATCGCGCTGGCTTCGTAATACAGATGCCGGGATTCCATCGGGAACCACTGTGGCCACAGGTTGACGCTCATGGAGTACAGCCAGGCGACGCCGGTGCCGAGCGCCACCAGCGTATCCATGGTGGCGGTGCCGTTTTTCAGGCTTTTCCACGCGCTGCGGTAGAAGTGGCCGCCGGCGAAGACCATGACGGCGAGGGTGACAAGACCGATGGCCAGCCACAGCGAACGGTTGTCGTCGCTGACCATCATGTTATCGCCGATCATCCCCCAGACCATCACCGGCACGCCGACCAGCAGGGCGACAATCGCCTGCCAGCGAAAACGCTTCATCGTAGCGATAGCGGTTTCCTGCTGACGTTCGCGGCGTTCCAGATCGTCTTCGATCGCCTCCGCGCCATAGCCGGCTTTTTCCACCGCCTGCACTAATTCTGCGGCGGACGCACTGCCCATCACCAGCGCCGTGCGTTCCGCCAGGTTAACCCGCGCCTGTGAGACGCCCGGCACCGCGGCAAGCGCGTTTTGTACCCGGGAGACGCAGCTGGCGCAGCTCATGCCGTTGATCAGCAGCTGTTGACTGTCATCTTCGTCATGGGCTGCCGGAAGCTCGGGAGTGGCCGCTGTCAGTGCTTCCGACGGGATTGATGATTCTGCCAGCGGTTTAGCCTTTGGGTGGCTGAGCTCCGCGCCGTATCCGGCTTGTTTCACGGTATCAATCAGCGCTTGCGCGCTGGCGCTACCCGTGACATGGGCTTCAGTGAGGGTCACCTCCGCTTGCTCAACGTCAGGGCGCTGTTCCAGACTCTCTTTCACGCGTTTGACGCAATGCCCACAGGAGAGGCCATCCAGCGTCAGGTCGATAGTGTTAGACATACAAAAACTCCTGAATAATTTTCCGGTCAACGATTGACCAGACCCACTCTTTCATCGAGTATTAAGAAGGTTAAACCTTCCAGCAAGGGGAAGGTCAAGGAGAAAAAATGAATATCAGCGATGTGGCGAAAAAAACCGGTTTAACCAGCAAAGCGATTCGTTTTTACGAAGAGAAGGGGCTGGTGACGCCGCCGTTGCGGAGCGAAAACGGCTACCGCACCTACAGTCAGCAGCATCTCGATGAGCTGACGTTGCTGCGCCAGGCGCGACAGGTGGGGTTTAATCTGGAAGAGTGCCGCGAGCTGGTGGCCTTATTTAACGATCCGTCGCGCCACAGCGCTGATGTGAAAAAACGCACGCTGGAGAAAGTGGCGGATATCGAGAACCATATCCGCGAGCTGCAAAATATGCGCGCGCACCTGCTGGCGCTGGCCGAATCCTGCCCCGGCGATGACAGCGCGGAGTGCCCGATTATCGATAATCTTTCCGGCTGCTGTCATCGCAAGGCGCAGGCTTAACGGACAGCGGGCCTGATCCGTAGTGTAATCCCTTCGACGGCGACCACTTCGACCTTGCTGCCCGCCGCGAGGTCTTCGTCAGCAATTACCGGCCAGGAGCTGTCGCCCACGCGCACGTGGCCACGGCCATTTACCAGCGGGGCATCCAGCGTCAGGCGGCGGCCAACCAGCTGCTGCCCGCGCTGGTTGAGCTGAGCATCGGCCGGGCGCTGCGTTTTGACGCGCTTGCGCAGCCATTTCGACCACAGCCACGCCGCCAGCAGGGTGAGAACGGCGAACAGCGTCCCTTGCCATTCCCAGCTCAGCGGCAGGAGCCAGGTGAGAGCGCCGGTCACCACGCCAGCGACGCCGCTCCACAGCAGGTATCCGCTGCCGCCAAGCATCTCGGCCGCCAGCAGCAGTCCGCCCAGGCTTAGCCAGAACAGATGGGGGTGGGCGAGGATCATGTCGATCATGATTTTTTCCGATCGCCAGCGCCTTCTTTAATCAGCTCGCTGATCCCGGCGATAGATCCCATCAGGCTGCTGGCATCCAGCGGCATCATCACTACTTTGCTGTTGTTAGCGGATCCAATCTGGAGCAGTGCGTCGGTATATTTCTGCGCCACGAAGTAGTTGATCGCCTGAATATCGCCCGAGGCGATCGCCGATGACACCATCTGGGTGGCGCGGGCTTCCGCTTCGGCGGAACGTTCGCGAGCTTCCGCCTGCAGGAACGCGGACTGCCGTTCGCCCTCGGCTTTGAGGATCTGCGACTGTTTTTCCCCTTCTGCTTTCAGAATTTCCGCCTGGCGGATCCCTTCCGCCTCCAGAATATAGGCACGCTTGGTACGTTCGGCTTTCATCTGGGCGTTCATTGAGGCGATAAGCTCCGCCGGTGGGCGAACGTCGCGAATTTCGACGCGGGTGATTTTCACCCCCCACGGGTTGGTTGCGTCATCAACGATATGCAGTAGTCGGGTGTTAATACTGTCGCGCTGGGAGAGCATTTCATCCAGTTCCATCGAGCCGAGCACGGTACGGATGTTGGTCATCGTCAGGTTGACGATCGCCAGCTCAAGATTGCTGACCTCGTAGGCGGCCTTTGGCGCGTCAATCACCTGAATAAAGCAGACCGCGTCGATGGTGACGTTGGCGTTATCCCGGGAGATAACCTCCTGCGAGGGGATGTCGAGCACCTGCTCCATCATGTTCACTTTGCGGCCGATTCGGTCCATAAACGGCACGACTAAGCTTAATCCCGGCTGCAGCGTCTGGGTAAAGCGCCCAAAACGCTCTACCGTCCACTGATAGCCTTGCGGGACAATTTTCACCGACGCGGCCACAATGACCAGCGCGACGAAAATAAGGATAGGAATAAAAATCAGCATCAAAAACCTCCTGTCTTGTTGCCTGGTGGGGCGCTACAAGGAAATAGCGCATGTTTAAACTGAGTATATCTTTCTCCTCATCCTGGAGAAAGGAAAGTGGGGTAAACTAGCGGTGTTTCAGAAAATAATCAGGAAGACTCATGAAGGAAAATAACGCGCTTTTGCGTCTCGAAGGTGTGGGGTTTAAGACCGACGACGCAGTTATTTTACACAATATCACTCTTCAGCTCAGACCCGGAGAATTTAAGCTGATTACCGGGCCTTCCGGCTGCGGGAAAAGCACCTTGCTGAAGATTATCGCCTCGCTGCTCAGCCCAACCTCCGGACGCCTGTTTTTTGACGATGTGGATATCGCGACGCTGTCGCCGGAAACCTATCGTCAGCAGGTGTCTTACTGTGCGCAGACGCCGGCGCTGTTCGGTGATTCAGTCTACGATAACCTGGTTTTTCCGTGGCAGATCCGCAATAAACAACCCGATCCGCAGGCGCTGGTGGCTGACCTGCAGCGCTTTGGCCTTGGCGAAAATATGCTGGAAAAGTCTATTAACGAACTGTCCGGCGGGGAAAAGCAGCGCGTATCGCTGATCCGCAATTTACAATTTCTGCCGCGCGTGCTGCTGCTGGACGAAATTACCAGCGCGCTGGATGAAAGTAATAAACAGAATGTGAATGAAATTATTCATGGCTACGCGACGGAAAAACAGGTCGCTGTTCTGTGGGTCACCCACGATCGCAACGAAATTTCGCATGCCGATGAAGTGATTACGCTGCAACCTGCCGGCGGAAACATGCAGGAGGTACAGCATGAACGGGCATAACATTACGAACGAATCGCTGGCGCTGTCGATGGTGCTGGTGCTGATCGCTATTCTGGTCAGCTATCGGGAAAAACTGGCACTGGAAAAAGATATTATCTGGAGCATTTGCCGGGCGATCGTGCAGCTGATTATCGTCGGCTATGTGCTGAAATATATCTTTAACGTCAATCATGCGGTTCTGACGCTGTTGATGGTGCTGTTTATCTGCTTTAACGCGGCGTGGAATGCGAAGAAGCGCAGTAAATATATCGATAAAGCTTTTGTCTCGTCGTTTATTGCCATCACCACCGGCGCCGGACTAACGTTGGCGGTACTGGTCTTTTCGGGGTCGATCGCCTTTGTGCCGATGCAGGTTATTCCAATTGCCGGGATGGTGGCCGGTAACGCCATGGTGGCGGTGGGGCTGTGCTACAACAATATGGGCCAGCGCTTCAGCAGCGAGCAGCAGCAGATTCAGGAGAAGCTGAGCCTCGGCGCGACGCCGAAGATGGCTGCGGCGCGGCTGATTCGCGAGAGCATTCGCGCGTCATTGATTCCCACCGTCGATTCAGCGAAAACGGTCGGGCTGGTGAGCTTGCCTGGGATGATGTCGGGGCTAATTTTTGCCGGTATTGACCCGGTGAAGGCGATTAAGTACCAGATCATGGTGACCTTTATGCTGCTGTCGACTGCCAGCCTGTCGACGATTATCGCCGGCTATCTGACCTACCGGAAGTTCTTCAATGCCCGCCATCAGCTGGTGGTGACACAGCTGAAAAAGCGCCCGTGAACGATCCCGGGTTGCGGCGTTCACGCCTTACCCGGGCTACCACGGCGTAATCTGTAGCCCGGATAAGCGCAGCGCTATCCGGGTAAGAGCAACGGATTAGTACAGCAGCGAATACAGCTGACGACGATATTTGGCGGCCAGCGCATCGCCAGTACCGAGGGCGGCGAGGATCTCCTGCAGCATCTTGCGCGCCTGGCCATCGCCGGCACCTAAATCCTTCTGCAGATGGCTGAACAGCAGCGCCAGCGCCTCTTCATTACGCCCGACCTGATGCAGCTGCAGCGCCAGCTGGGAGGCCAGTTGCGCATCGTCCGGATTCTGTTCCACCTGCTGCTGCAGTTGCTGGATTTCCGGGGTGTCGGCGGCCTGTTTGAGCAACTCAATCTGCGCCACCAGCCCCTGATAGTGGGTATCCTGATCCTGCAGCGGGATGGTTTTCAGCACGCTTTCCGCTTCATCGGAACGGTGCAGGGCAATCAGCGTTTCCGCCAGCAGCAGACCAATCTGGCTGTCCTGATTCGACAGCTGCCAGGCTTCCTTCAGCAGCGGTAATGCCTCGGCGTATTTTTCTTCCTGCATCAGGGCCAACGCCTGCTGGGCTTTCAGCTCCTCTTCGCGCGGCAGGACTTTATCCAGCAGGGCGCGAATCGCTTCTTCCGGCTGCGGGCCTTCAAAACCGTCCACCGGCTGGCCGTTCTGGAACAGATAAACCGTAGGGATGGCGCGCAGACCAAACTGTGAAGCGAGCATTTGCTCGGCGTCGCAATCGACCTTCGCCAGCGTGAACTGGCCGTTGTACTGGGCGGCCAGTCGCTCGAGTACTGGGGTCAGCTGTTCGCAGTGCTGGCTGCGGGCAGACCAGAAATAAAACAGCACCGGGGCGTTCATGGACTGCTGTAGCGTCTGCTGCAGGTTCGCTTCGCTAATATTGACAATATTCTGTTCGGACATGGGCATTTCTCGTTAGTCGATTTCTGTTTTACATGGGGGCGGCATTCCGCGCTTCAACTCAGCCGTGGATAATTTTGTCCATCGCGCGGGCGGGCAGCAGGCGTTTGAGCAGCGCCACCGCATGGGTGACCAGGGTGACCGGATAGCGCAGCTTTGGCTTATCGCTGATAAAAGCGTGGCGCACTTTTTCCACCACCGCCTCCGGTCCGAGGGTAAAGCGGGCGGCAATGCCCGGATTTTCTACGGGTTTATCGCTTTGCGTCTGGTTGACGTTATCGGTAAAGCGGGTGCGGATCGGGCCCGGTTCAATCAGGCTGACCTGAATACCACTGTGGCGCAGTTCCATGCGTAGCGCATCGGACCACGCCTCGAGGGCGTATTTACTGGCGGCATAGGCACCGCGACCGGGACTGGCAATAAGCCCCATCACCGAGGAGGTCATCACGATGCGCCCTTCGCCGTGTGGCGTCATCGCCGGCAGCAGCAGCATGGTCAGCTGATGCGCGCCGAAAAAGTTGGCGGAAAACTGCTGTTCCATTTGCTGGCGGCTGATGGTGTTCAGCGGGCCATAGACGCCATAACCGGCATTATTGAACAGGCCATAGAGACGATTATCGGTCAGCGCAATCACCTCCGCTGCCGCGCGCTCCACGCTCTGTGGGTCATCCAGATCGAGCAAAATACCGGTTAGCCCCAGCTCCTGCATCCGCGCGACGTCCTCCGCTTTGCGGCAGGCCGCCAGCACGCGAAAGCCCTGGCGGGTTAAATCCAGCGCGCTTTCCAGACCAATTCCGCTGGAACAGCCTGTCACTAAAACCGTTTTTTGCATAACTTTACCTGTCAGCGACCCCTGGCGTTCAGGAGTCATGATTAACTAAGGGAGCCAGCCGGTTCGCCATCCAGTCGGCGATAAACGGCTGCGCGTCGCGATTCGGGTGAATGCCGTCGTCTTGCATCCATTGCGGTTTCAGATACACCTCTTCCATAAAAAAGGGCAGGAGAGGAATATCGAACTCCCTGGCCAGGGCCGGGTAAATCGCGCCGAAGGCTTCATTATAACGGCGGCCATAGTTCGCCGGCAGGTGAATTTGCATCAGCAGCGGCTCGGCGTTGGCCGCTTTGATATCCTTGATAATGGTGCGCAGCGTCTGCTCGGTTTGCTGCGGTGGAAAGCCTCGCAGTCCGTCATTGCCGCCGAGCTCAACCAGCACCCAGCGCGGCTGATGCTGCTTAAGCAGCGCAGGCAGGCGGGCCAGCCCCTGCTGCGAGGTATCGCCGCTGATGCTGGCGTTCACCACCGGCGTTTTCGCCTGCCACTTCTCATTGAGCAGCGCAGGCCAGGCGGCGTTGGCCGCCATTCGATAGCCAGCGCTCAGGCTGTCGCCGAGTATTAGCAGCGTGTCCGCCGCCATCGCGCGGCAGGTAAACAGGAACAAAAACAGGAAAGGCACATGCCAGCGGAAAACATACTTGAAGTTCATCATCTTAAGAAATCCGTCGGTCAGGGAGAGCATCAGCTCTCCATCCTCACCGGAGTTGAGCTGGTTGTCAAACCGCGGCAGACCATCGCCTTGATTGGCGAGTCGGGTTCCGGCAAATCGACCCTGCTGGCGATCCTCGCTGGCCTGGACGATGGCAGCAGCGGGGAAGTCTCAATGCTGGGCAAACCGCTGCACCAAATGGATGAAGAGGCGCGGGCGGCGCTGCGGGCGCAGCACGTTGGCTTTGTTTTTCAGTCGTTTATGCTGATCCCAACGCTCAACGCCATGGAGAACGTCGAGCTGCCGGCGCTGCTGCGCGGCGCCAGCGACAGCGAGAGTCAGGGCGATGCCCGCGCGCTGCTTGAGCAACTGGGGCTTGGCAAACGCCTGCACCACCTGCCGGCGCAACTCTCCGGCGGTGAACAGCAGAGGGTGGCGCTGGCCCGGGCCTTTAACGGTCGCCCGGCCCTCCTGTTCGCCGATGAGCCCACCGGCAACCTCGATCGCCAGACCGGGGACAAAATTGCCGATCTGCTGTTCTCGCTTAATCGCGAACACGGTACCACCCTGATCCTCGTCACTCACGATCCGCTGCTGGCGGCGCGCTGCGACCGCCGTCTGCGCCTGGTGGATGGCCAGCTGCGGGAGGAAGCATGATCGCCCGCTGGTTCTGGCGCGAATGGCGCTCGCCGTCGCTGCTGATCGTCTGGCTGGCGTTAAGTCTCTCTGTGGCCTGCGTGCTGGCTCTGGGGTCGATAAGCGATCGGATGGAGAAAGGCCTTAGCCAGCAAAGCCGGGAGTTTATGGCCGGCGACCGTACGCTGCGCAGTTCCCGCGAGGTACCCGCCGAGTGGATCGCGCAAGCGCGGAAGTCAGGGCTGACCGTCGGCGAGCAGCTGAGCTTCGCCACCATGACGTTCGCCGGTGATACGCCGCAGCTGGCGGACGTTAAGGCGGTGGACAACCGCTATCCGCTGTATGGCACCCTCGAGACGCAGCCGCCGGGGCTGAAGCCGCAGGCGGGGAGCGTGCTGCTGGCGCCAAGGCTGATGGCGCTGCTGAACCTGAAAACCGGCGATACGATTGACGTGGGCGATGCCACGCTGCGTATTGCCGGGGAAGTGATTCAGGAGCCAGACGCGGGGTTTAACCCCTTCCAGATGGCGCCGCGACTGATGATGAATATGGCCGACGTGGCAAAAACCGGGGCCGTGCAGCCCGGCAGTCGCGTCGCATGGCGCTATAAGTTCGCCGGTAACGCGCAACAGCTGGCGGATTATGAACAATGGCTGCTGCCGAAGCTCGGCGCGGAACATCGCTGGACTGGCCTCGAACAGGACGACAGCGCGCTGGGCAAATCCCTCGAACGCTCGCAGCAGTTCCTGCTGTTATCCGCGCTGTTGACGTTGCTGCTGGCCGTTGCCGCGATCGCCGTGGCGATGAGCCACTACTGTCGCAGCCGCTACGATCTGGTCGCGATTTTGAAGACGCTGGGCGCGGGGCGGGCGCAGCTGCGCAAGCTTATCGTCGGTCAGTGGCTGCTGCTGCTGACGCTGTCGGTGATAAGCGGTGGGGTCGTGGGCCTGGCGCTGGAGCGCCTGTTGTTGCTGATGCTCAAACCGGTGCTGCCCGCCGCACTACCCGCTGCCAGCGGTTGGCCGTGGCTGTGGGCTATCGGGGCGACAGGCGTCATTTCCCTGCTGGTGGGCCTGCGGCCGTATCGACTGCTGCTGGCGACCCTGCCGCTGCGGGTGCTGCGTCAGGATGTGGTGGCTAACGTCTGGCCGCTGAAACACTATATTCCTGTGGTCTGCGCGATTGTGGTCGGGGGGCTGGCCTGGCTGATGGGCGGCAGCCCGCTGCTGTGGTCGGTACTGGCCGGGGCAGTGGTACTGGCGCTGCTGTGCGGCCTGGTGGGCTGGGGATTGTTGTGGCTGCTCAAACGCCTGACGCTCAAAGCCTTGCCGCTGCGCCTGGCGGTGAACCGCCTGCTGCGCCAGCCGTGGTCGACCCTCAGCCAGCTGGCGGCGTTTTCCCTGTCGTTTATGCTGCTGGCGCTGCTGCTGGTGCTGCGCGGCGATCTGCTTGACCGCTGGCAGCAGCAGCTGCCCCCGGAAAGCCCGAACTACTTTCTGATCAATATCGCCCCTGAGCAGATAATGCCGGTGAAGACTTTCCTCGCCGAACACCAGACCCGGGCGGCGGAATTTTATCCGATCGTCCGGGCTCGTCTGACGCAGATCAACGGTCACTCCACGGACGGGAACAAAGATGAAGCGCTTAACCGGGAACTCAATCTGACCTGGAGCGCCGATCGTCCGGATCATAATCCGCTGGTGGCCGGCAACTGGCCGCCGAAGCCGGGCGAGGTATCGATTGAAGAGGGACTGGCGCAGCGGCTGGGGGTGAAGATCGGCGATACGGTGACCTTTACCGGCGATACTCAGGACTTCAGCGCGAAGGTCAGCAGCGTGCGCAAAGTTGACTGGGAGAGCCTGCGGCCCAACTTCTTCTTTATTTTCCCCTCCGGGGCGCTGGACGGGCAGCCGCAGAGCTGGCTCACCAGCTTCCGCTGGGATAACGGTCCCGCGATGTTGACCCAGTTGAACCGCGAGTTTCCCACCGTTAGCCTGCTGGACATCGGCGCCATCCTGCGTCAGGTCGGCCAGGTGCTCTCCCAGGTCAGCCGGGCGCTGGAGGTGATGGTGGGCCTGGTCACGGCCTGCGGCATGCTGCTGTTGCTGGCGCAGGTCCAGGTCGGTATGCGCCAGCGGCATCAGGAGCTGGTGGTCTGGCGCACGCTGGGGGCTGGTAAATCACTGCTACGCGCCACGCTGTGGGCGGAGTTTGCCCTGCTGGGGCTGGTTTCCGGACTGGTGGCGGCGATAGGCGCGGAAGTGGCGCTGGCGATGCTGCAGACCCGAGTCTTTGATTTCCCCTGGGCGCCGGACTGGCGCTTGTGGGTGATGCTGCCGCTGACGGGAGCGGTGTTGTTATCCCTGTGCGGTGGCGGGCTGGGGCTGCGTTTGTTAAAAGGGAAAGCGTTGTTCCGCCAGTTTAGCCAGTAAGATTATTGCATTTCGATGATGCGCCGCCGTTTTTGGCGGCGCTTTTATTTTAAGCGCACAAATTGATAACTAGTTGATTTTTAAGCGCACAAAACATTAAAAAACCGACAACACGCTGTGTGGATTCGCGGTTAATATTCAGCTGGTAAATATAAGGTTGCTTATTAATCAAGGAAAAACTATGGCACATAAAATAAAAGCGCTGGCGATCTCGATCGGCGCAGCATTAGCGTTAACGTCATTTGCTTCCCACGCGGAGATCACGCTGCTGAAACAAGATCCGCAGGCGGGCGATCCGTTAAGTCGGCTTAACTTTACCGTCGGCGGGAGTATTCGTCCGCAGTTCAACATGATGAGCGGCGATGGTGATAAAGGATCCTATAAGCGTAACGGTTTCGACGGTGGCACCCGTTTCCGCTTCGCGGCGGATTACTACCTGTTCGATGATATTAGCTGGATCAGCTACTACGAACTGGGGGTGAACATTCCGGCGCTGTTTGACTGGGATAACCACTACGCGGAAGGCGCAAACAATACCACCCGCCGCATGCTGTATACCGGCCTGAAAAGCGATACCTGGGGAACCTTAACCTACGGGCAGCAGAACAGCATTTACTATGATGTGGTCGGCGCGAAAACCGATATTTGGGACTACGATATGATCGGTCAGGCCCCTGGCAACGGTATTAACGGCGATTACGATGGTTCTTATCGTTCACGTAATATGCTGAAATATAAGAAAACCGTGGGTAATGTCGATCTTTACGGCTCTTATCTGTTCGAAGATAGTGAGTATCTGCCTGGCAACGGCCTGCGCTACAAGCGTAAAGGCGGCGGTTCTATTGGTGCGGACTACCACATCATGAAGGACCTGACCTGGGGTACTGCGTGGAACTACACTCGCGCCGAAATGCGCGACCCGTCAAGTTCCGACAACAAAACCTATGACCAGAACATCGTCGGTACCGCGCTGAGCTGGACCCCGGATAACTGGACCTTCTCCTTTGGCGGCGGCTGGTATCAGAACTTCCTCACCACCAAAAAAACCGATGTGCATAACTACTTCGCCGGCGACGCCTGGGGGATTGAATATTTTGCGGGCTATAAATTCCCGATCAATCAATACGCTGTTAAATCTATTCAGCCGTACTTTATGGGCGACCGCCTGCAGTACGTGAATGGCCGCAACTACCAGCGTATCGATAACGGTCTGGGGATCAGCTTCCAGCTGGATTACGGTTTCCGCGTTGACTACGAACACGTGTTTACCTCCAGCACCGACAACCTGGGGGATATGAACCTGGTGCGCCTGCGCTACGACTTCTAAGCGGTCACAACTCCCCGGTCGCGCTGCGCTATCGGGGCTATAAATCGCGCCGACCAGTAGCCCGGCTAAGGCGTTTACGCCGCAAGCCGGGACAATAGAGCATGTGGTTACTTCGCCAGCCAGGCGGCGACCTCCTGCCAGTTGCCACGAAAAATAATCTTCCCGGCTTTTTTCCCTAACTGATAGCGATACATTGGATCGTAATATTCTTCCAGCAGCGGCACCAGCCAGGCGAAGTGCGCCTCGGTGCTGGCGGTGCGCTGCTGCTGCGCCAGCGCCTCATCGAGCCGTTCAGTCAGCTGAGCAAAACGCTGCAGCCCCAGGCGACGGCGGATGGCAAACAGACCGTGATGGAGGTACTCGCCGTATGCCTGCCAGCCTTTCTCTTCGCCATACGCGGCGATGAAGTCGCGATACATGCGATCGAAGTACTCTTCGCGCAGCCGTTCGAGGCGAACATCAAACGGATCTTCCACCACCGCCAGCGGCGATTGCGCCATGCGCAGGCGCAGGCACTCCGGCAGATGGTTGGCGCCGATCATATGGCCTTCATCTTCCAGCACCCAGCGGGTCTGCTGTTCGGCTTTTTTAAGCAGGCTGACCGCCAGATGGTTTTCAAAGGTGGCCTGCGGGTGCTGATCCTGCAGGGTTCGACCGAATGATGAACCGCGGTGATGGGCAAGCCCTTCCAGATCGATACCATCCGGGCGCGAGCAAACCAGCTGAGTTTTGCCATTGCCGGTGCAGCCGCCAATCAGCACAATCGGGCGCTGCACCAGTTCGTCGGTGGCCTGGATCGCCGCCTGGCGTAGCGCTTTATAGCCGCCGACGATCAGGGGGTAATCCACGCCAGCGTCTTTCAGCCATTGCTGGACGATATGCGATCGCTGGCCGCCGCGGGCGCAGCACAGGTAACCGAGCGGGTAACGGGCACAGGCTTCCAGCCACGCCTGGATCCGGCTGGCGCGCAGGTCGCCATCAACCAGCTTATGGCCGAGAGCCAGCGCCGCTTCCGGCCCCTGGCGTTTGTAGCAAGTGCCGACCGCGGCGCGTTCTTCATCATTCATCAGCGGCAGGTTGATCGCCGCCGGCATCGCGCTTTGGCTAAACTCCACCGGGGCGCGTACGTCAATCAGTGGCGTATCGCTGGCGAGAATGGCGCGATAATCCGTCCCATTGGTCATGGGGTATCCTCTGAAGTCAAAACAGAAATGGGCTTTACAGCAAGGGGGGGATTGTACGCGCCTCAAGGTGTGCCGGGGAAGGGGATAGATCAAATCCCCGGCACGAAGGGCTTAGCTGAGCTGCGATTGCGCCCAGAACAGGCCGCTGGTGTACTCCGGCGGCAGCAGTGGCTTGATCGCTTCCAGCGTCGCGCTCAGGCGATCGGTATCGCTGTCGGTGAGGTTCAGGTGGCCGACTTTGCGACCCGGACGCACCTCTTTATCGTACCAGTGCAGGTGCACCAGCGGCAGCTTCAGCCAGTCGTAGTTGAGATCGGTGCCGATCAGGTTGATCATCACCGACGGGCTGTTGACCACCGGCGGCGGCAGCGGCAGGTCGGTAATCGCTCGCAGATGCAGTTCAAACTGGCTGATGGAGGCGCCATTTTGCGTCCAGTGGCCGCTGTTATGCACGCGCGGTGCCAGCTCGTTGATCAGCAGCCCCTCGGCGGTGACGAAGCACTCCATCGCCATCACGCCGACGTAGTTCAGCTCGTTCATGATCGCCGTCAGCATGCTTTCCGCTTGTTCCTGCTGGCGGGCATTGGCCTGCGGGAAGGCCACGCTGGCGCGCAGAATACCGTCCTGATGCAGGTTGCGGGTCAGCGGGTAGAAGACGGTGCTACCGTCATGAGCGCGGGCGCCCACCAGCGACACTTCGCCGGAGAAGTTAATCCCTTGCTCGACGATGCACTCGCCGTAGTTATCCTCCGGGAGTTGCGCGGTTTCGTCAGCGCGCAGACGCCACTGGCCGCGGCCATCGTAGCCGCCGACACGACGCTTAACGATCGCCAGCTCGCCGAGACGGGCAAACACCGCCGGCCATTCGCTTTTATCCGCCAGCAGCTGCCACGGGGCAGTGGCCAGGCCAAGCTTGTCGAACAGCTGCTTTTGCGTCAGGCGGTCGGCGATAATCGGGAAAACATCGCGGTTGACGAACGCCGGGTGGCGGGCCAGCTCACGGGTGAGGGCGGTTTCCGGCCAGCGTTCAATTTCGGCCGTGATGACGCTCTGCTGGAACGGCACAGCTTCCGGGTCGGCTTCCAGCCCCACCGGCCAGACGGCGATGCCCAGCGGCTCACCGGCCTGGCGCAGCATGCGACCTAACTGACCGTTACCGAGCACGCATACCTGTTTCATGCCGCACCCCGCGGATCCGGGTTATCCAGCACTTCATCGGTTTGCGCCTGACGCCAGGCGCTCAGGCGCTGGTGAAGTTCGGCATCATGCTGAGCGAGGATCTGCGCGGCGAGCAGGCCGGCGTTAGCGGCCCCGGCTTTGCCGATGGCCAGCGTACCGACCGGAATGCCGCGCGGCATTTGCACAATGGAGTAGAGGCTGTCGACACCGCTTAAGGCTGCGCTCTGAACCGGTACGCCGAGCACCGGCACCAGGGTTTTCGCCGCAATCATGCCCGGCAGATGCGCCGCGCCGCCTGCCCCTGCAATAATCACCTGATAACCGTGGCTCTCGGCGCTTTCAGCAAAGCTGAACAGCTTATCGGGCGTGCGATGGGCGGAGACCACCTCGACATGGTACGGAACGTTCAGGGCATCAAGGATTTCTGCGGTAAATTGCATGGTAGCCCAGTCGCTTTTGGACCCCATCACGATGGCGATACGCGCCGAATTATTGCGGGAAGACATGCGTCTTAAAACTCCTGTGGGTGTGTTTCACACTGCTTTAGAGGCCACAGAGAATAGCATGAACTGCCAGCAAGGAAAACGGTTGCGTGCGCATGGTTAGCCGTCTTTTGTCTCGTTCAGTGATGACGTCGATCGCGGCTTACTGGCCTTTATCTCATTCATGATACAGGTGATAAGCAGCACTAACCCCCCACGGGAGCATCAGGGTGCCCATAATCAGTAAATAGATTTGTACCAGCCGGCTATCGTGAGGGCGGGTACAGAGCAAATAAATGGCATAGAAATAGATGGCCCACGCCAGCATTGCACACCAGACAAACGTCAGCGTGTTGCCGATAGCGACGCCGATTAAGGCGATATAACTAACCCCTAACGGATTGAGGATCGCGATGATCATTCCCCACATCAGCGGCTGACTCCACTTTTTCCTGTTCATGCTCATTCCTTGAGAGTGATGTCGTGGGAGACTAGCATGCAGGACGCGGGGAAGCGCGCACCTTCGCCCAGGCAAAAGGCGCTTTCGGAATTGTGCTCGCGCAGGAACTAGAACGGGAAGTGGATGAGTTTGACGTCGTCCGGCGTCACCTTGACCATCGAACCTTCGCTGTGCCAGGCGCCAAGTACCACGCGCCATGCGGGTTGGCCGTTGGCCTGCAGTTCATGGACCGCCGGGCGATGGGTATGGCCGTGGATCAGCCACTGCACGTGATGCCGCTCCATCGCGTCAACCACCGCCTGTGGATTCACATCCATAATGTCCATTGATTTGCTGCTGTTGGCGGCTTTGCTGTCGGCGCGCATGCGAGCGGCGATGCGGCGGCGGATAAACAGCGGCAGGGCGAGGAACAGACGCTGGATCCACGGGGTGTGGACTTTGGCGCGAAACGCCAGATAGCCTGGGTCATCGGTGCACAATGTGTCGCCATGCATAATCAACACTTCACGGCCATAGAGGTCCAGTCGCTCTTCTTCGGCGAGCAGGAGCATCCCGCTCTGGCGGGCAAAGCGCTGGCCGACGAGAAAATCGCGGTTGCCGTGGATGAAGTAGCAGGGCACGCCGGCGTCGACGACGGCTTTGATTGCCGCGGCAATCTGCTGGTGCAACGGGTTGGGATCGTCATCGCCGATCCACGCTTCAAACAGATCGCCAAGGATATACAGGGCGTCCGCCTGGCGGGCTTCGCCCTGTAAAAAACGCAGAAAACCGGCGGTGATCGCCGGTTCTTCTGTTTGCAGGTGCAAATCTGCAATAAAAAGTGTCGCCACGAATTACTCGCTGACGGTGACGCTTTTGATGATCACATCATCTTTCGGCACATCCTGGTGCATGCCGCTGCGGCCGGTGGCAACCGCTTTGATTTTGTCTACCACGTCCATGCCTTCAACCACTTCAGCGAAAACGCAGTAGCCCCAACCCTGCAGGCTTTCGCCAGAGAAGTTCAGGAAGTCGTTGTCGGCCACGTTGATGAAGAACTGGGCAGTGGCGGAGTGCGGCGCCTGAGTACGGGCCATTGCCAGCGTACCACGGGTGTTTTTCAGGCCGTTGTTCGCTTCGTTCTGAATCGGAGATTTGGTCTCTTTTTGTTTCATGCCCGGTTCGAAACCGCCGCCCTGAATCATAAAGCCGTTGATAACACGGTGGAAAATGGTGTTGTCGTAGAAACCTTCGCGGCAGTAGTCCAGGAAGTTTTTAACTGTTTCCGGCGCTTTGTCGTCAAACGTTTTGATTACGATATCGCCATGATTGGTGTGGAAAGTAACCATTTTTGCATCCTGTTCCGATGAGTGTGGTGCCAGCACCCGATGTCGGGTGAGATATAGGGGGGTGTTATAGCATAACCGCGGGGGTCGATGCACCTTGCAATGTGTGCTGCGTCCGGTCTGAATTATGGGTATTATAGAGACTTCATTACCCACACACGTCTACACGGAATCTTCGATGTTAAAAATTTTTAATACACTGACGCGCCAGAAAGAGGAATTTAAACCTATCCATGCCGGGGAAGTCGGCATGTACGTGTGTGGTATTACCGTTTACGATCTCTGTCATATCGGCCATGGCCGTACCTTCGTCTCCTTTGACGTCGTGGCGCGCTATCTGCGTTTTCTTGGCTATAAGCTGAAGTACGTGCGCAATATCACCGATATCGACGACAAAATCATTAAGCGCGCTAATGAAAACGGCGAAAGCTTTGTCGCGCTGGTCGATCGCATGATTGCCGAAATGCACAAAGATTTTGACGCGCTGAATATTCTGCGTCCCGACAGCGAGCCGCGTGCGACGCACCATATCGCGGAGATCATTGAGATCACCGAACAGCTGATCGCCAAAGGCCATGCCTATGTGGCGGATAACGGCGACGTGATGTTTGACGTGCCGACGGACCCGAACTACGGTTTGCTGTCACGTCAGGATCTCGATCAGCTGCAGGCGGGGGCGCGCGTTGACGTGGTTGACGTCAAGCGTAACCCGATGGACTTCGTCCTGTGGAAGATGTCGAAAGAGGGCGAGCCAAGCTGGCCGTCGCCGTGGGGCGCGGGCCGTCCGGGCTGGCATATCGAGTGCTCGGCGATGAACTGCAAGCAGCTTGGCAACCACTTCGATATTCACGGCGGCGGTTCGGATCTGATGTTCCCGCATCATGAAAACGAAATCGCCCAGTCCACCTGCGCCCATGACGGCGAGTACGTTAACTACTGGATGCACTCCGGCATGGTGATGGTTGACCGCGAGAAGATGTCGAAATCGCTGGGTAACTTCTTTACCGTCCGCGACGTGCTGAAGTATTACGATGCGGAGACGATTCGCTACTTCCTGATGTCCGGCCACTATCGCAGCCAGTTGAACTACAGCGAAGAGAACCTCAAGCAGGCGCGTTCGGCGCTGGAGCGTCTGTACACCGCGCTGCGCGGGACGGACAAATCCGTCGACGCGGCGGGTGGCGAAGCCTTCGAAGCACGCTTTATCGAGGCGATGGACGACGACTTCAACACCCCGGAAGCCTACTCGGTGCTGTTCGATATGGCGCGTGAAGTGAACCGCCTGAAAACCGAGGACGCGGCCGCGGCGAACGCCATGGCGGCCCACCTGCGTAAGCTTGCTGCGGTGCTGGGTCTGCTGGAGCAGGAGCCGGACGCGTTCCTGCAGAGCGGCGCGCAGGCCGACGACGCGGAAGTGGCGGAGATCGAATCGCTCATCCAGCAGCGTCTGAACGCGCGTAAAGCGAAAGACTGGGCGGCGGCGGATGCGGCGCGCGACCGTCTCAACGAGATGGGTATTGTGCTGGAAGATGGCCCGCAGGGCACCACCTGGCGCCGGAAGTAAGCCATAAAAAAACGCCCGCTAAAGCGGGCGTTTTTCTTTTCGCTGTCAGGCCGTGACGGTGACGCTCTGGCCTTCAAAGCTCACCGTCTGACCGGCGACGATTTTGCAGCGTTTGCGGGTTTCCACCGCGCCGTCAACTTTCACCAGCCCGTCAGCGATAGCGAGCTTCGCCTGGGCGCCGCTTTCGCTCCAGCCTTCCAGCTTCAGCAGATCGCACAGCTCTACGTGCGGGTGTTTACCTAAGGAAAATGTCGCCATCTCAGGCCTCCTCAACGTCGTGATACTCTTCGCACGCCTGCAGCGTGTTCTGAATCAGGGTGGCGACGGTCATCGGGCCAACGCCGCCGGGAACCGGGGTGATGTAGGATGCGCGTTCGGCGGCGTCTTCATACACCACGTCACCGACCACTTTGCCGCTTTCCAGACGGTTAATGCCGACATCGACCACAATCGCCCCTTCTTTAATCCACTCGCCAGGAATAAAGCCCGGTTTACCTACTGCGACGATCAGCAGGTCGGCGTTTTCGACGTGATGGCGCAGGTTTTTAGTAAAACGGTGGGTCACAGTGGTGGTGCAGCCGGCCAGCAGCAGCTCCATGCTCATCGGGCGACCGACGATATTGGACGCGCCAATGACCACCGCATTAAGGCCGTAGGTGTCGATATTGTAGCGTTCCAGCAAGGTCACGATACCGCGCGGGGTGCACGGACGCAGGCGCGGCGCCCGTTGGCACAGGCGGCCAACGTTGTAGGGATGGAAACCGTCGACGTCTTTATCCGGCGCGATGCGCTCGAGCACTTTGACGTTGTCGATCCCTGCGGGGAGGGGCAGCTGAACCAGAATACCGTCGATGGTCTTATCGGCATTCAGGGTGTCGATAAGCTCCAGCAGCTCGGCTTCGCTGGTGGTTTCCGGGAGATCGTAAGAGCGGGAGACGAAGCCCACTTCTTCACATGCTTTGCGCTTGCTGCCGACATAAATCTGCGAGGCCGGGTTGCTGCCGACCAGCACGACGGCCAGCCCAGGGGCGCGTTTTCCGGCCGCAACGCGAGCCTTCACTTTTTCCGCAACCTCAGAGCGTACCTGCTGCGCAATCGTTTTACCGTCAATAATTTTTGCTGCCATCAGAGAGAGGATTCCATCTGTATCTTTACGAAAGGGGGATGGGGATATTTTGTCAGAAGCCGGCCTCGCTGTCAGTCCTCGTTTGCGGTTTTATCCTGTCTGGGGCGAATTTAGCCTGTTTTGACCCTGTTCAGTTCAGGGGTATTGGTGTGTTGCGTCTGGCCACTAAGTCGATTTACGCGCGTAAGCGCCCCGGTGGTATGCTTCTTGTACAGTTGCTGAGGGATATTTCGCCAGCATCGTATAAGCCCCGCAGTTTCCTGGCAAAATGGATTGACTCAACGGATGTGGACCGTATAATTCCAGGCGTTTCACTCCGCGAAGCACTCGCTTCTCAGGGCGCCCTTAGCTCAGCTGGATAGAGCAACGGCCTTCTAAGCCGTAGGTCACAGGTTCGAATCCTGTAGGGCGTGCCATACTCACTTCTCTTAACGTCTCCTGAAGTCTACTCAACCCAGCATTTACGCGGCATTCCCCAATATTTCATTATCTCAACGTCTACTATGGTCTATTGAAATCCACATTCATGTGGGGGTACATTTGGGGGTAGATTCCTGTTCAATGAAAAGAGATACCCCCAAGTGAAGCTCACAGCCCGCCAGGTCGATACATCTAAAGCTAAGGACAAACCCTATAAACTGTCTGATGGCGGTGGCCTTTACCTGTTGGTGAACCCCAACGGCGCTCGATACTGGCGGCTGAAGTACCGGGTCGCCGGTAAAGAAAAGTCGTTGGCTTTAGGTGTATACCCTGATGTCTCGCTGGCCGATGCACGTCAAAAACGAGCAGAGGCTAAAAAAGTACTGGCTGCTGGTGGTGACCCGGGGCAGGAAAAGCAGGAAAAAAAACATGCCAGGGCGATGGCCGTATCAAACAGCTTTGAGAGACTGGCGCTGGAATGGCATGAACATAAATCGATGAACTGGTCAGCAGGCTATGCCAGCGACATCCTGGAGTATCTGAGAAAAGATATTTTTCCTTATATTGGCTCCCGGTCGATCATTGATATTAAGCCCGTTGATATGTTGGCTGTTCTTCGCAAGATGGAACAACGTGGAGTACTTGATAAGCTCAAAAAGACACGTCAAGCCTGCCGACAGATCTTCACCTATGCTGTCATCACCGGCAGAGCAGAACATAATCCCGTGGTCGATCTCGCCAGTACTCTAAAAGCACCGAAGCAAAAACACTTCCCTCATTTATCGGTTGAACAAATACCTGACTTTCTGCGAGCTCTGAACGACTATAGCGGCAGCGTGGTGACTCGAAATGCTACCCGCCTGCTTATGCTTACTGGGCTCAGGACAATTGAGCTCCGTGCTTCTGAATGGGCTGATATCGACTTTGACAAAGGCGTTTGGAATATCCCCGCAGAGCGAATGAAGATGCGGCGCCCACATCTCGTTCCTCTCTCGAGCCAGGTTCGCGAGTTGCTGGAAGAGATCCACCAGCTTACCGGGCGAGGGAAGTATGTTTTCCCTGGAAGGAATGATGCTGGTAAGTCAATGAGCGAGGCCAGCATTAATCAGGTGATTAAGCGTATTGGCTATGATGGTAAAGCGACCGGGCACGGCTTCAGGCACACCATGAGTACCATACTCCACGAACAGGGCTTTAACACCGCCTGGATTGAAACGCAGTTGGCCCACGTCGATAAGAACTCAATCCGCGGGACATACAACCACGCTCAGTATCTGGACGGCCGGCGGGAAATGCTCCAGTGGTATGCCAACTATATGCAGGCGCTGGAGAATGGCGAAAATGTGGTGCATGACTCGTTCGGGAAACGTACCTGACTGGATGCATAGACAGTATATAAAGACGATAGTAGACTTAGATAGACAATCAAATAGTGAGCTATGTCTGGTTCTATCGCTGAAAACCCGCATACCTCTATGGGACGGTATAGTCGATACTTTAGGATTCTGGGAGGTGGTATGATTCAAAGTAAGTTATTGAAAGTAAAAAAATGGATTGATTTGAATGAAGCAGCCCAGAGACTCTCTATTGCTCTTGACGAGACAGTCAGTGCTATGGATTTGCTTGAGCTTTCCCTTGATGGTCAATTAATTTTATCGGTAAAACTCCCAATTGATAAGAAATTTTTAGTAAAGAAAATTACTGAAAAACACACTCCGATGATTAACGCCTTAAAAAAATCATTTGACTTTGAAAACCTGTTCTTTGGAGACAATCACCCAAAGGATGGTGAGGAATATTTAAAGGCAGAAAATGATTATATTATGAAGTCATATAATTTATTTCTGAAAAGTACTTCGGGTAATGAATTGTCAGAGGCGCAGAAAAGCTTTGAATATTACTGTAACTCCGTATGTAGAGTTGAGTGGGAGTATGGGGACATAGAATATCTTGAAGGTAATGTTTTTGAGTTGTCAATGTTAGGATCTGAATACATAGATGTTATGTGGTTAATTCAGAAAAACAAGAGCATAGAAATGGAAGAGTTAACTAATCTTAACGGTGTAATTTTAAGAGGAAGTGATGGTGTATTGTATAATTTACAAGAGAAATTTGATGATGAGTGCCTTAAAATTTTAAAGGCAAGCGAAAGCAAAGAAGAAGAAAAAGAAACGAGTCTAATTCATAAACTGAATAAACGAATTAAAATAGAATCCTCGCATTATTTCCCGGCGGGAGCCCTGCCTGCTGGTTGTGAGTTAGGAATGTCGCCAGAAAATTTATCCAGGTTTGAATTGAAGTTATCGGAAAGTGATTCTGTTTATTCGACAGGTCAGCTTATGATGACTTTAGGTGCGTTACTCAACATAGTTACATCTTCTGGGGCAAAGAAGTGGACTCAGGGCGATATATCTTCTCTCATTGGTGATAAGAAGCTGAAAAACCTTAGCGAGAGAATGGTAAATGGTATTTTTTCAGAGGCTAATAAATGTTATAAATCAATTGGTTAATTTTGCATGCAAGTATTTTATTTTGCGTGCAATGACTAATTTACCCCGTGAGGATTTAATCCCCCTTGTCAATTGAGGTCTATCTACGGATACGGGGGCTTACATGTCAAAAACTTTAATTCGCATGCCTGAAGCTATTCGCCGAACTGGCTATGGTAAGGCATGGTTATATAAACTCATCTCCCAAGGGCGCTTCCCGCAGCCTGTGAAAATAGGTTCGCGATCTATTGCCTTCGTCGAAGGTGAAGTTGACGAGTGGATTAATCAGCGCATTGCTGAGTCTCGCGGTGAGGTGGCCTGATGAAAAAAGAAAACCGCCCCGGAAAGCAGGCGGCTAACACAGATACTCGCGGATCTGATGTTACGCCAGCCAACAGTTACAAACAAGCCCCACGACGCACACCGAAGAAGCACCGCGCCCGCGTTTATATGCTGCGTACCGGCGTAGAGGGATGGACAGAGAACGATATTCTGCGTTACTGCCGCCTTTCGTCAGGACGTAACTACGCTACCGAGTTAATCCGCGTACTGGATATTAATCTTGAGCGTATCAACGAAAAGAATCCTGACGGCATCGGATCTCACCTGCGCTACTGTTTTTGTTGCCGTGGTGATGTTTTAAAAGTCATTCAGTACGTAAACCATATGGCGGCCATTAATCGGCACCAGGGACTTTCTAAACAGGATATCGCCGACATTCTGAATCTCTACCCGGAAAACTTCGCAGCAGCATAACGGAGCCTGACAAATGAAAATCGAAAAAAGCAGATTCAATTCTGAGGCCGCCCCTCAACCTAACGTTAGACAGGGCGTAATTAACGGTAATGACTTTGCCTCTATTGTCCCGATTATTACCGGGCAGATTGGCGGCCGCGAAACGAATATGGTCAGCGCAAAAGCGTTACATAAAGCAATGGGTGTGGGTCGTGATTACTCTACTTGGCTCGCTGAACGCATCAAAGAGTACGGGTTTGAGCCGGGTGTCGATTACGTGCATTTTGATTCCCCGAAATGGGGGAATCAAAGCACGGAAAATGACCAGTACGGCGGGGGAGTGGTCACAAAGCGCGGTGGCGACCGTCGCAGTAAGGATTCCGGCCTGTCTCTTGGCATGGCTAAAGAAATGGCAATGGTCGAGCGCAATGAGCAGGGCCGGGCCGTCCGCCGTTACTTCATTCAGTGTGAAGCGGAACTTCAGCGCAGCGTGCCGGAGATTGCTGCTCAGTATCGACGCCAGCTTAAAGCCCGCATCGGTGCTGCCACTCGTTTCGCGGCAATGTGTGAAGCTTTGGATCAGGCCCGTTTAGAGCAAGGTAAAACCACTCAACGCCATCACTACGCTAACGAGAGCAATATGCTCTCTCGCATTGTCCTTGGCGGCATGACCGCAAAACAATGGGCTCAGGCTAATGGTGTTGAGGGGGAACCACGAGACCATATGAATGCGGAACAGTTGGAGCACCTTAGCTATCTGGAAGATACCAACATTACGCTGATAGATCTGGGTATGGAGTATGAACTGCGTAAAGCGGAGTTGATGCGCCTTTCTCAGCGCTGGATGGCTAAACGTATCGGAGGCAATGATGAGTAAGACACTTAGCACGCCATTACCAAATCACACCTATCGTGATGCTGGTGGGGAAGTTGTGAGCGTCGTCTCTGTGGCGCATAACCGTGTGACATTTTACCGTGAGGGTTACCAGTTTCCGTGCGTACATCCTATTGAGCGCTTCATGAAGGAGTTCACGGAGGTGAAGCAATGATTATCGCCGTCCAGGGTAAAAGCCTCTCTCTGGCTGGCCTGATGCCTCCATACTCAGCCTTTAAAGACATAGCAAAACTTAGCTGTCAGTCATGTGATAAGGGGGATGATTTTTCACATTTCCATGGTGTTATGAATTGTATTGCCACTTCTGACAGCTACGCTGCTTTGGGTTTTGAGACAAGTACGCGAGATTTTAATGACACGATAGCGAATTGCCGTACCGACACACACGAATTTTCGGACATGTTAGCGGCGAGTTTCGCGACCAGTACGCGCGAACTTCATCACACCTGCAGTAATGAGTTTTTAGAGTCCATAAAAAAGGGCTTGATGTTCGACTACAACCCGGTCTATGGTTATAAGGCACCAGCAAAATCTGGTGCCGGGATTGGCGTCCTGGAAATGTACAAGGCGACACATGACGCGCCTAGCGTCTTTTTTTGTGTCCTTACATTCGCTCACCCTTTTTTCAGCGTTACGGTTATAATCCGTGCCGCTTGCAGAGTTATGGTGAGTTGGATGGGGGCGGAGAAATCCGCGCCGGTTACCTTGTACGCCGGTTACGCCAACCCTGTTCAGCTCACCACCAGTGAAATTGGCGTTTCCGGTGGTGGGATTAAATCCCAGTACAAGGAGGCTGCCATTATGGCTACTACCCCTACCCAAAAACCGCAATTCATCTGGCTTATCGGCGCTGTGCGCCGCGATTGCCCGACAGTTATCGCAAAAATCCATCACGTCGCCGCAGATTCCGAGCATGAAGCCCGCCGTAGTCTGGTACGGGATCATGTTTGTTTCTTCGCCGGCCGTATCTGCATGGGGGTATCAGCATGAGCCTCTATAACGACCTGAGCAACGCTGCGCTTAATACTGATAGCATCACCAAAGACGAGGCGTATCGTGTTCAACAAAGAGCAGATGAAGCTGCCAGTAATATCTTGGTTGGCATTTCAGCTATTGGCTCGTTGATGTATTGGGCTTCCGATAGCGAAGAGTATTCACCCGAACAATCCAAAGATGACATGAAAGCCATTGGCTTAATGCTACAAACGGTTAGTGAAGTTACTCGTGCTCTCACTGATACAGTCAACAACGCTATGCATGCTCGCTACACAGATAATAAAAAAGGCGGTAAATCATGAGCAGCATGAATATTAGTGATGCGCAATGCCATGTAGAGCAAGCACAAGCGGTACTGTCTGTGTGGTTAGAAGTCGCAAGTGCGTCAGGCGATGACAGGCAATTCAAAATGATTAGCTCTTTAATGTCTTTACTGGAAGGTGTGCCCGAAACTATCCAAGATGCCGAGGGTGTGCTTCACGATATGGCGATGAAAAATTATAAGGCTGGAAAGAATGAATAACACTGTTAAGTACCCAAAAGCTCCAGAAAAAATCATCGTTGATAACGTCATTGAAGCCACGCCAGATGGCATTAATTTTATGCGTAAAAATGATGATGGACTTTACAGTCATAACCGCATGATTGGTTACTCATCGGCAATTAAACAACTTGATGAAGGTTTTTTTGATGCGCCGCTGAGTGATGGTTTTAATATCATCGCTGAAATTGAAACTGCGCACATTAATGGTTGGTTTGTTCCAGATGTCTATCAGCAGATTAACATCTGGAAATGGGTAGTGGCGGCCACGTTTTTTGTCGATCAAATATCAAAGGGGCATTTTATTGATGTCCATGATGAAGGCGGAAGTGTTATCACCACCCCTGCATATGTCAGTGAGCTAGGGAAAATTCCTGTATTTCTGGTTACAGAGCGTATGGCCCTGTCAAACAATATTGAGGGCACCGCATTCAAGCATTACTCGCCTGATGTTGCGCCGGGCATGGCACTAGCTATCTATAAAAGCATGGTTGTAATAGATGCCAAGGGCATGGGCGTTGAATTATCAGATTTCGGACGTGAGTCATTGAATACTCTCCATGAGGAGTTTTTGATTTTTTTATCCTCTGGTGAAGCAGAGCAGCGCGTAATTCACTGAGGAGCTATAGATGATTACTAAAAACTTCAGGCTTAATGCGTTGGCGAACCAGTACGCTGCGGCGCTGTATGACCATATCGCCGCTATCAGCGGCGGTGACTATTTCATGATTGATGTGGGTGGCGAACCAGTTCGTGTGGCGATTCTCGGGGGCGTTAAAGGTGTTCGTGACCTTATCGACGGCTACGCGCTGGAGGCGCTGAAACAGTTTTACCCACAATGGGAAACGGTCGGGATCGAGCTTCTTAGCCACTGCGTCACCTCAGCCGGTCTGACCGGTTGCGGTCGTGATATATGGCAAAGCATGGTTAACGATATGAGCGCAACCATGGCAGGTAATCACGGGGGTAAGAATGCGTAATATCGACCTTATCCGAGAGGTAACTCACGCAGCAGCCGACCGCTGGCCTACGGTGTTGGCAGGGTTGCATATTGGTGTACCAGACTCGCCACGAAAACATGCTCCATGCCCGGCATGTGGCGGCGTGGATCGCTTCCGGTTTGATGATAACGGGCGCGGCAGCTTTATCTGCAGCCAGTGCGGAGCCGGTGATGGTTTGGATTTAATCAAGCAGGTTAACAACTGCGACACCACAGAGGCAGCACGAATGGCGGCTGATGTGCTGGGTATTGATTACCGGACAGTGAAACAGGACGAAGCGACAGCTAGCCAGAGGCGGGAACAAATGAAAACCGAAAGCCAGCAGCGCGAGCAGGAACGCCAACGGCGCAAGTTGGCTGAAATAGAACAGCGCCGCGGTTTATTTGTGAGCCACTGGCAGGGGCTTGCAGAAACAGCTTTCGAGGGTGAAAGCGAATACCTCATGAACAAGGGTTTGGTTGGGTTTACCTTCCCTGTTCTGCCTGATGGTTCGCTTTTGTTAGGGCTGGTTAATGAATCTGGCACAGTAACAGCTGCGCAGACCATTACACAGCAGGGTGAAAAACGTCTTCTGGCCGGCTCTGCGAAGCGAGGTGCATACCATGCTGTAAACGCAGCAGACGCACCGCAGAGTGTTTTAATTGCTGAAGGGCTGGCAACAGCCTTATCTGTCCATCTGATACGCCAGGAAGCACTGACGGTATGTGCCATAGATGCAGGCAACCTGCAGCCCGTCGCCCAGGCCATGCATCAGCGTTACCCGAATGCGCAGATCATCATTGCTGCCGACAACGATATTAAGCCCGGAGAGCCAAATATAGGCAAAGACGCTGCGGAGAAAGCTGCAAAGTCTGTCTCTGGCTGGGTGGCTTTACCACCAACAGTGAAAAAGGCCGACTGGAACGACTACCACCAGCAGCATGGCCTGGAAGCCGCTACAACGGCGTTTAAGAATTCGATGTATCAACCGCAGGAGCCTGAAGTGTCCGCGAGACTGCAAGTGATCAACGGAGGGAAGAAAGGCGCATCAAAACCTGAATCTCTGCGACCTCATGTCGAAAGCCGTGCTGACGGTATTTTTTGGGTTGAGCCAAAATCAGACAAAGATACCGGGGAAATAACTACCCGTGAAAGCTGGCTGTGTTCTTCTCTGGAGGTCATAGGTACTGGCATAGATGACAGTAAAACCCGGTATCTGATCCTGCGCTGGCGCCCATTCGGTTCGAAGGGGGATACTGTCCAGGCAATACCATTTGCTGATATCGGTGAACGCGAAGGCTGGCGAACGCTCAAGGCTGGTGGGGTGAACGTCACAACCAAAAGTGGTTTACGTGCAACGTTGGCCGACTGGCTGCAGAGCTGTGCCAATGGTGAGGTATGGCGCATTGCGCATGCTACGGGCTGGCAGTGTGGCGCCTACATCATGCCTGATGGCGAGATCATTGGTACTCCAGATCAACCGGTGCTGTTTAACGGACGAAGTTCTGCCGCATCCGGTTATACCACCAGCGGTACTGTTGAAAGCTGGCGAGAGAGCGTTGGACGTCTGGCCTTTGGCAACTACTCGATGATGACTGGTGTGGCCGCAGCTCTGGCCGCCCCGCTGATTGGCCTTGCTGGTGCGGATGGATTCGGCATCCACCTCTACGAACAGTCGAGCGCGGGTAAGACTACCACTGCTAATGTGGCCGCCAGTCTTTACGGCAATCCAGATGTACTGCGTCTAACCTGGTACGGTACAGCGCTGGGGCTGGCGAATGAAGCTGCCGCACACAACGACGCGCTCATGCCGCTAGACGAAATCGGCCAGGGCGCTGATCCGGTGGAGGTCTACAAATCTGCCTACGCGCTTTTTAATGGTACGGGTAAGCTGCAGGGGGCGAAGGAGGGAGGGAACCGTGATCTGAAGCGCTGGCGTACTGTGGCCATCAGTACCGGTGAGATGGATCTGGAAACATTCATCGCCAGTGCCGGCCGTAAGGCTAAAGCGGGCCAGCTGGTTCGCCTGCTTAACATTCCAATGCGTCGGGCAGTGCGTTTTCATGAGCATGCCAATGGTAAATACCATGCCGATGCTCTGAAGGATGCATACCAGCATCACCACGGAGTGGCCGGGCGTGAGTGGGTTAAGTGGCTGGCTGACCACCAGCACGAGTCAGTAAGCGCTGTCAGAGCAGCGGAAGAACGCTGGCGTAGCTTGATCCCGTCGGATTATGGGGAGCAGGTCCATCGCGTCAGCGCCCGGTTCGCGATTCTGGAAGCCGCACTGCTGTTGGGTAAGGTGATCACTGGTTGGGATGAGCAAACGTGTCGGGATGCTATCCAATACAGCTATAACGCCTGGTTGCGCGAATTTGGTACTGGCAACAAAGAGCATCAGCAGATTATCGAGCAAGCCGAAGATTTCCTGAACAGATTCGGACTTAGTCGGTTTGCACCGTTGCCATATGAACCAAGAGATCTGCCTATTCCTAATCTGGCAGGGTTCCGTTCCAAAGGGAATCATGATACAGACCTGATTGTTTTCTATGCTTTTCCGGCAACATTCAATGATGAAATCGCGCGAGGGTTCAACAAAGGACAATTTGCTGAAGTCCTGAAGAAAGCTGGAATGCTCACACCACCCAGTAACGGTCGCGGGTACCAAAAAAAGGGGCCCCGTATAGAAGGGCGGCAGCCATGGTTTTATGTCCTGCAGTATCTGCCGGATGACGACCAGCCAGAGTAAAAGCATTCTTTCATGTGTGTAGTTTAGGTGTTGGTTCAGTTGGTTTAGTTGCCTCAGTGGTTATATGTATATGTTTAATAAGGTTTCATGTTTGAAAAATGAACCAACAATGAGGCAACAAACTACCATTTTGAACCAACACTGAATCAGGTACAGGGCATCAGAAGAGAAGAGCACAGCGATGACAGCTCAAATTTCAGCGTATGGCCGCCAGGTGTCCGCCTCTCAAATCAGAACCACGAACAAGCGGTACTTGCATGGCTATGGACCACCTATACAATGCGGTGGTCAAACACCGTAAAGGCGACCTGGTCAGTGTGGCGGGTAATATGTAGCTCAACCAGTGGACTGGTCAGGATGGCGGTACACAGCAAGGTTATCAGGTCATTGCGGACAGTGTACTCAGCGCCAGAACGGTGCGACCTGGAGGTAAAGCGGGGGAACAAGGACAGTCTACTGATGCCATACGCCGGACTCATGAGCAGCAACCGCTCACTACCGGGTATGAAGGATTCGACCATACCCCACCGTATGACGATGATTTCAAAAATTAATAGTAAAAAGGATCCAGTTCAGCCAGAGGAGAGGCGCTTTTCACTTAAGGAGAAGTAACATTACTCGGATTCTTTATTCACTTTATCGAAGATATCGTTGTTCAATCTCTGTAATTCTATGAAATTTATGATGAAATATATCGAGGAGTATATCATTAGCAGGCAAAGAAAAATAGAGGCGCTAATCTTCAAATCAAACTTACCTGCGATAGACACAACATACTCATATATTGCAATGTATTGATTTAAAACATAATAAATTGTAGTTAATCCAAAATGTACAAGGAATGAATTTCGGACCTTCGAAATGTTTTTGCGAATCGCAGCAAGGTAAGCTCTGTTCTTAACGCCACTAGGATTGAACGTCACAATCAAGCCTAGACCAATTGAAAACATGATCCCAGCCACGGTAAAAACTGTGGACGCAAAAAAACTGTCCGGACGTATGTTCCAGACAGAGCTAGCGACAACGGTCAACGCTAGTATGAATAGGGTACTAACTAGTAGCTTTAGCATTGCTCAATTCTAACAGAAACTTGCTCATCTCTTGTAGTAATTGGTGCTCGACAAGCTTTCCTGACTGAGTTGTTTCAATGTCAACCGCTTTAGTTAAAAGTAAATCTTTGCCCTTGATCTCAGTTTTGTTATCTTTTCGTTTGAAAGACACGTTGTCTAAATCGCTGACTGGTTTTAAGTATGCGCCAAGAACTCTTTCATACTCGTCATCTGTCATTTTTCTAGGTTTTTTGAACTTAATCAGTAACTCAGCAGAAATCATCTGACTTAAAGCAATATCATTAAGTTGCTCTGTATCTGACATTGAGTTTCTAATAATATCTATAACCTTTTTTGAAAGGCTGATGGACTTCTGGCTTTGAATGTCCTCAGGTGTTTTGCTTGAATTGTGCCCTGATAGGGATTCGCTACTAATTGGTTCAGGGTCTTTTACTACTATTGCTTTCAGGTCACTTAACTTGGTCTTCCCTTTTGCCGAAATCATCGGAGTAAACTCCAGCAATTCGTTGTTAGTAAACCAACTTAGGTAAGTTTGTAAGCGGATCACAGTTTTGTTTAAAGGCAGATTTGTGACTAAAAAGTCATCATTCATTGAAAAGTAATAGTGCTGTTTACAGATGGCAGAAGCATCAATATGGGAAGTTTCTATGTCATCAATGGTGAAAACATCTTTCTCAAAAAGGGTTTCAGTTATGTGCTGGACGTCCTTGTCTGATGTGATTCTCAACATTGTACAAAAAATAGACTTGCTAACCGATGACTCTTTAAAATAAGATAACACATCCCTCTCTTTATTTGGGTCATCTGTACTTAGCAACATACACCTTTCTTTCGCTGTTTTTATTTCATTGAGCTTTGCTAACAATTGTGATTTTGCATCACTTGATGCTTTTGAAAGACTGTCATTTTTAATTTGAAAAGCCCGAAGAGTGACCTTTTTAGTTTTGCTTGGTGGGGCTACATCTTCATTATTATCTTCTGTCATCTTTCATCCTTTTCTTACTGTATATAGGGTATAGAATATTTTTAGGATGAATCTTAGATCAGAAAAATGAATAGGTATACCTGGATATTTATCAGGGTTCCCGGCAATCAACCGAACTCCTCTGCTACTTTTCAGTTTTTCCATTATGCTCCTACTAAAAAAGTGGGGTAGCAGTCCCCACTCTATGGAGCAGCTTTTCGATCAGCCTATAATTTGAAGAAACCAAACCAGAGGAGATCTCCGTGATAAAGGACTACCTGATCGTAGCCTATCTTACAGCTATTGCAGCCTGGCCAGCCACACTGGCGTTACTTGGTCTCTCTGCAGGAGTAGCATTCTATATGAGGCGTAGGGTGCTGGGGGTAGTCCTCGTCGTTCTGTTCATGCTGGTGGCAATCGCTGCGTGGCAGTTTGAACGCTACATGTAAAACCATACCGCCCCATGAAAATGCCCATATCTTATTTATAGGCAGAAACGGTGTGTTCTGCCTATAGATAGGCAGGTTTGACGTGTTCTGGATATGTATAGGCACATAAGGGTTGATAACTCTTAGAGTTAACTTGCTGCGCTGGGAGGGATTGGGTATCTCAGGTCGATTTGTGGCGCATCGCTTAGAAGCCGGCCAGATTTTGCCATAAGGTATCCGGCGATTTCTTCAGGCGTCAAATCAACATGAATCATGTCTTAATCCTGGAACCATTCATTAGGCCAGTAGATAAGGTCGGACGGATTGGCATCAAAGTTTTTCTGCAGCAATTATTGTCTGGAATAAAATCTTGTTGGGATAGGCTTTTAGTCTCATTAGTAACTTTTCTTAGATAAGTTACTAATGGGACTAACGCATCATTAGTAACTTTTTCCAAAAAAATTACTAATGAGTTCACTACGCTCCCTATCCCTTCATTAGTAACTTTTTCATAAATAGTTACTTATGTATAAGGGTAACTAAAGCGCAGTTTGATGACAGATGCCAACGGGCTTCCTCTGTCGCTGGTCGCCGCCGCAGCGAACACGCATGACATCAAACTGGTTGCGGATACATTCAAAACCCTCCGGACGGGTCATACAGGACAAAAACTCAGACGCTGCCCGGAAAAAGATTACGAAGCAGACCGGTTGAGTCGCCGCGTCGAGCCGCATATACAGTCCAGTAATGAGGGACACAAGGGTTTCAAAGCCTATCATTAGGTCGTCGATAGGACTAATATTTAGAGAAGACAAAATACCCACCAGCCCACGGCGATGATTTCGGTCATCCGTAGTGATGTAATCATATAGGAAAAACTACCCTGTCCTTAAGGTGCCATACATTGGCTGTATTTTTCTGCACATTCATTTTCTTGCGACATATAGGAGTTCGGTAGTGGCAAAGCTTCTCACACTCGAAGAGTGGGCTTCTAGAACATATGAAACCCCTCCGTCATTATCATCACTTCGCCGCTGGGCTAGAGAAGGTAGGATTTACCCAGCGCCAGAACTTCATGGAAAAACTTACAGAGTTCACCCTGATGCTGTATACGTCGACATAAGCAAAAAGGATGTAGTACCTAACAGGTCGATAGATACCATAACGTCAAAAGGAACCTTGGTAGAGAGAGTTCGCGCAATGGAGCAAAAACAAGCAAAGAAGAGGCGGTAAACTCTAGCAAGTAAAGAGAGTCAATGCGCCCGCATCTTCTTACCCATAGGTACATGTGTCTTGTTTGGCTATGAACTGGCCGATGCCAAATAATTTGCCGATAGGGGCATGTAGTCTATTTCTGCGTCCATAGAGGATAATCGTCGGTTTCCCATAGGGGGGTATGATCGTGTAGCGATGCAAACTGATTGCTGTGAGATCTAAAGGGGCATAAGCGTCATAAGGTACTTAAAAGCCTAGAGACATGCGGATAGCTCTTAGGTTCGATGAAAAATGTGTAAATCAGAATCGATCGTATTTTCAAAACCACCAAAAGACGTTTAATCTTGGTATCAATCGGTTTGGGCTCGTTGACCTACTATGACATCACAGTGGCGCTTGAAATGAGGTGGGGCTACCTCATCGTTATCGGCAATGTCTTGATCAAGGCGCCCACTCTAAACTCAGTGAACGGATGGCAACATTTATATAGATGAGGTGAAGCCATGATTATTGGCTACCTGTTTATGACTTATGTTGCGGTCGTTTCCTGTTGGCCAGTATCCTTGATTCTGCTTCTGGCTTTAGCAGCAATACTGCTACATGTTGATCGCCGGATTTTGCGTGTGAGTATCATTGCTTTTGTCGGTTTTCTAGCCTTCGCAATTTGGCAGTTTGGAACGAGAGCGCATGATACATCTACTTTGCTATCTGATGGTGTTGCATGGCTGTCTGAGCAGATCTCTGAATAAGGCGTATCCAGTGATGGTATATGATTAAAAATCAATATGTTTCTTTACTATGTCGTTCAGCAGGGGCGCAATCCAATATCTTTGACAAAGAGTTATGACCAATTAATCAAGTAGATACATTTTGTTCGGCATTTGGCAAGTGCTATGATTCTTGTATCAGCAATTACAAAACTGCCACCTATGAAAAAAATCTTACTCGCCTGCTCCTTTTTTCTATCCTTCATGTGCTTTGCAGAGGATGAAATACTTTTCGACTATGTTCCTGATAACCTCCCGCCAGTCTCGGAGAATGTTTATGTCACGGCCCCACAAAGCCAGCAGGAGGGGAGCATAGGGACGGAAGATCCATACGGTGAAAAGTTTGATGCTTTTATCTTTCAAAAATATCCTGAAATCAAAAAGCAAAAATTTGTTCCTGGCAGCGCGATGAATGGCGACGAAGAGGTGCTAAATATCTACAAAACTGGGTTTTACAGAGCGATGTACTTCTCTAAACTGGTTAAGCTGGCTAATGGCAATACTCTTTATGACTTCATTACCAAGTGCGCCAAATTGAACAGGACCGTTACACAGGCTGACCGAGAAAGGGGAGACGCTAATGAATTTAACCTCCAATATTATTTACAACTAAAACGGATGGATACTGGAGAAGTGGTTGGTGAAAGCCTTTACCTGAAAAGGCATGGTAATAAATTCTCAGCCACGCGGAATCCATTTTCTTTCTTTGCGCTTTCAGATAATGACTTTATGAAAACATATGGTCTAAAGTGCTTTAACTAGGCAGTCGATGACACCCACACCCGGCCATGAGCCGGGTTTTTTATTTTCCCGTTATAACCCTCATTCCTTCCCTAAATTAACGATTGTAATTATAATAACTGTATAAATAACCATTCCATGCTACTGTGCGGCAGACGGGGTAAAAATGGAAAGTACATATGGTGTGTTTGTTAAATTTGCAGCTGAAGATAAGTTAACTCGCACCCTTAATGATCTAATTAAGAAGACTCGCCAGCTTGATGATGGGCTTAAAAATATCCCTAAAACTCTCCGACTGGTCATATCAGCGTCTCAGCAATTGAATAATGAGTTAGGGAAGACGGGAAAAGGAACCGGTATCGCATCCCTGGTAACAAAACTCAAAGAATCTGACAAGTTACTAGGTGCTAACGCTACCTCGGCAACTAAATTAGGCGAGGCGATGAAGCTTGCTGATTCTCGTGGCGGGATGTCTCAGGCGAACAAAGGCCTGGCGGAATATCAGCAATTATTGGCGAGTACTAAGGGGGGGCTGGAGTCTGTTATTAGACTTCAAAGAGAGGCGCAGCGTGGCTTAAAAATTCCCGCCACTAAAATCCCCGCCTCCGCTCCTGCTTCTTCCTCCAGTTCTGGCGGCGGTAGATACTCATGGCACGAAGCTGGAATGAATAACCTTATGACGTCCTACGCTGGGTTTGATTTTCTCAGTAAATCCTATGATGTGGGTATTGATTATGCTCGAGATCAGGCCAGATTGAGGCAGATGGGCCTTAATCAATCTCAAATGGCCCAGGCAGTTAGTTTTGTGACAAACATGAAAATGCCATATGCGTCACAGGTAGACATGATGCGTATCTTTACGGATGCGCAAGGTTCATTTCGCCAATCAGGGATGAACGGTAGCAAAGCGCTTGAAGCTGCTATGACAATGGCCCCTTTACTTGCCAATTATGAAGTGGCAATGGGCGCGTTGAGTGGTGACTCAAAGGCTGCGGCATCGTTCAACATGCGAAACCTCAATAAGATAGTTGAAATTATGGGGGGAACTAACCCTGGGCAACAGGAAAAAGCAAAAGCTATTGTTGATGCTGTATTTAAGGCTTCTCAGGCATCAGGGCGGTTAGTTGATGAGGCGCAGCTCAAGCATTTTGTTTCCTACGGGAGTTCGGCAACCAACCAGCAATCTATTAAAGCAATTTTTGCAGGGCTGGAGCCTATTATTGCCGAGATGGGCGGTAGTACTACAGCGGTCGGGTTGCGTACAGCCTACACCCGAATGAACGGTATGATGTCTATGCCGCCAAAGCTTCTTCAGAAAGAGATGAAGCGTTTAGGCATTGCAGATAAAACAGGGATTAAACAAAAGGAAAGTCTTTATCAGCTTCAGGCGGTCAATGCTATTGGATATGCTCAAAAGTTGATGGAAATTTATAAGCTACATGGGATTACCAAGACCACTGATATTGAGAGGGAAAACGCCATCCTGTTAGGGACGAATGGTGCGAAAATATATAATCGGCTGATGGCCCAAATGCCGACAATCATAGAGTCAGAGCATTCTTATGAGGTATCACAAGGCCCGACACAGACGATTAGAAGCCCATTTAATAAATCAATTATGGGTCGGCAGGCGTTAGCGGCTAAATGGAGTGGGTTTCAATTGGCCCTTGCTCAGGATGGCGGCGTCCTGGATATGGCAACAAAAGGTATTGATAAACTCACCGGTGGTCTTAATCGCCTTACCGCCTGGATGCGGGCAAATCCAAATGCCACAAAATACATAACGGAAGTCGGTACCGGTATTATTGGGCTTGCGGGTGCTGGTGGTGCGATGTGGTTACTCAGTGGTTCAGTAAAAGGGCTTATAAGTCCGTTCCGTCTGCTTTATAAGCCACTATCAATGCTTGTTGACTGTGCGCCACTTGCGGCAAGCGGGATGAAGACTCTTTATTCTAAAGTTGCGCTATTAAGTGCGGCGGATGGTATTCCTCTTGCTATTTCTCGTCTGGGGTTGTTTGGTGCGGCTATTGGTGCTGCTGGATTAGCTGGCTATGCGGTATATGAGTTGTATAAGCGCGTGAAATTTACCGAGCCTGCAGTGGCTCAATGGAACGAAGCCAGTAAAGGTTCGGCAAGATTCAACGTCACTAACCCGAATGCTTTGGATGAATACCGACACCTGCTTAATCCGAATAAATACCCTGATCCTAAAGGCTCATCAGGAGCACGCTCCATCTTCCCTGATGTACCTAGTTATAAACCAAACATATCTCTTGAAGTAAAAAACTACATCGATAACAAAGAGGTTTCCAGTCACGTTATCAAAACAGTAGTGAAAGAAGCTTCGCGCCCACCATCAGGCGTTTCCGGCGTGGATGGAACAATGAGTCTCCTTCCTCCAGGAATGGGAAGCTATGGGTTTAGAGGGTAGATGATGAATCTAGAAGAGTTTGCCAGGGCGATGACCATTGCTGTAGATGCCGCACCTAAGGCCATAAATGGGGTTGTTAAGCACTTGGCCGATGAGACAGCCAGGATTGCCAGAGAAGAGATTGGCACCTATCAGGAGTCTGTGGGACCGTTTCCTGCATGGGCTAGCCTTGCGGAGTCCACCGAACAGGATAAAGCCAGAAATGGCTATCCCCTGAACTCGCCTCTTGAGAGGACTGGTGAGATGAGGGATAGCATCAAATCGGAGGAGTTCGGTGATGTTGTCTTTGCCGGTTCAGGAGATGAAAAGCTTTACTGGCATGAGAACGGCACGCCGAAAATGCCACCACGTCCTGTTATGGGGCCAGCAGCGATAAGGGCGACGGAGAATGTCGAAGCGGTAGTAAGCAAAGCGCTTAAAACAGTTTTTAAGAGGTGAACGCAATGAAAAACAGCTATCCGGTGTTGTTGACCGCCAGCCAGATTGAGAGGCTCAAACAGATTCAGGCGCAGGAGCAAAAGCGGTCTTTTACCGGCCATACGCCGACAATTCACGCCGTTGCTCGGCAGGTGTTCGAGCTGGCTATTAATTCCTTCCTGGATGCCGCTGAATCGGCTCGCTGATAATTTGAGGTAATAACAATGGGCATTGGTCCAGATTTTCCGATTAAGCCGGAAATCGTTGGTAAAAATGGCCGATGTTCGTGTTACCGGGGATAAAAACACCAATGCGGCAATCATCAAAAGCATTATCACGTCTGAGATTGATGATTTGGCGCGTAATGGTCGTTGGTAGATACAGCATCATAGAAATAACAAACTAAGAGGTAGCTTAATGTGTCACAAATCACCGTCAAAGACGCGCCGCAGAGCGTGCGGCCAGCAACCGAAGAAAGCAATGTCGTCGTTGATGCGAAAGGGCGTCGTATCGTCATTCGCGAGCTGGATATGCTTGAAGAGTCTCGCCTGATTTTCGCAATCGGCTCTGATCGCGCTTCAAACCCGGTATATGTTCAGGCATATGCTCTGCCGGCGGCTTGTGCTGCCGAGATTGATGGAGAGAAGTTTTCTGTACCTGCAAACATCTCTCAACTTGAAGGCCGAATGGCAATTCTTGGCCGGGAAGGCATGAATGCTATCGCCAACAAACTGTACAACCTCAACAGTGACGGTGACGACTCAGCGGAGAAAGAAGCGGTAAAAAACTAGCAACGAACCCCGATTTTCGCAGCAACTGCTGGCTAGTGAAGAGCGGGGTTCCTTTCGCAATGGTTTTTTCCGTAACGGAGCTAATGAGACACGAGAAACTTGCAATGTCTATCGTATTCTCGGAGTTCGAAGGCGGCAAGTTTGACTGGCATTTGTGGGCGTGGGAGAAGAACGAATGAAAGAGTTATGGAGGATTTTAATTTTAAAGATGGGATTTCCCATCTTTAATGAGGATTGAAAAATGAATCGATGATGCGCCCATCCCTGATGAAACTGGCTTAATTTTGGAATGATTTGGAAGGATGGTGATTTATGGTTGACCTGAAATCCACATCAGTAGCCCGATTAGTGTAATTGCGCTATATGAGTCGTCCAAATTTTAAGTACGCAAAGCAGAGGTACGCAAGCAGGTACGCACCGAAATGGCTGTAAATTTTGTACTGTTCTTGACGGATTTAAACCCATCACAGTGCTAAATCCGCGACTGGCGCTGGATGGAAGCCGGAATGTGATATAGGTCGTCAAAAAAATATTCCGGTTCGCGCTAATGGTTCGCAGTTATGGTTAACGTGGCATAGTGCGCCGCGCCTGAGTTTGCTGACTGATGAACATAAAACCATGAGCATTCGCACATAAGCAACGCTTAGTATTTCGTATTCAAATTTCGTGAAATGCGCAAATACCGGAGGGGGGGCCAGTGAGAAACAGAACGCGAAACTATACCCGGCAATTACCACAACTGACATTGGCAGACTTTAAAGCAATGCGCTCAATGTTCGCCAATGGCGCTACGGTGCTTAAAAAGTCCACCAGCAAAGGCGCGGTTATTTTTACTCTAGCTGGCGAGCACATTAAGGCAGAGATAGGTGGTAACGCCGTCGATTTAAGGGCCATTACGACTAAGGCCGGGTATGGTTCCCGCTTCTGGTATTGCTGCCCGCACTGCGGAAGTCGAAGGGCTTCTCTGTTTGTTGGTAGGAGTGATATTGCTTGCCGTGATTGTTGGGGGCTTCATTATGCCAGCCAGAGCGAGGGGCAGTTAGACAGAATGCGCCGCGCAATATGGAAGAAAAGGGCGGAAATCTGGCCCAATTACGAACCTGCAATGAGTCTGTTCAATACCTGTTATCAATTCCCCAAACCTAAAGGGATGAGATGGGAAACGTTTAAACTCAAACGTTCAGAGGCGGCCGCGCTTGAGTCTGCGTACTTTCAGGCATTTAAGCCGATAGTGGACAGACTAACCGGTGTTATTGAAAGAACGGTAAATAAGGCGCTAACGAACCTCGGAAGTAAATAAAGATAGATACGGAATTTTCCCGTATCTAAGCGGTGACTAAAACGTTTGATGCCAGAGGACAAAAAAGTCCTCTGGAACAAAATCAGATGTTTAAAGTAACCAGCCTGGCTATAAGGTTCTGGAGGTGTAAAATTCATGCAATTGCGAATCATAACATCACGAATCCTAACGCTTTTAAGGGAAATGTGAATGCTACTAAACTTAAATTACTATATTAATCATCATGTTACGAGAGGTGATGATGCCTATAACACTGCGTAGAAAACTGCGAATGCGCAGAAATAAGAGTGTTGAAATTGCGCATAAATGCCCTACCCCATGCACTGTTAAGAAAAGTTGATGTTGTGAGGATATGGAGATGGAGATGGATAACAAAGAAAAGGTGCGCATTCTCAGGCTGCGTGATGCTATGTGGCGCAGTCACAATGCCTTGCTGCTGAGTTATATTGAGCGGCGTGATGAAATGACTACCAGTAATATCTTGGCATCACTACTTCACAGGAAGAAACCCACGCTTGAATTACCGGCTAAACCAGTCGAACCTGATTACCCTGATACAAATGGTTTTACGTGTGGGGCTACCACAAGAGCAGGGACGCCATGCAAACGGAAGGACATCTATTTAAATGGCCGATGCAAATATCACGGCGGGAAAAGTACCGGGGCAAGGACGGCAGAAGGTAAGGCCAGGCAGTTAGAGGGCTATCGCCGATGGCAGGAGAGAAAAAAAGTAATTAGCCCGTGCTAACAGGATTTCACAGAGCGCAATTTTGAGCTTTGCTATAAAAACAATACATTACATATCATGTTTTTTAGATGCTGTTTTATCTGATTTCACTTTTGCTACTATGGTAGAATGGTGTTGAGTAAAAACAGTCACAGTGACAGTATTAATCAATAACAGTCCCTTATAGAGCGTCAAGCTACGAAATTTTCGTAGATGGCCGCGCGGGAGGTTTATTTCATGCTGGATCGTCAAACACTAGAATTAACACTTTTGGCTATGGCGCGTAAAAAAGGAGAGCCATTAGACCGCCACACGCTTTTTTCAGTTAGAAATGATGTGCGCAATGCTTTGGCGGCGAAGGAGCGTTTTAAACAACGGATCACCGCGAAGCCCTATCAGTGGAAGAAGCCCGCTCCCCCTCGCGGGTAAAGCAGAATCGCGGCTATATCGCCGCCGTTAACTTATCGGCATGATTCCGATTACGCTTCCATGCACTGTAAATGTCCTTATCCCACGCCTTGCCTGCTTTGGTCTGATAACCGGCCTCATTGAGCCGCTCAGCGATAATGCGGCCATTATCTAACCCTTCCCGGATAGTATCAGCAACAATCCCTATTACAGCCGTTTCATTGTACGGAATCGGAGGTATTCCTTGCTTACCTCCGGCCAAAGCAGCCGCTGCCACTTCCATTCGCTCCACCAGATCAAGCATGCGTAGCTGTGGGTTGCTTTCTGGCTGGTTCAGTTTGCTACGTAGGGCATCGAGAAGCCATGCTGTTTTGTCACCGCCTGATGCCGCTACAGCCTGATTAAATGCGTCCTGCAACTCTGCCGGAACGCGGAAAGCTACCAGATTTGATTTGCTCATTAGGGGCCACCATATCAGTGTTTTCGGTCTATATAGTATAACAGTGTTATACGGTTGAGGTTGCGTATAACTTACTGTTTTCTCCATCCATCCTCACTTTTGTTGTGCGGCGCTGGTGGTCATAAATTTTGGAATGCTTTGGAAATTTGAGAGATGCCACGGGCTGAAGGAACTGCGCTGGCGATAGTCTGAAATTGAAATGCTTGCTTGGGGCATCCAAAAAAGATGCTTGTTAATTTGTACTGTTTGATACGGATTTGGATTGCGCTGATTGGCAAACGTGCGTCGTAGTTGGTGCTGCATACTATAGTGGCGATCGGGCGTATTAAATTTCCGGGCACGTACATACGGGAATATCCCGAATGTAAAGCTGGCTCTTTAGCTTCGCGAGATGTTATCCAAGCGCAAGGTATCCAGGCTGGTATCCACCGAAACGGCTACCAATGAGCGGATACTGATTAAGCTTGATTATAGCGGATCGCGAGAATTGGCCTTGATGGCGACATATACGCGCGATAGTCAAAAGGCGCAATCGCTACGCTCCAAAATTTTGAAAGGGTCGCATCTCAAATTCCAACCTTCCATGTTACGCCTAGCTTGTATTCAAAATCAGACCTGCAATTACCTTTATTTACCTTTACACTTTTAAACTACCATGCCAACAAAGTCGCTCATATTGAAGGGCTTAATGTGAAATGCCAATCAGGCTGCAACGCGATTTTACACCACTTTACACAACATGATGTTAATTAGTATTGAAGAATAAAAATAGCGTGACATGTCACGCAGGCCGCGAAAGCGGCCTGAATTATCATTGACCACCGGGGCGGGAGTCAGCAGAACGGCCGCCACAGCGTGAGCCGTCAGCTGCGGTATCATCAGGATGCTGGCAGTTACCAGCGAAAGCCTGTGCGGAAGAACCCAGAGACAACAGAACAAACAGCACTGCGAATGCTTTTTTCATTTTCACTTACCATGTGTAGACCACTGAACGTGGCTTCATGAGTTTAGCGCTGCGCTTAGATTTCATCCATAAAAATCAAGTACAGTTAGTTACTCAGCACTAGCCTCATCTTTTCCCTTGGCTTTACCAATATAAAAACCACCAAGTCCACCAATGATAAGCGGGACAACATACTTCATTAGCTCAATAACTATATCTTTAGCATCATTTTTTATGGCAAAACCAATGAAGATCAAAACGAAAAGAAATGCCAAAAGAAACCCGCCAACGCGGATTAGAATATTGGTTGTTTCTCTACGTCCTAGAGATACCTGGACTTTTTCCTGGGCCTCAATAGATCTGAGGCCAATTCTTTCATTGGCCTCAATTTCCTTAGATTTTGTTTCTACTTCTGCTCGCCTGACCTCAATATCAAGTCTTTGATTCTCGATAAGTTGCTCTAGTACTTCAGCCTGATGCCTTTGCACTCCATTGTTATGGTCGGCCATTTACTTACTGAGCCTCATAATGTCTGGTTTTCATTCTGACTCTGAAGTAACCAAAACCTTTACCACCAATTTTTGGTGGTTCAAATTTTACAGACTCGATCTCGTTCCTGCTCTTGTTGGCTATGCTCAGGAAGGATGCGGCATCTGCAGTCACAACATTGTCTGTCATGATACCTTCCAGCATCATGGCTTTTCTGCCTGATTTTCTGATACGCATACTGCCTCCTACACTCAACAAAAGGTTGAATTACCTTTGGGCTAAATATACTCACAGGTATTGTTGGTTGCAAGATGAGCAAAGCAATAAAAACGCGATATCAATAGATATGAATAGGTTACGCATCATGCTTTTTAAGGCGCTTCCCTGCGCCAGCAACCTCAGTAACCTTTGGCCTTAGCCATCACGTACTGAGCATGCGTCTCTATTTCGCGCAGTACGGCGCCGATACCAACAATGTAGCTGAGCATGGCCGTGACCTCTGCGGCGGCGCCGGACACATCATGCCCGTCAGCATCGAGTTCGCGGAGCAGCTTCATCACCATTGAGCTTTTCGCCAGTTCACGCAGTCCATCAGGTGAATGGATGTGATCCTGATAGCGTCGGTTAAGAGGGAAGGTGTAGTGCTTCTGCTCGACCTGCAATGCATCCATGATCGCCGGCAACATGCTGCTTGTCATCTCCTGCGCCAGCATGCGGGCTTTATCAGCCTGGGAGAGTTCTTCCCGAACGTAGCGGCCAGTCTTGCGGATCTAAGATAGGACTTCTCCAATTGCATCACGTTGCCTTACTTACCGGGCGAGAAACTCTCTTGTTAACAGGTGGCTTTTTTCCACCAAAAATACCAGTGTTTGCGGCCTTTCTTTCGTCAAGCCACTGTTCGACCTCATCTCCATCCCAGGCACAGCGTCCGTCTGTAATATAAAAGCGTTTTGGGAACCGGCCTTTGTGTTCAAGGCGGTCGATAGTACTCATCGATAACGGCACCACCAGCAACAACTCTTTCCTACCAAAAGCTTTTTTCATTAATTAATTCAACCGTATGTATTAAAAAATGGTGGGGTTTTTAGCAAGTGTCGTATCAGAAATGCAGAGGATTACTCCTGGTTATGTGCCGATGTAGATTCAATCGTGCAGATATCATCCACTTGTTGTTCAATGATTGAAGACTGGCGTAAGACTATCATTGATCTAAGTGATAACGGTTGTCTGGACAATATAGGGGCTAATCTAGGTCAGCCCATATTTCGCCACTAAAAAAGAGGGCAAAAGTGAAAAATAGATTTACTAGGCAAATCCACATGCTCGGGGGATTTATAGTTTTTATCGCCTTCATGAACTTCGCTCAGGGCGGGGATATCCGCAATGTCAGCCAGCCAGAGATTCCTCTAAGTTGCAAAGTTCTCAAGGCTGATAAGTCAGTCGATTCAACCAGGGCTATCCAGAACGCTTTGGATAGTTGTGCCAGGGGAAGAGCGGTTCTCCTTAGCATCTCTGAAAAGTATAGGATTTTCTACAGTGGGCCATTGAATCTCCCATCTGGTGTAAATCTGTGGGTGGACAAAGGAGCCACTCTTGCGGCGATTGCTAATCCCTCTTTATTCGATACAGGTGGAATGACCTGTGGAAAACTGGACCATTCAGGTAAAGGTTGCCATCCGTTTATTCAAGTGAAAAACGCCTCTGACAGCGGTATTTACGGGCTAGGTACTATTGACGGTCAGGGGAATAGCATCATGTACGGACAAAACCAGACTTGGTGGCAATTGGCAAATGAAGCTAAAAATAGTTCGATGAGACAGAATGCTCCACGACTGATCCAAATTGATAATTCAAAGAATATCACCCTTTTCCAGATAACCCTGAAGAACTCACCTAATTTCCATGTGGTCGGTAACAACACCGTTGGGTTGACGCTATGGGGGATCAAAATTGATACGCCAGCGAGTGCACGCAATACAGATGGTTTTGACCCCATAGGGTCTAAGAATGTCACATTGGCCCACAGTTCTATCAGCACTGGCGATGACAATGTGGCGATCAAAGCAGGTAATCGGGAATCGTCCCACATTTCGATACTGGATAACCACTTTGGATCAGGTCACGGAATGTCCATTGGTAGTGAGGTAAACAAAGGGGTTAGTGATGTTACAGTAAACGGGTTGATCTTTAATAGCACGACTAACGGCCTGCGTATTAAAAGCGACCGTTCACGCGGCGGACTTGTGGCAGGTGTAACGTATAAGAATATTTGTATGCAAAATGTGAAAAACCCCATCTCGCTAGATACCCATTATAACATCAACGCTGGTGGACAACTCATTCCTGAGTTCAGGAATATTCTATTCAGTAACATTATGGTTCTGAGTGCCGGGAATTTTGTATTTGATGGTTACAGCAATACAAGGCCTGCAAGGGTCACATTACGTGACGTTCATATCACAGATGGTTCTTCCTGGAGGGCTAAAAATGCAATTATTCAAGGGAAGGTTACAAAGGATGCTGCTGGAACTTGTGAATGAATAATACTCCGGCCTACTTAGGCGCCGCTGTTAAGACGACAAGATACGAGACATAATCGGCGGGGTATTATCCATCCGACTCATCGTACCATCCTTCTTGAAAAATGACTTCCTGTAGATAGCTTGGTCTTGGTAGATGCGGCGGCCAGTACATCAATCATACCGACTATCTTTTTAACTTCCTAAGCACGACCACTGCTAATGTGGTCTGGCTAACCTATACAGAAAAACCATGATAAGAAAATGGTTATGGATAAGAAGATAAGGAGTTGCTATAACAAATTCCTTCCCATTCCCCTGGAGGTAACATGGCCATTTCAGCTCGTAATCAGCTTGTCGGAATAGTGAGTTCAACAGAACACGGTTCCGTTAACGATGAAGTCGAATTAACTCTGGCAGGCGGTGCGAAGCTGATTGCTATCGTCACCTCTGGCAGCAAGAATGCGCAAGGGCTGGTGCCGGGCAAAGAGGCTATCGCGCTGATCAAGGCTCCTTGGGTTACGTTGGCGACCGAAGATTGTGGCCTTAAATTCTCTGCCCGGAATCAGTTCGCAGGTGAGGTGAGCAAAGTAACGGAAGGTGCGGTAAATGCGACCGTTCACGTAAAAGCTGATGCCGGTTTTGAAATCGTGGCAGTGATCACCAATGAAAGCTGCGAAGTGTTACAGTTGGCTGAGGGAGTTCGCGTGTTAGCACTGATCAAAGCCTCTTCCGTTCTTATTGCTACGCTCGCATAGCAACACTAAGAGCGAAACGTCTCCATATCCCCACTCCGGATACAATCGGGAAGCAGTAAATGGGACAGGCTATAGAAGCTTAATGGTGGCAATAGCAGGATAATGACGACTCAAGTACATGGGACGGATCATTACATAATTATATGTTTAATAAAGAAAATATTTCTATTGATGAATTTCAAAAGGAGGGTACCCTGCTGCAGGGTAAATCAACCATTTATTCAGAGGTGAGTTATGACCATAAACTATGCAGGGATGATAGAGGAAACTAGTGGGGACTATTTCTCGGTGGCATTAAAAATAGCACCCGATAAGAGAGTGATTACTCTGGAAGATTTCGCTGGTGGTAGTGCTGAATTGACGGACGGTCGGTCGGGAGTTGATGCGTTGTATAAAATATCATGTATTGATTCAGGTCGAGGATTACATTTAACAGAGGGTACTTGGGGTCCATTGGAGTTGTATGGTGTCTCTGAAAAAAAAGCTGAATCAGCTGAGTGGGTATCTGCACCATTACAGATTGGACAGACATTGATGTTGGTAACTCCAGGTCATCCAGAAAAAAATATCAAATTAAAGCTTACGTCGCTAATTATATAGTTTTTGTTATTAATACAAGGCTGGCATTACAACAGACATTTGCTGAGTGCCAGTCATAACATTTTACCTGAAAACCTTTCTGTGTTGTGAATAGTTTTGCATAATGGTGACTCATTTACTAATGAGGGGGCATGACTATGCATAATTGACTGGATGACTTTTAATGCTGAAAGTATGAAGAACTACGGAATGACGGCCGATATTCTGGAGCAGGCCGCTAAAGAGGTTGGCGGAATGTACACCAGCCGGCTGAACGTGGAGACTGCAGTCAAAAGCATCAGTAAGGCTTAGGCCAGGGCAGCAGGGCTCAACCCACAAGAAGCCGCAGACGCCTACAAAAAGATGGTGAGTTGAATATGGATGATTTTAACTAAGATTCAGCCACCAGCCTGACCTACCTTTTCTCGCAGGATGGCATGTAGTTGCGAAAGATCAATGTTGGCTAACTTTTCAACGAATACCTTGGATGTTCATCTACAGCCCGGAGAGAGCCAAATGAACATCAAGTTAGTCACTATTTCCGTACTTGCTGCTGCTTTCGTCTTTGTGTCAGATATGGCCATCGCCAAATCGAACCAGTTAACTGATGACCAGGTTAAGCAAAGAATTATCGACGATTCCATAGCATCATATCCCGGCACTTGCGCTTGTCCATTCAACACAGCGCGGAACGGCAGTTCGTGTGGTCGCCGCAGCGCCTGGAGCAAAGCTGGTGGTTATTCACCAATTTGCTACAAAAAGGAAGTCTCGAAGGAGAAGGTCAAAGAGTGGCGCCAGCAGAATCAATAAAGAGAATTAGCTACCGACTATGTGATTTTGATGTTTGAAACACAGCCAATGTTGGTTCAACCCGGTAAATGTTGGTTCAAAATCGGGCAGTGTTGGTTCGGTTTTTTGATAAATATCCAAATAAAACAATGGTCTTTACGTTTTGAGGCGACTGAACCAACCGAACCAACACTTTCTGTGTGTATTATAGAGAAATTCGTTGATGTGAATTTCTCCACTGGATGTAGTCACCTAGTAGCCAACGTGAAGAACGGCCAAATTTTATCGGCGGTGGCAGCTTACCCAGTTTGATTTGTTTATAAAAATATCTGTCGGTAAAACCAGAGTCATTGGTCATGTAGGCCATGTCGATTAAGGAGGTTGGAGTAAGATCTCTTCTCATCTTTCTGCCTTTGTTAGAACCGCGTGGGTGTGTATGTCAATTGTAACTTTGCTCGAAAGACAGATTACAGCAGAACTCATGGTTAACGGTTGAATTCTAGCCTTACAGGAACTGCAAAAAGAGATTTGGGGGTATTTTTGGGGGTATGTATAATTTTATAAACAAATTTAGTTAAATTAAATCAGTGCTTTACAGTTTTATATTGAATCCTGTAGGGCCATTTAATATCAGCTTCTTATCCTCTTGCTGCTTTTTCGTACCGGACACCATTTTCCCTATCCTGTAACCTGGCTGTGCTATTGCGGTTGAAAAACATATATCAAATACGTGTTAATACATTCGTTATTTTCCCCTGCCGTCTATTTTTCTGTGCAAAAGTCATTATCCTAAAAACGATCCTCGTTCATTATTTCATGTTCACATACCGTAAGTTTCATGCTTAAATCCACGCAATATATAATGGAATATGTTTTTGCACTGCACGTTAAGTAATAACGAGAACACGGATGAAATCTCTGTATTTGGCTCTGGGACTAATGACGCTGAGTCTGACCACCCACGCCGCTTTTTTATCGCCAGCCGATCGCGACAGCGTTGAGCAACAGCAGCAACAATTACTGCGTCAGAACCAGCAGCAACGTGAATCGCTGGAGCGCGCCACGCCGAGCCCTCACGCGGCGATGCCTGCGCAGCCTGAAACCTCTGATGGCCCCTGTTTTTCTATCCATCGCATCGCGTTAGATGGCGCGACGCTTATTGATCCGCGTCAGCAGCAAAAAATAGTCCGGCCCTGGCTTGGGCAGTGCATGGATATTGCGCGTATTACTAAACTCGTAAATATTATTTCCGACTGGTATATCAGTCGGGGTTATATTACCAGCCGCGCTTTTCTGACCGAGCAGGATTTACGTTCCGGGGTATTACATCTGACTATTCTTGAAGGAAAGCTCGAAAAAATCACCATGGAAGGCACGGCTAAACGTGAGTTAACAATGGCGTTTCCAGGGCTGGAAGGCCATATTCTTAACCTGCGTGATATCGAACAGGGGATGGAGCAGATTAACCGCGCGCGCGCGACGCCTGTGCAAATTGAAATCCAGCCGGGCGAAAAACCTGGCGGCTCCATCGTTAACCTGACGGCGACAGCGGAGCGCCCACTTTTGTTGTCGATGAGCGTCGACAACAGCGGCCAGAAGAGTACAGGTAACTCTTTTGTTGCTGGCTGGATAAACGTTGCAAGCATAGGGAATGGCTTATGGGGAACAGTGGGCTGGAATGCAGCCGGTGGCGCGCTAACCAATCAGATCAACGGTGACAATCCTTTAACAGGAGCAATTACTAATGGTCTGGGTTCTGCTGGCGGTTACTGGGGAGGCAAACTAATCTCTTCAGGCACAAATGCGGCTGGTAAATGGCTAACCGGCGGCTGGGATCCTAAGTTTAATCCTGACCTGCTGAAATATACCGAAATTAAAGGTCAACTGGGGATCTCTAAGGAGATGTTGCCTGGTAAGCTTCCAGGCAATATGGGTAATATTGGAGCTTCAGTAATATCAGAGGGAGGCGGTAAAGGAGCTGAACAGGTAATAAAAAAAATAGGAGATAAAAATGAAAAATGATCTCCGAGTTAGATGTGTTCAGTCTCTATTTCTCTTAGTTGCTACGATTTTATTCATGATCGCATTATCTGTATGCGGAAAGATTTTTTTTTCGTTGTTACTGTGGCTGCTTGGCGATGGTTTTAATACAACTTGGCAGGATGTTTTGCACGGAGCGAAATTAGGACTTTATGGTGGAAGCATTGGAGGCATTGGACTCGCATTATTCCGCCTTTTTAAAGTAAAGGGATTTTAATCTATGTCGAAAAGATCCCAGCCTTTGTGGTTGGGATTGTTGTTGAGACTAACTCGCTGAGTCTGCCAAAAGGGATGACGGAAACCGGACAGGCAGCCACATCCTGGGTGAAGTATGCGCAGGACAACAATCTTTCGCCGGAGCAGGTACAGGCCGGGTTAAAGGATATCGTGCGCGGCGACTTGCCGGAAAGCGCGGATATTATCAAAGCCATTCTGAGTAATAGCCCGGGCTCGGATACGGTAATGGCGTTGCTGACAGCGGAAGAGGCGAAGGATTATGCGCTGGCTCTGCTGACGTCAATCCCGGCAGAAAAAGAGTTATCGTTAGCGGGTAAAGCAGCCGGTATTATTGATAACACAATACTGATTAGAGCAGCGGAGAAGATCTCGACGGCTAAGTCGGGTAAAAAATTTACAGCGCCGAGGGATTTGAATGAGCAAACGTTCTGGAAACAGGTCGAATCAAATCCTTCACAAGGTGGAAAGTTGCCGGATATGAATAATGATCCCAGATTTCCTACTTCTGCTGGATTCCAGAAAATGGAGGCGACGCATTATCTGCCTGATGGATCATCAATATCAGGACATTATCAGTACAATTTTAATACTGGTAAAGCATACGATATGAAAATTGTTACTCCACAGCGGAATCCACTGCAGCCAGGTCCTTCAATAACTGATGGGGTAAAAAAATGAAGATAAGAGATCATAGAGATCCCTTAGGTAGGGTTGTTGATGTTTTTAGTGTTTATTGGTTTGGTGACGAAACTTATTTTTTGGGTTTTTTAAAGGGGTACGGTGGGCTGCTGGCATATAGATCAACTCAAGCATCTGTAATTAATCAAGAAATAAGTTTTGAGGCAATATACTTTGAGAATAATGCGAGAGGTATCCACCACTGGGCCTTAATTAAAGAAAAGTTACTGGACGATCTTCTTGAACTGGATGAAACGGCCTATAAACGCTTCCTTGAAATCGTGAAAGCTGAAGGTCTGGTTGATCCCGATTTTTATTAACTGCAAAAGATCCCGACTTCAGCGCCGGGATCTTTTTTACCCGTCAATTACGACAGCACGCAGAGCAGCCTCAGCGGTGGCCTGGGCTACACCTTCGGCGCCGGGTCGTGGTCAGGGAGCCTGAATACCAGTCGCGACAAAATGACCAGTGACTGGTCCTCGGTGCAGGAGCAGAGCGGGATATTTGCCGGTCAGGGTGGCTTTGATGTCACTGTGGGCAGCCACACGCAGCTGAATGGCGGGGTCATAGCTTCCACAGGAAGCGCAGATAAAAACAGCCTCGATACTGGCACGCTGGGTTTCAGCGATATCCACAACCAGGCGGATTATAAGACGCAGCATCAGGGCGGCGGTATCAGCACTGGGGGCAGCATCGGCTCTCAGTTCGCCGGGAACATGACCAGCGCCCTGCTGGCGGGTGGCGGCAGCAAAGGCCATGCGGAAGGTACGACGCAGTCGGCGGTATCCGAGGGGACTATCATCATCCGTGACCAGGCCAGCCAGAAGCAGGACGTGGCTGACCTGAGTCGCGATGCGGAACACGCCAGCGGCAGTATCGGGCCGATATTTGACAAGGAGAAGGAGCAGCTGCGCCTGCAGGAAGTGCAGCTGACAGGGGAGATTGGCCGCCAGGCGGCAGATATTGCGCGCGCGCAGGGCGAGATAGCAAAACAGAAGGCGATAAAAGACCCTGCAGCCCTGACGGCAGCGGAAGCGAAGCTGAAGGCAGAGGGTAACAGCAGTCCGACGGCAGAACAGATTGCGGACCAGGCGGGTCGTACCGCGATGGCTGCATACGGAACCGGCAGTGACCTGCAGCGGGGTATCCAGGCAGCGACTGCAGCGCTGCAGGGACTGGCGGGCGGTGATATCGCCGGGGCGCTGGCGGGGGCATCGGCGCCGGAGCTGGCGAATCTTATCGGTCACGGTTCAGGGCTGAGTGACGGTGCCGCAGTGGTGGCGCACGCCATCCTGGGCGGTGCGGTGGCGGCGCTGCAGGGCAACAGTGCCGCGGCGGGCGCAGCGGGCGCAGCGGGCGCGGCAGCAGGTGAACTGGCCGCGAGGGCGATTGCTGGTATGCTGTATCCGTGCGTGACGGACTTGTCCACGCTGACGGAAGCACAGAAGCAGATGGTCAGTACGCTGGCCACTGTTTCAGCGGGAATGGCAGGCGGTCTGGCCGGCGACAGTACGGCGTTAGCGGTGGCGGGCGCGCAGGGCGGGAAGAACGCGGTGGAGAATAATTTACTTGGCGGAAATGAGGACGCTCAGGCTGCGTGGATACGACAGCATGGGATTGACATGGCGAGTTGTTCCGATAACCCTGGCGGGGCTGCATGTCAGAAAGCGATAAATGAGCGTGATGCAGTGGGGATGGCGCTGGCGTCTGGTGGAGTAGCTTTACTTCCTGGAACCGCACAGGCGATGTGGGCGCTTGGCACAGGCGCAAATGCCGGGATCAGTTATCTCGCGGATGGCTCGGTTGACCCTTCCAGCGCGGTAATTGCTGGCTGGGTAAACGTATTCAGTATGGGAAATGGTCTGGCCGGTACTGTGGGATGGAATGCCGCAGGAGGCGCATTCAGTAACTGGATAGATGGGAAAGATCCCGTGTCAGGCGCGTTGATTAATGGTGCAGGTTCTGCTGTGGGCTATGGTGTTGGCAAAGGGATTTCGTGGGGAGTTAATACTGGCACAAATTGGTGGAAAGGCGGTTGGGATCCGAAATTTAACCCTGACTTGCAGAAATACACTGAAATTAAAGGTGATTTTGGTATTTCGAAGGAAATGACACCAAGCAATTTCCCCAGCTCGATTGGTGATATTGGAGGGAGCATCACTTCAGAATTAGGAGGTAAGTATACAGAGCAAAAAATGAAACAAGAGGAAAATAAGAAATGAGGTTACTTAACTCAGTATTGCTTCTTGTTTTCTTTGTTTTGATTAGTGTGGTGTCTATCTTCCTAACTGGATTTGTTTTATATGTATGTGGAGAATTTTTCTTCCTTTTTTATAAACAAATTCCAGTATCTTTTACTACATATAACCTTTTGCTCATATGCAAAATCAGTGTTTATGTTGGTAGCTTTGTTGGGATAGTTATGTGGGCTGCCAGGCTACTGAGATTAAAGGGTTTTTAGTTATTGTTGAGAATGATTTACTTGGTGGTAGTGAAGATGCGCAGGCGGCATGCTTGCGATGTAAGCATCCCGGCAATCGCACCTGGATCTTCTTTTTAGCCGTCAGCACCTGACCGGCTCGATCACAGCTGTTCCTGTTCCACGCTGACCATCACCGGTGTGTCAGTGCTGAATCCCGCTTCTGCCAGCCAGTTACAGCACGACCTGTGTGAAGCGGACCCCACCCAGAGCCAGAGTGCTTCCACGACGGGAAGTACAGGCGACAGCGTGGTGATTGATCCCGGCTACAATAGCCGGAATAACATGATCATTATCACCGCCCATTAGATCTGGCCTGCGACAGAAATATCAAAACAAATACGCGGTTATGAAAAGACGGGATTGAGGTCATTAAAATAGTTGGTTGTGACCCGGAACCCGGCAGCGGTGGGGTAGACGTTGCATGACATGCCCAATTATCAGAGCGCAGTAGATTATTGCTGGCGTCAAATGGGGCTGGTGAGCGCTTGCCCTTCATCTTCAATTTTTTTCAGGATGACGTAATAATTAAAGCCTATAATACATATTATACCAGTAAACTTTTATCGTTATTGTCCAGCTGATTATTTATGAAATGATGACGTTAATATGCAGCAAATGGAGAGGTTAACATGCTTAAAAAAATGTGTTTAATTGCTTTTACATTAGTTATTGCTGGATGTACCAATACCAGTCATCTTTCAGGTGATGTCCATTCTTCAGCCACGGCTGGACGCATACAACAAGTTTTTTATGGCCAGCTGGTGTCAGTCAGAGCGGTGCAAATTCAGGCGGGTGATAACAGCAATGCGCTTGGCGCTGTCGCCGGAGGCGTCATTGGTGGTGTGGCGGGAAGTGCCGTCGGTGGCGGTTCAGGCCAAAGACTGGCGACGGCGACTGGCGCTGTTGCGGGAGGTTTAGCAGGTCAGGCGGTTCAGGCAAGAATGAATCTTGTTCAAGGGGTCGAGCTTGAAATACGCTTAGATGATGGAAGAACGTTCATGGTCGTACAACGTCAGGGGCCAACGCGATTCTCGGTAGGGCAACGTGTTGCCATTTCATCCGTAGGCGGGCAAACGACAGTATCCCCACGCTAATTTTAATAGTTAATAACATAAATACCTAATGCCAGCTACGCTTTAAGGCTGGCATGGTAAAAATGGAATATCTCAAAATTAGGGTGTTTTATGAAAAAACCATCTTATTTTTTAAAGGTAATTTGCCTCTTTTTTTCAGGAACACTTATCGCTGGTTGCTCTGTGTTTATGACGAGTATTGGAAACTCGCAAACGATGAATGTCAATTTTGTTTCAAACCCGCAGACAACCGTTCGATGCCTTAAAACCGGTGCGAAAATTAACGGTTTTATTCTTGATGATAGTCAGTTAACTGATGAGGGTAAGCTTTTCTTAACGAAACAAGATATGAACTCAGCCATTTCGATTATGGTCACGGAAAGTTTAAACGGTACAGACTTACGCGTTCGTTTTGATAACAGAGATAGCATCTTGATCGATGGCTGGAATAAAACAATCCGATACTGCAGAAGCACGATACCCTAATAACAATGATGTCTTTTAAAAGCGGGAATATATCAGGCGTCAACTCGCTCACCATTCTTATCAGTTTCAGGAATAGTGGTGAGCTTGAGCGTAACAGGCTAATCATACTGCATGAAAATAAGTAGGCAACGTAGTCAGAAACACGACCCTGGGCTGTGAGGCGTGCGATAGAGCCAGGCTCTGGTCGCAAATCTTTTGCTTGCGGATAGCCGTCTCAGCAGACATATCCTCTATATGTCTATATTTTGATAACAAAAAGTTTAATTTTTTTCCCCGCCGCGCTGACTATAGTTAGGGCACTTTCACTTGCCCAATAAGGTCACGATTATGAAATTAGTTATCGCCTCCGTTATTTCCCTGCTCAGCTTCAGCGCGCTGGCGGCGCCAGAGGGGACGCTCAGCGTTCACATTCTTAATCAGCAAACCGGGCTCCCTTCACCGGGGGTGCAGATTGAGCTGGATAAACAGCAGGGGGAGAGCTGGCAGCATATCGCCACCGGTAAAACGGATGCCGATGGGCGGATTAAATCGCTCTACCCGCAGGCGGGGAATATGGAGCCGGGGGTTTATAAAGTGACGTTTAAAACCGGTGACTATTTTAAAAGCCAAAACATGAATACGTTCTTCCCGGTGGTCCCGGTTATTTTCAATGTCACAAAGCAAAATCAAAAACTGCATATCCCGCTGCTGCTCAGTCAGTACGGATACTCTACCTACCGCGGCAGTTGATGACGCAAGCCGCTATCAAGCCAACGCCTGCGCGTCTCCCGCAGGCGTCACGCTTTCCTCGCACCACGACCTCCACGCCTAACGCTCGGTCTCTTTCTCTTTAAAGTGTTTAACAGCTTCGTCGTACATCGCCAGCAGACCGGAAATATCGCCCTCATATTGCGGCACGCGCTGGGCGCGAACGAGCTCAATCAGCAGCGCATAGGCTGCTGCTTCCGGGGCTGCATGCGGATTGATCAGTCCAGACATATTACCTCCTTAACAGTGGGCCTTTAGCCTACCCCTCGGCGGGAAACCGCAACAGCCTGATATGCAACCAGTACTTCTTGTATGGCTCTTGTGAAACCTCAGAGGCGAAGACCACGGCGGAAGTCAACTGAAGGAGGGGGTTATCCAGGCCACTGGCGTGGCGGTTAGCGGTACGTCTACACCGGCAGCTGGCTCATCATCAACCAGGCGATGGTAATGCAGATGAGGGTCATCGACAGCACAAAATTCATGGTAGCTCTTCTTCATCCTATCTTTACTCAGCGTAAATTCTGACAGCGATGATCGCCTTTATCCTTGGCGATTTGTGCCGCTATCCGGCGGTGGGGTGGGGAAAGACGGCCTGTTTCCCCGTGAAGGCCAGCAAAATATCCTCTTTGTCAGGGTTATAGTGATGACATCAATGAATAAGCTGCATCACATTGGTTATGTTGGTCTTTCCGCCTGAAGAATGACTTCAGGTCGCTGATAAGCTTGCTGGGGGACTAACAGGATGAGCACTACACCGTTAACGCTTTCTTTTGCCGGGCAACAACCGCCCATCGCCCTGCCGCAGGTGCCGGGAACGCGGGGGCCGGTGGGAGTCGACATGCGCGGGCTAAATCAGTCCGGATTCTGCAGCTATGACCCCGGCTTCGCCAATACCGCCGGATGCCAGTCGGCGATCTCGTGGATCGATACGGAAAACAGCGTGCTGCTGCACCGCGGCTATCCCGTCGATCAGCTGGCTCGCCAGTGCGATTTTCTCGAAGTGGCCTACATCATGCTGAACGGTGACGCGCCGGATGAGGCCAGCTATCAAACCTTTCGCGAGACCATCACCCGCCATACTCTGGTCCACGAGCAGATAGCCCGCATGTGCAGCGGCTTTCGACGTGACTCGCACCCCATGGCGCTGATGTGCGCTCTGGTGGGGGCGCTGGCGGCGTTTTATCATGATGTCCTGGATGTGGAAAATCCGCAGCACCGGGCGTTGGCCGCCACCCGGTTACTGTCGAAAATGCCCACCATCGCCGCCATGAGCTACAAGTACACCATTGAGCAACCCGCCGCGTATCCGCGCAACGATCTCTCCTATGCCGGAAATTTCCTGCAGATGCTGTTTGCTATCCCGGCGGAAAAATACGTCCTCAATCCGGTTATTGAGCAAGCGATGAACCAGATCCTGGTGCTCCAGGCCGATCACGGGCAGTGCGCCTCGACCACCACGGTGCGTGCGGCGGGCTCCTCCGGGGCAAACTTATTCGCCTGCATCGCCGCCGGGCTGGCGTCGCTGTGGGGGCCAATGCATGGTGGCGCCAATGAATCGAGCATGCGAATGCTGGAGGAGATTGAAAGCGTTGATCAGGTTCCGGCGTTTCTGCGCCAGGCGAAGCGCGATCCGCAGGCATTTCGCCGGCTGGGTTTTGGCAACTCGCGCTACCGTCACCGCGATCCGCGCGCCGGGATCCTGCGTGAAACCAGCCATCGGGTACTGGCGGAGGTAGGCATGTCCGACCGTCTGCTGCAGGTGGCGATGGCCCTTGAGGACGTGGCGCTGACAGACCCCTACTTTGTGGAAAATGGCCTGTCGCCGAGCGTGGATTTTTATACCGCGGTGATCCTCAAGGCGATGAATCTGCCTTCGTCGATGTTTGCGGTGGTCACCGCGGTCGGTCGGACGGTCGGCTGGGTGGCGCACTGGAACGAGATGCACCAGGCGCCGCTGACCATCTACCGCCCACGGCAAATTTACGTTGGCGAGGGCTATCGGGATTACGTCTCCCGACGCGACGAGCAGCCTGCTGGCCCAAGGTAATGCGTACGGGCAGGAGGCGCGCGGCGTCTTCCTGCCCAGGCGGGTTGCTACTTAGAGATGCCGGGAGAGCAGATAGTGCTCGACGGCGGTATATTCGGTTAACCGGGTATACAGCGCCAACAGGGCGCTGAGAAAAGCGCCTACCTCACAGGCCTGCGGCCCGGGCGTGGCGAGTAATGGCTGTAGCGTAGCTCTCAGTTGATCAAGGTCAGGCTTCAGCACATACGGTATATGCAGGGTGCTGAGGATGGCTTCAGTCTGCTGGAAATCGTGACGAGATGGCAACGCCTCGTCTGCGCTTAGCCAGCTCAGGATAATCAACATGAGGCGATTTTTAGCGTAGAGATACGATTTCATGGCCTGTCTCCTGTCGGTAGTGGCGCAACACCATCCCCTGAACTTTGTTCATCAGTTCCACGTTATTTTTCACCGCCAGCTTGCTAAGGACGCGTGAACGGTAGTAGTAGACCCGTTTGATCGTGAGCTGCATGGTGCTGGCCACGTGACACAACGGCATTCCCCCCATCAGCAGGCTGATTAAAAAAGTTTCCTTACGGGTCAGGTTATAGCTGTCAGGTATGGCGATATAGAGCTTGTCGGCGGGGGGCGACGTCCAGCGCGGTCCGCGGGCAAGGGCCGTACTGAGCCCGGCAAAACTGGTGATGAACTCTGCGCCGAGCACAATAGCGAGGCTGCTTTCGAGCTCGCTCAACGGGTAGCCTGATTTGGCAAAAATAAAGATCCGGATCAGGGGATTAAACGATTTTAAACTGAGCGCGACCTGCAGTACTTCGATGTTAGCGCTGCTGTAATCAATAAGGATAGTGCTTAACCGGGCTCCAGCATCGGTCGCAAAAAAAGTATAGAACATCTCACTCTGTCCGCTAAACGGGTAACAGAGCATTTCTTTAATATCCAGAGGCTTGCTGTTTGGTTCATTAATATACGCCTTCAGCGCAATATTAAAATATTCTGAATCCGCAATGCAGATCAACATAATGACCTCCTGGCATAAATACGCTGTGCATGCTGTCCTGCCTGATTCGACAATTTACTGTAGAGAATACCCGCCTTAAATAACATACTCCCTGCGCTTTGAATCCAGGGGGGAGAACGTGGGAGGAGGAAGTTAATAATGAGGGTGAGATATTTAGATCGCATTTTTCGAATGTCTTTTAGAAAATAAAAAATAAAAATTATTATTTATTTACAATGAGTTATGTTTTTAATGTGGGTTTCTTTTATTTCTTTTTGAGAGTGGCGTTAAGATTTTTCTATAAAAATAAGGAATGGTCCTGGTAGCGAATTTGAATAATAAACAATGAAGTGAGTAGGATGTCAGTGCAGGGAAGGGATTAAAAGATAACAGGCTAATCCAATGGACTGAGCATTAATAAATTGTACGTATAAAGTACGCCAGGGTATTTCCTGAACGATTCTCCATAAGCGTGGTGATGAGGAGTAAATATGAAAAAATACAGCAGAGGAATGGCATCTTTCGTGGTGATGATGATGCTTTCTCCGGTAGCGGCACAGGCTGCTGATGGCAAAGTCACCTTTAATGGTGAAGTCATCGAAAATACTTGTACGGTAGTGAATAAAGACAAGACGGTGACCCTGCCGACGGTCCAGCGTTCAGCGCTCAGCAGCGCGGGTGAGACGGCGGGCGTGGTTCCCTTCACTATCGATCTGACGAGCTGCACCCCAGGGGCTGATGTCTCGGTGTACTTCGAGAAAGATCAATATGTTTCCACGGAGGGCCGACTAAAAAATACCCTGTCTGACGGCACGGAAGCAGAAAACGTCGATGTGGAACTGCTGAACACCCGGTTTACGCCGATTAACCTCGCGGAGAGCCCGGCGGTCGCTGCAGACGGCACCATTGCTCGCCCGGATGTGATCCCGGTGGCGGTGGCTGAGCAGGATGGTTCCGCCTCGCTGCCTTTCTATGCCCGCTACTATGCGACCGACGCCGCTACGGCTGGAAAAGTCGCTACCTACGTCAACTTTACGGTGGTCTATCCGTAAACCCTGTCCACGGCCCCGCTCAGGGGCCGTTTATCCACCCGGCAAGGAGGAGGTGAATATGCGGCGTATGGTTCTGGCATGGCTGCTGTCCTGCATTTTACCCTCGGCGGACGCCAGCATGGTTATTGACGGCACACGGATTATTTTTCCCGGCGACAAAAAAGAGATCGCCGTCCGGGCCACCAATATGGGGGAGACCCCCTCTCTGACGCAGGTCTGGGTCGACGATGGCCGCGTGCAAAATCAACCGGAAAAAGATTCGGCGCCGTTTATTGTGCTGCCGCCGATTGTGCGTATCGAGCCGGGAAAGGGCCAAAGCTGGCGCCTGGTGTTCAACGGCAGCCGTCTGCCGCAGGATCGGGAGTCGCTGTTCTGGTTTAATCTGCTGGACATCCCGCCTGAGCCGAAAAACGGCACGGCAATCAATTACCTCCAGCTCGCGATACGGTCGCGTATCAAGCTGTTTTACCGTCCGGCAGGCGTGGCGGCGGAAAAAATGGCGCCGGAGAATGCCCTGCGCTGGGCGCTGGCTCCCACGGGCAATGGGCTGCGGGTGAGCAATGCCTCATCGCGCTATATCACCATCGACAGCATCACCCTTAACGGACAAAAACAGTCCGCTGGCATGGTCGCCCCTTTTTCCTCGCTGGAGATCGCGCTTAAAGGGGTCGCGCTGCGTACGCTGCCGGAGAAATTCAGCTTCACCACCATCAATGATTACGGCGCGGTAGTGAATCATAATTATCCTCAGTAAGGACATTATTATGAAACTCAGGGAGATCAAGTTTGGGTTGATGCTGCTCCTTCCCTGGCAGGAGGCATGGGCGGCAGAGGCGTTTAGTTTTAACGGCGCCCATTTGCACGGCGCCGCGCAGGTTGATCTCCAGAAATATCAATACGGTAATCCGCTGCACGCCGGACAGTATCGCAGCACGCTCTCGGTGAATGGCCGGGACCTGGCGGAAGAAACGTTTGTCATCCAGGAACACGATGGCCAGCTTGAGCCCTGCATCTCGCCCTCGCTGTTCGACGCCCTGCAGCTGAAGGACGCCCAGTGGCCGGCGGCGGCCACCTGCCTGCGCTTCTCGCAGATCGATAAGGCGATCGGCTGGGAGTATGACAGCGGGGAAAACGTCCTGCGGGTAAATATGCCCCAGGCGCTGCTGCAACCCCATTATCGGGGGGCGGTGAACCTGAAGAAGGTGGATAGCGGCGTGCCCGCCGCAGTGCTGCGCTATCAGGCCAACAGCTATCAGAGCATCGTCGACGGGGATACCAGCAGCAATCATTATCTCGGGCTGGATGCCAGCCTGCGTGCCTTTGGCTGGCGGTTACATCACCAGTCCAGCTACCAGGCTCAGGAGGGGAGCACGCACTGGGATAGCATCGCCACCTGGGCTGAGAGAAGTGTCGTGAACTGGGCGTCCACGTTACGGCTGGGTCAGGGGTGGACCGATGGGACCTTCTTTGACAGCGTCAGTTTTATCGGCGGCAGGTTGGCCACCGATGTTCGCATGCTGCCGGGCTCCCGCCGCGGCTTTGCACCGTCGGTTAGCGGCGTGGCGCGCACCAATGCCCGCGTGACGGTCACCCAGAACGGAGCCCTGTTGTACGAGGCCACGGTTCCACCGGGCAAATTCACCTTTGACGATCTCTATCCCACCAACGCCGGCGGCGATTTACAGGTAACGATCCATGAGGCGGACGGCAGTCAGGAGACCTTTACCGTGCCGTACGCCGCGCTGCCTGGCCTGGTGCGGGCAGGCGCGGTCTACTATGACCTGTCGCTGGGCTATCTGGATGAGGACGAGATCGCCGGGCGGCCGGGATTTGGCGAAGCCACAGTGCAGTACGGCTTCAATGACTATGTCAGCGGCTATACCGGCGCCAACGCGACGACGGATTATTACTCGACGCTGGTCGGCAGCGCCTTCAATACCTACTGGGGGGCGCTGGCGGTCGATCTTTCCCGTTCTGCGGCGAAGGGTAGGGAACGCGGCTGGCAGGAGGGGTATCGCTGGCGGGTATCCGCATCAAAATCCTTCGCGTCCGATACGCGGATGCTGGTCTCGATGAGCCACAGCAACGACGGCAACTATCGTTCCATTCGCGACGCCGTCCGGGAGCACGACCGTTACCCCAACGACTGGCGGGAGATGACCCGCTACAGCGCGACGTTGTCTCAGCAGGCCAGCAGCGGTAGCCTGTCATTTAACGGAATCTGGAGTGAGGATGTCCGCCACCACCGCTGGCGCTCCTATCAGCTGGGGTACGCCAACCGCTATGGTCAGCTCAATTACTACCTGTACGCCCAGCAGAGTCAGGATATTCATCACCGCAATAATCAGGTGGTGGGCGTCTCCTTTTCGCTGCCGTTCGGGCAGGCGGGCAGCCTGACTACCCGCTTTAACCATGATAAGAGCTACGGCAGCCAGCTGCAGTCCAGCTATACCGGCAGCGCTGGCGAGAAAAATGCCTTTAGCTATGGCCTGACCGCCAGCTACGACATGCCGCGGGAGAACCCGCACGAGGCCAGCGTTGGGGGCAACGGTAGCCTGCGTACGGATTATGCGTACCTGAATGCCAGCGCCAGCGCCGGTCGCCACCAGCAGCAGTACTCGCTGGGGGCATCGGGCGCCCTGGTGGCGCATCAGGGCGGAATGACCGCCACCCCCGAACTGGGGGAAACCTTCGCCATTGTGGAAGCGCCCGGCGCGGCGGGCGCTCGGGTGGCAAACCGCCTCGGACAGCCGATAAACCGCCAGGGTTTTACGATCATCCCTTACCTCGATCCCTTTACCCATAACTGGCTGGATCTCGATCCGCAGGGTCTGAACGACCACGTGGAGATTGTCTCCAGTAGTACGACGGTGGTGCCCGATTCGGGCGCGGCGGTGAAGGTCAAATTTATCACGCGTACCGGCTATCCCTGGTTTGCCCATGTCACGCTGCCGGATGGCGCGGCGCCCCCGCTGGGCGCGGAGGTGTTTGACGAGAGCGGTCGGGCGGTTGGCGCCGTCGGTCAGGGCGGGCTGCTGTATGCCCGGGTGCCGCAGGCCCACGGCAGCGTCTCGGTAGTATGGGGCGAACGCAGCGGGCAACACTGCCGGTTGGCCTATGCCATCCGCGGCGACGCGGCGCAGCAGGTTAGCCGCGGTACGCCGCATCAGGTCTGCTGGCCGGAAATAAAGGAGAAGTAATATGAAAAAAATCATCGCATCAGGGGTACCGCTTCTGCTGGCCGGCGGATACTGCGCCTCGCTGTCGGCAGCGTGCCAGATGGTCAGTGGCAAAACTATCGAGTATTCAGTGAACGTCAGCCAGGCCAGTATCAACCTTGACGTCAGCAATCGCCCCATCGGCTCCCTGCTATACAGCTACGGAGGGATGATTATCACTAATAACGAACGCTGGGAGATCGCCTGCAGCGGCAGCGAGCCCGGCGGGTTTCAGAGCATCGGCGGCTCACGGGTCGGCCCGGCGGGAGACGGCAAGCCCGGGGATATCTACAGCATCGACCGCCTGCCGGGCATTGGCTACAGCTTCCAGATGGGGGAACAGGATGGCATTAATTTCGATCCCCTGTTCACGGCCTGGCCCTCAGCGCCGGTATTTTCCGGCCAGCGCGCATTTCAGGCGGAAAATAAAAAACCGACCATCTATTTCTGGCGGATTGCCGATAACGGCGGTCTACCGCCGCCGGGCGAGTATTGCCTTAACGATTACCTTGGCGATATTTATCTTGGCGGAGTACAGGCGATGCGCTTTAGCGTCAGTGGGCTCTGTATTCAGGTCAAATCACCCACCTGCAAGATTACTGACGACAGTAAAAACATTAACGTCTTCCTCGGGCGGCATAACAAAACCGCGTTTACCGGGCTCAACAGCACCACCGCCCCGGTTCCTTTTAACATCAACCTGACGAACTGTGAAAATGTCGGCAGCGTGTTTATGCAGTTTAACGCGACGGTGGACAGCACTGTCGCCGCCAACGAGGTGATTAAAATCGATGACCAACCTGAAGGCGCATCCGGACTTGGCGTGCAAATCCTCAGTGCCGGCGGCGCGCTGGTGCCGCTAAACCAGGTGAGCCAGATCTGGTCCGGGAATAAAGGCAGTCAGACGAACTACCGTTTATCCTATCAGGCCCGCTATATCCAGACGCAGCCCGCAGTGACAGCGGGCGAGGCGAACGCCAGCGCGACCTTCGTGGTGACTTATCACTGATTGGCCTGACGGCGTAGCGTCGTCAGGCATGAGCCAATAAAGGAAACATCAACTTCCTGTCTTTAAACAGATTTTCCTTCTGGTCATAGACGAAGAGGATATCTTCTCCCTCAATCTTCTCGTACTCGCCGAGCCGGTCTTCACTGGGGGTAAAACCGAGTATGGCCTGGTAAACATGGTCATCGGCCAGTTCGTTGACCAGCGTCGACAGGCTCTTACCCTCCTCGCAGAAGAGGTCAAAGCAGATCAGCACCGGACCGTTTTGCATGGCGATAACCACCGCCTCATTTTTTGCCGAGTAATAGACGAAATGCTTCATAAAGGCTGAGCAGTAAAACATCAGCAGGCCAAAATTATGCTCCACCCGCAGCGGTGAGAACGGGTTGGATTTTTCGTAGTAATGGCGGAGCAGGGCAACATCGTCTGCGCTGTCCATATTCAGTTTGCGAAAATCACCGGCTCGCGGGGAGACCGGCATAATATATTGATGCTCTTCGCTGCGGGTGAAGCCAAATTTGGGATAAAAATCCACTGTAGTGGGATTGGCGAATAAAAAGAAGGCGTCCGCCTCCTGCTGCCAGTCCTGCAGGATGTGATGGATAAGCTGGCCGGCTAATCCCTTATTACGGTGGTCCGGTTCGGTCATCACGGTGCCAATCTGAATATAACGCCGGGGCTCGCCCTGCCAGCGCAGGTCGATGATATTGGCCGAAGCGTTAGCGATAACTTTATTGCGTTCGACAAAGGCGTAGGGGATATAGGCGTCGGTCCAGTAACCTTGCTGATACCACTCTTCAAAAGACAGATCAAAAGTCTTAACGGCAAGGTCAATGAAGCTTTTTCTTAATGGGCTATTTTCTCTGACTTGCTTCACTAATTGATAATTCATTGTCATAGTTCCTTCTCACTATGGCTTCTGAAAGCGGCGACGTCGGCAAAGGCACTTGCGTCGAATGAGCGCTGTAAACGTAGCATATCTGGGAAAAGGATCAGCAATGTCGATGCTTAACCATTGCCCCAGTCACAAATAACCGCATGCTGGCGTCGCCGGATGAAGCTGAACGTTTCGCTACAGTGTCTGTTATCGCCATGCTGCAGGCCGACGAAGAGGAGCAACAAAACCGGCGCTGAGAAAATTCACTGGTTACTTTGTCGGCAATCGGCCGCGCCGTAGAGGTTAGGTTTATTTATTTCCGTATAAAACAGGAAATCTTACTCGGTGAGTCTAATAATAGGTAAGTGCCAGCGCAATGGCTGAAATGGTTTAAGCGTTAACTTATAATAACGCGTCTGGTGTCTGAGTATTACCGCACGAATTGGAAAAATACAACATGCAGGATCCGCTACTTTATTTCGCGGTTTTTGCTCAGCTATTATTGAGTGAATTAACAGGATTACTATGTCAAATTTACCCAAATTTTCCCGCGCGCTGTTGCACCCGCGTTACTGGCTGTTATGGCTGGGAATTGGCTTTTTATGGCTGCTGGTGCAATTACCGTATCCGGTGATCTACCGTCTGGGGACGGCGCTTGGGCGACTGGCGATGCGGGTGATGAAAAGCCGCGCGCGGATTGCCAGACGTAATCTCGAACTCTGCTTTCCCGAGATGAGCGCCGCCGACCGCGAGGCGTTGCTGGTGAAAAACTTTGAATCGCTGGGTATGGGGCTGATGGAGACCGGCATGGCCTGGTTCTGGCCGACGCACCGGGTGGCGCGCTGGACCGAGACCAGCGGCGTTAACGAGGTGATCGAACTCCTCGAACAAAAACAGGGCATCTTACTGATCGGTATCCATTTTCTGACCCTCGAAATGGGGGCGCGGATGTATGGCATGTTTACCCCAGGCATTGGCGTCTACCGGCCCAATGACAATCCGCTGATTGACTGGCTGCAGACCTGGGGACGCTTACGCTCTAACAAGACCATGCTGGATCGAAAAAATCTGAAAGGGATGGTCAGGGCGCTAAAGGATGGGGAGATCCTCTGGTATGCGCCAGATCACGATTACGGTCCGGCCAGCAGCGTTTTTGCGCCGCTGTTTGCCGTCGAGCAGGCGGCGACCACCACCGGCACCTGGATGCTGGCGAAAATGTCCGGAGCGACAATTGTGCCGTTTGTTCCGCGGCGCAAGCCCAACGGCATGGGGTATGAGCTGATCTCCCTGACGCCGGAGCGCACGCCGCCGCTGGCGAGTGCCGAGGTCACGGCGGCATGGATGAATCAGATCATCGAACAGTGCATCCTGATGGCGCCCGAGCAATATATGTGGCTACACCGGCGTTTTAAGACCCGTCCGGAAGGGGTACCGCCGCGTTACTGAACGCTTCGGCCAAAAAATAAGCGCATCGGTAGCACGCTCAGTAAATCGCCGTCTATACTGAAAGAGCCTGACTGAAGGCTAATTCCAAGGAGATTGCAGGATGAAAAAAGTGATAGTCGCGTTAGCCCTTTCCGCCGTTGCATTTGGCGCGTCCGCCGCGCAGTTGATCACCAAAGAAGAAGTGAAACACTTCAAACTGACCAAGGTCGGACCGATCTCGGTAGGGCCGTCCGGTGGCGAGTTCTCTTCGCCTTCCGATCTGCACGATCAGCTCTCTAAGCTGGCCGATGAGAAAGGCGGAAAATATTACGTGATTACCGCTGCGCGCGAGCATGGTCCTAACTTCGAAGCCACAGCGGAAGTGTATAAATAACCTTTTTTAAAGCGTGCCATCGCGGCGCGCGACAGACTGAGCCTGGAGCGCGTTAAGCCTCCAGGCTTATTTTTTTCCTGCGACGGGAATTTCCACCGGCAATCTCGACAGCGAAAACGCGTTTTTATCGCTATATATAAATTTCATGATCACGATGTTAATGAAATATTGCTTTTCATTGCCGCAAAAGGCGAATTCCGACCTAATGCCTGAGGGAGTGACCCCTGGCAAAAATAGGTAGGACAAATGTGTTATCATCGCGCCTTTCCCTTTTTGTCTGGGGCTTTCTTGTATGCTACAACCTGTTGTTCGCGTCGGTGAATGGCTGGTAACCCCCTCTGTAAACCAAATCAGCAGGAAGGGGCGCCAGCTTACCCTTGAACCGCGTTTAATCGACCTTCTGGTCTTTTTTGCTCGCCATCCGGGGGAAGTGCTTAGCCGGGACGAGCTTATCGAAAACGTCTGGACCCGTAACGTTGTGACCAGCCACGTCGTCACGCAGAGTATTTCCGAACTGCGCAAGTCGCTCAAAGACGGCGATGACGTTAGCCTTGAGTACATCGCGACGGTACCCAAACGGGGGTATAAGCTCACGGTGCCGGTGATCTGGTGCACCGAGGAGGGGGAGGAACTCGCCCCGCAGATGGAGGTGCTGACGTCTTCACCGTCGGCTGACATGCCCATGCCACCGGCGGCGGCTGCGCCGCCCGACATGCCGGAACCCCCTCCGGATCTCGCCGCACCGGCGCCTGCCGTCGCCAGCGCGCCGTCAACCCGCAAACGTCTCACTACCGCTCTGGTGTGGGGGCTGTTTCTGCTGGCGCTGGGCACCTGCGTGGCGCTGGTGGCGCTGTCGAGCATAGAGTCGCGGCCGCCGGTTAACAAGGCGCGCCTGTTGCTTAATCCGCGTGATATCGATATCCACCTGGTCAATGGTAACTCCTGCACCAACTGGTCGTCGCAGCACTCCTACGCGGTCGGCCTGGCCAGCCTGATCACCACCTCGCTAAACACCTTCTCGACCTTTATGGTGCATGACAAAACGGACTACAACATCAATGAGCCGAGCAGTTCCGGGAAAACGCTGACCATTGAGTTCGTCAATCAGCGCCACTACCGGGCACAGCAGTGCTTTATGTCGGTCCAGCTGGTGGATAACGCTGACAGCTCGACGATGCTGGATAAACGCTACTTTGTGACCAATGACAACCAGCTGACCATTCAGAACGATCTGATGAACAGCCTGTCGGATGCCCTGACGCAGCCGTGGCCGGCGCGGATGCAGGCGATGCTCAGGCAGTATCAGCCGTCGCAAAGCGTGGCGTTAACCTACTTCTACCAGTCGCATCAGCTGCTAATGAAGGGCGATGTCGATTCATTAAGTAAGGCCAGCAGTCTGCTGGACGATGTGATTAAGCGGGCGCCGGATTTTATTTACGCCTATGCCGAAAAAACGCTGGTGGATGTATTACGCCATTCGCAGCAGCCGCTGGACGATAAACAGCTGGCTGCCCTCTACAGTGAAGTTGAGCGGGTAGGGGAGATGCCGGGTATTAAAGACATGGCGATTTATTACCAAATAAAAGCGGTGGATATGCTCGGTAAAGGCAAAGTCGACGAAGCGAATACCGCGATTAACAGTGCAATCGATTTAGAAATGTCGTGGCTGAATTATGTGCTGTTAGGCAAAGTCTATGAGATGAAAGGTGAGAACCGGCTGGCTGCCGATTCTTACATCACCGCGTTTAATTTACGCCCCGGCGGAGATACGCTGTACTGGATAGAAAACGGCGTTTTCCAGACGTCGGTTAACCGGGTGGTTCCGTATCTCGATAATTTCCTCTCTTCAGAATAAGTAAACCCTCATCACGCGCAAGGTTTTTGGCGTGATGAGGTTAAATTTATGTTTCTCATGAAGCCTCTGATTGTTATTTATATTTAGCATTCTGGAGGCTTTAAATAACAGTTGAGTAACACACTCACCTTACTCTAACTGCATGTAATACAACGATGTTTATCTTTTTCTGACACCCTGTTGTCATGTTTATATGTTAAGCGAAAAAGCTCAAAATATCATTTGTCTGATGTTTGTTGTTATTTCACTTTATCTTTAGGACTTATCTCGTACAAATCAGTAATCTTGTTGGCAGTTGGTCGGGTCAATTAATGGTTCTGTATCATGATCTGTACCTCCCAAATAAACTTAGGAGAAAAACAACCATGAGTTCTGCCAAGAAGATCGGGCTATTTGCCTGTACCGGCGTCGTCGCCGGTAATATGATGGGGAGCGGTATTGCATTATTACCTGCGAACCTGGCCAGCATCGGTGGTATTGCCATTTGGGGCTGGGTAATTTCAATTATTGGTGCGATGTCTCTGGCTTATGTTTATGCCCGACTGGCCACTAAGAACCCGCAGCAGGGTGGTCCAATTGCCTACGCCGGGGAAATATCTCCCGCATTCGGTTTCCAGACTGGTGTGCTTTATTATCATGCAAACTGGATTGGTAACCTGGCCATCGGGATTACCGCAGTTTCTTATCTCTCTACGTTCTTCCCAATTTTAAATAACCCGGTGCCAGCAGGTATTGCCTGTATTGCCATCGTGTGGATCTTTACTTTCGTTAATATGCTCGGCGGAACCTGGGTCAGCCGTCTGACCACTATTGGTCTGGTACTGGTGCTTATTCCAGTGGTGATGACCGCGGTTGTCGGCTGGCACTGGTTTGACGCAGCGACCTATCAGGCGAACTGGAACACCTCCAGCACCACCGATAGCCACGCGGTCATTAAAAGTATCCTGCTCTGCCTGTGGGCCTTCGTTGGCGTCGAATCCGCCGCCGTCAGTACCGGGATGGTAAAAAACCCGAAACGTACTGTCCCGCTGGCTACCATGCTGGGTACTGCGATGGCCGGTATCGTCTATATCGCCGCGACTCAGGTTATCGCCGGTATGTATCCTGCTTCTCAGATGGCCGCATCCGGTGCGCCGTTCGCGATTAGCGCCTCTACCATTCTCGGCGGCTGGGCTGCTCCGATGGTTTCCGCTTTCACTGCCTTCGCTTGCCTGACGTCTCTGGGCTCGTGGATGATGCTGGTTGGCCAGGCCGGTGTACGTGCCGCCAACGACGGTAACTTCCCGAAAGTGTACGGCGAGCTTGATAGCAACGGTATCCCGAAAAAAGGCCTGCTGCTGGCGGCGGTGAAAATGACCGCGCTGATGGTGCTGATTACCCTGATGAACTCCGCCGGTGGTAAAGCCTCCGACCTGTTCGGCGAACTGACCGGTATCGCAGTACTGCTGACCATGCTGCCTTACTTCTACTCCTGTGTTGACCTGATTCGTTTCGAAGGCATCAACATCCGTAACTTCGTTAGCCTGATTTGTTCGGTACTGGGTTGCGTGTTCTGCTTCATCGCGCTGATGGGCGCAAGCTCCTTCGAACTGGCCGGCACCTTTATCGTTAGCCTGATTATCCTGATGTTCTACGGTCGCAAAATGCACCAGCGCCAGCAGAACAACGCAACGGATAACAACAGCCCCGCTAACGCGCACTAATCAGTAACCCGTTTTCCTGAGGCTCCTTCCATCACCTGTCACAACGCGACGGGAGGGGCTTTCTACATCTGGAGATTTGACTATGAACGTTATTGCAATCATGAATCACATGGGTGTTTACTTCAAAGAAGAACCCATCCGTGAACTGCATCGTGCTCTCGAACGCCTGGACTTCCGTATTGTCTACCCGAACGACCGTGACGACTTATTAAAACTTATCGAAAATAACTCTCGTCTGTGCGGCGTGATCTTCGACTGGGATAAATACAATCTCGAACTGTGCGAAGAAATCAGCAAAATGAATGAGTACATGCCGCTGTACGCGTTCGCTAACACCTACTCCACTCTGGACGTTAGCCTGAACGATCTGCGCATGCAGGTTCGCTTCTTCGAATATGCGCTGGGCGCCGCGGAAGATATCGCGAACAAAATCAAACAGAACACTGACGAATACATCGACACCATTCTGCCGCCGCTGACCAAAGCGCTGTTCAAATATGTCCGTGAAGGTAAATACACCTTCTGTACCCCTGGCCACATGGGCGGTACCGCGTTCCAGAAAAGCCCGGTAGGCAGCATTTTCTATGATTTCTTTGGCCCGAATACCATGAAATCCGATATCTCCATTTCGGTTTCTGAACTGGGTTCTCTGCTGGACCACAGCGGCCCGCACAAAGAGGCGGAAGAGTATATCGCTCGCGTCTTTAACGCTGAACGCAGCTACATGGTGACCAACGGTACTTCTACTGCCAACAAAATCGTCGGCATGTACTCCGCGCCAGCCGGCAGCACCGTGCTGATTGACCGTAACTGTCACAAATCGCTGACTCACCTGATGATGATGAGCGACATTACGCCGATCTACTTCCGCCCGACCCGTAACGCCTACGGTATCCTCGGCGGTATCCCGCAGAGCGAATTCCAGCACGCGACTATCGCCAAGCGTGTGAAAGAGACGCCGAACGCGACCTGGCCGGTACACGCGGTTATCACCAACTCGACCTATGATGGTCTGCTGTATAACACCGACTTCATCAAGAAAACCCTGGATGTGAAATCCATCCACTTTGACTCCGCATGGGTGCCTTACACCAACTTCTCGCCGATCTATGAAGGCAAATGCGGGATGAGCGGCGGCCGTGTCGAAGGGAAAGTCATTTACGAAACCCAGTCCACGCACAAACTGCTGGCGGCATTCTCCCAGGCATCGATGATCCACGTGAAAGGCGACGTTAACGAAGAGACCTTCAACGAAGCCTACATGATGCACACCACCACCTCTCCGCATTATGGGATCGTGGCGTCCACCGAAACCGCGGCGGCGATGATGAAGGGTAACGCCGGTAAGCGTCTGATCGACGGCTCTATCGAACGTTCCATCAAGTTCCGTAAAGAGATCAAACGCCTGAAAGGCGAGTCTGACGGCTGGTTCTTCGACGTCTGGCAGCCGGAGCATATCGATGGCGCTGAATGCTGGCCGCTGCGCTCTGACAGCGCATGGCACGGTTTCAAAAACATCGATAACGAGCACATGTACCTCGACCCGATCAAAGTCACACTGCTGACTCCGGGGATGAAGAAAGACGGCACCATGGATGATTTCGGTATTCCGGCAAGCATCGTGGCGAAATATCTCGACGAACACGGCATCGTGGTTGAGAAAACCGGTCCGTACAACCTGCTGTTCCTGTTCAGCATCGGTATCGACAAAACCAAAGCGCTGAGCCTGCTGCGTGCGCTGACCGACTTCAAACGCGCGTTCGACCTGAACCTGCGGGTGAAAAACATGCTGCCGTCTCTGTACCGTGAAGATCCTGAATTCTATGAAAACATGCGTATTCAGGACCTGGCGCAGAACATTCATAAACTGGTTGAGCATCACAACCTGCCGGACCTGATGTTCCGCGCGTTTGAAGTGCTGCCATCGATGGTGATGACCCCGTATGCCGCGTTCCAGAAAGAGCTGCACGGTCAGACGGAAGAAGTGTACCTCGAAGAGATGGTCGGCCGCGTCAACGCCAACATGATCCTGCCGTATCCTCCGGGAGTACCGCTGGTGATGCCGGGTGAAATGATCACCGAAGAAAGCCGCCCGGTGCTGGAATTCCTGCAGATGCTGTGCGAAATCGGCGCTCACTACCCGGGCTTCGAAACCGATATCCACGGGGCATACCGTCAGGCGGATGGTCGTTACACCGTTAAAGTGCTGAAAGAAGAGAACAACAAGTAATAGACGCACTACAAGGGAAGTGGCTTGCCACTTCCCTTTTTTCACGCTGCAAGGAGAACCTATGAAAACACCCTCACAGCCGCGCGCGATTTACTACATCGTAGCGATCCAGATCTGGGAGTACTTCAGCTTTTACGGCATGCGCGCCTTACTCATCCTTTACCTCACCCACCAGCTTGGCTTTGACGATAGCCACGCCATCAGTCTGTTCAGCGCCTACGCATCTTTAGTTTACGTAACCCCTATTCTCGGCGGCTGGCTTGCCGACCGCCTGCTCGGCAACCGCACGGCGGTGATTGCCGGGGCGCTGTTGATGACCCTCGGCCACGTGGTGCTGGGCGTCGAGTCGACCTCGGCATGGAGCCTGTACGTCGCGCTGGCGATCATTATCTGCGGCTACGGCCTGTTCAAATCCAATATCAGCTGCCTGCTCGGCGAACTGTACGCTCACGACGACCCGCGTCGCGACGGCGGCTTCTCGCTGCTGTACGCCGCCGGCAACGTCGGCTCGATTGCCGCGCCCATCGCCTGTGGACTGGCGGCGCAGTGGTACGGCTGGCATATCGGCTTCGCCCTGGCGGGGATCGGTATGTTCATCGGCCTGATGATTTTCTTAAGCGGCAGCCGCCATTTCCGGCATACCCGCGGCGTCGATAAACCGGCGCTACGGGCGGTGAAATTCGTGCTGCCGACCTGGGGCTGGTTGCTGGTGATGCTGTGCCTGGCGCCGGTGTTCTTCACGCTGCTGCTGCAAAACAACTGGTCCGGCTATCTGCTGGCGATCGTCTGCCTGTTCGCCGCCCAGATGGTGGCGCGGATCATGATCAAAGCCCCGGAGCATCGTCGCGCGCTGTGGCAGATCGTCCTGCTGATGCTCGCCGGGACGCTGTTCTGGGTGCTGGCGCAGCAGGGCGGGAGCTCGATTAGCCTGTTTATCGACCACTTCGTCAATCGTCGCCTGCTGAACTGGGACGTGCCGACCGCGCTGTTCCAGTCGGTCAACGCGGTGGCGGTGATGGCGGCCGGCGTGGTGCTGGCGTGGCTGATGCGCCCGGAAGGCAGTGTGCGTTCGGTGCTGCGCGTCTGGCTGAAATTCGCTTTCGGCCTGCTGCTGATGGGCGGCGGCTTTATGCTGCTGGCGCTCAATGCCCGCCACGGCGCGGCTGACGGCCAGGCCTCGATGGGCATGATGGTTGCCGGGCTGGCGATGATGGGCTTTGCCGAACTGTTTATCGACCCGGTGGCGATGGCGCAAATCACCCGTCTGAACATGCCCGGCGTCACCGGGGTGTTGACCGGGATCTATATGCTGGCCACTGGCGCGGTCGCCAACTGGCTGGCGGGCGTGGTGGCGCAGCAAACCACCGAATCGCAAATTAGCGACACGGCGATTGCTGCCTATCAACATTTCTTCTCGCAGATGGGCGAATGGACCCTCGGCTGCGTGGCGGTGATGGTCGTTATCGCCTTTGCCGCGGCCTGTAGCGTCGGCAAACGCCGTGCGGCTGCCGGTGAAGTTACCGGCGGCGGCGCCTGACGCTCGTCCCGGCTGGTGGCGTAAACGCCTTATCCGGGCCGCGATTCGTAGCCCCGGTAAGCGCAGCGCGACCGGGGGCATTACATCAACAGCGGAGCGCGAAGTCGCTCCTTGCACAGCTTAGTGAACAGGAGGAGGATATTCTGGCATGCGCGGAGGCCAACGATAAAAAATACCGTTACTGAAGCCATAGCTGAGTGAGATCAGCTTGGAGTGAATCCAGGATCGTTAAGATTGTGCTCTGGTGTCTTCCCAGAGACAGGCCGCGCGGAAGGGTGACCTGGTTCAATTTATCGAAGCTAGTTTGAAAGCAAGGTTATGAGGAATCCATATGTCTGAACAACAAGCACAAGGTGCCGATGAGGCCATTGACCTTAATAATGAACTGAAAACTCGTCGCGAAAAACTGGCTGCACTGCGTGAGCAGGGCGTAGCCTTCCCCAACGACTTCCGTCGCGATCATACCTCTGACCAATTGCACGCTGAATTCGATGCGAAGGATAACGATGAACTCGCTTCCCTGAACGTTGAAGTTGCGGTGGCTGGCCGGATGATGACCCGCCGCGTGATGGGCAAAGCCTCCTTCGTCACCCTCCAGGACGTTGGCGGCCGCATTCAGCTGTACGTGGCGCGCGATGACCTGCCGGAAGGCGTCTACAACGAACAGTTTAAAAAATGGGACCTCGGCGACATCATCGCCGCCCGCGGCAAGCTGTTCAAAACGCAAACCGGCGAACTTTCCATCCACTGCACTGAGCTGCGTCTGCTGACCAAAGCCCTGCGCCCGCTGCCGGATAAATTCCACGGCCTGCAGGATCAGGAAGTTCGCTATCGCCAGCGCTATCTGGATCTGATCGCCAACGAAGAGTCGCGTCATACGTTCCGTATCCGCTCGCAGATCCTCGCGACCATGCGCCAGTTCATGGTGGCTCGCGGCTTTATGGAAGTCGAAACGCCGATGATGCAGGTGATCCCTGGCGGGGCGTCCGCCCGTCCGTTCATCACCCATCACAACGCGCTGGATCTGGATATGTACCTGCGCATCGCGCCGGAACTGTATCTGAAACGTCTGGTGGTTGGTGGCTTTGAACGCGTGTTTGAAATCAATCGTAACTTCCGTAACGAAGGGATCTCCGTACGCCATAACCCAGAGTTCACCATGATGGAACTGTATATGGCGTATGCGGACTACAAAGACCTGATCGAACTGACCGAGTCGCTGTTCCGCACCCTGGCGCAGACGGTGCTGGGCAAAACCGAAGTGCCATATGGCGACCAGGTGTTTGATTTCGGTAAGCCGTTTGAAAAACTGACCATGCGCGAAGCGATCAAGAAACACCGTCCGGAAACCAACATGGCGGATCTGGATAACTTCGACGCGGCGAAAGCGCTGGCGGAATCTCTCGGTATTCAGGTAGAGAAAAGCTGGGGTCTGGGACGTATCGTCACCGAAATCTTTGACGAAGTGGCGGAGGCGCATCTGATTCAGCCAACCTTCATCACCGAATACCCGGCGGAAGTTTCCCCGCTGGCGCGCCGTAACGACGTCAACCCGGAAATCACTGACCGCTTTGAATTCTTCATCGGCGGCCGCGAAATCGGTAACGGTTTCAGCGAGCTGAACGATGCCGAAGACCAGGCGCAGCGCTTCCAGGATCAGGTGAACGCCAAAGCGGCGGGCGATGACGAAGCGATGTTCTACGACGAAGACTACGTGACTGCCCTCGAGTACGGCCTGCCGCCGACCGCGGGTCTGGGTATCGGTATCGACCGCATGGTGATGCTGTTTACCAACAGCCATACCATCCGCGACGTGATCCTCTTCCCGGCCATGCGTCCGCAGAAGTAATCCGTTGCACTCCCTCCCGGCCTGCGCCGGGAGGTCCTCCCTGCATTATCCCCATCCTGTCGTTTGCCCTGCCGCATGGCAGGGGCGGAGAGATTACTGCACTTTTTGCAGGGAGCCGCGCTGGCTGCCGTTTGTCCAGACGCCGTTAAAGGCGTCGTTGAGAGTAAACGCTGAGCTTTTCACCCGGAAGGTCAGTTTACCCTGGCTGGCTTTCGCCTCCTCGACCAGATGACCATGGGTTTTCACCGTTTTAGCAGTGACGGTAATCTCATCAATTTTATCGCCATACTCCGTATAAACATACCAGGTGCCCACCCAGGGGCCGAAGCCGCTGCTGGCCTGCTGCGCGGCGGCGGCATTCTCGGCTTTGGTTTTATGAATATCGCAGGTGGTCCCGTCGGTCATCTGCGTGCAACCGGAACGTTCAAGCTGTTCCCGGTATTTCGCGCTAATGGCGTGGGCCGGCGCGGCGGCAACCAGCGCCAGGGTGAGGGTGGTGAAAAGCCAGGTCTTATTCATCTTATTGTTTCTCATCGCGATAGCGGCGCGCATTGTCATAAAGGTTGATACACATTGGTGCATTCTCCCGGTGGCGTCAGAATAAATATAACCGCAGCCATTCCTGATAAATAACTACCAGGAAGGAGATGGGTTATTTAATGGTAAAACATCATTACCCTGAGCTTATTTATCACAGAGCCTTCCCGCTGCTTGTCATATTATTGCAGAGAGAATGTTAAGTAATTGATGTTTTAAAAGTGGCTATTTGTCACTTACGCAAATAACAGCAGGCCAGGCCTGGGCGCAGCACTAAAGCCCGCGCCGGTGCGGTGTTGAGTTTTTTTCATATTGCTATCATCATATTTCGAATGAAAGGGATAACCTCTGAGTCGGGTTATTAAGCCAGTAATTTTTATCCGCAAAATAAGCTGGCGGCAAGCATTATTTCCATTTATTTTTCAGGGTTACCTGAAATAGCGGATATATCGCCAGCGCAATGATGGATTTCCATCATTTCTCCGTTTTCATCGTCGGTCGTCGCCTGCTTATAGTGACGCCAGACAAGACCACAGGGTGAAAAGGAGAACAAGATGGCGACAGAGCATCTGCAGTGGGGCGTGAGCCCCCTGTGCTGGACCAACGATGTGCTGGAGGATTTAGGCGGCGATATCCCCCTGGATACCTGCCTGCGCGAGGCGCGGGAGGCGGGCTATCAGGGCATTGAATTAGGACGGAAATTTCCCCGTCAGGCAGAGACGCTGGGCCCGCTGCTGGCGGCGGCTGACCTGCGCCTGGCGTCCGGCTGGTACAGCGGCTTGCTGGCCGACCGCAGCGTGGAAGCGGAGCTGGAGGCGGTGCGGGAGCACGCGCAACTCCTCCGGCAGCTCGGCGCGAGGGTGATGGTTTACGGCGAGTGCGGGCAACTGCCGGGTGAAACCCCGCTTGATGAGCCTATTTCGCTCTCGCCGCCGTTAAGCCGCGTCAGCCTGACGGCGTATTGCCACAAGCTAAATACCTTTGCCGACCTGCTGCTACGCGACTATGGCCTCCAGCTGGCCTATCACCATCATCTGATGATGCTGGTGGAGCATGATGACGAGCTGGAGCGGTTTCTGTCTCACACCCATGACAACGTCGGGCTGGCGTTTGATACCGGGCACGCCTTTGTCGCCGGGATCGAGATCCCGCGCGTGCTGCAAAAATATGGCCACCGTATCCGCCATCTGCATCTGAAAGACGTGCGTCCGCAGGTGCTGGGGCGTCTGTATCGTGAAAACCTGAGCTTTAACGAGGCGGTGCGCGCCGGGCTGTTTACCATCCCAGGCGACGGCTGCATCGACTATGCGCCGATCCTCGACTTCGTCCGGGACAGCGACTACCGCGGCTGGCTGATTATCGAAGCCGAGCAGGACCCGGCGATGGCGCCGCCGTTGGCCACCGCCCGCCGCGCCTATGCCTGGCTGGCGCACCATTTATCTTCCCCTTCACCGTCAGAGGAGCACGCAGCATGAGCGCGCGGTTAAATATCGGTCTTATCGGCTCGGGTTTTATGGGTCAGGCACACGCCGACGCGTACCGTCGTGCGGCGATGTTCTATCCCGATCTGCCGAAGCGCCCGCATCTCTACGCGCTGGCGGATCAGGATCAGGCGATGGCTGAACGCCATGCGGCGAAACTGGGGGCGGAAAAGGCCTACGGCGACTGGCGCGAGCTGGTAAACGATCCGCAGGTTGATGTGGTGGATATCACCTCGCCGAACCATCTGCACTACACAATGGCGATGGCGGCGATCGCGGCGGGTAAACATGTCTATTGCGAGAAGCCGCTGGCGGTCAACGAGCAGCAGGCGCAGGAGATGGCGCAGGCGGCACGGCGCGCGGGGGTGAAGACCATGGTGGCCTTTAACAACATCAAAACGCCGGCGGCACTGCTGGCAAAGCAGATTATCGCCCGGGGCGATATTGGCGAACCGGTGCGCTTTCGCGGCACCTTTGATCAGGGGTTTTATAACGACCCTAACCTGCCCTGGTCCTGGCGCTGCTCGAAAACCCTCGGCGGCAGCGGGGCGCTTGGCGACCTTGGCGCCCATACCCTGTCGGTCGCCCAGTTTTTGCTGGGCGGGATCCGCGAAGTGACCGCCAGCGCGCAAACCTGCCTGCGCCAGCGTCCGGTGCCGCAGCGCGATGCCGGGTATGCCAGCCGGGTCGCGGCCGATGCCGAGTGGCGGGAAGTAGAAAATGACGATCAGGTTCAGTGCCTGGTCAATTTCGACAGCGGCGCGGCGGGAGTGATTGAGGCCTCGCGCATCGCCGCTGGGCGGATCTTCGGCGTGTTCTGGGAGGTCTCCGGCACCGAAGGCACGCTGTATATGGACGGGGAGCGCTTTAACGAGCTGCAGGTGTATCGCTTCAACGATGACAAACACGACCGCGGCTTTAAGACGCTGTATGCCGGGAGCCAGATCCCGGCCTATGCCGGCTTCTTCGGCTTCGATTTTGGCGGCGGCGGGCTGGGCTATTTTGACGTCAAGGTGATCGAAGTGCATGACCTGGTGCAGGGGATTTGCGGGGACGATGACTGCTATCCCAACTTCGAATTTGGTTTGCAGAATCAGCGCGTGCTGTCGGCGATTGAAGCCTCGATGGCCAGCCGTCGCTGGGTGAACGTGGTTAAAGACTAAGGAGCCGCTATGTTTCCCTCACACTTACCGACCCCGCGCCGCCCGGCGGCGCAGAGCATTCCCTCCCTGCGCTGGGGCATTATCGGTCCTGGCTGGATCGCCGAGCGCTTTGTTCATGCATTGAAAACCTACAGCCGGCAGCAGGTGGTGGCGGTGGCCTCCCGCAGCCAGGCGAAGGCCGAGCGGGTGGCCGCGGAATGGGGGATCCCCCAGGCTTACGGCCAGGTGGAGGAGATGCTGGCGCGCCCGGATATTGATGCGGTGTACATTGCGACGCCGCACAACCATCACTTTCCCGACGGCATGCAGGCGCTGAAGGCGGGTAAACACGTGCTGATTGAGAAGCCCTTCGCGCTCAACCTCGGCGAAGGGCGTGAGCTGCAGGCCGAAGCCGCCCGCCAGGGGAAGCTGGCGCTGGAGGCGATGTGGTGCGATTACGCGCCGAAATATGATGTGATCCGCCAGCTGCTGGAGGATGGGGCGCTCGGCGACCTGCATACCCTGCTGGCCGATCACGGCGAGTATTTCACCCCCGACCACCGCATCTTCAATGCCGACCTTGCCGGCGGGCCGATGATGGACCTCGGCAGCTATTTGACCTCGTTTGCGCTGATGGTGGGCGGCATGCCGCAGGAGATTGTCGCCCGCGGCAGCGCCACGGCGGAGGGGCTTAACGGTCAGACGTCGATGCTGTTCGGCTGGCAGAACGGGATGCAGGGGTTGTTAAACACCACGTTATTCAGCAACACGCCGGGCGGGGCGGTGGTGGCCGGACGCCAGGCGACCCTGACGCTCGACGGTCAATTCTATGCCCCCGGCGGCTTCACGCTCGCCGCCAGCCAGGGCGGACAGGCGCTGCGCTGGGAAGAGCCGCGCAATCGCTACGACCAGCTGTTCTGGCAGGCGGAGCATTTTGCCTGGTGCATCGGGCAGGGGTTGCAGGACTCGCCGCTGCGGCCGCTCAGTCGGGTGCTGCAGAATCTGCAGGTGATGGATGAGGTGCGGCGCCAGGTGGGCGCGGTGTTTAACGAAGAACGCTAAGGGTTGGCCGGGCTTTGGTTTGCAGACAGCGCGAGCGTATCTGCCATTGCCCGGCACCAGGACGCGTACGATGCCTGATGTCTGTTGCCCGGCGGCGCTGCGCTTGCACGGGCCTACGATATCTATGCAACCGTTTGATATTACAGTGTATTAATGCCTGTGTTATGTAGGCCGGGCAAGGCGTCGCCGCCGCCCGGTATAAAAGCGGCTCCGTGCCCGCTGTCCTTGCCCGGCGGCGCTGCGCTTGCGCGGGCCTACGAGGTTTCTGCAACCGTTTGATATTAAAGCGGATTAATGCCTGTGTTATGTGGGCCGGGCAAGGCGTCGCCGCCGCCCGGCATAAAGGCTGGTACAGCGCCTGATAGCGGTTGCCACGCAACCACTCAGCGGCAGTCGTCGACGGCGACAAACTGGCCATGCTGCAGGGACTGAACCGCCGCTTCGGCAATGGCCTGCGCCTGCAGGCCGTCCAGCAGGCCGGGCAGGTCGGCCACGGTTTCACCATTCAGGGTGCGAATAAAGGCGTCAAGATGCTGGTAATAAGATCCCTGTACCCGGCTGAACCAGTCTGGCCACAGGCCCGGCTCTATGCGCTGATTGCCGCGCCACAGGGTAGGGCCCGCCGGCGACTGGCTGCCGGACTCCAGTGCGCCTTTGGCGCCCAGCAGCGTGATCCGTTCATCATACCCGTGGCCGGTGCGGCGGGTGTTGTCCAGCTGCGCCAGCGCGCCGCCGCGCATCTGCATCATCAGGATAGAGGTGTCGACATCGCCAAATTCGGCGATGTCCGGCAGGGCCAGCGCCGCGCCCATCGCCGCCACGGTGCGCACTTCATCGCCAGTGAGAAAGCGCAGGAGATCGAAGAAGTGGATCGCCTGATCGCGCATCTGGCCGCCGGAGCTGCGCAGATAGTCGAGCGGCGGCATGCTGGAGGCGCGGCAGACCATCTGCACCAGCTCGACCCGGCCGATCAGCCCTTGCTCCAGCTGGCGGCGGAGCTGCTGATGGCTGCTGTCGAAGCGCCGGTTAAAGCCGACAGTCACCGGCACGTTCAGGGGGAGCACCCGCTCCACCACCTCGCGGGCGCGCGCCAGGGAGAGGTCGATAGGTTTTTCGCAATAGACCGCCTTGCCCGCCCGGGCGGCGGCTTCCAGCAGTTCGGCATGCGACGGGGTTGAACTGGCGATCAGCACCGCGTCGATGGCGTCGCTATGGATCGCCTCGCTCACTGTCACCGCCCGGGCGCCATAGCGGGCGGCCAGCGCCTGGGCGCGCTCCGGGGCGGCATCGGCCACCATCGTCAGCGCACTTCCTTCATGACGGGCAAGACTGGCGGCATGAACCTGACCGATAAAACCACTGCCTACCAGGGCAAAACGTTTGCAGATCATTTTTTTCTCCAGAATGGCGAGGGGACGTTGCCACCATAATCGGTTTGCTAAACTCACTGACACTGCCGTTTTGATGGATTTCCATCATGAAGAGAGGGGCGATGAAAAATATTTCACTGGCGATGCTGGCCAGACAGATTGGCGTCGGCGTGGCCACCGTTGACCGGGTGCTGAACGAGCGCGGCGGCGTATCGCCGCAGACCACGCGCAAAGTGTTGCAGGCGGCGCGCGAGGCGGGGCTGAAGCGGATCCTGCCGGAGGAGCACCGCTTTCCCTGGCAGGTTGAGGTCTTTCTCAGCAGCAATGACTCGTTCTTCTTTCCACAGCTGGCGCAGGATTTTGCCGCCGTGGCGGATAGCCTTGGCTATCGCCGTCTGACCCTGCACCGCACCTTTGTCCCGGAGTCGCAGCCGACGACGCTGGCCCGGCGCATTGTGCGCAGCTGCCAGCAGCGTCAGGGGATCATCGTCTTCGGCAATGACCATCCCGCGGTGCACGACGCGCTGCGCCGCTGCCGGGAGGCGGGCGTCCCGGCGATCACCCTGGCGACGGACCTGCCCGGCGCCGACCGACTCTGCCACGTGGGGATCAATCAGCTGCAGGCTGGCCGCACGGCGGGGTTAATGCTGGGGAGAATGACGCCGCGGCCCGGCGAGGTGCTGATGGTCAGCGGCCGGCAAGATTACAGCGCGCATCGCCTGCGCATTCAGGGGTTTCGCGAGGTGCTGAGCCAGCGCTTTCCCCACCTGCAGCTCAGCGACGTGCTGGCGGGTGAGGAGCGGCGGGAGCAGATCACTCGCCTCGTGGAGCAAGCCCTGTGCCGCAGCCGGAATATTGTTGGGATCTATAACACCGGGCTTGGCAATACCCAGATTGCCGAGGCGCTGGCCCGCCACCGCCGCGAAGGCGACGTCTGCTGGATCACCCATGAGCGTTACAACACCACCCGGCAGCAGCTGGCGAAGGGGAGTCTGGCGTTAACGCTCGATCAGAACACCCGCCAACACGCCCAGCTGGCGATCAACCTGATGCTGCGCCATCTGGAGTCCGGCTACCAGCCGCAAACCTATGCCGACGGTAAAGTCGACTTTATCCTCTACAGCGCCGAAAACGTCGACTGAGTCGGTCGGCGTATCCCCTCCTGACCGCATGACTATCCCTGGCGGGTAAATACCCGCCTGGCGGGGAAGCGATCGCTTCAAAGCGTTGTCTGCCTCTCATTTTTCGCTCATTTATGCGGCAATGTTAGATGTCTGTCAAAATTCTGTTACTGCATAGTTTTAAAATTTTCGTTTCAGTTATTTACTTATAAAAGTTTCAAATGTCTTGTTAATGAAATAAATGGTCTGAAATCCAGGTTGCGGTGTAAATGGACTGACGTTTCAAAAAAGTGATGATAAAACAGCCGTTATTTGTGATTTAGATCACGAGGGAGTGCGAGAGGATCCGCAGTGCCGTCGACATCGCAGCAGACATTTGCCGCAACGTAACTGAAATTAATTTTTCATTTTGTTTCATTCACCGGCGTACCTACAAAATCAAGGATCAACTATGAATATTAAGAAAACGATTGTTGCCTCTTTGTTAGCCTGCATGCTGCCTGCGGTGGTTATGGCAAAAGACGTCTCTATTGGCGTCTCCATGGCGCTGTTTGACGATAACTTCCTGACGATCCTGCGGACCTCGATGCAAAAAGAGATGAAAAAAGATGGGGTTAAATCGCAGATCGAGGACGCAAAAGGGGATGTCTCCCAGCAGCTGCAGCAGGTGCAAAACTTTATCGGTCAGGGGGTGGACGCCATTATCGTCAACCCGGTGGATACCAATGCGGTGAAACCGATTATGGATCAGGCCACCAAAGCCGGGATCCCGCTGGTGTTTGTGAACCGCCGTCCGCAGGCGGAACTGACCGATAAGATGGCCTATGTGGGGTCGGATTCCATTCTCGCCGGCCGTCTGCAGATGGAAGCGCTGGCGAAAGCGATGAACGGTAAGGGCAATGTGGCGATCCTGCTCGGCGACCTGGCGAATGAGTCCACCCGCGATCGTACCAAAGGGGTGGAAGAGGTGGTGGCGAAATACCCGAACATCAAAATCGTCCAGAAGCAGACCGCGAAATTTACCCGCAATGACGCCGTGGACGTGGTCAGCAACTGGATGACCAGCGGTGAGGATATCCAGGCCATCGCCTCCAACAACGATGAAATGGCGATCGGCGCCCTGCAGGCACTGGGCAAAAACCCGAACCATATTCTCATCGCTGGCGTGGATGGCACCCCGGATGCGCTGCAGATGCTGAAGAGCGGCAAAATGATCGCCACCATCTTCCAGGATGCGAAAGGCCAGGGTGAAGGCGCAGTCGACGCGGCCATCAAGCTGGCGAATGGCGAGAAAGTGGAAAAAATCATCGACGTGCCGTATCAGCTGATCACCAAAGAGAACATGGCTGAATTTACTAACCGTAATCAGAAATAGTCCTGGCCAACCCGTGGTACGGAGGTGGATGTATGAACGCTTTTGCACTTGAAGCCGAAGGTATCAGTAAGTTCTTCCCCGGCGTGAAGGCGCTCGATAATGTCTCATTGCGCGTGCGTCCGGGAACGGTGCATGCCCTGATGGGCGAGAACGGCGCCGGCAAATCCACGCTGATGAAGTGCCTGATCGGTATCTATCGCCCCGATAAAGGATCGATTCGCGTGAAAGGGGAGCCGGTGGAGTTTACCGACACCATGGATGCGCTGCGCTCGGGGATCTCGATGATCCACCAGGAGCTCAATCTGGTGCCGCATATGACGGTGGCGGAGAATATCTGGCTGGGGCGCGAGCCGATGAAGTACGGCTTTGTCGACCACGGCCAGCTGACCCGCCAGACCCAGGCGCTGCTGGATAAGCTCAATATCCGCTTAACCGCCGACCGGCTGGTGGGCGACCTGAGCATCGCCGCTCAGCAGATGGTGGAGATTGCCAAAGCGGTCTCGTGGAATGCGGATATCGTGATCATGGATGAGCCCACCTCGGCGCTGACCGAAGGCGAGGTGGCTCACCTGTTCACCATCATCCGCGACCTGCGCGCCCAGGGTAAAGCGATCATCTATATCAGCCACAAAATGGATGAGATCTTTGCCATTACCGATGAGATCAGCGTGTTTCGCGACGGCACCTGGGTGGGGAGCAAAAACACCACCGAATTTACCCGGCAGTCGCTGATCACCCAGATGGTGGGCCGCGAATTAACCCAGCTGTTTCCGAAATTTAATAACACCATCGGCGAAGAGGTGCTGACGGTGCGCAACCTGACGCGCCAGGGCGTGTTCCATGACGTCAGCTTTACTGTACGCCGCGGTGAAATCCTTGGCGTGGCCGGGCTGGTGGGCGCCGGGCGCAGCGAGGTGATGGAAAGCCTGTTCGGTATGGAGCGCTTCGACAGCGGCGAAGTGCTGATCGACGGGGCGCCGGTGACCATTGATTCCCCCTCCGTGGCGATTGAAAAGGGGATGGCGTTATTAACCGAAGACCGCAAAAAGTCGGGCCTGTTTCTGGTGCTGTCGGTGCTGGAAAATATGAGTATCGTCAAAATGCCGGAATATATCGGCAAGAGCGGTTTTGTCCAGCACGTGAAAATGGCCGAAGACTGCATGGAGCAAATTCGCCGGCTCAATATTAAAACGCCGACGATGGATCAAATTATTAATAACCTCAGCGGGGGGAATCAGCAAAAAGTCCTGATTGCGCGCTGGCTGTTAGCGCAACCGAAAATCTTAATTCTCGATGAGCCGACCCGCGGTATCGACGTCGGGGCGAAGGCGGAGATTTATCATCTGATCAGTGAACTGGCGAATCGGGGGGTGGCGGTCATTATGGTCTCCTCTGAGCTGCCGGAAATCCTTGGCATGAGTGATCGGGTCATGGTGATGCATGAAGGCCGTATCACCGGCATCCTGGAAAAAGACGAAGCCGACCAGGAAACCATTTTGTCGTTGGCATCCCATTGAGGCACAGAGAATGAGTAATATGAAATTAACGGCGGCTCCGGCCAGCGAGGGTTCCTCCTTCTTCGCTAATTTGCGGCATAAAATGCCGAAAGATACCGGCATCTTTGTGGTGATGCTGGTCATTGCCCTGACTTTTGAAATTGCCGGCTGGTATGTTCGCGACCAGTCGTTCCTGCTCAATACCAACCGCCTGGTGCTGATTGTGCTGCAGGTGGCGATCATCGGCATCATCGCCGTCGGCGTCACCCAGGTGATCATCACCACCGGGATTGACCTCTCCTCCGGCTCGGTTATCGCCCTTGCGGCGGTGGTGGCGGCGAGCCTGGCGCAAACCTCCGACAGCCTGTCGCCGATGTTCCCGGCGCTGGTCAACCTGCCGGCGGTGATCCCCATTTGCGCGGGGATCGGCGTCGGCCTGCTGTGCGGCCTGACCAACGGTTTTCTGGTGACGCGGACCGGTATTCCGCCGTTTATTGCCACCCTCGGGATGATGGTTTCGGCGCGCGGTCTGGCGCAGTATTACACCCAGGGCAACCCGATCAGCTTCCTCTCCGACAGCTTTACGGCGATAGGTCAGGGGGCGATGCCGGTGATTATCTTCTTCGTGATCGCCGCCGTGTTTCACATTGCGCTGAAGCATACCCGTTATGGCAAATATGTGTATGCCATCGGCGGCAACATGACCTCGGCCAAAGTGTCCGGCATCAACGTGAATAAGTACCTGGTGATTGTCTACACCATCGCCGGGGCGCTCTCCGGGCTGGCGGGGGTGGTGCTGGCGGCGCGCGTCAGCAGCGGCCAGTCGAGCATGGGGATGTCCTACGAGCTGGACGCGATTGCCGCCGCGGTGATCGGCGGCAGCAGCTTAATGGGCGGGGTGGGGCGTATTACCGGCACCCTGATTGGCGCGATGATCCTTGGTCTGATCAAAAGCGGTTTTACCTTTGTCGGCGTCGATGCCTACGTGCAGGATATTATTAAGGGCATCATTATTGTCGCCGCGGTGACCATCGACATGCGTCGCAACCGGAAAAAACACTAATCTTATCAACGGGCGGCAGCGGCGAAGGATGTCGTTGCCGCCCGTCCTGTCCAGAAATAAACAAAATACGCCCCGCCAGGCGCGGCCTGTCTGTTTTGCCCACGCGGCTCATCCTGTACAGTTTTGCCACTTCCGTTGTCTATTCGTCAGGGGGCCCATGCGTGGCCTCCGGTTTCTGGAGTCGTATGAATACACCATCCGTCGTCAAATCCTCGCCGCTCTGGCGACCGGCAAGCAGGGGCATTATCGTCACGCTGATCGCCGGACTGGCGATCCTGGCGCTCGGTCGGGGCGTGAATTTGCCGGCCAGAGAGGTTTACCGTGAGATGCAGACCCGCCAGCTGGAGGAGGATGCGCAGTGGGTGGCGCAACGCCTTGAGCGGCGAATGAACACGCCGGCGCCGCAGCGGGAAGCCGCCTGGCCGTTGGCGGCGATGCGCGCCGAACTCCATACCCTCGCCCGGCAGCGGCATTATCAACTGCTGCTGGTGAATGGCGACGGGCATCTGCTGGCGGCATCGCATGCGCTGCCGGCCAGCGTACTGGCCCAGGTGCAGGCGCAGTTCCCCGGGGAGATGCAACCGCCGCTATTCGGCAGCCACTACCAGACTATCCAGCCTTTCGCCCCGCACCAGCGGATGTTAACCCGCGCGCTGAATGGCGAGGCGGGACTGACGGGCTGGAATCTGGTGGTGCTGGCGCCGGACGGCGGATTGCCCTCGTTACTGATGGCTTACCGCTGGCCGGTGACGATCGGCCTGGGCATGCTGTTTGCCGGCGCGCTGCTGGCGGTGAGACAGGCGGCGCGCGCCCGGCGAAAACGCTGATTGCCGATGGTGTCGTCAGGGATGGCGAAACTGCAGGGTGGCGGGCAGGTAGCGCTGGAGCGGCTCCGGCGCCTGGCCGTCGATCAGCTGGCTGAGCAGATCGTAGCAGTGCCAGGCCAGCTGGCGATTATCCTGCTGCACGGTATCAATGCGCAGGGAAAGCGAATCATACAGGTAGTGATCGTCGAAGCTGGCGAGATGAATATTGGAGTCCAGCAGATGATGCTGGCTCATGTAGCGCAGTACCCCTTCGAGCAGTCCGCAGGCCGCGGTAAACAAGGCCTTCGGCGGACGTCCCAGCCGCGCGCAGAGCGCCGCGAACATCTCATAGCCGGAGCTGGGGTGGTAGTTGCCGTTGATCACCCACTCAGGGCGCAGCGTGACCCCCGCCTGGGTCAGGCCTTGCGTGAACCCCGCCAGTCGGTCGCGCGACGGCGACAGCCGCGGCTGTCCGCCCAGAAACCAGAACTCGTCCGCATGCTGAGGCGCAATGCGGGAGATCAGCTCGGCGGTTGGGGTCACCGAGTCGGTCATCACCAGCGGCAGGGCGCTGTCGCTGGGGGAGCGGTCAAACAGCACCACCGGCAGCTGTTCGCTGAGCTTCAGGTAGTCGGCATCGCTGTGCATGCACGAGGCGACGATCAGACCGTCGACCTGGCGGGCAATCATATTATTGACCACCACGCTCTCCTGGCCGGGGTTTTCGTCGGTGCAGGAGATAAGCAGCTGCACGCCGGCTTCCCGGCAGAGCGTCTCAAGCTCATGGGAGAAAACGGCAAACCCGTAGTTGGTGATCTCCGGTACCACCAGGCCAATGGTATGGCTGCGGTTATCGCGCAGCGAGCGCGCATGAATGCTGGGCTGATAGTGCTGCTCGCGGGCGATCGCCAGCACGCGCTCGCGCGTCTCTTGCGCCACGCGCAGCTCTTTGCCACGGCCGTTGAGCACCAGACTGGCGGTCGCTTTGGAGACGCCCGCCAGTTCGGCGATATCTTTGATAGTTACGCGTTTGGTTTTCATCACCACTCAGGAGCCTGAAAGCAAAACGCTTATACTACCATGCATGGCCGCAGCAGCCAGCGGCAGAATGCCACCGGCGTCGCACCGCTGAAGATTAACTGCCCCGGATAGCCCGGGAAGAAGCGGCTGCTCATCACCCCTTCGCCATCGTTGATGAAAATTTCCACGCTGGAGCGGTCGATAAAGATCCGCAGGCGCCGCGCTTCACCGCGCCAGTAGCGGTGATGCATCTCGGCGGTCTGCAGCCCGCGGCGCGACAGACGCAGGCCGTCGCGGTTGACGGTGAGCTGCAGGGCGCCGGCAAAGTCCAGCCCCAGCGTACTGTTCGGGGCGATGTCAAAGGCCAGCTCCATCGGGGCGAGGGGCAGGGTCTGCCCGCGCCAGCCCTGGGCTTCCTCGCGCAGAGCGGCCAGCTCGCGCAGCGGGCGCTGATACAGAGTACCCGCCTGCCACTCCAGCTCGCGCACGCAGGTCATCTGGTGGATCCATCCCTGTGCGCGGGTGGGTTGATGCATCTCTTCCCCGTCCGGGACGCCCATCCAGCCGACCAGCAGGCGGCGGCCATCCTCGGCCAGCATGGTCTGCGGCGCGTAGAACTCAAACCCGCTGTCCAGCTCGTGCAGCGGGCCGTGGTCGAAGGTGCCGCGTTCGGCGTCGAAGCGGCCTGCCATCCACACCGCCGGATAGGTATTGAGAAAGCGCTGCGCTTCGCGGGCCAGCCCCTGCGGGCAGCAGATCAGCAGGTGGGTATCCGCCAGCGGAAAGAGATCCGGGCACTCCCACATATAGCCGCCGTTCGCCAGACCGTTAACGCCATGTCCGGCGATCTCGCCCACCAGGCGCCACTCCCGCAGATCGCTGGCGGTGAACAGCAGCACTTTACCGTGCTGTTGCAAATCCTGCGCCCCGAGGACCATGTACCAGCGCCCGTCCTGCTGCCACACCTTGGGGTCGCGCACGTGGCCGGTGTAACCGTCAGGGAGCGGCAGCACCGGCCCCAGCTTGCGGAAGGTGCCATCGGCATTCTCTGTCGCCAGGCACTGCCAGGCGGTGCGCCCGCCGTCGGGGAATTTCACGTTGCCGGTGTAGCACAGAGTCAGGGTGCCCTCGAACTCGACCGCGCTGCCGGAGTAGCAGCCGTTGCGGTCATACTCTTCGTCCGGCATCAGAGCGATAGGTTCATGCCGCCAGTGCAGCAGATCGGCAGAGCTCCAGTGTCCCCAGCACTTATAGGTATGGTCGCAGGCGAGCGGGTTCCACTGATAAAACAGGTGGTAACGCCCGGCGACCTGGCAAAAGCCGTTGGGATCGTTCAGCAGTCCGCTGACCGGCGCCAGATGCCATTGCGGATAATGGCTGTCGGCCAGCGCCTGCGGCTGGCCCTGCATAACGGCCTGCAGGATCGCAGGCAGGCGTGACGGTAATGACATTATTCAGCGTCCGTTTTGTATTTCAGCGTCAGAGAAAGCATGAAGGCCACGGCGAAGGCGATCGCCATACCGATAATGTAGTTCAGCAGCGAAGTGGCCTGCACGATGGCCATCCCCGGGATCGCCGTCAGGCCCACCGCGGTCATATAGACGTGCATCGACACCACCCAGGCGCCGCCGGCAGCACCGCCCACCAGCGCAGCGATGAATGGCTTCACGAAGCGCAGGTTAATCCCGAAGATTGCCGCTTCCGTGATCCCCAGCATCGCCGAAAACGCCGACGGCAGGGAGATGGCTTTGATTTTGGCATCTTTGGTTTTAAACCACACCGCAAAGCAGGCGCCGCCCTGAGCGACGTTGGCCATCGCCCAGATCGGCAGCAGGAAGTTGACGCCAATCGACGGGTTGCCCAGCAGTCCGGCCTCAATGGCGTGGAAGCTGTGATGGATACCGGTAATGACGATCACCGAGTAGAGGCCGCCGAACAGCAGTCCCGCCAGCCAGCCGGCGTGGCTGATAAGCGTGCTGAGGATAAACGAAATGCCGTCGCCGAGCGCACGACCGGCCGGGCCGATCAGCAGCAGAGCGATAAAGCCGGAAATAATTACCGTCAGGAACGGGGTGAGGATCAGGTCCAGCGCGTCAGGGATAACGCGGCGCAGCTGTTTTTCGACAATGCTCATAAACCACACCGCCAGCAGCACCGGGAAAACGGTGCCCTGGTAGCCGATCATCGCCACTTCGATACCGAAGAAATTCATGGTATGGAAGCCGGCGGCGACGCCCCAGGCGTTGGTCAGCGCCGGGTGGGTCAGGATCCCGCCGAGGGTCGCGCCCAGATAAGGGTTACCGCCAAATTCGCGGGCGGCGGTAAAGCCGATCAGGATCGGCAGAATGATAAACGCCGCCGAGCTGCACATATCCAGCATGATATAGATAGCGTTGCTCGGGTCGACCCAGCCGTAGGTTTTCACCATCCCCAGCAGGCCCATCAGCAGGCCGGAGGCGACGATGGCGGGAATGATCGGTACGAAAATGTTGGACAGCAGGCGGGCGATGCGCTGGAACGGGTTCAGCTTTTTCGCGGCCAGGTCGGCGGCTTCGGATTTGCTTGATTCGCTGATGCCTGCGGCCTGGATAAAGGCGGCATAGACTTTATTGACCACCCCGGTACCGAAGATGATCTGCATCTGTCCGGCATTGCGAAAGCAGCCTTTCACCCCGTCGATTTTGCCAATGGCCTGTTGGTCGGCGAGCGCGTCGTCGACCAACACCAGCCGCAGGCGGGTGGCGCAGTGCGCGGCGCTGGCGATATTTTCCTTGCCGCCCAGCAGGGGAAGCAGTGAGCGGGAAATCTGATCAAAATCCATAGTACCCTCTAAATGCATGATGATATGGCGTGGGCGGCGCCAGCCGTGGCAGGCGCCGCGAACCTAATATTTATGTGTTATTTACCCTGTCGTCCGGGTTACCGTCAGAACCAGGTCTCCATTTGCATACCGAACGACCATTCGCCGCCCGATTTGAACCCGTTGCTGCCTAATGCATCATCGTTGGCGTAGTTATCCAGTTTTTTGCTCCAGTCCATCCACGATGTATAGAAGCGGATCTCCGGACGCGAGAAGAAGTCGCCGATGCTGCCCACCTTGAAGGTTGGGGCGAAGGTCAGCTTGTAGAAGCTGCCGTTCACCGCGTGGCGATCGTTGTAGCCTTCAGGCTGCAGATCCATGTACTGATAACTGCCCTCCCAGGCCAGGGCGAAGTTCTGCGTCACTTCCTGAATCAGACGCAGGTTGAGAGTGGCCCACTGATAGCTGTCGCCATCGACATAACGATCTTTACTGCTCTGCGCCAGCACGGCCGGGGCAATAAACCAGCGATCGCTCAGCGGCGTCGTGCCGTAGCTGGCGAAGCGCCAGGTATTGGCCCCCGGGCGCAGCGCACCGTCGGAGCCGATGCCTTTAACCTCGGCGCCCAGCCCGTGGCCGTACAGCAGGGCCGTTTTGCTGGTCCCGTCGCGCAGGCCATAGAAGCTCTCATTGTGCAGGCCCAGCAGAGCATGGACCCCGGTGTTAGCGGCATCGCCTTTCACCAGATTGCCGTTCGTGTCCTGGCGTTCGTCATTATCTTTCGCCCGCATCCCGCTGACCATCATCTGCACCGGGCCGGCAAAGTTATTCATGCTGACGATATAGTTCTGCACGCTGTTACTGCTGTCAGCGATATCGCCAAAGTTGCGGCCGTATAACGAGAAGTTGCTGCGCAGGCTGTCGTTCCATTTCACGTCGTAGATCCCGCCGCCGGTCCCGGCGAGGAACACCACATCCGAGTCAATCCAGTGGATGTCGAAGTTGTCACGGTCAAAGCGTTTCCCGGCCCACAGGGTCGAGCCTTTGAACGGGCCTTCGAAGGTGGGCAGGTTGCCCAGCTCGACAAACGCCTGGCGCACGTTCAGGTCGCTGCTGCTTGCCGTCCAGTCGTTATAGGTGGTTTGCCCGTCGGCCACCATCACTTTGAAACGGGTGGTTGCCCCGTTGTCCAGGGTCTGCTTATGTTCGAGGTTCATTTCCACATAGGTGTCGGCCTGGTTACCCAGACGACCAATGGCGCCGCCGGTCTCCCCGGCGGGGGTCATATAAGCGCCGGATTTGGTGCTGGCGGCGGAGTCGTTCATGATCACGCCGGAACGAGCATAGCCGTGGAACTCAAAGCCGCCGGGCCGTTCGGCTTTTTCTTCTAACTGAGTGGTGCGCTTGGCCACCTGCTGAGTGGTGACCTGGGTTTGCTGCTGCTGCTGGGTTAACTGTTGAACTTTCTGCTCCGCCGAAGCGGCACGGGTTTCGGCAGTGCTGGCGCGGGTTTCGGCGTCCTGCAGGCGTTTTTCCAGAGCGGCAAGACGCGCTTCAATGCTGTTCAGGTCTGTCTGCCCATGGGCGGCGGCGGTGCCGGTTAGCAAAGCAATAAGAATGGCTAACTTCCGTTTTTTATACATGCTGTTGACATCCAAAGGTGAAAATCAGTGAGTGTGCTAACTTTTGCTAAACCGGTTTAGTTAATATGGTAAACATGTCAGTAACGCGGTGAAAATAAAAATTGCTAAACCGGTTTAAGAATTGTGATGTCGCCAGCAAAGTGGGCCGTTACGCCGGCCCAACGGGATCAAAACGGCTGCTGAAGATCGTCCCTGTAGGGCAGGGCGGTCATGGCGCCTTTGGCGGTGGTGGCCAGCGCGCCGCAGGTTTGCGCCAGCGTAAGGTCGGAAGCCAGCGCGGCGAGGTTGTCAGGGATACCGTGAGCGGCGAGGCCGGCGAGCAGCCCGGCGACAAAGGCATCGCCGGCGCCAGTGGTATCAACGGCCACCACCGGGCGAGCGGGGAAGTGGCTAACCTGCCCGCGCAGGGCGGCCTGGACCCCCGCTTTGCCCTGGGTCACCAGCAGCAGCGTCGGCTGGAAGCGGGCGTTCAGCCGGGCGATGCCGCTGACGATGTCGTCGCTGCCGCTGATAAAGGTCAGCTCCTCTTCCGAGAGTTTTATGGCGTCGGCGAGGGCCAGCGCCCGGTCGAGACAGTCACGCAGGTCCAGCGGATCCTGCCACAGGTCGCTGCGGATATTGGGGTCGAAGCTGACATAGCCCCCGGCGCGTTTTATCGCCTCCATTGCCGCGAATGCCGTGCTGCGGCTCGGCTCGGCGCTGAGAGCGATGGAGCAGACGTGCAGCCACTGGCCGGCGGCAAACGGCGGGAGATCCTCGGGCCGAAGGAACAGGTCGGCGCTCGGACGGACCATAAAGGTAAAGGTGCGCTCCCCGTGCTGATCGAGATCGACCACCACCGTGGAGGTGCGCTGCGCGGCGTCGAGGTGCATATAATTCACATCGACCTTCTCCTGCGCCAGGGTGTGACGCATAAAGCGGCCGAAGGGATCGTCGCCGACGCGGCCAATAAAGCCGCTGTCGCCGCCGAGCCGCGCCACGCCGACCGCGACGTTGGCTGGCGCACCGCCAGGGCATTGCAGCAGGCGGCCCTCTCCATCGGGCAGGAGATCGACGACCGCATCGCCGAGTACCCAGATTTTTCCATTCATTCGACAAATTCCTCTTAGCTAAACTATGTTAAACCGGTTTAGCTAATTAAAGCATAGCCCACCGGTAAGCGGAACGATCGGGTCACGAAACAGGGAGGTGAGGGTAAAAAATGTGACCCAGGCGAAATATTTCGCCACTCCAGATCTGGACTTTTCCTTCCCCACCCGCTTAGGTATAGTTCAACAGGTCGCGGTTAGCCCCACCGCGGTGGCCAAAGGTAAAGGAGTGCGCAGCGCGATGAACCCCAGTTTTGGCGATATTTACGATCGGTACCAGAAGCTGACGCTGACCACGCATCTGCCCGCGGTGATCGCCTGCAGTGAACCCCTGAGCCTGAGCAAAGATCAGGGCTTTATTCCGCAGTCGGGCTATCTCTATTTTTTGCTGCAGGGGCAAATGACGCTGGCCTTTGGCGATGAGCAGAACCTGATCGGCATTGTTATCGCGCATATGCCGTTAGGATTACTGGAACATTATTGTCCGTCGGTCGCGCTCTATTATCAGTGTCTGGGCGAGTGCCAGCTGGCGAAAATAACCACCAGCGATTTTGAGCGAATATTTTTTCATTCGTCACCGGGCTATATGCAAGAGCTGACCACGATCCTGGCCTATATGGGCATATTTGCCCTTGATGCGCACTATGAACGCGGTAGCCAGACGAGTTTTCAGACCATTAAATCGATGCTGTCGCGCTATTTATATCGCGGCGAAATTGATGGTGGTCAGCATGAGAGCCTGTCGGCATTTATTATTAAACGAACCAATCTCTCGCGCAGCTATGTGTACCAGGTGCTGGCCGCGCTGCGCGAGGGGGGATATATCACGGTGAAAAAAGGCAAGCTGATCTCTATCGACCGTCATATTCCTGAGAAATTCTGAACCCGATTCGGCAGATTGACGCCATCACGTTGCTATCACCACTTGGGAAAGCGCTAAGCGCGCTTTTTCCCCGGCCCCGTTACGTCTGAATCTGGCTGTTTTATTTAGTTAACCTTTCACTCTGGAGTTATTTTATGACCCTGGATTATGTTGCGCTGGCCATTCTGATCGCCGTGGCCTTAATACTTTTTTATGGCGTCATTGTTATTCACGATATTCCTTATGAAATTGCCAAAGAGCGGCGCCATCCTCATCAGGATGCGATTCATTATGCCGGCTGGGTCAGCTTATTTACCTTGCACGCCCTGTGGCCTTTGTTATGGATCTGGGCAACGCTGTGGCGCGAAGATCGCGGGTGGGGAATGCGCCACATTGCCGACGATCAGCAGGCGCTGCATCAGCGTCTGGAAACGGTGGTCCAGCAACTGGAACAGGTCCAGCGCGAGGTGGCCGCGCTCAAAGCGGAGGAGGCAAACTAATGGAAACATTAATGTTACTGACCTACGCCGCGTTGTGCATTGTGGTGTTTAAGGTTTTCCGCATCCCGCTCAATAAGTGGACCGTACCGACGGCGGTGCTCGGCGGTATCGCCCTGATTGGCGCGGTGATCTTCGGGATGAACTACAACTTCCCCTATACCGACGTTGGTAACCAGGTGTTTCGCACCGTGCCGATTGTGTCGCAGGTGCGCGGCCGGGTGCAGAGCGTACCGGTGAAGCCTAACCAGATGCTGCATAAGGGCGATGTGCTGTTTACCCTCGACCCGACGCCGTTCCAGGCGAAAGTAGACGATCTGCAGGCGCAGATAAAAGCGGCCAGTCAGGATGCGCTCTCCTTAAACGCGGCGTTAAGCCAGGCGCAGGCCGAGCTGAGCAGAGCGGTGGCCCAGCGCGACCAGTCGCGGCGAGAGTATGCCCGCTTTCGGGAGGGTCATGCCCAGGGCGCCTTCTCCGATCAAATGGTTGATACCCGTCTGCAGACGTGGAAAGCCGATGAAGCCAGCGTCAGCGCGGCTCAGGCGAAGGTGGTGCAGGCGCGCAACGCGCTGGACTCGGTGGTGAAGGGCAAAAATACCACCGTGGCCTCCCTGCTGGCGCAGCTGCAGAAGGCGCAGTTTCAGCTGGAGAACACCGTCGTCCGCGCCCCGGAGGATGGCTATGTCAGTACCGTCGGCTTACGGCCGGGCACCATGTCCACTGCGCTGGGGATGATCCCGCTGATGACCTTTGTGCCGGTGGAGGGCGCCGCCTCGCGGGAGTACGTCGCGGCATTTCGCCAGAACGCCCTGCAGCGTCTGCGCAAAGGCGAGCCCGCGGAGCTGATGTTTCCGGCTATCCCGGGCACCGTCTTTCGCGGAGAAGTGGCCGACGTACTGCCGGCGATTGGCGAGAGTCAGTTTCAGGGGCAGGGCAAACTGCTGACCACGGATGCGCTCAATACCCACGGCCGGGCGCTGGTGGTGCTGAAGGTCACCGATCCGCGATTTGCCGAATACGCGCTGCCGCAGGGGGCCACTCTTGAGGCGGCGGTCTACTCGGATCACCTGAAAGAGCTGTCGCTGATCAGGAAGATCCTGATCCGCATGAAGAGCTGGGAAAACTATATCTATCTCGATCACTAAGCCGGCGGGCGCGGGGCGGAGGTGCCGTCCCGCGCCGCAGTCAGGCCTCGCTGTCCACCAGGCCGTCAATAATCACCTGCCGCACCCCCTGCGAACAGGGTTCAATACGCCCGCGGACCCCATAGACCGCCGCCAGGGTCTCGGGGGTGATGACCGCGGCCGGGGTGCCGTCGCCGAGCAACTGGCCCGCCTTGAGCATCAGCACGTGGTCGGCGTGACGCAGGGCAATATTGATATCGTGCACCACCACCAGGGTTACGATGTTGCGCCGCCGGGTCTCCCGGCGCACCAGATCCATCACGTGAAACTGGTAGTTGAGGTCAAGGGCGCTGAGCGGTTCGTCGAGCAGCAGCAGGCGCGGCTGGCGGATCAGCGACTGAGCGAGACCCACCAGCTGCTTTTGCCCGCCGGAAAGCTGATCGAGGTAGCTCATCGCCAGATGGGCAATCCCCAGCTGCCGCAGCAGCGCCATCACCTCCTCCTGGTGCTGCGGACTGTGGCGTCCTCCGGCGGCGCGCTGGGCAACGATAATCGACTCCAGCACATGCAGATGCACGCCGGCGGGCAGCGTCTGCGGAAGATAGACCACCTGCTCTGCGCGACGTGAGAACGGCTGCGTCAGCAGATTTTCCCCCTCCAGCAGCAGCTCGCCGCGGCAGGGTCCCAGACCCGCCATCGCCCGCATTAACGTTGATTTACCGCTGCCGTTTGGCCCCAGCAGCGCGGTGATTTTCCCTCGCGGCAGATGGGGAACCGTCAGGTTCTCGATCACCTTGCGTCTGGGGTAGCCGGCGCTGAAGTAAGACAGCGACAGCCCGGATAACGTCTGGTCGCTCATGCCTGCCCCCGATGACGTAAAATAATGCTCAAAAAGAACGGGACCCCGACCAGGGAAGTGACGATCCCCACCGGAATAATGGCCCCCGGGATCAGGTTCTTCGAGGCGATGGAGGCCAGGGAGAGCACCAGAGCGCCGATCAGCGCGCTGGCGGGCAGATAAAAGCGATGGTCTTCGCCGAAGAGCATCCGCGCAATATGCGGCGCCACCAGGCCGATAAAGCCGATTGGCCCGACAAAGGCCACCGAAAGCGCCGACAGAATGCTGATCCGCAGCAGCGTGGTCAGGCGCAGGCGGCGAACGTTAATACCAAAACTGATGGCCCGGTCCTCGCCCAGCCGCAGGGCGGTCAGCTTCCACGCGCTGCGCAGCGACAGGGGCATCACCAGCGCCAGGGCGACCAGCAGGATGGCGACTTTGCTCCAGGAGGCGCGGTCGATGCTGCCCATGGTCCAGAACACCAGCCCCTGCAGCGTGTCTTCGTTGGCGATGAACTGCAGCATCGAGACCAGGGCGTTAAAGGTAAAGACCAGCGCGATGCCGAACAGGATGACCCCGGAGGTGGCCACCTGGGTCCAGCGGGTGATGCCGTCCAGCAGCAGGGCCGCCAGCAGGGCGAAGATAAAGGCGTTGGCCGAGATAAACCACTGGCCGGGAATACCGGGCAGGCCAATACCCAGCACAATCGCCAGCGCGGCGCCAAACGCCGCAGCCGAGGAGACGCCCAGGGTAAACGGGCTGGCCAGCGGGTTATTGAGGATGGTCTGCATTTCGGCGCCGGCCAGTCCCAGCGCCAGACCGACGATAATCGCCATCACCGCATAGGGCAGACGGATATCCCAGACGATGGCGCGCGTGCCCGGATCGGCGCTGGCCGGATCGGTTAACGTCTGCCACAGGCTCTGCAGCGGCAGACCGGAGGGGCCGAGCATAAAATCGAGCAGCAGCGACGCGACAATCAACAGCGCCAGCAGGAGCATCAGCAGCAGGCGGCGACGCACGATACGGCGATAATCATCTATCACGCCAGAGGTCCCGGCGGGCAGCCCGTCGAGCACGGAGTCGGAGGTTAAACGCATGCCGGATTACTCGCTCTGCTGCCAGGAGAAGACGAACGGCTGATCCGGCAGGTCAGTGAAATGGCGCACGATATAATGGTAAGTCTCATCCGGGTTGAGATCGCCGAAGGCCTGCGGGTAGATATCTTTCGCCAGGTATTCCATGCCGACAATATTCCACGGGTGGTTATAGAAGTGGTGATAGACGCCATAGGCCCGCTTTTCCTGTACCGCCGGGATCTGGCTGACCCCAGGTCGCGCCAGCAGGATCTGCGCCTGGGCCTTCACTGCCTCCGGCTTAACCTCATAACCCAGGGGCAGCACCTGGCTGTTGCCGCGCTTCGAGCCGGTCATGATCCAGGCGTCGGGCTTCATGCTGATGATTTTCTCCAGCGAGACGAACCCGGAGGCGCCCGGCAGCAGCTGCGAACCGATATTGTTCGCCCCGACCGCCTCCACCAGCCCGCCCCAGCCGCTGTGGCCGTGGGTAAAGCAGCAGGCGTCGCTGTTGCCGGCCAGCGCTTCCACGAAGACATTGGCCTTCGGCGTGATGGCCGCGGTTTTCTGGCGAATCGTCTGCAGCTGCTGACGATAGTAATCGGTAAAGGCTTTGGCCTGACTCTCGCGGTTAAGGACTTTGCCCAGCAGGTCGATGCTGGGGGCGGTATCTTTCGCCGGGTCGATCTCATAGTCGACAAACAGCACCGGAACGTGCAGGGCGCTGAGCTTGTCGATGACGCCGCTCTCCATCAGCGCTGGCCTGGCGCGTAGCTGGGCGATCATCAGATCCGGCTGACGGGCGATGACGCTTTCAAGATCGACATTCCCTTTGTCGCTGAAGCCCATGTCAAGGAGCGTGGCCGACTGCGGCCACGTCGTTTTCAGCATCTGCCAGGTGGCAACGTCCTGCTTTTTCGCCAGATTATTCCATGCCACCAGCCGTTTAAACGGATTGTCCCGGTCCAGCAGGGCGAGGGTCATAATGTCGCGGCCATCCTGCAAAATAATACGCTGCGGCTCTTTGGACAGGGTGACCTGCCGGCCGTCAAGGTCGGTGACCGTCAGGGGATATTGGGTCGCATAGCTGAAAAGGGGAGTCGCGATCAGCGCAGTAAGCAACAGCGATCTTACTGATTTTCTTGCCATAAAAGGAGTTCCATTTGCCAATTTATAAATATAATGATTCTGAGAAGTATTCTCGAATGAACATCAACGGCAAGTATATCAAGGGCAAATTTCATAAAATGTAACAAACATGTTGGAAATTATGCCAACGCCGACAGGGCGCGCGCGGCGGCAGCATTTTCTGCCATGGCTGGAGGTCGAAGACGTTTTTCAGGCTAATTCCTAGTGTCATCCCCGGTTCGTTGTGCCATCCTGAATGCGACTCATAACACGACACGTGAGAGAGGATATTATGAAAAAAGCAATGATTGCGTTATCGGCTATTCTGGTTGCAGCTCCGGTTATTGCTGCGACAACACATGCAACAGATGATACCGTCGCGGCGGCGAATGCCAACGCCAACACCGCCAAAGAGAAGCTGCACCAGGCCCAGCATGAGGGCGAAGAGCAGCAGTTGAAGGCGAAACACGCCGCCGAAGGCAAGCAGGACAGCGTCGGCAGCCAGGTGAGCGAAGGCGCGCAGAAAACCTGGAACAAGACCAAAGAAGGCACCGAGAAGGGGTGGGATAAGACCAAAGAGGCCAGTGAAAAAGGCTGGAACGCCACCAAATCCGGTGCAGAAAAGGGCTGGGATAAAACCAAAACCGGCGCCGAAGAGTTAAAAAATAAAGTGACTGAATAAGTCCTTTTACCCGTCTGAATAAAGGTCGCGAGAGCGGCCTTTTTTATTGTCCCGCCATCAGCACCACCTCTTCCCGATAGCCGACGCCGCCGATGCCAGGAATCATCCTGGTTAACCAGATACTCACTCTTTCTTCACATTTTCCCGGTACAAAAGACCTCAATCAGGAGGTGTACCATGAAAAAGATGATTTCTCTGGCAGTAATTTTATCTTGTGTGCTGAGCGTCCCGGCCTTTGCCGATGGCCCGAACGACGGCCATCGCCCGGGGCAGCCAACGGTCTGGCAGAACGGCCAGGACCATGATGGGCATGCGCCGCAGGGCGGACCTGACGCGCATCACCAGGGCGACCATGACCAGCGTGGTCCGGATCGCGACGGTCATGACAATCGCGATCAGGGGCGTCATGAGCAGGATCATTTCGCCTGGCGCGGTAACGATTTCCGTAAAGGCCACCCGGCTCCGGCGTCGTTCCGTGGCGATGAATATCGCGTCCGCGACTGGAGCGACCGCGGCCTGCCGCGCCCGCCGGAAGGCCATCACTGGTCCTATATCGACGGTAACTATGTGCTGATCGCCGCGGCGACCGGGATTATCACCTCGATTCTGGTGAGCGGCGCCCTCGGCCACTAAACGCATCTCTCCGCGACGCCGGGTCAGGCAAAGCCTGATCCGGCGATGGCGCACTCGCGGAAATCTACGGGTTCAGCGCATCATCCGGCCAGTATTTATAACCATTGATCATTGCCTGGGCGGCCAGCCCTTTTTCGGTCAGGTCGTAGACGTTGACCTTCGAGGGCAGCGAGGCGGTATCTGACGCTACGCCGCTGGTGGAGGCGGCGATCGGCGCGATGCCTTTGTCATCATATTTTGCAGCGGCGTTCGCATCGGCGCCAACCATGTATCCCTGGCGGATAAAGGTCTCCAGGGCCGCTTTATCATGGAAAACCAGCACTGTGCGCTGCTGCTTAATCCCCATCCCCAGGCCGGCGCCGCCCTGGGCCATTTTCATATAGGTGTCCTTCCCGGTGGCCTTATTCCGCACCACGCCGTAGCCGCTGCCAAACCCGAATAGCAGGATCTTGCTGCTGTTATTAGCAAACACCGCATACCCCTTCGCATGCTGAATATCACTGCGGGCCTCAGGCTGCAGGGCGTAAAGCTTGTTGAGGGTTTCGCTGCGCATCTTCTGGATGCTGGCCCGCTGCTGACTGGCGGTATCGCCCTGCGCGCTGCAGCCCGCCAGCGTGACGATAGCGGCGAGGAAAAGCGTCTGTAATTTCATATACGTTTATTTTATTTAAATCTGAATATGGTCGGGAATGATAGGTTAAATAACGGTAAATCCTCCATAAAATAAACGTTTATTTTTAAATTTCACCATTTTGATTATTTATTACTCTGTAATGTGCGGATTATTAAATAAGATGAGTTCATTCCAGCTATTAGAAATGCTGCTTGCATAAAGTTTCCACCACGATAACGTGTTAAGTTCTTAATTTATTTCCCGGAGAACGGCATGAGTGATTATGTAATTCCAGAAATTAAAGCGACGGAAGCGGAAATGATTTCTATCCGTCATTATTTACATGCCAATCCGGAATTAAGTCTTGAAGAGTTTAATACCAGCGAACTGGTCGCCAGCAGGCTGGCGGAGTGGGGCTATCAGGTCACCCGCGGCCTCGGTAAAACCGGCGTCGTCGGTAGCCTGAGCAAAGGCGACTCGCCGCGTACTATTGGCCTGCGCGCCGATATGGACGCGCTGCCGATCCATGAAACTACTGATTTGCCCTGGGCCAGTACGGTACCCGGAAAAATGCACGCCTGCGGCCATGACGGCCACACCACCATTCTGCTGGCGGCGGCGAAATATATCGCCTCGCCGGCCTGCCAGTTTAACGGCACGGTGCATCTGATTTTCCAGCCGGCGGAAGAGGCTATCGGCGGCGCCGATTTAATGATTAAAGACGGCCTGTTCGAGCAGTTCCCCTGCGAACGCATCTTTGGTCTGCACAACATGCCAGGGCTGCCGGTGGGCAAGCTGGGCTTCTATGCCGGCAACTTTATGGCCTCGGCGGACACCGTCAAAATTACGATTACCGGCTACGGCGGTCACGGCGCCCATCCGGAGCGTACCGTCGACCCGATCGTCGCCGGCGCGGCGCTGGTGATGGCCCTGCAGAGCATCGTGGCGCGCAATGTGCCGCCGGGGGAAACGGCAGTGGTCAGCGTCGGTACTTTCCAGGCCGGTATCGCCTCCAACGTCATTCCGGAGAGCGTGGTGATGGAGCTGAGCGTGCGGGCGATGAAGCCGGACATTCGCGACCTGCTGATCAAGCGTATTCACGAGCTCGCTGAATTTACCGCCAAAAGCTATGGCGCCAGCAGCGCCGTGGAGGTTTACGACTCCTACCCGGTATTAACCAACAGTCCCGAAGAGACCGATTTCGCCCGGGCGCTGGCGCTGGAGGTGTTTGGCCGCGAGGGGGTCCTGGAGTCGGTCTCGCCGATGAACGCCAGCGAGGATTTCGCCTTTATGCTGCGCGAACGCCCGGGCAGCTACTTCCTGCTCGGCAACGGTGAGAAAGGGGAGAAGGGCGGTTGCATGGTGCACAACCCCGGCTACGACTTTAACGATGACATTATCACCACCGGCGCGACGCTGTTCGCCCGCCTGGTGGAAAAGCACTGTCGCTAATCTCTGGAGAAGAACGCGAATGAAAAAATCACTGTTGCTATGGCTGGCATTAATGGCGTCGACGTCGGCGCTGGCCGAAGGAGGAAAAGAAATCCGCTTCGGCGTCGACCCGACCTTCGCGCCGTTTGAATGGAAAGATCCGCAGGGCAAGCTGGCGGGGTTTGATATCGATTTAGGCAACGCCATTTGCCAGCAGTTGCAGGCGAAATGCGTGTGGGTGGAAAGCAATTTCGACGGCATAATCCCGGCGCTGAAAGCGCGCAAATTCGACGCGATCCTTTCCGGGATGTACATGACCGAGAAGCGCAAAGAGCAGATTGCCTTTAGCGACAAGCTATATAACGGGCCGGTGTTCCTCGTGGCGCGCAAAAATACCCTGCAGGGCAATACGCCGGAACAGCTGAAGGGCAAAACTATCGGCGTGGAGCAGGGCTCGGCGCAGGAGACTTATGTTAACCAGCACTGGCGGCCGCAGGGGATTAACATTGTGGCCTACCAGGGGGCCGATAGCGTGGTGCGAGACCTGGAGTCCGGGCGCATCGACGGCGCAGTGCTCTCCGGGATGATGGCCGACTACAGCTTCCTGCAGCAGCCGCAGGGTAAGGAATTCGCCTTTGTCGGCGGCCATCTGCAGGACGATACGCTGTTTGGCGCCGGGGCGGCGATCGGCTTGCGTAAAGACGATGAGGCACTGCGTCAGGAAATTAACGGCGCGATTGCGAAGATTCTTGCCGACGGCACCTATAAAAAATTAGCCGGCAAATATTTTAGCTTTGATGTTTATTCCGGGACATAATGTCTGAGTGTACCTGCGGGCGTGGAGCGCCCGCCGTAAGATTCCTTTTCTGATTATCCAATCACCTCCTCTCCTGACCCCTGCGGTTACCTGAGGGAAGCAGAATATAAGCTAAGGAGTACTCGGCATGATGACACGTCCCTTGGGCAAAACCGGATTTTCCATCGCCCCATTAGTCTTTGGCGGCAACGTCTTTGGCTGGACCATCGATGAAAAAACCAGTTTTGCTCTTCTTGATGCTTTTGTTGACCACGGATTTGACGCTATCGATACGGCGGATGTTTATTCCCGCTGGGCGGACGGTAACCAGGGCGGCGAATCCGAAACCATCATCGGCCGCTGGCTGCAGGCGCGCCCCGGCATGCGCGATAAGGTCAAAATTTTCACCAAAGTCGGCTCCGATTTAGGCCTCCCCGGCCATAAAGGGCTCAGCAAAGCCTGGATCCAACAGGCGGTCGACGACTCTCTGCGCCGCCTTAATACCGACTATATCGACCTCTATTTCTCCCACTGGCCGGATCCGCAAACCCCGGTGGCGGAAACGCTGGAGGCTTTCCACAGCCTGCAGCAGGCCGGGAAAATCCGCGCGATGGGGGCCTCTAACCTGGATGCGATGCAGCTGGCGGGGGCGCTGGAGGTCGCGCGTAAAGGCGGCTTGCCTGCCTGGCAGGTGCTGCAGCCGGAATATAACCTCTACCACCGCTCCGCGTTTGAAGGCGCGCTGTGCGATCTCTGCGTCAGCCGCGATATCGGGGTGGTGACCTACTACAGTCTGGCCTCCGGGTTCTTAACCGGTAAGTACCGCCAGCCGTCGGATCTGGCGCAGAGCCAGCGCGGAAGCGGGATTGGTAAGTACCTGAATCCACGCGGGATGCGGATTATCGATACCCTGGTGGCGGTCGCGGACGAGCAGGGCGTGAAACCGGCTGAGGTGGCGCTGGCGTGGTTGATCGGCCGCGAAGGCGTGACCGCGCCGATCGCCAGCGCCACCAGCGTGGCTCAGGTGGAGAGTTTTGCCCGCGCGGCGGCGCTGAGCCTGAGCGCGGAGCAAGTGGCGCGACTGGACAGCGCCAGCGCCTGAGTCAACCCCTCTCGCCGGCGGGGAGAGGGGGAAGGGCTATACATGACGCGGACCGTAGGCCGGGTAAGGCGCCAGCCGCCACCCGGCAATAAAGCGGCTCCGAGCCTGATGCCATCGCCCGGTGGCGCTGCGCTTACCGGGCCTACGATGTGTCAGTCTGTGAGAGGGACCCGTAGGCCGGGTAAGGCGCAGCCGCCACCCGGCGAAATGACGGCGCAATCGAAATGTCCCTGCTCGCGCTGCGCTTAGCAGGGCTACCACTCCTGTGCTATTTCCGAGCTGATTGCGCTCCTGATATTTCTTCTGCGTTATGTCACTCATGGCGCAGGGAGCGCACAGGGGGCGGCCAGTCGCCGCCGCCCCCTGTACCCCCGGGCTCCGGCCAGCAAAATCGCCACTGCGTGGTACCTTCGACTTATCCCTGCAGGCTTCGGGTCGGGCCGAGGCAGCGTCCGTGCAAAACACGGCCCTCAGCCCGCATTCATGCGGGCTGCCCCGGCCTTCCGGGAACGTCTCAGAGATTTTGAGGCCGCAACACCGGCAGTTTCAGTCGCACAAGTGGGTAAATTAATGACTGGCTGCTCGGACCGTAGGCCGGGTAAGGCGTAGCCGCCACCCGGCGAAATGACGGATGTGGTGCCTGAAAGCGTGCCCGGCGACGCCCCTTTATTCCTGATGGCGGGTGACGTTGAGGATCTTCGCGCTGGCGCCGACCGCGAAATTACTCAAGGCGCCAAAATCGCTGCCCTGATAGCCCATGATCTTGCCGTCGGTGCGCATCTGCTGCAGATCGATCAGGATCACCCCCAGCGTGGGAATGATTTTCTCCCGCCAGACGAACAGATAGAGATCATCCGCCACCTGCACATAGTGGCAGCGATCGACATCCGCCAGCCCCTTTTCCACGCCATCCAGACATTGCCAGGCGTAAAAATTATCGTTGAGATAAATATGCTCATAACGCTCGGTCGGACTGTAGGTGTACTGATTACGCATCCCGACCAACGCAGTGGTAAAGCCTGGCAGCGGCCCCGGCTGCTCATCCAGGCGGGCAAAAACAAACCGTGCCTCTACCGCGGTTAGCGGCAGGCCTTGCTCCACCCGGCTGAAGGCGTCCAGCCGCGCGGCGGCTTCGTCCGGCAACTGGCCGTAGACCAGGGTGGCATTGCGCTGCGTCAGGTTGCATACCGCGCTGATGCTGGCGTTATCGTGCTCCGGGTCAAGGAAGTCGATAAACAGAATATCGGGGCGCAGGGCGGTTGCTCGCCAGGGGGCGCGCTTGCCGTTCCAGCTGAGCGTCTGGTCATCTTCGATAACCAACTGCTGCGGCTTACTGCCAGCGACATAAAAGGTAAAGGTTTCGCCTGCGGGCAGGCTGGCGGTAGCCAGCAGGTTGCCGTGCGGGGCAAAACCATCGGCCAGCGCGCCGACCTGGATAAATACAGCTTCTGAAGTCATGTGGGCTCCTGAGGAGAGTAGGGCGTTAAGCAAACGCCAGAGTGGGAACATCGACGATACTGGCGCCGCCATCGGCGACCAGCGTGGCGCCGCTGATGATGGCGGCCTGCGGCGAACAGAGAAACTGACAGGCCTCGGCTATCTCCTCGGAGCTGGCGGGGCGGCGCAGCGGAACGTCGCGACAGACCCGCTGATAAGCCTCCGTCAGCGATAGCCCTTCCGCCTGTATCAGCGGGAGCATCTCTTCATCCGCCATCGGCGTCGTAACCCAGCCGGGACAGATGGCGTTGGCGCGTACCCCCTGTGGGCCGTAATCGCGAGCCACGGAGCGCATCAGACCGATTAAGGCGTGTTTAGCGGTGACGTAGCCGCAGGCCTGCGGCCCGGCAGCCAGCGAGGCGATGGAGGCGACAAACAGCACATTGCCGCGGCAGGCAATCAGCGAAGGCAGACAGGCGCGAACGCTGGCGAACGCGCTGGTGAGATTGCCGTCCAGCGCCTTGCGCCACTGGCTGTCGCTGGTCTCGGCGGCGGGGCTGTTGCCCATCCCGCCGGCGCTGCAGATCAGCACGTCGATCCCGCCAGCCTGGTCGAGGATCGCCGGCAGCAACCGCTGACCCCAGACCTCGCCGTTGGCGGCATCGCCCACCAAAGCCGTGGCGCCGGTCTCATCGGCGACAGCCTGCAATGGCGCTTCGCGCCGCCCGGTAATAAACACCCGGTCGCCCGCGGCGCACATCAGCCGCGCGCAGGCGGCGCCAACCCCGGTTCCACCGCCGGTAATTACCACGACTCTCGCCATCGGCACTCTCCTGTAATGGGGTTTCTGATTACCTTAAAAAGCGCGCCAGGTCCCGGCTATCGCCCGGAAGAACGATAGTCGGGCGGTTAATGGCGCCCGCTCAAAGGGGGCTGTTCACCTTATTTTGGCAACAGCAGGTCAGGCGTAATCACAGGATTACGCCACGGCGAAAGTTAATGGGCATCCTGTTAAGGGTATAAGTGAAAAAAAACAGAAATCCATCGTTCTTAAGGATGAGAGAGAGGTGTATGGGATAGCTTTTTTTTATCGCCAATGGAATGTAGTTAGGGTGTTAATATTTTTTGTTTATGTTTTAACGCGTCCACGGTAAAGCATGGCAAGCGCATTTTTTAAATGCTATATATAACAATGCATTGATTAAAAATTTGTAACGGCTATCACATTGTTAATATGTTAATGATTGTGTTACTTAAATGTGAAATGTATGCTTCATTTATCGGTAGTTATTCATGTGTCACGTACCATCATCTCGACGGGGAGGCCCTATCATGTCTGCTTTGTTAAAAGCCAGCCGTAATGATGCGATAATAGCCCGTTGTTTACAGACTATATCCCAGTTAATTCCACTGACTTCCGCGGTTTTTTATCGAGTAAATAATCGCTTAAAACCCGAAAACTATATATTGCATAATATTTCTGATAATACGCATCAACAATATCTGGAAAACTTCCAGCCGCTGGATCCGCTTCTGCCGTCGTACTTTAGCCACCAGAACACCACCGTGGCGGCGATGACGCCGCGGCTCTGCGACCGCAACCGCCATTACTATCATGAATTTATGTTGCCGAATAACGTGCGCGACATGACCGAGATCTTTATTCGCCGCGAGCGGCGGATCATCGCCGGTATCTCGCTGATGCGCGACGTGCCTTTCTCCAGCGAAGAGCGCCAGCGGGCTCAGGCGGTGCTGCCGCTGGTGGAGCTGGCCATTCGCGACTGTCTGCAGGAAGAAGATGACCTGCCCGTCATCCTGACGGCGAAAGAGCGGGAAATCGTCGGCATGGTGCGCGAAGGCGCCAGCAATAAGCTGATTGCCCGCCAGCTGGATATCTCGCTCTCGACGGTAAAAACGCACCTGCGCAACATTTTCGCCAAGACCGAAGTCGTCAATCGTACCGAACTGGTTTCCCGAACCTGGATGCCGGCCGCTCAGCGTACGCTGCATCTGTGATCTGACTTTCGCATCCCGCGCGCGCCGTGGCAGCACGGCGTTTTCCTGATACGTTGATCCCTAAAGTCCCGGTACGGGACTTTTTCTTTACTTAGTCCCGAAATGGGACTGGTCTCTGCACATGAAGATAATCTCAGTGAAAACCTTAAATAAGCGGGTGGTATTCAACATTAAGGGAAATGATGACCGGTTAATCGTAGCGTTGCTTATCTGCGGGGGATGGATGTTCGTTAAGTTTATCGAGACGCATAAGGAATATGACGTGATAAACGCTGAGACGATTGAGAGGACGTAAATGATGAATGTTAAGCCTATCCTCATACGCAGTTCGGCATCCCCCTTGAGAGCCTGATCGGCGCGTGATCGCGCGGGCATTCGGTTCACTCATGCATCCACTGGCTTATCGCCTGATTAACCATCGCCAGCACGCTGAGCAGCAGCATCCGCTGCTGCGCTTCCAGCTTCAGATAACGGCGCAGCGGCGGCATCTTGCAGACCACCTCGCTGGCGGCCCAGGGTTCAATGCTGCAGCGCCAGCCGCTACTATCAAAGGTCAGCGAAAAGCGGCGGTAATCCAGCTCGCTTAAGGTCTGCTGGAGATTAGGAAAACCGTTGAGATAGCCGGCGAGTTCCTCGCTGTCTTTGCCGCCGATAAAGCGGATCGGCTGGCGTTTCCACCAGCCGGATTGATGGGCGCGAATGTTACCGCGCACGGGCCGGGTCACCGGCCCCTCGACGACAAACTCGCAGCTGTGAATGCTGGCCATAAACAGCCGCTTCTGACGCACGCTGAAGGTAATGGCGGTGGCGTCGTTCAACCGCAGCAATGCGCTGCGTTCGCTCAGCTTTTCGCACGGCCAGCCCGCCAGATCGCGCTGCACCGCGTTCATTAACGGCGTCTCAAACCAGGGGACGGAGGACATCTGGCGTCATCTCCCCGCGGGTCTGTTTTTCGTAGTTGCTGATGGCGCGCTCAACCACCTCTTCCACTACCAGCGGCTTGAACGGATTGACGCGCTGCACACACACCGTCCAGAACAGGGCGTAGGCGGCGGTCAGGCCGAGCATAATGCCGAACGGCACCAGCACCTGGCGGCTGTCCATCCCCGGCGGCGTGATATTGACGATAGCGATGATGATCCCGACGCTGGAGATAATCTGCGGCAGCGGGAACCACGGCGAGCGGTAGGCGCGCGGCAGGTCCGGGCGGCGGATACGCAGCATCACCACCGACAGGGTAACCAGCAGATAGGCGACGCCCCAGGCGCAGACCGCGGCGAGGATCAGCGGCACGATGCGGTCCAGATCGCCGTTCAGATACCAGGCGTGCAGGCAGGGGATCGCCACCCCGATGGCAATGGCGATCACCGGCGTTTTAAAGCGCGGATGCAGCCAGGTCAGGAAGCGGGGCAGCGCGCCGTCCAGCGCCATGCCGTAGATAATGCGCGGCACGGCGGCCATCAGCGTATTGATGGTAGCGCAGCCGGCCAGCAGCAGCCCGACCCCCAGCCAGTACTGGCCGGCGTGGCCCATCACTCGCTCGGCGAAGGCCGGGATCGCCATCGGCGTATCCAGCAGATGGACGTTGTTGGCCGCGTCGAGCACGGTGTTCTCCACCTGGCGGTTGATCGCCGCGCCGTAGATAAACATGCAGCTGGCGACCCCCAGCAGGCCCAGCGCCATCGCCCGCGGAATAGTGCGGTGGGCCTGTTTGATCTCCGGCGCCATCGGCGTCACCAGTTCGCAACCGACGAACATAAACATCGCCATGCCGATATAGCCGAACAGACCGTTGATATCGCTGATGTTCAGCGGCGTGCCGAACCAGCCGGAAAGATGAGTCACCGGCGCCATAAAAATGCCGCACAGGCCGAAAATGGTCAGCGTGGTCCACATGCCGAAGGTCAGCACCACTTCGACTTTGCCGAAGATTTCCACGCCGATGGCGTTGAGCAAGCCGAAAATCACCACCATGCCGACACCCACCATCCAGGTGTTCTGGTGGGCGGCCATCTGGGCGTTGATCGATTCGAAGTTCACCAGCGCCATAATGCCCGCCAGGATCGTCTCCGCCGTCCCGGCGAAAATATGCACGATCAGATAGGCGCACAGCGCGCCGGTGATGGCGAAGAAGCGGCCCATGCCGCAGGAGATATAGTCGTACACCGAACCGGTGGTAGGAATGAGCGTCGCCGCCTCGGCAAAGGTGGTGACCTGCGCCTGCATCATAATAAAGGCCAGCAGCACCGCCAGCGCGAAGGTATCGCCACCCATGCCGAAGCCGCTGGTGACCGTCAGGATCACCGGGCTGGCCATAATCAGCCCGACGGAGCTGGCGAGAGTGGTCGGGAAGCCGACGACGCCGCGCTCAAGATGGCTGGCGAGTCTGTTACTAAACATAGTCAACCTCTGCACAATAGTGGGGGAGGGCAGGGAATAGCCAGCGCCACTCCCGGATAGTCATAATTTAGGCGGGCATCCTGCTCAATGAATATCGTCCGGAAGATGGAGGGCGGCGCATGATTCTGTGACGCAGTCCATGAATGTGGCGGCGAGTAAATAAGATGGCCCCGGAAAGCGGGGCCATCTGTCTTGCCACGTTGCGCGTATTTCTGCCGGGTGGCGGCTAGCGCCTTACCCGGCCTACCGACGGCATTCGTCCTCCAGGCCCGTGCAAGCGCAGCGCCGCCGGGCATTATCAGTTTGTTAGCGCGTCTCGACGTTCGCCAGGTAGTGCTTCACAAAGCGCGGCGTCAGGATTTTCCACTCCACTTCGGTACCCTGTTTGACAAACCAGCTGTCGCCCGGCGTAAAGCGCTGCGGCTCGCCGCCGGCGACGGTCAGCTCCACTTCGCCTTCCAGCACGGTAGCGTGCTCGGTAAACGGATAGGTCATGGTAAAGCTCCCCTCAGTGGACGAAAACAGTCCGCAGGTAAAGGCGTCCTGCGGCTCGCCGTAGATCATCGTCCCGGCCACCTGCGGGTCTCCCGCGGTCGGCGTCGCGCCGAGCAGGCTGACGCTGCCGATCGGCTGCAGGTCAGGTACCGGGTGTTTAAGTTTAAAAGCGTGCATAGCGTTCTCCTGGTTAACTCCGGCCTTTCCAGAAACCGGCGGTTTGATGCATCATTTTTCCGGCAGTGACTAATAGCAAGCGCAGGCTGTCACGGCCGTGGATGGTCGCGTGGGGGATGCTGCTCAGCAGGCGATAGCGGTCGGAACCGCCGTTGATCCCTTCGGCGAGGATTTTGCACACGATGTGTGACGGGGTGACGCCGAAGCCGGAGTACCCCTGGACGTAAAAGACGTTGTTGTGATCGCGTAGGGTGCCGATCTGCGGGAACAGGTTGGCGCTACAGGCCATCGGCCCGCCCCAGGCGAAATCGATCTTCACATCCTTCAGATAGGGGAAGACCTCCGCCAGCAGCGTGCGATTCCAGGCGGCGAAATCGTTCGGTGTATATTCCACGAAGCGAGTCGCGCTGCCGAACAGCAGGCGATTTTCCCGGGTGACACGGTAGTAGTTAATCACCGGGCGAATATCGCTGAAGGCGCCGCGCAGTGGGCTGATGCGCTCGATCAGTTCATCGGAAAGGGGCTCCGTTGACACCTGATAGGAGTAGGTCACCAGCGTCTTGTTGTAGATCTCCGGCTCCATATTGTTGAGGAAGCTGTCGCAGGCCCACAGTAGTTTGGCGGCTTTGACGCTGCCCATCGCGGTGCGTACCCGCACCTGTTTGCCGTAATTCACCTCCACCACTGGCGAGGATTCAAAAATCTTCACCCCCAGCGAATGGGCAGCCTGCGCCGAACCGAGCAGCATATTCAACGAGTGGATCTGTCCGCCGCCCATATGTTTCAGCGCGCCGCAGTAAACCTCGGAGCCAACCACCTGCTGCACCTCTTTGCCGGTATACAGCTCGATATCTTCATCCGGGGTGGCGGCCTTAAACTCTTTCTCCCACTGGCGCAGCGTTTTTAGCTGCCGCTGGTTATAGGCAAGATAGCCGTAGCCGGGGACGAAATCGGCGTCGATCTGGTATTTGCGGATGCGTTCGCGAATGATGCCCGCGCCGAGATTGGAAATTTTAAACAGCGTCTCCAGCCCCTCTTTGCCAACGTGCTTTTTTACCGCTTCGATATCGTGACCGATACCGGCCATCACCTGGCCGCCGTTGCGCCCGGTGCCGCCGTAGCCGAGATGGCGTGCTTCCAGTACCACCACGTTGGTGATGCCCTGTTCCGCCAGCTCCAGTGCGGTATTAATGCCGGAGAAGCCGCCGCCGATAATCACCACATCGGCTTCAATATCTTCCCGTAGCGCCGGAAAATGGAGGTGGTATTTCTTCGTCGCGCCGTAGTAGTTCAGCGCATCGATTTTAATGTTCATCGCGTTACCCTGTGGTCTTGCCTGGCTCAAGGTCCTCATCACAGCACGCCATGTGGGCGTTGAATATCGTCCGGAAGAATGACGTTCTTTAGAACGATGGGCGGCGCAGAGCAACCGTGCTGTGATAAGCCAACTTTGCTGAAAAAACGGGTGCTGACGATGAGCGAGATAACCTTACTGGCGGAAGTGACCGCCTTTTTACGCCAGCCGCACGGGCAGTTTATCGCCGGTGAACGGGCGGCAGGCCACGGCGCGCCGTTCGCGGTGATTAACCCGGCCACCGGTCAGGCAATTGCTGAGGTGACGGCAGCGGATGTGGATCAGGCGGATCGCGCCATGGAGAGTGCCCGCCAGGCGTTCAGTCAGTGGCGCGAGATGCCGACGCTGGCGCGCGGTACGCTGCTGCTGAAGCTGGCGGATGCCCTGGCTGAGCATCGCGAAGCGCTGGCGCAGCTGGAAAGTCTCTGCTCCGGCAAGACCATCATGCTGGCGCGGATGTTGGAGCTGGATCAATCGGTGGCGTTTTTGCGCTACTTCGCCGGCTGGGCGGGGAAGGTGACCGGCGAAACGCTGGATGTGTCGCTCCCCTCCATGAACGGTGAGAAATATACCGCCTTCACCCGCCGCCAGCCGCTGGGGGTGGTGGTCGGCATCGTGCCGTGGAACTTCTCCATCATGATTGCCATCTGGAAGCTGGCGGCGGCCCTGGTCTGCGGCTGCACCATCGTCCTCAAACCGAGCGAATATACCCCGCTGACGCTGCTGCGCGTGGCGGAGCTGGCAAAAGCGGTGGGTATCCCGGATGGGGTGATTAACGTGGTCAACGGCGCCGGCGGCGAGATTGCCCAGCGGCTGATTACCCATCCGGCCTGCGCCAAGGTGAGCTTCACCGGCTCGGTGGCCACCGGTGAAAAAGTCCAGCAGTCGGCCAGCGCTTCCGGTAAACGGGTGACCCTTGAGCTGGGGGGCAAAAACGCCGCGCTGTTCCTCGATGACCTGACGCCGGAGGCGATGGTCAACGGCATTATTGAAGCCGGCTACCTGAATCAGGGGCAGATTTGCGCCGCCGCGGAGCGCTTTTATCTGCCGCAGGGCAAACTGGATGCAGTGCTGGCGCTGCTGAAAGAAAGACTCAGCGCCTTCGCGCCCGGCTCGCCGCTGGATGAACAGACGCTGATGGGGCCGCTGGCCAACCGTCAGCAATACGAGAAAGTGCTCAAACTGATCCAGATCGCGCGCGACGAGGGGGATACCATTGTTTGCGGCGGTGAAGCGCTGCCCGGCGAGGGCTATTTCCTGCAGCCGACCGCGGTCAAAGTCCGCAGCGAAGAGAGCACCCTGATGCGCGAAGAGACCTTCGGTCCGGTGTGCAGCTTCATCGGCTATCGCAGTGAAGAAGAGGCGCTGGCGCGGATCAATGCGTCGCCATATGGCCTGGCGGCCAGCGTCTGGTCCGATAATATTCGCCAGGCGCTGCGCTACTCGGAGGCGATTGACGCCGGCATCGTGTGGGTCAATATGCATACCTTCCTCGACCCGGCGGTACCGTTCGGCGGCATGAAGGGCTCGGGCATCGGGCGCGAATTCGGCAGCGCGTTTATCGATGATTATACGGAGCTGAAGTCGGTGATGGTGCGCTATTAAGTTTTGTCGGTGGAGGCAGCCCTGGCCGGGCGACGGTGACGCCTTGCCTGGCCTGGGTCCATGCGAGCGGTGGTTAATCTGGCCGCCCCTGTCCGCGCCATAGCCCCATGCAACTTGCGACAATTCCCCCTAAGTGATAAAAGGTGCCCCTTCGCAAAAACACACAGGGGAACGACGTGAAAGACGCGTCAACGTCGTCGGATGCCGTAGAAGAGAGCGGCCCGACGCTTCATCGCGGTTTACAGAACCGACATATTCAACTTATCGCCCTTGGCGGCGCGATTGGTACCGGCCTGTTTCTCGGCATTGGTCCCGCTATCCAGATGGCCGGCCCGGCGGTCTTACTGGGCTACGCCGTGGCCGGGATTGTCGCTTTTCTGATCATGCGCCAGCTGGGCGAAATGGTGGTGGAAGAGCCTGTATCCGGCTCCTTTGCCCACTTTGCCTACAAATACTGGGGCCCGTTCGCCGGTTTCCTGTCCGGCTGGAACTACTGGGTGATGTTCGTGCTGGTGGGAATGGCAGAGCTGACCGCCGCCGGGATCTACATGCAGTACTGGCTGCCCGACGTCCCGACCTGGATCTGGGCGGCGGCCTTCTTCCTCATTATTAACGCCGTCAACCTGGTCAACGTCCGTCTGTATGGCGAAGCGGAGTTCTGGTTCGCACTGATTAAGGTGCTGGCGATTATCGGCATGATTGCCTTTGGCCTGTGGATGTTGTTTGGCGGCCACGGCGGCAGCAAAGCCGGGTTCGACAACCTGTGGAAACACGGCGGCTTCCTCGCCACCGGCTGGCACGGTCTTATTCTGTCGCTGGCGGTGATTATGTTCTCCTTCGGCGGGCTGGAGCTTATCGGCATCACCGCCGCCGAAGCGCAAAACCCGGAAAAGAGCATCCCGAAAGCGGTGAACCAGGTGGTTTATCGTATCCTGCTGTTCTATATCGGTTCGCTGGTGGTGCTGCTGGCGCTCTACCCGTGGGTGGAGATCAAATCCGACAGCAGCCCGTTTGTGATGATTTTCCATCATCTCGACAGCAACATGGTGGCGTCCGCGCTGAACTTCGTCATTCTGGTGGCCTCGCTGTCGGTCTATAACAGCGGCGTGTACTCCAACAGCCGGATGCTGTTCGGCCTGTCGGTGCAGGGCAATGCGCCGACGTTCCTCGCCCGTGTCAGCAAGCGCGGCGTGCCGGTGAATTCGCTGCTGCTGTCAGGCGTCATTACCTCGCTGGTGGTGGTGCTGAACTACCTGCTGCCGCATGAAGCGCTGGGGCTGCTGATGGCCCTGGTGGTGGCGACGCTGCTCCTGAACTGGATCATGATCTGTATGGCGCACCTGAAGTTCCGCGCCGCCCAGCGCCGCAAAGGGCGTGAATCGAAGTTCAAAGCGCTGCTGGCGCCCGCCAGCAACTACTTCTGCATTGCTTTCCTTGGGTTGATTCTGGTGCTGATGTGCACTATCGACGGCATGCGCCTGTCGGCGATCCTGCTGCCGGTGTGGATCCTGTTCCTGTTTATCGCCTTCAAACTGCTGCGCCGCCCGGCGTAAGCGAGACGCCCCGCCGTCCGGCGGGGCTGCCTGCCTTTTTATTGTGATCCTCTTCGCAGGTGGGGAATTTGCCTGGCGATCTTCTTTTTGTAATCGATTACTTTTTGTGTTGAGCGATTTTGTAATCGATTACTTTTAAGGGCGAGCAACATGGTCACAACAACAGAAGGTCAGGAAAGTGCCCGCGTGAGCCACCGTTTTCTGGTGCCGCGGCTGTCGTTAATGATGTTTATGCAGTTCTTTATCTGGGGCAGCTGGTCGGTGACCCTGGGACTGGTGATGACCCGCTATGAGATGTCATTGCTGATCGGCGATGCGTTCTCCGCCGGGCCAATCGCCTCCATCCTGTCCCCCTTTGTGCTGGGAATGCTGGTGGATCGCTTTTTCGCCTCGCAGAAGGTGATGGCGGTGATGCACCTCGCCGGGGCGGCGATCCTGTGGTTTGTCCCCCAGGCACTGGTGGCGCAGAACGGCGCCCTGCTGATTGGCCTGCTGTTCGGCTATACGCTGTGCTATATGCCGACCCTGGCGCTGACCAACAATATTGCGTTCCACAGCCTGGCCAATGTCGATAAAACCTTCCCGGTGGTCCGCGTGTTCGGCACCATCGGCTGGATTATCGCCGGGATCTGCATCGGGGTGACCGGTATCTCTGATACCACCGGCATCTTCACGCTGGCGGCACTCTGTTCGGTCGCGCTGGCGATTTACAGCCTGACGCTGCCCCATACCCCGGCGCCGGCCAAAGGCATGCCGGTTCAGTTTCGCGATCTGCTGTGTGCGGACGCCTTCGCGCTGCTGAAAACCCGTCACTTCCTGATTTTTTCTCTCTGCGCCACCTTAATTTCCGTGCCGTTAGGCACCTATTACGCCTATACCGCGTCGTATCTGGCGGATGCCGGCGTCAAGGATGTCAGCACCGCGATGTCGTTTGGCCAGATGTCAGAGATCGTCTTTATGCTGATCATTCCGTTGCTGTTCCGCCGCCTCGGGGTGAAATACATGCTGCTCATCGGCATGGTGGCGTGGTTTGTCCGCTACGCCTTTTTTGCCCTCGGGGTCAGCGAAGAGGGGCGTTTCCTGCTTTATCTGGGCATTTTGCTGCACGGCGTGTGCTATGACTTTTTCTTTGTCGTCGGCTTTATCTACACCGACCGCGTGGCGGGCGAGAAGGTCAAAGGCCAGGCGCAGAGCATGATTGTGATGTTCACCTACGGGATCGGCATGCTGCTGGGCTCGCAGATCTCCGGCACGCTGTATAACCATCTGGTGGCTGGCCAGAGCGTGCCGCAGGCCTGGGTGACCTTCTGGTGGATCCCGGCGGTGGCCGCCGCGGTTATCGCCCTGATTTTCCTTTTCTCTTTCCAGTACAACGAGAAAGAGCCGCACTAATTTTACAGGAGGGGGGTATGAAAACGATTAAGGGACCGGGCATTTTTCTGGCGCAGTTTATCGGCCCGCAGGCGCCGTTTAACACCCTGGCGGGGGTGGCGCAGTGGGCCGCCGGCCTGGGATACCGGGCATTGCAGATCCCCTGCAACCACCCGGCGATTTTTGATGTCGAGCGAGCGGCGGCGAGCCAGACCTACTGCGACGAGGTCCGCGGCACCCTGGCGGAGCATGGGCTGGTCATCAGCGAGCTGTCCACTCATCTTGAAGGGCAACTGGTGGCGGTGCATCCGGCGTATGACGCGGCGTTTGACGCCTTCGCCCCAGCGGCGCTGCATGGCGATCCGCAGGCGCGCCAGCGCTGGGCGGTGGAGAAAGTGCGCCAGGCGGCAGTGGCCTCCAGCCGCCTGGGGCTGAAGGCGCATGCGACCTTTTCCGGGGCGCTGGCATGGCCCTTTTTTTATCCGTGGCCGCCGCACAATCAGCCGCTTCTGGATGAGGCCTTTGCCGAGCTGGCCCGGCGCTGGCGCCCGCTGCTGGACCACTTCGACGAACAGGGCGTCGATGTCTGCTATGAGATCCACCCCGGCGAAGATCTGCACGATGGCGTGACCTTTGAGCGTTTTCTCGCGCTGGTGGATAACCATCCGCGCTGCAATATGCTCTATGACCCGAGCCACCTGCATCTGCAGCAAATGGACTATCTGACCTATATCGATATCTATCACTCGCGTATTAAAGCCTTTCACGTCAAGGACGCCGAATTTCGCCGCAACGGGCGCAATGGCGTCTATGGCGGATACCAGCCCTGGCAGCAGCGGGCCGGGCGTTTCCGCTCTCCCGGCGACGGGCAGATCGACTTCAAAGGGGTGTTCAGTAAGCTGACCGAATATGATTTTGACGGCTGGGCGGTGCTGGAGTGGGAGTGCTGCCTGAAGGACGCCGAGACCGGCGCGCGCGAGGGCAGCGAGTTTATCCGCCGCCATATCATTCCCGTTGCCGAACGGGCCTTCGACGACTTTGCCGCCGGCGGGAGGGAATAACATGATTCAGGTCGCGATTATCGGGGCAGGGTTTATTGGCCCGGCGCATCTGGAGGCGCTGCGGCGTCTGGGAGATGTCGAGGTCGTAGCGCTGTGCGACAGCAGCCTTGAGGCGGCGCAGCGCAAGGCGCGAGCGCTGAACATTGCCCATGCCTACGACAGCGTGGAGGCGCTGCTGGCCCATCCGGGGCTGCAGGTGGTGCATAACTGTACCCCGAACCATCTGCATGCCCAGATTAACCGGCAGATCCTCGCCGCCGGGCTACACGTCTTCTCCGAAAAGCCGCTGTGTATGACGGCGGAGGAGGCGCGGGAGCTGGTGGCGCTTGCCGCCCGGGCCGGCGTGGTACATGGCGTCAGCTTTGTCTATCGCCAGTTCGCCATGGTCCAGCAGGCGGCGGCGATGATCTGCCATGGCGATATTGGCAGAATCTTCGCGGCGCACGGCAGCTATTTACAGGACTGGATGCTGCTGGAGACCGACTACAACTGGCGGGTCGATTCGGCGCAGGGCGGCGCGTCGCGGACGGTGGCCGACATCGGCTCCCACTGGTGCGATACCGTGCAGTTTATGTCCGGTCGGCGGATTGTCGAGGTGATGGCGGATCTGTCTATCGTCTGGCCGACGCGTAAAGCGCCAGTCAATGGCAAAGCGACCTTCAGCGCCGTTCACGAGGCGCAGGCATATGAAACCCGGCCTGTCGATACTGAGGACTTTGGCTCGGTGCTGTTGCGTTTTGACGATGGCAGCAAGGGCAGCTTTATGGTCTCCCAGGTGAGCGCCGGGCGGAAAAACCGTCTGGCGGTGGAGATTAACGGCAGCCTCTGTTCTCTGGCCTGGGATCAGGAAGTGCCCCAGCGGCTGTGGATCGGCCACCGCGAGCAGCCGGATCGCCTGCTCAGCGACGACCCGAGCCTGCTGCGGCCGGAGGCCGCCGCCAGCGCCCATTACCCCGGCGGCCATATTGAGGGCTGGCCCGATGCCTTCAAGAATATGATGGGGCAATTTTATCAGGCGGTACGTGCCGGAAGGATGCCGGAGGCCGGGGCCCGGCGCTTCGCCGCTTTCGACGACGGCGCCGATGTGATGTACATCATTGAGGCGATCGTCAAAAGCCATCAGCAGCAGTGCTGGGTCAGCGTCGAACGCTGAGCGCAGGCGGGGCGCAGGATTATTTCACCCCAAGATAGCCGTCGAGATAGGCACCGGAGAGCTCGTTGCCGAACAGGACGGCATCTTTATTTTCCATCGCATTATCCCATTTGTCGCTGGCGTTGCCGGTAAAGGCGTGTTCGGTGCGGGTGCCCTGCGCCGCCTGTTGTTTGATGGCCTCGGCGGTGCGGCGGGCGTCGCTTTCGCTCATGCCAGCGGCTTTATCCTGCTGGCCGCGGGCGTACATTGCCGTGAAGGTCGGCAGGTTTAAACGGTAATTTTCCTGGCGGTTGACGGTGAAATTACCGCCGACAAAATCGGAGCGGTGGGCGACAAACGCGTAAGCGTGGCGTTCCGGTGACGATTTTGACGAGGTGCAGCCGGTGATTGTTGCCAGCGCACAGCTGAGGGCGAGAACCGCGGTGGAGAGCCTCATGGAGATATCATCCTTAATCATAAACGAAGAAATAGGGCGCCAGGGGGCTGTCGCCAGAGCGCGAACCGGGTGGAACGGCAAAAGGATGCGCGTTAACGGCGTGGGAGAGAAGCCCTGATTTTTAATAGTTTTCTCGCGCGTTCCCGCGCTTTCGCGCCAGGCTGGCAGGCTGACCAGAGGTCATTTATGATAGCCTGCAGGATCCACCTCTATCGCAGGAAGTGCAGGGTTTATGTCTATTCAGAAAATTGCTCGTCTGGCCGGCGTCTCGGTGGCCACGGTGTCGCGGGTGCTGAACAACAGCGATACGGTAAAAGCCAAAAACCGTGAGCGCGTGCTGCAGGCGATCAAAGAGAGCAACTATCAGCCGAACCTGCTGGCGCGTCAGCTGCGAACCGCCCGCAGCAATATGATCCTGGTGATGGTCTCCAATATCGCTAATCCCTTTTGCGCCGAGGTGGTGAAGGGGATAGAAGAAGAGGCGGAGAAGAACGGCTACCGCATTCTGCTGTGTAACTCCGGGTCGGATCTGGCCCGCTCGACCTCGGGCCTGCAGCTGCTCTCCGGCAAAATGGTCGACGGCATTATTACCATGAACGCGCTCTCCAGCCTGCCGGAGCTGACCACCATGATTGGCGATGCGCCCTGGGTGCAGTGCGCGGAGTATGCCGACACCGGCAGCATCTCCTGCGTCGGGATTAACGACGTCGAGGCGGCTCAGGGGGCGGTGTCCAGGCTGGCCGATAGCGGCCGCCGCCGCATTGCGCTCATTAATCACGACCTGAGCTATCGCTATGCTCGCCTGCGCGAGCGCGGCTATAAAAGCGTGCTGCACGTGCATGGTCTGGCGTATCAGCAGGTGACCTACGCGCAGGATCTTAGCGCGGCGGCTGGTAAACGGGCGATGGAGCAGCTGCTGTCGCAAGACGAGCAGCCCGATGCGGTGTTTGCCGTTTCGGACTCCCTCGCCGCCGGGGCGTTGCGGGCGATCGCCCAGGCCGGACTGCGGGTGCCGGAGGATATCGCGGTGATCGGCTTCGACGGCACCGAGCTGGCGGAAGTGGTCTCCCCGCAGCTGACCACCGTCGAACAGCCCTCCCGGGCGATCGGCCGCACGGCGGTGGCCTTGCTGATGAAACGCATCGACGATCCCGACGCCGCCGTCGAGCGTGTGATGATGGACTGGCGCGTGATTGACCGCGCCAGCGCCTGAGGTCAGCGGGAGAAGGCGCCCGCCAGCGCGCGAATGTCGTTGCCGGTGGGCGTTTGATGAATGCGTAAGCCAAACTCCTCCACCACGGCGAAGACATGGTCGAAAATATCCGCCTGGATCCCCTCATATTCCGCCCACACCACGGTGTTGGTGAAGCAGTAGATCTCGATGGGCAACCCGTTGGCATCCGGCGCCAGCTGGCGCACCATCAGGGTCATATCCTGGCGGATACGTGGATGATGGCGTAAATACTCCTGCAGATAGGCGCGGAAGGTGCCGACATTGGTCATTCGCCGCTCATTGAGAACCGACTGTTCCCCGGCGTACTGCTGGTTCCAGGCGCTAATCTCCTCGTGGCGCGAATCCATATAGGGCTTAAGCAACTTCGCCCGGATCAAGCGCTGCTGCTCCTGTTCATCAAGAAAATGAATGCTGGTGGTGTCGATGTTAAGGCTGCGCTTAATGCGGCGGCCGCCGGAGGCTGACATGCCGCTCCAGTTTTTAAACGAGTCGGAGACCAGCGACCAGGTCGGAATGGTGGTGATGGTGTTGTCCCAGTTGCGCACCTTGACCGTGGTCAGGCCGATATCGATCACCGCGCCGTCGGCGCCGTACTTCGGCATCTCCAGCCAGTCGCCAAGCTTGAGCATATCGTTGGCAGAGAGCTGAATACCGGCCACCAGGCCGAGGATCGGATCTTTAAACACCAGCATCAGCACCGCGGCCATCGCGCCGAGCCCGCTAATCAGGATCGCCGGTGACTGGCCTATCAGCAGGGAAATAATCAGGATGCCGATAATAATCGCCGTCACCAGCTTAATTCCCTGGAATATACCCTTCAGCGGCAGCTGTGAGGCGGCGGGAAATTTCTGCGCCAGCTTTAAAATCACATCCAGCAGCGAGAAGAAGGACAGCATGGCATATATCATTACCCATAGCTGAGCCACGGTGGTTAATATTTCCGCCGCCTCGCTGCCTTTTTGCAGCCACAGCACCGCCTGCACGTTGACGATGATCCCCTGCAGGGTAAAAGCCAGTCGGTGAAAGAGTTTATTCTGCGTGATGATTTGCAGCCACAGGTGGCTGCTGGCCAATGCCCGTTTTTCGAACGCGCGCAGGACCACTTTGTGCAATATCAGATGCACGACCACGGCGGTGAATAAGATAATGCCGAAGATAATCATCAGCGAGCGGGTGGGGGTTATTTCGATACCTAAGGCGGCAATTTGCGATATTAATTCCTGCATAACGTCTCCTGAATATCCAGCGGGTATGATGACCGCTGGATAGCTATTATGCAAATCACCGCCGCCGGTATTACGAGGCCATCGTCGCCGGCTGTCGGTTGAGATGATGGCGCAGCCACAGCGCGATGGCCCCCAGCAACAGCATCATGACCACCTCGACCAGCAGAAAATCAATCAGCGCCTGCGGATAGTTTCCGCCGCCGCGACGGGCCAGCGCGAGGAACAGCGAACCGAGGATAGCCGGTCCCAGACCGAGGGTCGCCTGCTGCAGGGTGCTGAGGATGGCGCTCCCGGCCCCGGCATCGCTGGCGCTGATATCGCGCATGCCAATCCGGTAAAAGCTGTTGACGATCAGCGCCTGGCCGTAGCCGATCAGCGCCGTGGCGGGGACCAACGTCAGGGCGGTGGTGGCGATGCCGAAGCGGGAGAAGGTGGCGCACAGCAGCAGGAGTCCGGCGATCTGCACCGCCAGACCGGTCAACAGGATCCGCCCCATGCTGTGGCGGGCGATAAGCCGCGGGGCATACAGCGCCGAAATAAAATAAGCCACGCCGAGGGCGATAAAGCTATTGCCGGACTGCCACGGCGCCATCCCCAGCCCCTCCTGCATGGTCAGCGCCATGCAGAACATAAAGCCGGACCAGGCGCTGAAAAACAGCAGGGCGATGGCCATGCCGAAGCGGATGCTGGTCAACTGCAGCAGACGCGGCGGTAGCAGGGGATGGTCGCCGCGCTGCTGCTGGCGCAGGGCGCTCTGACGCATGGCGAACATGAGCGGCAGGACCGCCACCAGCATCAGCTGCAGCCACAGCGGCCAGTGCAGCTCCGGACCGAGGGCCATCGGGAACAGCAGGCAGCAGAGGATCAGCGCGAGGTACAGCGTGCCCAGCCAGTCAATACGCGACGGCGTCTCGCGACGGGTTTCCGGCACATAGCGGCGGCTCAGGGCCAACACCAGCAGGCAGATCGGCACATTGATAAAAAAGGCGTTGCGCCAGCCCAGTCCGGCGATATCCGCCGACACCAGCCAGCCGCCGCCCATCTGACCGACGATAAAGGCGATGCCGCCGATGCCGCCATACAGGCTGATGGCCCGGGCGTGGGCGGGGCCTTTGAGGGTCACGTGCAGGGTCGCGAGGATCTGCGGCACAATCAGCGCCGCCCCGGCGCCCTGCAGGGTGCGGGCCGCCAGCAGGGCGCCGATGCTGTTCGCCATCCCGCACAGCAGGGAAGCGATGCCAAAGAGGGCGACGCCCCACATAAACAGGCGCCGGCGGCCGTAGTTATCGCCAAGCTTACTGCCCATCGCCAGGCAGACGGCAAAGGCGACGCCGTAAAGCGCGACGATAAGCTCCAGCTGCGTGGCGCTGGCCGCCAGGGTGTGGGTGATGGCATCCAGCGCCACATTGGTGATCGAGGTATCAATAAGCGGCAGCATCTGGCCGCCCAGCAGCAGCAACAGACCGGCGCGGCCGGGTGAAACAGCAGACGTATTCATGGGATTCTCCATTGCGTCATTCAGCAGACCGACGTAGCATTACCGATAAATTAAACGGGTACCAGTTCCTGTCTATACTGGTACTGGCACTACTATGCTGGAGGGGTGATGACCACGATGCCGCAACGGGAGTTGACGATCGCCGTGCCGGACGATCGACGCAAACAGCTGGGGGCATTTTTGCGCGCCCGCCGTGAAAGCCTCGATCCGCAGCGCCTGGGGTTGCCCCGCGTGGGCCGTCGGCGCACGCCGGGCCTGCGTCGGGAAGAGGTGGCGATGCTCGCCGACGTCGGCGTCACCTGGTACACCTGGCTGGAGCAGGGGCGGGAGGTGAATCCGTCGGAGGCGGTGCTGGTGGGGGTCGCGAATGCTTTACAGTGCAGTCCGCTGGAGACCCGGCACCTGTTCGTACTGGCCGGGCTGACCCCGCCGGAAGCGACCCAGGTGACGGTGTGCGAAGGCATCAGCCCCGGTACCCGCCGGATGCTGGACAGCCTGATGCCGCAGCCAGCCAGTATTCAGAAACCGAACTTTGATATTGTGGCCTGGAACGACAGCTTCTGCCGCCTGATGGGCATCGATTTCGCCACCCTCCCGGAAGAAGATCGCAACTGCATTTATCTCTATCTGACCCATGAGACCTGGCGCAGCCGGATCGAAAATCGCGATGTGCTGCCGACCTTCGTCTCTTATTTTCGCGCCGCGATGGCCGAGCACCGTGGCGAGCCGGCGTGGGAAAACAAGCTGGCGCGCTTTTTCGCCGCCTCGTCGGAGTTTGAAACGCTGTGGCATCAGCGCTACGAGGTGCGCGGTGTGGAAAACCAGATTAAACATTTTAACCACCCGCAGCTCGGGCGATTCAGTCTGCAGCAGATGTACTGGTATTCGGCGCCGCGCAACGGTTCGCGCCTGCTGGTCTATCTGCCGATGGACGAGGCGGGCGAGCAGGCGCTGGCGTGGCTGGATCAACATTAATCACAAGGACTCAGATGGTTGAGAATGTGCCATCTTCGGGTATTGCCCGGCCGGGCTGCTGGACGGTTCCCTCTCCCTCCGGGAGAGGGCCAGGGTGAGGGAAAGCACTGCAGGGAAGTCTTTTATGTTATCTGCGACTTCAGCGCACATTGCGCTCCCGGTTAGTCTTCTGCGTTATATCTCTCATGGCGCAGGGAGCGCACAGGGGGCGGCCAGTCGCCGCCGCCCCCTGTACCCCCGGGCTCCGGCCAGCATCGGCAGTTTCAGCAGCCCCAGGACCCGCGGTGATTTGGGTTTGTAGGCCGGGTAAGGCGTACGCCGCCACCCGGCAAAAAGGCGAGCACATTAGCGAAAACAGGTTTGTCATCAGTCTCAAGGAATGCCTATGAACGTAACCCGAAAAGAACAGCGCATTATTCAGCGCGCGCTGAACGCCTGGCAGGCCAGCGGGGAGTTAACCCCGGCGGACAGCCAGCGGCTGGCGCAAACGCTGCGCGTCTCCCCCTTCGACTGGCGGCGCCTGAGCCGCTACGCCTTCTGGACCGCGCTGGCCTGCGTGCTGATTGCTCTGGGCAGCCTGTTCGCCGACAGCGAGCTGGTGGCGTGGCTGCTGAGCCTGTTCAGCCACTCGGCGCTGACGCGGATCCTGCTGCCTGCGCTGCTGGCAGTCGCCTGTTACGGCTGGGGTTTTCGCCGCCAGCGGCGGGAGACGCAGTGGCACTACAGCACCGAGGCGATTTTGTTTCTGGGCGTCGTCTTTACCTCCGTGGCGCTATGGCAGCTTGGCGAACGGCTGGATAACGGCAGCGGCCATATCGCACCGCTGTTTCTGGCCGGATGCGTGATTTACGGCGCCATCGGCTATATTGCCCGCTCCGGGCTGGTGTGGCTCTTTTTTCTGCTGGCGCTGGGCAACTGGTTTGGCGCGGAAACCGGCTATGTCTCGGGGTGGGGCGCCTACTGGCTGGGCATGAACTACCCGATTCGCTTCGTCCTGTTCGGCGGCGCGCTGCTGGCGCTCTGCTACGGCGCGCAATCCCTGCTTCGCCAGCGGCAGCTGTTTACCGTCAGCAAGGCGATGGGCCTCACGTACCTGTTTATTGCGCTGTGGATCCTGTCGATTTTCGGCAATTACGACGCTGACAGCTGGTACAAAGTGAGTCAGGCGCGACTCTTGCCGTGGGGGCTGCTGTTTGCCGCGGCGGCCGGCGTCTGCATTTTTATCAGCCTGAAAACCGATGACGGAATGCTGCGCGGCTTCGGGCTAACCTTCCTGGCGATCAATCTCTATACCCGCTTCTTTGAGTTTTTCTGGAACGGGATGCACAAGGTGCTGTTTTTCCTGATCCTTGCCGTCTCGCTGGCGGTGATTGGCCGCTATGCCGAGCGCATCTGGCACGCGGGCGAAGGGCAGGTGGAGAAAAAATAAGTTCGCGTTGAGAACGCTAACCACTCAGGCCGCGCTCAGTCGCGGCCTTTTTTCGTCCCTGATTCCAGTTTCAGCGCATTTTTCTGCGATTGGCTGCAAATGAGCATAGGCTTGCCGGGTATCTCAAAAATTAGCCTTTAAGGCAATTTTTCTTATATGCTAACATCCAGAGGAAGGGAGTCTGATGTTCAGATTGGTTGTGCATGTGGACGTTAAAAAGGAACTGCAGGCGCTTCCGCCCATTGTCCAGGCGAAGATGATCCGGCAAATAGACAAGTTACGCTAAAATCCCACCGCGCTGAGAGAACCTGACAGTAAACCGCTGGGGCAGGGGTTATTTGAAATTCGTGCGTTAGGTTCGGTACAGGGGCGAGGGATCTACGTTTTTCAGCAAGGCAAGACGCTCTTTCTGCTACGGGTTTTTGTCAAGAAAACGCAAAAAACCCCGTCATCGGAAATTCGCCTGGCGCTGAAGCGATTAGAGGAGATGCGCAATGAGTAAAAAGATCATTGACTGGGATACGTTAAAAACAGAACTGCTTAGCCAGCCTGAGGTTCAGGCTGCGTTCGATGCGCAAGAACGTCAACAGCGATTACGTACTATGCTGGCGCAATGGCGCGAGCAGGCGGGGCTGACCCGAGCCCAGGTGGCGCAGAGGATGGGGGTGAGTGCGCCGACGGTCTCCAGAATGGAAGCCAATGTCACCCGCGCCAGTCTGGATACCTTAACGCGATACGCGTTAGCCTGCGGTATAAAGCACCCACAAATTTTACTTTACTAACGCCCTCGGTGGCGATTCACTTACCGGCTCAAATTAACGACAGGTCGCACGGGCCGTAGGTCGGGTAAGCGAAGCGCCACCCGACAAAACAACGGCGCATCGGGCTACGGTTCCGGGGAACAGTGAATGGGTGCGCTCTGCTGCCCTCACCCCGGCCCTCTCCCACAGGGAGATGGAGGAACCGGCAGTTTCAGTCGCGCAAGTGGGTAAATCACCAACAGGTCGCACGAACCCCAGAACGGACAAGGCGTGAGCCGCCGCCCGGCATAAAAGCCGCTCCGCGCCCGCAGCCCCTGCCCGGCGGCGCTGCGCTTGCGCGGGCCTACGGTGAGAGGTAACTATATGATATACATTGTTATGTAGGCCGGGTCAGGCGTAGCCGCCACCCGGCACTGACAAGTGGCACCAGAGGCGCCCGGTGAAAGGCGCCTGGTGAGAGATTAAATCTCGGTGATGGTCGTCGACTGCGGCAGACGCGACTTCGGCAGGGTGGCGTTGAAATCTTCCACGCTATGGTGGCCGACCGGGACCACCACCAGGCTGGTGTAGCCCTGGGCTTTCAGGTCAAATTCCTCATCGAGGATCGCAAAATCGACCCCTTCGATCGGCACGGCATCGAGGCCCATCGCCGCCACGCCCAGCAGGAAATTGCCGACGTTGAGATACACCTGCTTCGCCATCCACTGATCGTCATCTTTCAGCTCTTTGCGGTGCATATCGGCAAAGAACGTACGACCCTTGTGGTTAGCGGCTTTTGCGTCCGGGGTGGCGAAACGGCCATCGGCCTCTTCCTGATCCACCACGCGCTGCAGCCAGGCGTCGTCCATCGCGGTTTTCGCGCAGAACACCACCACGTGCGAGGCGTCGAGAATTTTACGTTCGTTGAACACGTAGGTGCCGCTGGCGGCTTTGGCTACGCGAGCTTTCCCTTCATCGGTGCTGGCGACGATAAAGTGCCACGGCTGGGAGTTGGTGCTAGACGGGCTGTACTGCAGCAGCGTTTTCAGCTGTTCCGCTTCCCCGGCAGTCAGCTTTTTCGTGGCGTCAAAGGCCTTGGTGGAATAGCGCTTCAAAGCGACCGATACGATATCCATAACTCTTCCTCACAGTTTACAGCACCTTACCGGTGCGTTAAGGAGAGGAAGAGTACAGCGAAGATCGCAAAATGATAAGGGTGAAAAATGCGATAACACTTATCGCGTTTGGCTGAAAATCAGCGCGGACGCAGCCGCTGCTGGGCCTTTTTGCTCAGCTTATTCACCACCTGATGCCACGAATCGTCAATCAGCTCGGCCAGCAGATCCTCGCTGATATCCTCTCCCGGCACCACCGTGATCCAGTGTTTCTTGTTCATATGGTAGCCCGGTTCGATACTGCGATAAATTTCCTGATTCAGCAGCGACTTCTGCGGCTCAGCCTTCAGGTTGACCAGCGCCCGGCCGCGAATGGTCATGGTGATCATAAAGATACGGCCATCGACCTTAAACACATCATACTCTGGCCCAAAAGGCCAGCAGTGCTCGGTAAACGGGTAGGTCAGGGCGATACGATGAGCGCAGGGATGCAGCATCTCGGGGGTCATTTGGCGTCAACCTCATGCAGGGCGTTCCACATGGCTTCAAAGCCGAGGGCGATAATCTCCCGGGCGCGCTGCGGATCGTGGCTGGCGAATTCGATGGTGGTCTCCGCCAGCGACAGAAACAGGGCATCGCCAAAGGCGCGGTACGCCTCGCTGAGAAAAATCTCTTTCACCGACAGCTGGCACATTTCGTTGAGCTCCGGGAAGCTCTCTTTTACCTGGCGACGGGTTTCGTCGGTGATGCGCTCGCTGAGCGCCATCCGGCGGATCGCCTTGTGCTCCATCGGGTTGCGCACCCCCCAGTCGATATAGCTGTTCCAGATATTGCGCGCATTCTCTTTCGGGCGCTTTTCGTCCGGATCCAGCCCGGCGATCATCATCCGTACCAGACGCAGCTTAATGGCGAGGTACAGCTCGTTGAGCAACTCATCCTTGGTGGCGAAATAGCGAAACAGCGTCCCCTCGGCCACACCGGCGCTGCGGGCAATGGCCGACGTTGAGGCGGCGATGCCGGACTGGGCGAAAGCCGTGGTGGCAGCTTCCAGTAACGCTTGCTTTTTATCTTCACTCTTTGGACGAGCCACTACTTTTTTCCTCACGCAGGTTTAAACAAACCGCCGATCTTTGCACGTCTGACCAGGTCGCTGCAACGGCGGAACGCAAAAATTGAAAATCGTCTTGACGACTTTCATCACTTTCCTAATAATGAGTGCGTACTCACTCATAATCAAGTTATATCACAAAGCCTCCGGGATGGGGGCTTTTGTCTGGTCAGGATATGAACCGTGTCACTTTTAGCGTGGTCGCCATCATGTTACTCGCAGCAGCAACGACATTGCCGTTTGTCCTCAATGCCGGTTTTGGTAAGGCGCCGCAGGGAGCACAGCTTAGCCAGGTGGAAGCGTCCCCCCACTACCGGGACGGCCAGTTCCATAACCAATTGCCCACGCCAGGGTTCACCGGGCAGAAAAATATGCTGGCGGCGTGGTGGGATTTCCTGATGACCAAACGGGAAAACGCCCGTCCCGCTCAGCCGCTGCCGCTGGTGAAGACCGACCTGGCGACGCTGCCCCTGGGGCAGGATGTGATGGTCTGGCTCGGCCACTCCTCCTGGTACCTGCAGCTGGCGGGAAAACGCATCCTGATCGACCCGGTGTTCAGCGATTACGCGGCGCCGTTCTCCTTTATCAATAAAGCCTTTCCCGGCGACTATCCGTGGCGGGCAGAAGGGATGCCGGATATCGATCTACTGATCATCTCCCACGATCACTACGACCATCTGGATTACGCCACCATCCGCGCCTTGCTGCCGAAAATTAAGCGGGTCATTACGCCGCTGGGTGTCGGATCGCATCTGCGCTACTGGGGGATGGACGGGGCGCTGATTACCGAAGCGGACTGGCAGCAGGCGATACCGGTCAGCGATGAATTCACCGTTCACGTTCTGCCGGCGCGGCACTTTTCCGGCCGTGGGCTGAAGCGTAACCAGACGCTGTGGGCCAGTTTTCTGTTCGTCACCCCGCAGCAAAAAATTTATTACAGCGGCGACAGCGGCTACGGGCCGCACTTCAAAGCGATTGGTGATGAATTTGGTCCGGTTGATCTGGCGATCATGGAGAACGGGCAGTATGACCAGGACTGGAAATATATCCACATGATGCCGGATGAAACGGCTCAGGCTGCCGACGACCTGCGCGCCCGCGCGGTGCTGCCTGGTCATGCAGGACGGTTTGTTCTGGCGAAACACAGCTGGGATGAACCGTATCAACGGCTGGCGGCTGCCAGCGAAGGAAGGGCCTGGCGTCTGCTGACGCCTATGCAGGGCGAGCCGCTGTGGGTCGCCGATAAGACGCAATCATTTAACGCCTGGTGGCGCTAAGCGCCAGTGCAGTTTCAGAGGAGAGAGCATATGACGATTTCCGCTCAGGTGATTGACACTATCGTCGAGTGGATTGATGACAACCTGCATCAACCGCTGCGTATTGATGATATCGCTCGCCATGCCGGGTATTCGAAATGGCATCTGCAACGGCTGTTTTTACAGTACAAGGGAGAGAGCCTCGGGCGCTATATTCGTGAAAGGAAGCTGCTGCTGGCCGCCCGCGATCTGCGCGACACCGATCAGCGGGTCTACGATATCTGCCTGAAGTATGGCTTTGATTCGCAACAGACCTTTACCCGCGTCTTCACCCGGACCTTCAATCAGCCGCCGGGCGCCTACCGTAAAGAAAACCACAGCCGCGCCCACTGAGGCGCGCTCTCCTGGTTTACCGTTCGAGGGAGAACCAGCGACGCCACACCCAGCGCAGCACCAGAAATTCAAGGGTGCCCAGCGCTAAGAACCACAGACAAAACAACACCGTATAGAGCTGGTTGAGATCCATCATATGGAATGTCTCAACCAGCTTTTGCGCCAGCGTCAGGCCCAGCGAAGGCGCGGGCAACAGCAGACAGGAGAGCAGGGCCAGCAGTAAGATCCCGGCGGCGGAGAGAAGCGTTTCCAGCGGATGTTTCATGTCATGTTAATCATCAGTTAAAAAACATATTGTCCGGTAAAATAATGCTTAACGCAATATGCTTTGTTTTTTTACTCTCTATAACACGGCTGTTTTAAATATTATTGCCTGCCTTTCGCTCTCATGTTAATTAATTTGAAATAATTTGTAATTAAGTTAATTGCAGCTGGGTGTAAATTAACGTCATTATTATGCCAGCGCTTTTACAAAACTATAAGTGCTATATCCCACCAGCGTGGCAACAATGATGGCCAGCAGGATGTACAGCGCCAGACGGCGTCCGCGGTAGATTCCAAACATATTTAACCTCGTTTAGTTTTGGTTTATTAATATTCTGTAATATTTAACTTGTGAATTAACTTATCACACATTTTGTATTTTGCGAAAAATTTAGGCGGATATTTGATCACATTTTTACCGGCTTTTTAGCCACGTTTTACTTCATTGGCCAGGAATGATTTCAGGCTTTCCGACTCACGGAATTTATAAGGAAAATGTAATTTGACCAAGATGAATAACCCAAAGTTTACGACGCCCTCGGGCGACACCGCGCCACGGCAGGTCTGGCAGCAGACCGTTGACGCAGTGCTGGCGCAGACAAAAAGCCAGGCCGCTGGGTTAAATTCCGCAGACGCCGCCGAGCGCCTGAATACCTTTGGTCCGAATGCCCTGCCGGAAAAGAAGGGTAAACCGGGCTGGCTGCGCTTTCTCGCCCACTTTAACGACGTACTGATTTACGTGCTGCTGGCTGCCGCAGCGCTGACCGCCATCATGGGTCACTGGGTCGATACTCTGGTGATCCTCGGCGTGACGGTGATTAACGCCCTGATCGGCCATATCCAGGAGAGCAACGCCGAAAAATCCCTGCAGGGGATCCGCAACATGCTCTCCAGCGATGCCCGCGTCCAGCGTAACGGCAAACATGAGACTATCCCGACGCGCGACCTGGTTCCGGGGGACATCGTTATCCTGCGCGCCGGCGACCGCGTACCGGCGGACATGCGCCTGATTGAAACGCACAACCTGCGGGTGGAAGAGGCGATCCTCACCGGCGAGTCGACGGTGGTGGATAAAATCACCGACGCGCTGGAGGGCGAACTGCCGCTGGGCGACCGGGTGAACATGGTTTTCTCCGGGACGACCATCAGCGCTGGCGGCGGCGCCGGCGTGGTGACCGCCACCGGCGCACAGACCGAACTCGGCCATATCAACCAGATGATGGCGGGTATTGAGAAGCACCGTACCCCGCTGCTGGTGCAGATGGATAAGCTCGGCAAAGCGATTTTTGTCATTATCCTCGCCATGATGGTGGCGCTGTTTATCTTTAGCCTCGCGCTGCGGGATATTCCGATGGGCGAGCTGCTGCTGTCGCTGATTAGCCTGGCGGTGGCCGCGGTACCGGAGGGGCTGCCGGCGATCATCTCGATTATTCTGTCGCTGGGCGTGCAGACGATGGCGCGCAAGCGGGCGATTATTCGTAAGCTGCCGACCGTGGAAACTCTCGGCGCCATGACCGTGGTCTGCTCGGATAAAACCGGCACCCTGACGATGAACGAAATGACCGTCAAAGCGATCATCACTGCAGACTGCTGCTACCGGGTGGAAGGCGACAGCTATGAGCCGCAGGGACGGATCTTCCTTGAGGGGAGCGACGAGCCCGTGCAGGTTCAGCCCGGCACCGTGCTGGAGACCTGGCTGCGCGCCATCGACCTGTGTAACGACAGCCAGCTTACCCAGGATGAGCGCGGTCTGTGGGGGATCACCGGCGGGCCGACCGAAGGGGCGCTGAAGGTGCTGGCGGCGAAAGCGCAGCTCCCGGCGGTGGAGGCCCGTCTGGTGGCCAAGATCCCCTTTGACTCACAGTACAAATATATGTCGACCCTGCAGCACATCGATGGCGAGGCCCGGGTGCTGATCACCGGTGCGCCGGACGTTATCTTCGCCATGTGCCGCGAGCAGATGAGCCGCCACGGCGCGGTGCCGTTCGAGGCGCACTACTGGGAAGAGGAGATGGCGCGCTTCGCCCGTCAGGGACTGCGCATGGTGGCGGCGGCCTGTAAGCCTGCCAGCCTTGATGCCACCACCCTTAACCATGAGGACCTGCAGGAGGGGCTGATTTTCCTCGGCATCGCCGGGATGATGGATCCCCCGCGTCCGGAAGCCATTGACGCCATCCACGCCTGCCAGACCGCCGGGATCCGCGTGAAGATGATCACTGGCGACCACCCGCAGACGGCGATGAGCATCGGCCAGATGCTGGGGATCACCAACAGCAGCCAGGCCATGACCGGCTACCAGCTGGAGCACATGGACGATGCGGCGCTGGCGAAGGCGGCGGTGGAGTACGACATCTTTGCCCGTACCAGCCCGGAGCATAAGCTGCGCCTGGTGAAAGCCCTGCAGGATAACGGCGAAGTGGTCGGCATGACCGGAGACGGCGTCAACGACGCGCCGGCGCTGCGCCAGGCCGACGTGGGTATCGCCATGGGTATCAAAGGTACCGAAGTCACCAAAGAGGCGGCTGACATGGTGTTGACCGATGATAACTTCGCGACCATCGCCAGCTCGGTAAAAGAGGGCCGTCGGGTCTATGACAACCTGAAGAAGACCATCCTCTTCATCATGCCGACCAACCTGGCGCAGGGGCTGCTGATCATCATCGCCCTGCTGGCGGGGAACATTATTCCGCTGACCCCGGTGCTGATCCTGTGGATGAACATGGCGACGTCGGCGACGCTCTCCTTCGGCCTTGCCTTTGAAGCCGCAGAGCGCAACGTGATGAACCGCCCGCCGCGTAAAACCGGCCAGCACGTGATGGATGGCTTCGCCGTGTGGCGAGTGGCTTTTGTCGGGTCTATGATTGCTATTGCCGCCTTTATCCTTGAGGCCTGGCTGGCGCCGCGCGGCCACAGTCCGGAGTTTATCCGCACCGTGCTGCTGCAGATGCTGGTGACGGCGCAGTGGGTCTACATGATCAACTGCCGCAGCAGCGACAGCTTCTCCTTGAGCATGGGTCTGCTACGCAACAAAGGCATCTGGCTGGTGACCGGTGTCCTGCTGCTGATGCAGCTGGTCATTATCTATGTCCCGCTGATGCAGAGCATGTTTGGTACGGAAGCGCTGCCGCTGCGCTACTGGTTTATCACCCTGGTCATCGGCGTCGCCATGTTCCTGGTGGTGGAAGTTGAGAAGCGCCTGACGCGCCGGTTCCGCAAAACGGCTTGATTGATCTCGCGCGCCTCGCTGCAGGCGCGCGTTACTTTCGCAAGGATCCCCCTATGATTAAAACCTTCCGCTTTGCTCTGCTGGCCTGCGGTCTGGCCGGCGGCGCCCTGACGGCGACCGCTGCGCCGGCGGTGCCGGTCCGCGTCGCCACGGTTGAACTGGCGCCTCATGCTGAAGAACGCGCTATCCCCGGGCGGGTCGAGGCGATCCGCGCCGTCGACATTCGCGCGCGCACCGAAGGGGTGATTGTTCAGCGCCACTTCCAGGATGGCCAGTATGTTACCGAGGGCGACCTGCTGTTTACCCTCGACGACGCGCAGCCCCGCGCGGCACTGGCTCTGGCGCAGGCCGAGCTGAAAAGCGCCGAAGCCTCATTACGTCAGTCGCAGCAACTGCTCACTCGCTACGAGCGGCTCATTAACAACCACTCCATCAGCCGCAACGACGTCGACACGGCCCGGATGCAGCGCGACGTCGCCGCCGCCGCTGTGCAGCAGGCGAAAGCCCGCGTCGAGGCCCAGCAGATTGTGCTCAGCTACACCCGGATTGCAGCGCCGGTGACTGGTCGCGTGGGCCACAGCGCCTTTCACGTCGGGACGCTGATCAATCCATCCAGCGGCGTGCTGGTGGACATCGTGCAGCTGGATCCGGTGCGGGTGTCGTTCGCTCTCGACGAAGCCGCATTTTTCAGCAAAACCGGCCAGCATGCCGACATCCACGCCCTGAAGCAGGCGTGGCTGGCGCAGATTGACGTGGATGGCAAACGGCGCGATGGGGTGTTGACCTCCATCGATAACCGGATTGACGCCCGCACCGGCAGCGTGGCAGTGCGGGCGGAGTTCGCCAATCCGCAGCACCGTCTGCTGCCGGGCGGCAGCGTAACGATCCTGTTCCGTCCGCAGGAACTGCAGTCGCGGGTGATGATCCCGGCCGCCGCCGTGCAGCAGGATCCGCAGGGCTTTTTCAGCTGGGTGCTGAAGCCGGACCAGACCGCCGGGCAGCGTCGTCTGACCCTCGCGGGGCAGCAGGGGCAGCAGTTTGCGGTTGAGAAAGGGCTGCAGGCGGGCGAGCAGGTGATCACCGACGGCGCACAGCGTTTACGCGAAGGCGCCACGGTACAGGTGCTGAACTAAGTAAGGAGAAGGGATGCTGACCTTTTTTATCCGTCGTCCGCGATTTGCCATGGTGATCGCGCTGCTGCTGACCTTTGTCGGCGCGGTGTCGCTGAAGCTGATCCCGGTGGAGCAGTACCCGGCGATCACCCCGCCGGTGGTGAACGTCAGCGCCAGCTGGCCGGGCGCCAGCGCGTCAGATGTGGCGGAAGCCATCGCCGCCCCGCTGGAGACCCAGCTCAACGGCGTCGATCATATGCTGTATATGGAGTCCACCAGCTCGGATGAGGGAACGTACCGCCTGAGCATTACCTTCGCGGCGGGCACCGATGCCGACCTGGCGGCGATCGACGTGCAAAACCGGGTGGCGCAGGCGCTGGCGCAGCTCCCGGCGGAGGTACAGCAGAATGGCGTCCAGGTCCGCAAGCGCGCCAGCAACCTGCTGATGGGGGTGAGCCTCTACTCGCCGCTGGGCACGCTGTCGCCGCTGTTTGTCAGTAACTACGCCAGCACCCAGGTGCGCGAGGCGCTGGCCCGCCTGCCCGGCGTCGGTGAGGTGCAGATGTTTGGCGCCCGGGATTACAGTATGCGCATTTGGCTGCGCCCGGACCGCATGAACGCGCTCAACATCACCACGGATGACGTTGCCCAGGCGCTGCGCGAGCAGAATGTGCAGGGCGCGGCGGGGCAGGTGGGCACCCCGCCGGTATTCAACGGCCAGCAGCAGACGCTGACCATCAACGGGCTGGGGCGTCTGAACGAGGCGGCCAGCTTTGGCGAGATTATCCTCCGCCGCGGCGCGCAGGGGCAGCTGGTTCGCCTTGCCGACGTGGCAACCATTGAGCTGGGCGCCCGCAGCTACAGCTCCGGCGCGCAGCTGAACGGTAAAGCGTCGGCCTATCTGGGGATCTACCCGACGCCCACCGCCAATGCCCTGCAGGTCGCCAGCGCAGTGCGTGCGGAGCTTAACCGCCTGCACACTCGCTTTCCGGCGGATCTCACCTGGGAGGTGAAGTTCGATACCACCCGCTTTGTGGCGGCGACGATCAAAGAGATCGGCGTCTCGCTGGCGCTGACCCTGCTGGCGGTGGTCGTGGTGGTGTCGCTGTTTCTGCAGAGCTGGAGAGCGACGCTGATCGTGGTGCTGGCGATCCCGGTGTCACTGATCGGCACCTTTGCGGTGCTCTATCTGCTGGGCTACAGCGCCAACACCCTCAGCCTGTTCGCGATCATTCTCGCCCTGACGATGGTGGTGGATGACGCCATTGTGGTGGTAGAGAATGTGGAAACCAAAATGGCGGAAGGGCTGGATCGCCTGCAGGCCACCGCCCAGGCGCTGCAGCAGATCGCCGGGCCGGTGATCGCCACGACCCTGGTGCTGCTGGCGGTATTTGTGCCGGTGGCGCTGCTCCCGGGGATCGTCGGCGAGCTGTACCGGCAGTTTGCCGTGACGCTCTCCACCGCGGTGGCCCTGTCGAGCCTGGTGGCGCTAACCCTGACGCCGGCCCTCTGCGCACTGCTGCTGCGCCCGCGTCCCGCCCAGCCAGCGGCGGTGTGGCGGGCATTTAACCGTCTTCTCGACGGTACCCGCGACGGCTATGGCCGGCTGGTGGGCTGGATGAACCGCCGCCCCTGGCTGGCGCTGGCGGCGACGGTGGCGGCAGGCGCGCTGGTGGCGTTCAGCTTCACCTCGATGCCGAAAGGCTTCCTGCCGCAGGAAGATCAGGGTTACCTGTTTGCCAGCGTGCAGCTGCCGGAGGCGGCGTCGCTGGAGCGTACCGAAGCGGTGATGGCCCAGGCGCGCAAGCTGCTGATGGCTAACCCGGCGGTGGAGGATGTGATTCAGGTGTCCGGGTTCAACATTCTCAACGGCACCAGCGCCTCTAACGGCGGGTTTATCTCGGTGATGCTCAAGGACTGGCATCAGCGGCCGCCGCTGGATGCGGTGATGGCGGATATCCAGCGCCAGCTGCTGTCGCTGCCGGAGGCGACGATCATGACCTTCGCGCCGCCGACCCTGCCGGGCCTGGGCAATGCCTCGGGATTTGACCTGCGCATCCTGGCGCAGGCCGGTCAGTCGTCGGCGGAGCTGGAGCAGGTGACGCGGGAGATCCTCCAGCTGGCGAACCAGCATCCTCAGCTGAGCCGGGTGTTTACCACCTGGAGCAGCAACGTGCCGCAGCTGTCTCTGACGGTCGACCGCGACCGGGCGGCGCTGCTGGATGTGCCGGTGGCGCAGATTTTCAGCAGCCTGCAGACGGCGTTCGGCGGCACGCGCGCCGGCGATTTCAGCCGTAACAATCGTGTCTATCATGTGGTGATGCAAAATGAGATGCAGTGGCGCGAGCGGGCAGAGCAGATTAGCGAGCTGTACGTCCGCAGCCGCGACGGCGAGCGGGTGCGGCTGAGCAATCTGGTCACCATTACGCCGACGGTGGGGGCGCCGTTTATTCAGCAGTACAATCAGTTCCCGTCCGTTTCAGTGAGCGGTTCAGCGGCCGAGGGGGTCAGCAGCCGCACGGCGATGGCGGCCATGGAGCAGATTTTGCAGGCCCATCTGCCGCCGGGATATGACTATGCCTGGAGCGGGATTTCCTGGCAGGAGCAGCAGACCGGCAATCAGGCGGTGTGGATCGTGCTGGCGGCGGTAGCGATGGCGTGGCTGTTCCTGGTGGCGCAGTATGAGAGCTGGACGCTGCCGGCGAGCGTCATGCTCTCGGTGCTGTTCGCCATCGGCGGAGCGCTGCTCTGGCTGTGGACCGCGGGCTATGCCAACGATGTGTATGTTCAGATAGGGCTGGTGCTGCTGATTGCTCTGGCAGCGAAGAACGCGATTCTGATTGTTGAATTCGCCCGCAGCCGGCGCGAGGAGGGGCTGTCGATAGTTGACGCTGCGCGCGAGGGGGCCACCCGCCGCTTCCGCGCGGTGATGATGACCGCGGTGTCGTTTATTATCGGCATTATGCCGATGATGCTCGCCACCGGCGCCGGGGCGCAGAGCCGGCGGATCATCGGCACCACGGTATTCAGCGGTATGCTGGTGGCGACGATGATTGGCATCCTGTTTATCCCGTCGCTGTATGTGCTGTTTCAGCGTATGCGTGAGTGGGCGCATCGGCGGGGGTAAGCGTTGCGCCACAGCGTCTGCCTGTCGATCCCCTCTCCCTGTGGGAGAGGGTTAGGGTGAGGGGGATTTTCCGTTCACGTCGCGTTTGGCCTTATCTGCCGGAGCAACAGCGTCTGCCGGGCGGTCCCCTCTCCCTGTGGGAGAGGGTTAGGGTGAGGGGGAATTTTCCGTTCACGTTGCGTTTGGCCTTATCTGCCGGAGCAACAGCGTCTGCCGGGCGGTCCCCTCTCCCTGTGGGAGAGGGTTAGGGTGAGGGGGAATTTTCCGTTCACGTTGCGTTTGGCAGAAAAGGGTAGTCCTTCGCTGGTGAACGGGTAAGGACGGCGGGCACGGCGCCGCTTTTGTGCCGGGCGCCCGCTACTTCCTCTCCACCGTTATCATGGTCACGAACGGATGATACTGCCACGGCACGCTGGCGCCTTTGCGGTACATCTTCGACAGCGTGCCGTCGAGATAGAGCATCTGCCGTATCCCGAGCTTTGACTGCGCATAGCAGGCAAAATCATAGAAGTTGGTCTCGCGCTCGCTGAGCATAAACACCACCCGGCCCTGCTTATCGATACCCACCCCGTTACGCAGCTTGCGCGAACTGGCGGAGGGCTTCAGCCACCAGTTGATAGCGCCATTTTCAATCAGCATTGGGCCGGACTGCACCGCATAGCGGATGGCGGGAGAGGGTTTGTACGCCGGCAGCGGCACGATTTTCGCCCGGTTGTTCGCCACCAGGAACACGCCGCCGGGGCGGATAAAGAAGTTCCCGCCGCCGGCGGAACGGTTTACCGGCGTCAGCCGTTTGCCGTCTTCGATATACAGCCCCAGCGGCGCGTAGGCTTTATCGTAAATGCCGCCGTTCATCGCCATCTGTACCCGGCCATCGCCATCAATACCCGCCAGCAGCGAACGCAGGGAACCCCAGGCTTTGCCGTGCCGATCCTGCCAGTACATCGCAATGCGCTCTTTCTGCGCATCCACCCGATAGCTCTGCAGGGTCAGCGTCGGGTCGGTGAGGGTACAGGCGGCGCTGGCGACGGCGGCCAGGGGCAGCAGCGCCAGGGGGAGCAGGCAACGTAATAACATGGGCAGTCCTTTCTATGGTCTGCGCCGAGTATACCCGCCTCGCTGCCTTATGCCGCCCAAATCTCACAGTGTTTTTGCACCAGGCCGGAAAGCGAACCGCCGTTGGCGATAAAGTCGCGCATCTGTTGCGCTTCGCTGTGCGGCGATTTCGCCTGGCGGACCACCGCTTCCAGCGCCGCCGTCGCCTTCAGCTGATGGGCGAAGGGGGCCAGCCGGTCGGCGAGCTGCAGGATCTCCTGGCGGATGCTGCGCTGCTCTCCGCTGTGCACGTCGGTGAGGGTCCCGTCCAGCCCATAGCGGCACGCCTGATAGCGGTTAAAGGGGTACAGCAGATAATCGTCAGGCTGGTGCTTAAAAGGGCGCTCCGTCAACAACCAGCAGGCCAGGGTCTGAATAAAGCCGGCGATATGGATCGCCTGGGCGAGGGTCAGGGGGGTATCCATCACCCGCACCTCAACGGTACCAAACTGCGGGCTGGGGCGAATATCCCAGTGCAGATCCTTCATGCTGTCGATCATGCTGGTGTAGCTCAGCTGGCGGAACAGGCGACGAAACCCCTGCCAGTCTGCCACCCACGGCATCGGACCGTTGTCGGGATAGGAGGAGAAGCGGTTCAGGCGTGAACAGGCGAAGCGGCTGTCGGTACTGTCAAACCACGGCGAGGCGGCGTTAAGGGCGATGAAGTGCGGCACAAAGCGCGACAGGCCGTGCAGCAGATAGAGGGCGTCGTCGCCGCTCTGGCAGCCGACGTGCACATGCTGGCCAAAGACCGTGGCCTGCTGCGCCAGATAGCCAAAATGCTCGACGGTTTTGACATAGCGCGGATTGTCGCTGATTTGCTGGCGCTGCCAGGCATGAAAGGGGTGCGAACCGCCGCCGCAGATCTGCAGATGATGGCGCAGCGCCGCGCGCTGAACCGCCTGCTGGATGGCGCTGAGCTGGGTTTGGGCATGGCTGATGTCGCGGCACACCCCGGTGGCGATCTCCAGCATGCTCTCGGTGATGTCATGTTTGGCTTCTCCCACGGTCAACTGATGCTGAACGTCGGCAATCAGCGTCGAGGCATCCTGGCTGAGGTCGTAACCCGGCGGGTTCACCACCTGCAGCTCCAGTTCGATACCGAGGGTAAAAGGATCGGAGCGGTGAAAATCGGCTAAAGGCATAGTCTCTCCCGGTCGATGTGTTCCCTGAAGTATAGAAGGGATTGATCCCGACGGATAATACGCGGCGGCGGAGGACGGGGATGAATAAAAAGTGACGCAGCGTGATTATTTGAAATTTGCCATATAGCGGCTGGTGCAATTCTGCAACATATTTCCCGCTGGCGGTGCGGCGGAATAAGGCGCAATTATTTTCCCATAATTATCATGGTGATAATATAAGTCCTTCTTATTTTACCGGTCGGTTTTGGCCTATTTTCGTCCGCGTAAGAGCTGGTACGCATTTTGCCTGTTAATCCGTGACACTTTATTTAACAGGGATCATGTGATGCACAAAAAGACGTTATTTTCGCGTGCCGGTCGTCTCGCCGTGGCGGTGAGCGGCGCACTGGCCCTGGCGGGCGCCGCCTTACCTGCCAACGCCTCCACGCTGCGGATCGCCATGACCGCCGCGGATATTCCGTTAACCCTTGGCCAGCCGGATCAAGGCTATGAGGGCAACCGCTTTACCGGCATCCCGCTGTACGACGCGCTGGTGGAGTGGGATCTGTCGCAAGGTGAAAAGCCCAGCGGTCTGGTGCCGGGGCTGGCGACCGAGTGGCACATCGATCCGCAGAACACCAGCCGCTGGATTTTCACCCTGCGTCCGGGCGTCAGGTTCCATGATGGGACGGAGGTGAACGCCGACGCCATCGTCTGGAACGTGGATAAGGTGCTGAATAAAGCGGCGCCGCAGTACGCCCCGGGCCAGATCGGCAACACCCTGTCGCGCATGCCGACTCTCACCGGCGCAGAGAAAATTGACGACCACACTGTGGCGCTGACCACCTCGGAACCAGACGCGCTGCTGCCGTACAACATCACCAACCTGTTTATCGTCTCGCCGACGGCGTGGCAGAAGCAATATGATGCGGTGCCGGCCAGCGCGGGAGATAGCGCCGCGCGCAGCAAACAGGCGTGGACCGCCTTCGCCGCCCACGCGGTGGGCAGCGGCCCGTTCAAACTGGAGAAACTGGTGCCGCGTCAGCAGCTGATCCTCGATAAAAACCCCGACTACTGGAACAAAGATCGCATTCCCCGGGTGGATAAAGTGGTGCTGATCCCCTTGCCGGAGGCCAACGCCCGTACCGCGGCGCTGCTGTCGAAGCAGGTGGACTGGATTGAAGCCCCGGCGCCGGACGCCATCGATCAGATCAAGTCTCAGGGTTTTCACCTCTACGCCAATACCCAGCCGCACCTGTGGCCCTGGCAGTTCTCCTTTGAAAAAGGATCGCCGTGGCAGGACATCCGCGTGCGCAAAGCGGCCAACCTGTGTCTGAACCGCGCCGAGCTGAAGAGCTACCTCGGCGGCTACATGACCGAGGCCACCGGGGTCTACGAGGCTGACAGCCCGTGGCATGGCAAACCCACCTTCCAGATCAAATATGACCCGGACACCGCCCGCCAGCTAATGACCGAGGCCGGATACAGCGCCAGCAAGCCGCTGCACGTCACGGTGGCCACCTCGGCCTCCGGCTCCGGGCAGATGCAGCCCTTGCCGATGAACGAGTATATCCAGCAGAGCCTGAAGAGCTGCTTCTTCAATGTGGATATCAAAGTGGTGGAATGGAACACCCTGTTTACCAACTGGCGCCTGGGTGCCCGGGATCCCTCGGCGAAAGGGATCGATGCGATCAACGTCAGCGCCGCGGTTAACGATCCTTACTTTGGCCTGATCCGCTTCTCGACCGCCAAAGCGTTTCCGCCGGTGGCGACCAACTGGGGTTACTTCTCCACTCCGGAGACAGAGAAGCTGGCTGCCGCCGTCAAGCACGCCTTTACCCCGGCGGAGATGAACAAAGCGGCCGGTGAGCTGCACGCCGCGTTGGTGGATCAGGTGCCGTTCCTGTTTGTCGCCCACGACGTCGGGCCGCGCGCGATTTCCCCTGCGGTGACCGGGGTGGTGCAACCGCAGAGCTGGTTTATCGACCTCAGCCTGGTGAGCAAAAAAGAGTAATCGTGAAAGGGGCGACCGATGATCAATACGCTGCTATACCGCATTCTGCTGGCTATCCCCACCATGCTTGGGGTGGCGGTGATCTGTTTCATGCTGGTGCAGATCGCTCCGGGCGACCCGTTGGTGTCGGTGATGCCGCCGGACGCCTCGGAGGCGCTGCGTCAGACATTAATGCAGGCTTACGGCTTTGATAAGCCGCTGCCCCTGCAGTTTATCCACTGGCTGTGGCGGGCGCTGCATGGCGACCTTGGTATGTCGGTCGCCACCGGCCGCCCGGTGATAGACGAAGTGATGACCGCGGTGGCGTACTCCCTGCGCCTGGCGCTGCTGGCGACGGCGATCGGCTTCGTCCTCGGCAGCCTGTTCGGCTTTGTCGCCGGCTATTTTCGCAACAGCGTCATTGACCGTCTGGCCTCGGTGTTGTCGGTATTTGGCGTCAGCGTGCCGCACTACTGGCTGGGGATGCTGCTGGTGATCCTCTGCAGCGTTAAGTTCGCGCTGCTGCCGGCCACCGGCGGCGGGCCGATAGGCGAGGTGGGCTGGCAATGGGACTGGGCGCACCTGCAGTTCATGCTGCTGCCAGCCCTCACCTTGTCGGTGATCCCCACCGGGATTATCGCCCGCACCGTGCGCTCGCAGGTGGCCGATATCCTCAGCCAGGAGTTTATCGTTGGCCTGCGCGCTCGCGGGCTCAACGAGTCGCGCATCTTTGTCCACGTCATGAAAAATGCCGCGCCCACCGCGCTGGCGGTGATGGGGCTGCAGGTGGGCTATCTGATGGGCGGATCGATCCTTGTGGAGACCGTTTTCTCCTGGCCGGGAACCGGATTGCTGCTCAATACCGCCATTTTTCAGCGCGACCTGCCCCTGCTGCAGGGCACCATCTGGGTGCTGGCGCTGTTTTTCGTGCTGCTCAACCTGCTGGTGGATATTCTGCAGACCACCCTCGACCCGCGTATTAAGAGGAGCTGACCATGGTGGATACGGCAACGACGAAAGCGGTCCCGGTCGCAGCGGCCCACGCTTCCCGGCAAGGTTACTGGCGCGGCGTGCTGCGCCGCTTACTGCGCGACCCCGGCGGGGTGGTGGTGGGCGTGGTGATCCTCCTGCTGCTGGCCCTGGCGCTGTTCGGTCCGTGGCTTATCGTCAAAGATCCTTATCAAACGTCGATGTTCCTGCGCCTGAAACCCATCGGCAGCGACGGCTTCCCGCTGGGCTCGGATGAGCTGGGACGCGACATGCTGTCGCGGCTGATCCTTGGCACCCGACTGTCGCTGTTTATGGGAATTGTCCCGGTGGTGTTCGCCTTTTTTATCGGCGGGGCCATCGGGATTATCGCCGGCTATACGGGCGGCAAAACCAATACCGTGATTATGCGCACCGTGGATGTGTTCTATGCCTTTCCCTCCGTCCTGCTGGCGATTGCGCTGTCGGGAGCGCTGGGGGCGGGCATCGGCAATGCGCTGTTGTCGCTGACCCTCGTGTTTGTCCCGCAGGTGGCGCGGATTGCCGAGAGCGTGACCGCCCAGGTGCGACATATGGACTATATCGACGCCGCCCGGGCCACTGGCGCCAGCGCGTTGACCATTATCCGCGTCCAGGTGTTGGGCAACGTGCTCGGGCCGATCTTCGTCTTCTCCACCGGGCTGATTTCGGTGTGCATGATCCTCGCCTCCGGCCTGTCGTTTCTCGGCCTCGGCGTGCGGCCGCCGGAGCCCGAGTGGGGGCTGATGCTCAATACGCTGCGCACGGCAATCTATACCCAGCCGTGGGTGGCCGCCCTGCCGGGCCTGATGATTTTTATCACCTCCATTTCGTTCAATATCCTCGCGGACCGCTTGCGTGCGGCAATGGCGATCAAGGAGTAAGCGATGCAACCCTTTATCAATATCGACCTTGGCGGGCCGGCGCAGCCGCTGCTGAAGGTTAATCACCTGCTGAAGTACTTTCGCGGCGGCAAAGGCCGGGAGGTGGTGCAGGCGGTGGACGATATCAGCTTCACGGTGATGAAAGGCGAAACCCTGGGGGTGGTCGGCGAGTCGGGCTGCGGCAAATCGACCACCGCCCGGCTGCTGATGCAGTTGCTCACCCAGGACAGCGGCGAACTGATCTTCGACGGACAGGGGGTCGGCTCGTCGCGTCTGCCGCTGAAAGCCTACCGTCGCCAGGTGCAGATGGTCTTTCAGGATAGCTATGCTTCGCTCAATCCGCGCCTGACCATGGAGGAGAGCATCGCCTTCGGCCAGCGCGTCCACGGCGTCAGCGCCAGAGAGGCCAGCGAATATGCCCGCTATCTGCTGGCGCACGTTGGCCTTGAACCGGCGCGCTTTGCCGACCGCTACCCGCATGCGCTCTCCGGCGGCCAGCGGCAGCGGGTGAATATCGCCCGCGCGCTGGCGATGAAGCCGCGACTGGTGATCCTCGATGAGGCGGTGTCAGCGCTGGATAAATCGGTGGAGGCCCAGGTGCTGCAGCTGCTGCAGGAGCTGAAACGCACCCTCGAGCTGACCTACGTGTTCATCAGCCACGATCTGCACGTGGTGCGCTGGCTGTCGGATCGGATCCTCGTCATGTACCTTGGCGAAGTGGTGGAGATTGGCCCGGCGGAGCAGCTGTTTACCGCCTCCGCCCACCCCTATACCCGGGCGCTGTTAAGCTCGATGCCCTCCATGGACCCGGAAAACCGCACCCTGACCTCACCGCTGAGCGGCGATCCCCCCAGCCCCATCGCGCCGCCGAGCGGCTGCCGCTTTCACACCCGCTGCCCGCATGCGAAGGCGGTCTGCGCCGAGGTAAAACCGCGGCTGGAGGCGGTCGGGGAGGGGCACCAGAGCGCCTGCCTGATGGCGCAGCCGGCCTCGCCATGGCATCAAAGCATTCCCCTTAAGGAGGTCAGCCATGTCGGATAACGCCTTTGTCCATGTGCGCGACCTGCGGGTCGTCTTTCGCCGCGACGGACAGACCATCAACGCGGTCAACGGGGTCTCCTTTGACGTACAAAAGGGGGAGGTGATGGCGCTGATTGGCGAGTCGGGTTCCGGCAAGAGCGTGACCCTGCGGGCGCTGATGCGCCTGCACCCGCCGGGGAGCAGTGAGCTCTCCGGCACCCTGCAGGTGGGGGACGACGAGGTGCTGACGATGAGCGCCAGCCAGCTGCGGCGTTACCGCGGCGGACGCTGCGCGATGATTTTTCAGGAGCCGCTGCTGGCCTTCGATCCGGTCTACACCGTCGGGCAACAGATTATTGAAGGGCTGCGCCGCCATGAAGGGCTGTCGCGCCAGGCGGCCCGGGATAGGGCGCTGGAGGCCCTGCGCCAGGTGCGCATTCCCAGCCCCGAGCGGCGGCTGGATGCTTACCCGCACGAGATGTCCGGCGGGATGCGCCAGCGGGCGATGATCGCCCTTGCGCTCTCCTGTAACCCGCAGCTGCTGCTGGCGGATGAGCCGACCACCGCCCTCGACGCCACGGTGCAAATCCAGATCCTGATCCTGCTGCGCGAGCAGCAAAAGCAGCGTGGGCTGTCGATCGTGTTTGTGACCCACGATATCGGCGCCGCGGTGGAGATCGCCGACCGGGTGGCGGTGATGTACGCCGGGCGGATCGTCGAGGAAGCGTCGATGAGCGAGATCCTGCGCCACCCGCGTCATCCTTATACTCAGGTGCTGCTGGGCAGTCGGCCGAAAGAGGGGCTTAAGAAAGGTGATGCCCTGCACTGCATTCCCGGCGCGCCGCCGGATCTGGCGCGCTTGCCGCCCGGCTGCGCTTTTGCCGAGCGCTGCCCGCACCGTCGCCCGGTCTGTGAGCAGAGTCTGCCGCCGACGGAATCCGTCGCGGAACGCCACGCGGTGAGTTGCCACCGCTGGCGCGAGCTGGCGATTGACGCTAACGCCCAGGCCCTGGCCGTCTGATCGGCGGCAAAAAACCATACAGGATGAAGACCAGGCGTTGATAGCGCATTCCCACCGCCGGTTACGCTGGCGGCGACCTTGATGTCAGGAGACCACCATGAGCAGTGATGTACTTTTTACCCCCGCGACCGACACCACCGGCTGGCGCATCAATGGCGACCGCCTGTGGGCGTCGTTAATGGATCTCGCGCAGATCGGCGCCACGCCGAAGGGCGGCTGCCGCCGTCTGACCCTCACCGACCTCGACCGTCAGGGTCGGGACAAGGTAATAGGCTGGGCGCGGGAGGCCGGGATGAGCGTCACCATCGATAAAATCGGCAATGTGTTTATGCGCCGGGAAGGCCGCAACCCCAGCCTGCCGCCCATCGTCTCCGGCAGCCATATTGACACCCAGCCCACCGGCGGCAAATTTGACGGCAACTACGGCGTGCTGGCGGCACTGGAGGTGGTGCGCACGCTCAACGATCTGCAGATTGACACCGACGCGCCGATTGAGGTGGTGTTCTGGACCAACGAAGAGGGGTCGCGCTTTGTGCCGGTGATGATGGGCTCCGGGGTCTTTGCCGGCGTCTTCCCGCTGGAAGAGACGTGGGCCGTCACGGATAAAGAGGGCGTCAGCGTCGGCGAGGCGCTGGCGCAGATCGGCTATATCGGTGAGCAGATCCCAGGGGAGCATCCCATCGGCGCCTATTTTGAGGCGCACATTGAGCAGGGGCCGATTCTCGAAGATGAAGCGAAAACCATCGGTATCGTGCAGGGCGTGCTGGGGATCCGCTGGTACGACTGCGTGGTGACCGGCCAGGCCTCGCACGCCGGGCCTACGCCGATGCGCCTGCGTCAGGATGCCCTGCAGGTGGCGACGCGCATTATGCAGGAAGTGGTGGCCATTTCCGGGCGCAGCGAAGAGGGACGCGGCACCGTCGGTAGCGTGCAGGTGTGGCCCAACAGCCGCAACGTGGTGCCCGGGGAGGTCACCTTCTCCATTGATATGCGCAATCTCAGCGATGCGCTGGTGGACGAGATGGATCGCCAGCTGCGGGCCTTTATCGCGGAGGTTGAGCGGGAAAGCGGTCTGCAGGTGGCCCTGAAGCAGGTAAGCCACTATCCGGCGGCGCCGTTCGATGCCGAATGCCGGCAGGCCATTGCCGATGCCGCGCAGCGGCTGGGCTATCCGGCGCGGCCGATCGTCTCCGGCGCCGGGCATGACGCAGTGTATATGAGCTATCTGGCGCCCACCGGGATGATTTTTATCCCCTGCAAGGACGGGATCAGCCATAACGAAATTGAGTATGCCTCGCCGGAGCACGTCGCCGCCGGCGCCAACGTGCTGTTGCAGGTGATGCTTCAGTACGCGCGGCCGGTGTAGACGGTCGTCCTCCCCGGCGACGTGTCCTCCAGCCGTTTATCATGCTGTCGCCCGGGTAAGGCGGTTACGCCGCCGCGACCCGGGACGGCGGATGACGGGGCGGTCAATCACGGCTCCCGCTCCCTGTGACAACCCGCTGGCGGCCAAATTTGCGCGAGCCCACCACGCACAGCACCACGCCCAGCGTAACCGCCAGCATCAAGGGGCTGACGGTTTCGTGCAACAGCGCCGCCGACAGGCCAAGCCCGAAGAATGGCTGCAATAGCTGGAGCTGGCCGACGGCGGCGATCCCGCCCGCGGCCAGCCCTTTGTACCAGAAGATGAAACCGATCAGCATGCTGAACAGCGACACATAGCCGAGCGCCGCCCAGGAGGAGGCCGATATGGCATGCCAGGACGCGGGCTGAACCATCAGCGAGGCGGGGAGCATCAACGGCAGGGCTATCACCAGCGCCCAGCAGATCACCTGCCAGCCGCCGAGCTCCCGCGTCAGCTTTGCCCCTTCCGCATAGCCGAGGCCGCAGGCGATAACCGCCGCCAGCATCAGCAGATCGCCGCTGAGTGAGGCCGCCGCACTTTGCGTCAGGGCGAATCCCACCACCAGCAGGCTGCCCAGCAGCGAAAAGATCCAGAAAGCCCGCCGCGGGCGTTCGCCGCCGCGCAGTACGCCGAAGAGGGCGGTCATCAGCGGCAGCAGGCCAATGAACACAATTGAATGCGCCGAGGTAATGTGCTGCAGGGCCAGCGCCGTGAGCAGGGGAAAGCCGATCACCACCCCTGATGAGACGATGATCAAGGGCACAAGCTGCGCCAGGCGCGGGCGTTTCTGGCGAAAGCCGACCAGCAGCGCGACGGCAAGCAGCCCGGCGATGGAGGCGCGCAGAAAGGTCAATAAGAACGGATCCATATCCTGCACCGCCAGCCGCGTCGCGGGCAGCGAACCGCTAAAAATAATCACCCCCAGTAAACCATGAAGCCATCCGGACCAGGGACCGGGCACCGATTTATCCATTGTTGAATCTACCACGTTAACCTCGCGTTATCAGATGTGCTGTGCCCGCTTGAGCATCGTCTGTGGCGATGGTAATGTGCTCAATCTAATACAATCAAATTATTGTCATAGATACATTTCACGATGAAAGCCCGATATAAAGCCGTTGTCGACCAATATGCCCAGGCGATCCGCAGCGGGCAGCTGCCCGCAGGCACCCGTCTGCCGACGCACCGTACCCTTGCCGCCGGGGAGCGCATCTCGCTGGCCACCGCCACGCGCGTCTACCGTGAACTGGAAGAGATGGGGTTGGTCAGCGGCGAAACCGGCCGCGGCACCTTCGTGCGCGACCTCTCGCTGCCGCCGGGGCATGGGGTCGATCAGCAGGTGGTGGCCGCCGATGTCGTGGATCTCAATTTCAACTACCCTTCGCTGCCGGAGCAGGGCGATGCGCTGCGCGAGGCGCTCAGGCAGCTGGCGATGGCGGGCGATATTGACTCGCATCTGCGCTATCAGCCTCATGCCGGACGGCTCGCCGAGCGCGAAATTATCGCCCGCCATTTGAGCTGCCAGCACTTTGCGCCGGACGCGGAAAATGTCCTGATCGTCAACGGCGCACAGCACGGGCTGGCAGTGACCGTCATGGGGCTGTTACGTCCGGGCGATGTGGTGGCGGTGGATGCGCTGACCTATTCGGGCTTCAAGGTTCTGGCGGCGCTGTATCATCTGGAGCTGGCGGCGATCCCCTGTCGGCCGGAGGGACCGGACCTGCAGGCGCTTCATACGCTGTGCCAGCAGCGGCGGGTGCGGGCGGTGTATACCATGCCGACGCTGCACAATCCGCTGGGCTGGGTGCTCAACACCGGGCAGCGGCAGGCGCTGGCCGATCTCGCGCGCCAGCACGATCTGCTGATTATTGAAGATGCCGCCTACGCCCGGCTGGTGAGCCATCCGCCGCCGCCGGTGGTCAGCTATGCGCCGGAAAGAACGGTGTATGTCACCGGATTTTCAAAAAATATCGCCACCGGGCTGCGCGTGGGCGTGGTGATTTCTCCGCCGCGCTATCGCCCGGAGATCGAGCGCGCCATCCGGGCCACGACGTGGAATACGCCGACGCTGATAAGTTCGCTGATCTGCGCCTGGATTGAAGATGGCACGGTGGCACGCTTTGAAACGCAGAAACGACAGGATGCGCGACAGCGGCAGCAGGTGGCCCGCGAGGTGCTTTGTGGGCTTCCCGTCGTGACTCATCCCGATTCGTACTTCGTCTGGCTGCCTCTGGGTGAAGAGAGCCGGGCCGATCGGCTGGCGAACACGCTGATGGAACGCCGTATTTCGGTGTCGACCGCCGAGCCGTTCTGCGTCTCCGCCACGATCCCGCAGGCGCTGCGCATCGCGCTCGGATCGGTGCCTTTCGACAGCCTGCGCCCGGCGCTGCTCAGCGTGCGCGACGCCGTTGAGTATGAACAATACCGCTAACCCATCTGCTCCAGCTGGCCGCGCAGGACTTCCACCCCCTGGGCGATGGCGTCAGGGTTAATGGCGTGGAATCCCATGCGAAAGTAGTTATCCGGCGGCGTGGCGCTGAGAAAATGGCGCGCCCCGGGCTCAATCAGCACGCCGGCGTGGGCGGCGCGCCAGGTGAGCTGCTGGGTGTTGATCTGCGCCGGGGTCTGCAGCCAGAAGGCGTTAGCATGTTCGCTCCCCGCCAGCGCGCGACACGACGGCAGATAGCGCTGCAGGGCGGCATGTAGGCGCTCCCAGCGCTGGGCGGAGTCGTAGTGGTAGCGCCGCAGATGGGTTTCATAATGGCCCTGGGCAAGGAAGTGGGCCATCTGGTACTGAATGTTGGTCGGCGGATGGCGATAGACCAGCCGGCGCAGGGCGCGCGCCTCGTCGATCAGGTCCGGGTCGGCGACCATAAACCCCAGCCGCAGCCCCGGCGACAGCGCTTTTGACAGGCTGCTGACATACACCACCCGGCCGCTGCGATCGCTGGCCTTCAGCGCCGGCAGCGGGTTGAGGGTAAAGTTACTCTCCGAGTCATAATCATCTTCAATAATGATCGCGTCATGGCGGGCGGCATGCTCCAGCAGCTGGCGACGCCGCGCACTGCTCATGGTCACTCCGGTGGGCACCTGATGACCTGGAGTGACATAGTAGTAATCGCAGGAACGCTCATTAAGCACGATCCCCTCTTCATCCACCGGGTGCGGCACCACCTCGGCGTCGGCGAGCAGAAAGGTGTTGATGGCTTCGCGAAAGCAGGGGTTTTCGACGCCAATGCGGGTGGTGGAAGAGAGCAGCAGTCGGGTCAGCAGGTAGAGCGCATTTTGCGAGCCAAGGGTGATGAGAATTTCATCCGGCGCGGCGACAATGCCGCGCTTGGGCAGCACCCGGGTACGGATCTGCTCGATCAGCATCGGCACATCCTGGTCAATATGGTCGATGACCCATGCCGGGTCGCGCACTCCGCCGTGCAGCCAGTTCGCCGCCGAGCGCCAGGTGGCCAGCGGGAACTGCCGGGTATCGGGCTGGCCGTAGATAAACGGGTAGCGGTAGTGCATCCAGCCCGCCGGTTTGAGGATCGACTCCTGCTGGCTGGGGGTCATCTGCAGCCGGTCGCCCCAGCGTGGTGCAGCGGCTTCGCGCTGCGGTGCACTCTCGACGGCGGCAGGTGAAGCTTCATGATAGTCGGGATGCAGGTAGTAACCGCTTCGTGGGCGGCTAATCAGGTAGCCCTCGTTGACCAGACTTTCAAACACCAGCGCGGTGGTGTTGCGCGAGACGCGAAGCTGGCTGGCCAGCTGGCGACAGGAGGGCAGCGGGGTGTCGGCGGCGAAGATCCCGCTGAGAATGGCATTCACCAGCGTCTCTCGCACCTGCTCCTGCAAACCGCGGCCAGGCTGAAAATCAACGTGTAACAGGTGACGGATCATACGGAGCTCCTCTGGCAATAACGCATAGCGACCACCCGTTACACTCAGCAAATTCCATACCACCCTGCCGCCATCTGACACAGCGATGTAGCCCATCTGGCTCTATACGGAATTGAAAAACGCTCCCACATTAAAAACGTATTCAGCCGCCGTGGACCGGAACGTCTCCGGCCACTATTTTGCAGAAACCTTTTCGCGTTCTGGAATGAACCCGTCTGGCCAATCCATCAGGGGTGAAAATAATGAAAAAATCATTGGCATCAATGTGTCTGAGCGCTGTATTAACGGTCGCTTTTTCTTATCACGCCGTCGCGGCCGATCTTCCGGAAATAGAAAAATCCGGCACCCTGAAAGTGGCGACGGAAGATGATTATGCGCCGTTTAACTTTATGAATAATGGCCAGGCCGATGGCTTTAACAAAGATATGCTTGAGGAATTACGTAAGTACGCCAAATTCCATGTCGACCAGAGCATATTACCGTGGACCGGATTATTAGCGGCCGTCTCCACCGGGCAATACGATATGGCCTTAACCGGGGCGGTGATTACCGATGAGCGGCTGAAGGTTTTTGATTTCACCCCACCGTGGGCCTCCGCGCAGCACTATTTCGTCAAACGCGCTGGCGATACTTCGTTAAATACCATTGCCGATCTCAGCGGCAAAAAAGTGGGGTTACAGGCCGGGAGCGCGCTGCTGGCGCGTTTGCCGGAGCTGAAGGCGATGCTGGAGAAGACCGGCGGCAAGCTGGGACCGGTGGTGGAGTATCCCTCCTATCCGGAAGCCTACGCCGACCTGGCGAATAAGCGACTGGATTACGTGATTAACGTGGTGATCTCGGTAAACGACCTGGCGAAAGCCAAACCGAAGGTCTTCGCCAAAGGGCTGGCCGTCTCCGGACCGGGGTATATGGCGTGGCCGATCCCGAAAAATTCGCCGCAGCTGCTGGCCTATATGACCAAGTTTATGAACCACATGAAGGAGACCGGCAAGCTCGCCGAGCTGCAGAAAAAATGGTTTGGCGAAACCTATGACAACCTGCCGACCGAGGCGATCACCAGCCCGGAACAGTTTCACAAACTCGCCGGACTGTAATATTCCGCGGCGGGCGACCGCCGCCTGTTGCTGAGAAGGAGGGCCTCATGGATGCAATTTCCTGGCAGTTATTAATCGAAGGCGCATGGACGACCCTCTGGATTTCGGCCATCGCTATCGCCTTCGGGGTGGTGGCGGGCCTGCTGATCGCCCTGGTACGGATGCTGCGCCTGCCGGTGATCGACCAGCTGCTGGTGGTCTATATCAGTCTGGCCCGCGCGACGCCGCTGGTGACGCTGGTGCTATTTCTGTTTCTTTCGCTGCCCACGATGGGCATTAACCTCGACAAGAACGTGGCCGCCATTGTGGCGCTGACGCTTAACACCTCGGCGTTTAACGCTGAGATCTGGCGCAACGCTTTCCGCACCTTTCCGCGCGAACAGCGGGAGGCGGCGGAGTCGGTGGGAATGCGCCGCTGGACCTACTTCCGCTACATCATGCTGCCGCAGATGTGGATCGAGAGCCTGCCGGCGCTGGTCAATGAGATGTCCTTTTTGATCAAAGGTAGCCCGGCCATCGCCGTGATTGGCGTGGTGGATCTCACCCGGGTCACCAACCGTATCTCCTCGGTCACCTACGAGCCGCTGTCGCCGATCCTCGCCGCCGGCCTGCTGTATGTGGTGATCATCGGCTGTTTGTTGAAGCTGCAGGGTATCGCGGAACGTAAAGCCAGGCGTCTGGCGCGCTAGGAACGGGAGGCATTATGAATCAGTGGGGCGTTATCTGGTCGGTTCGCGATAGCTTTATTGCCGGGTTATTCGCGACCCTCGAACTGTTTATTACCGCCGCCCTGGCGGCGCTGATTATCGGTATTGCGCTGTGTTATTTTAGCGAATATCAAAAGAAAGTGATTAACCGGATTATTATTGGTTTCGTCAGCCTGATGCGTGCAATCCCTTTTTTGATCCTCGCTTATCTTCTGTATTACGGGCTGCCGCAGCTCGGTATTAGCATGGAGCCGTGGACCGCCGGTTTACTGGCCCTGATTATTTATCATGGCGCCTATTTCTTTGAAATATTGCGCAGCCAGCGGCGGGTATTTTCCGGCGGATATATTGAAGCGGCGATTGCTCAGGGCTTTTCGCGCTATGCCATTTTCCGGCGGATTATTTTACCCAATATCGTCTCTTCCGCCTTACCGCTGATCGGCAATCAGCTGATTATTTGCCTGAAGGACACCGCTTTCCTGAGCATTATTACCGTTCAGGAGATCACCGCCGCCGCCAACAGCGTCCAGGCGACCTATTTTATTCCGTTTAACGCCTTTATCGTCGCTATTGGGCTTTACTGGGCGATCAGCATTCTGCTGGAGTTGCTGATTAAGCGCCTGACCGCCTGGGGAGCCAAAAGAGGAATGAGCCATGCCTGAGTCTATTGCCGTAAGCGTTAAAAACGTCTCCAAACAGTTCGATAATGTGGAAGTCCTGCGGGATATTAATCTGACGGTGGAGAAGGGGACCGTGGTGAGTATTCTCGGCTCGTCCGGGTCGGGAAAATCCACACTGCTGCGCTGTATGAACTGGCTGGAACAGCCGGACCGCGGCGAAATTCATATCAGTGGTCAGCGACTGGGGATTGATGAGCAGCGCGGCCGGGCGATGTCGCACCGCCAGCTGGCCAAAATCCGCGAGCGGGTGGGGATGGTCTTTCAGAGTTTTAACCTGTGGCCGCATTTGACTGTTCAGCAAAACGTCAGCGAGGCGCTGCTGCACGTTAAGGGCATGAAACGAGACGAGGCGAAGGCCATTGCCATGCAGCAGCTGGAGAAGGTTGGCATGGCGCACAAAGCCGATGTTTACCCGATCACCCTCTCCGGCGGGCAGAAGCAGCGGGTGGCGATCGCTCGTTCACTGGCGATGTCGCCCGAAGTTATTCTCTTCGATGAACCGACGTCGGCGCTGGATCCGGAGCTGGTTAATGAGGTGTTGGGGGTCATGAAAGCCCTCGCCGCCGAGGGTTACACCATGGTGGTGGTGACGCACGAGATGGATTTTGCCCGCCAGGTGTCCAACGAGGTGGTGTTTCTGGAGAAGGGGCTACTGATTGAGAAGGCGCCGCCGGAGAAGTTCTTCACTCAGCCTGACTCCGAACGCGTCAGGCAGTTTCTGCAAAGCAGCCGTTAGTCTGGCTTGCATCCCCTGCCGGCAGCGCCGGCAGGGGAAAAACCACGCGCCCGCCTAGTCCCGGTCAATAGCGAACGGCTGCCACGCCTGACGCACCGGCATCACCTCCACCCGGTTAATGTTCATATGCGCCGGCAACGTGGCGATATAAAACATCTGCTCGGCGATATCGCGCGCGCTCAGCGGCGTGGTGCCGCGATAGAGCTTATCCGATGCCGCCTGGTCGCCTTTGGTACGCACCAGGGTAAATTCGGTCTCGGCAATCCCCGGCGCCAGATCGGTGACCCGCACGCCGGTGCCAAGCAGATCGCAGCGCAGGTTATAGCTGAACTGCTTCACAAACGCCTTGCTGGCGCCATACACATGGCTGCCGGGATAGGGCCACTGTCCGGCGATCGAGCCGATATTGATAATGCTCGCCCCGGCGCCATGGCGGATCAGCGTCGGCAGCAGGGCGTGGGTCATCGTCACCAGACCGGTGACGTTGGTGTCGATCATCGTTTTCCAGTCCTCCAGCGCCACCTCCTGCGCCGGCAGCGGCGACAGCGCCAGCCCGGCGTTGTTGATCAGGGTGGTGACATCGGCGAAGGGGGCGGGGAGCGACGCCACGGCGGCAGCCACCGCCTCGCTGTCACGAACGTCAAGCTCAATAATATGCACCGGCACCTGGGCGGCGAGTCTGTCCTGCAAGGCCTTCAGTCGCGGATAGCGGCGCCCGCTCAGCACCAGCGACCAGCCCGCGTCGGCAAACACCTGCGCTGCCGCTTCGCCAAAACCCGAGGTCGCCCCGGTGATAAACACTACGTTGCTCGTTGCCATGTCATTCTCCTGTGCGGTTGTCCCTCCACTATAAAAACGCCGGACGGCAAGGCACAGGGCCAGACGGCGGACGCGGATGTGACACCGTGTCACATCGTTTTTCACGCACTGGCTCTATCCGTTTTGCGCTGCCGCGGCCAATGATGAAGCCAACCACAACGACATGAGAGAGGGCAGGGTATGAAGCTGGCACTACAGAACGAGGTCGCGATAAGCAATGATGAAGTTCGGCAGCTGGATCGCGCTTATGTGTTTCATTCATGGTCGATGCAGGGCAATCTCCATCCGCTGGTGATTGCCGGGGCGCAAGGCTGCGAGCTATGGGATTACGAGGGGAATACCTGGCTCGATTTCAGCAGCCAGCTGGTGAACGTCAACATTGGCTATCAGCACCCCCGGGTACTGGCGGCCATGAAGGCGCAGCTGGAGACCCTGGTCACCATCGCGCCCGCCACTGCCAACCTTGCCCGTGGCGAAGCGGCGAAGCGTATCGTCGACCTGGCGCCGGCGGGCTTCAGCAAGGTGTTCTTCACCAACGCCGGGGCGGATGCCAATGAGAACGCGATTCGCATGGCGCGGCTCTATACCGGGCGCGACAAGGTGCTGTCGGCCTATCGTTCCTATCATGGCAACACCGGCAGCGCGATTGCCGCCACCGGCGACTGGCGCCGGGTGCCGAATGAGTTCTCCCGCGGCCATGTTCATTTCTTCAACCCCTACCTTTACCGCAGCGAGTTCAACGCCGCGACTGAGGAAGAGGAGTGCCAGCGCGCGCTGGCGCATCTGCGGCGGATCATCGAATGCGAGGGGCCGACGGCCATCGCGGCGATCCTGCTGGAGTCCATCCCCGGCACCGCCGGGATCCTCGTGCCGCCGGCAGGCTATATGCAGGGTGTGCGCGCCCTGGCCGACGAGTTTGGCATCGTGCTGATCCTCGATGAGGTGATGGCCGGCTTTGGCCGTACCGGCAGCTGGTTCGCCTTCGAACAGGATGGCGTGGTGCCGGATCTGGTGACCTTTGCCAAAGGGGTTAACGCGGGCTACGTGCCGGCGGGCGGGGTACTGATTAGCGAACCGATTGCCCGCTATTTTGACGACCACTTTTTTGCCGGGGGGCTGACCTACTCCGGCCATCCGCTGGCGATGGCGGCGATTGTCGCCACCATCGACGCGATGAAAGAGGAGAAGGTGGTTGAGAACGCGGCCTATATCGGCAACGAGGTGCTGCGCCCCGGTCTCGAGGCACTGGCGGAGAAGCACGCCATTATCGGCGAGGTGCGTGGTCGCGGCCTGTTCCAGGCGCTGGAGCTGGTGAGCAGCCGTGAACAAAAAACGCCGCTGACTGCCGCCGACATGGCCGCGATCAAAGGGGCCTTAACCGAGGCCGGGCTGTTGGCCTTTGTGGTGGAGAACCGCATTCACGTGGTGCCGCCGTGCACCATTACTGCTGAGCAGGTGGCGCAAGGGCTGGCGATTTTTGATGCGGTCTTTGCTCGCTTTGCCAGCCTGGCGAAGTAGGGGAGTGGCAACGGATAACGTTACCTGGCAGTACGCTTGCCGGGCCTAAACGCCAGCTGGACAGTTCCCTCTCCCTCCGGGAGAGGGCCAGGGTGAGGGAAAGCACTGCAGGGAAGTCTTTTATGTTATCTGCGACTTCAGCGCACATTGCGCTCCCGGTTAATCGTCTGCATTATGTCTCTCATGGCGCAGGGAGCGCACAGGGGGCGGCCAGTCGCCGCCGCCCCCTGTACCCCCGGGCTCCGGCCAGCAACATCGCCACTGCGTGGTGCCTTCGACTTATCCCTGCAGGCTTCGGGTCGGGCCGAGGCAGCGTCCCTGCAAAACACGGCCCTCAGCCCGCATCCATGCGGGCTGCCCCGGCCTTCCGGGAACGTCTCAGCGATGTTGAGGCCGCCAGCATCGGCAGTTTCAGCAACAATGGTGAATAAATTAACGACAGGTCGCACGAATCGTAGGTCGGGTAAGCGAAGCGCCACCCGACAAAACAACGGCGCATCCGCTGACCTCACCTCATCCGGTGCTCTCCGTTGACCAGCGCTTCGCGATCGAAAAAGCGCTGGATCACGCCCTCCGCCATAAACGCCGCCCGATCGGACATATGGGCGATGACGTCGGCATCGTGGCTGACCAGCAGATAGGTCATGCCGTGCTCCTGTTTCAGGCGGTTAAGCAGATTGAGTATTTCCGCCTGCACCGACATATCCAGCGCTGAGGTCGGCTCATCCAGCAGCAGGATCTGCGGGCGCAGCAGCAGGGCACGGGCAATGGCCACGCGCTGCCGTTGCCCGCCGGAGAGCTGATGTGGATAGCGGCGCACGGCGTCGGCGGCCAGACCCACCTGCTCAAGGGCGGTGGTCACCCGCGGGGCAACGTCGCGGATGCCGTGGATCTGCAGCGGCTCCGCCAGGGTGCGCCACAGAGTATGGTTGGGATGCAGCGAGGCGTACGGATCCTGAAACACCATCTGCACGTTGCGCCGCAGCGCGCCCTGAAAGCGGGCACCCGGCGCGATGCCCTGGCCCAGCAGTTCCACGCTGCCGCGCCATTCGCGCTGTAATCCGGCCAGCACGCGCAAAATCGTCGATTTACCGCAGCCGGAGGCGCCGATCAGGCTGAAGGTTTCCCCGGCATCGACACAGAAACTGGCGGCGGAGACCGCCGTCTTCGCGCCGAAAGTTACCTGCAAATCCTGAAGATTAACGATCGCCATGGGCCGTCTCCGTAAAGTCCTGGGTTCTGTCGAGGGTCGGCAGCATTTGGCCGTAGGTGTGCGCATTCGGCCGGCAGGTCCACAGGGTGCGGGTATAAGGGTGCGTCGCGCTCGGTAGCGCCCGCGCCGGCATCTCATCGACCTGTCTCCCCCGGTACATCACCAGCACGCGATCGCAATGCGCGGCCACCAGCGGCAGATCGTGGCTGATCAGTAGCATGGCCATCTGCCGCTGCGCGCACTGCTCCACCAGCAGCTCGAGGATCTGGTTGCGCAGGCGGGCGTCGAGGGCCGAAGTTGGCTCGTCGGCTATCAGCACCTTCGGGTTATTAAGCAGCGCGAGGGCGATCATCACCCGCTGCCCCATCCCGCCGGAGAGCTCGCCGGGATAGCGGCTGAGGACCGGCAGATCCAGACCGACGGCGGCGATGGCGTCTTTAACCGCCTCGGCGCGCCCACGGCGGCTGAGACGCTGATGCAGGGTTAACGCCTCTTCCAACTGCGTCTGAATGGACTGCACAGGATTTAGCGCATAGCGGGGATCCTGCAGCACCATAGCGATATCGTTGCCGCGCAGCGCGCGCCAGCCGCGGGCGCTGAGGGTTAGCACATCGCGCCCCAGCACCTCCAGCCGTTCGGCGCTCACCACCCCGGGCTTACGCACCAGGCCCATCAGCGCCCGGGCGGTCATCGATTTGCCGGAGCCGGATTCGCCCACCAGCGCCAGCCGCTCGTTGCCGAGGGTGAAGCTGACGTTGTCCACCACCCGGGCGGTGGGGTAGTCGACGGCGAGTCCCTGGACGGTCAGTCGGATGTCAGTCATGTTGCGGCTCCATAATATCGCGCAGGCCATCGCCCAGCAGGTTAAACGCCAGGCTGGCGAGCAGGATCGCCGCGCCGGGGATGGCAGCGATCCACCACTGGTCGAAAATCACCTGCATCCCGTCGGCAATCATCGCTCCCCACTCCGCCATCGGCGGGCGGGCGCCAAGGCCGAGAAAGCCGAGCCCGGCGGCGGCGAGGATAATGCCCGCCAGATCGAGCGCCAGCCGGACAATCGCCGACGGCAGACACAGCGGCAGAATATGGCCGACCAGCAGCCGCCAGCCGCGAATACCCAGCATCTCCGCCGCGGCGAGGTAGTCGCTATGGCGCAGGCGCTGAATTTCGCTGCGCGCCTGACGGGCGTAGGCCGGCCAGGTGGTCAGGGCTAACGCTAGCGCGCCGTTGACCAGCCCCGGGCCGAGCATCGCCACGAACGCGAAAGCGAGGATCAGGCGCGGCATCGACATCACCACGTCGGTAAACCGCATCAGTATCCGCTCCAGCCACCCGCCATAGTAACCGGAGAGGATACCCACCAGCAGACCGACGGGCAGGGTAATGGCGGTCACCAGCGCCACCAGACCCAGCGCCGGGCGGGCACCGTACAGCAGACGCGACAGCAGGTCGCGGCCGTAGCTGTCGGTGCCGAGCCAGTGCTCCGCCCCCGGCCCCTGCAGACGAGCGGCGGCATCCTGCCAGTTGGGATCGTGTGGCGCCAGCCACGGGGCGAACAGCGCGGTCAGCACCAGCAGGATCACCAGGGTCAGGCCACTGAAGGCGGCGGGTGAGCGGCGCAGACGGCGTAAAAACAGATAAGTCGGCATCAGCGCACCCTCGGATCGGTTAACCGCACCAGCAGGTCGGTCAGGTTATTGATCAGCACAAAACTCACGCCAATCAGCAGCGTGCCGCCCATGATCGCCGTGGTATCTCCGGCGAACAGCGCGGTGGTGAGATAGCGGCCGATCCCCGGCCACGAGAAGACGGTTTCGGTGAGCACCGCCCCTTCGAGCATGGAGGTCCAGGCGAGAGCGGTCACCGTCAGCAGGGTGCCGCGGATATTGGGCAGGACGTGGCGCAGCAAAATCGTCATCTCTCCGCCCCCTTTGGCCCGCGCCAGCAGAATGTACTCTTTGTTCATCTCGCTCAGGCAGGCGGAGCGGGTCAGGCGGGTGATGCTCGCCAGCGAGTAATAGGCCAGCACCAGCACCGGCAGCGCCAGATGGCCGATCGCATTTTTAAACGCCGCGGTATCGCCGGAGAGCCAGGTGTCGATCAGCGCAAAACCGCTGCGCGGCTCGACGGTGTACTGATAAATATCGTCGAGGCGACCCGGGCCCGGCGCCCACTGCAGCCGGGCGTAGAACAGGGCCAGCATCAGCAGGCCGAGCCAGAATATCGGCACCGAGTTGCCCAACAGGGTAAAGGTGCGCACCGTCAGATCCCACGGCGAACCGGCGTAACGCGCGCACAGCACCCCGGCGACAATGCCCAGTACCGCGCCGACGATCAGCGCCAGGGTCGCCAGCTCAAGGGTCGCCGGGAAGACCGCCAGCAGATCGTGGAGCACCGGCTGGCCGGTGGCGCTGGCGATACCGAGATCGCCATGGGCCAGGTTGACCAGATAGTGCCAGAACTGCACCGGCAGCGGCTGGTCGAGACCGAGCTGATGGCGAACCTGGTCATAGGTCGACTGGCTGGCATGGTCGCCGACGATCTGCAGTACGCGATCGACGGGCGACAGTGCGGAGAGCGAGAAGGTGACCAGCAGCAGCCCGAACAGCGTGAGCAGCAGCGTCAACAGCCCCTGCAGCAGGCGGGTAAGGTGAGTGGAAAACGATGGCATGGAAAATGGAAATTCCTGGTATATCAGCATGGTGCCCGGCGGCGCGACGCCGACCGGGCCTGGGTGAGGAGTCGGTCATCCGGGCAGGCGAGGCCGCCAGACCCGGTGACCAAAACCCGCTTACTTGGTCACGTTATCGTACCAGACCATATCGGCGTTCAGCCCCTGCTGATAGCCCTTCACGTTGTCACGCACCACGATCTGGGTTTTCCCCTGGTCAATAAAGACGTACGGCGAATGCTGCAGCAGGGATTCCTGCATCGTTTTGTACAGGTCTAGGCGCTTCGCCGGGTCCGGCTCCGCCACCGCGGCGAGGGTGGCTTTATTCAGCTCAGGGATCTGCCAGCCGTTGAGCCCGGCCACGGTGCTGGATTTACCATCGTTCCAGGCAAAAGCGCTGGCGTTAGAGTGGGCATCAAAGTAGTCCGGGATCCACAGGCGGATCGCCGCCTGATGCTGTTTCGCGCGTACCCGGGCATAGACCTGGCTGCCGGCGGCCGGCAGTAGATCCACTTTCACCCCGCCCTGGGCAAAGCTGGCCTGCAGCGACTGGGCGATGGTGATAAACGGCGGTTTGTTCTCCACGTCGAGGGTGAAGTGGGCATCCTTAATACCCGCTTTATCGAGGATAGCCTTAGCTTTTTGCGGGTCGAAGGTGAACGGATTGGTCTCCAGCGCCCCCGGCAGGCCGGCCGGCAGGAAGCTTTGGTGAATAAAGTACTGGCCTTTCAGCAGATTTTTGGTGATGCCCTCATAATCGACCAGCCAGCGCGCCGCCTCCCAGAAAGCCGGGTTATTGAGCAGCGGGTTGGCGCTGTTGGCGGTATTAAACACCAGATAGTTCTGCTCGGCGGATGGGATGCTCAGCACCTTCACGCCGGGTTTATCCTGCAGGGCGGCAATCTGGTCAGCGCCGAGATCGCGCGCCACGTCGGCATCCCCCTGCTGGATCAGCAGGCGGCGGGAAGCCGGGTCGGGGACGTTTTTAATAATGATGCTCTTGATCTTCGGCGCGCCGGTGGGGGAGCTGGCGTTGGCTTCCAGCACGATGGCCTGATGCGGCTGGTAGACGCGCATTTTATAGGCCCCACTGCCCGCCGAGTGCATCTTCAGCCAGTCGTTGCCGAAGTCATTATTTTTCGCGTTCGGCGCCACCTGTTTTTCATCGACGATGGAGGCGATAGGGGTGGAGAGAATATTCAGCGCCACCGCCGGGCTGACGTCGGCGGTCCAGTGCAGCGTCAGGGTATGGTCATCAATCTTTTTCAGCTGGCTGGCGATGTTGTCCGGCTGCCAGCCGAGCACGTTGAGAATAAACGCCGGCGATTTATTCAGCGTCACCGCACGGGTGTATGAGAAAATCACATCTTCCGGGCGCAGCGGATTACCGGAGGCGAATGTGGCATCCGGCTTCAGTTTGATGGTCAGGGTTTTCGCCGCCGGATCGGCCTGCCAGCTTTCGGCGAGGATCGGTACGATTTTTTCAGGGTTGTTGCGGTCCGGCTGCACCAGACGCTGATAGAGGCTGGGGACCGTCTGAATGCTGGAGAGTTCGTTCGCTTCCGCCGGGTCGAGGCTGACGATATCGTCGAGACCCTGGGCGACCACCAGCGTGTTGGGCGGCGTAGCGGCATGCGCGGCGGCGGTGAGCGCCGTCAGTACCAGTAAAGGCAACAGTTTTTTGGTCATGTGCAATCCCTGAAAAATGGTTGTTTTAATTTTTTATGCCTCGCTACGTTAGGCCGCTTGCCAAAAGGCGTAAAGTCAAAATAAGGATATCCTTATGCTAAAAACGCATATTCAAGAACGACAGGTTATTGCCGGTCGCGCAGAAGCGCCTTTCTCCGCTTCTGGCTTCTTGCTATAACAAATTGTCTATTGCAAGGAGGTGGGTGTGCCGGAAATCAATGAGTTTGGCCAGCAGGTGAACGACCTTGTTCCTGGCTGGCAGGGGGCGCAAGTCCTGCGGCGGACGGCGTTAAATGGCCGTTTTTGCCGACTGGAGCCGCTGGACGTTGACCGTCATGCGGCGGATCTGTTTGCCGCCTATGCGCTCGGCGATAACAGCGACTGGACGTGGCTGGCGTCTACGCGGCCGGAGAGCGTGGCGGCGACCGCGCGCTGGATCGCGGGCAAGGTGAATGAAGATGCTCTGGTGCCGTATGCGGTGGTTGACCTGCGTAGCGAGCAGGCGGTGGGCATCGTCAGCTATCTGGCGATCGAGCGGGAAATGGGCACGGTTGAGATCGGCCATGTCACCTGGTCGCGACGGATGAAAAACACCCCGCTGGGTACCGAAGCGGTCTGGTTGTTGCTGAAGAACGGCTTTGACCATGGCTACCGTCGGCTGGAGTGGAAATGCGATTCGATGAATGTCGCCTCGCGCCGGGCCGCCGAGCGGCTGGGCTTTAGCTGGGAAGGACGTCTGCGGCAGAGGCTGGTGCGTAAAGGGCGGACGCGCGACAGCGATATGCTGTCCATCATCGACGGCGAGTGGCCTGCGCGCGATGCGGCGCTGCGGGCATGGCTGGCGGCGGAGAACTTTACTGCCGACGGGCAGCAGATCAAACGCCTGGAGGCATTTCGCTAACATCAACCTATGTGGTCAAACCCCGGAACGGCACCCCGGTCGCGCTGCGCTTACCGGGGCTACGTTACATTGCCTCAGGGTAGGCCGGGCAAGGCGTAGCCGCCGCCCGGCATTGACCCGTTAACGGCGAACCGGCGCGTCGCCAGCGACATAATACGTCGCGGTGCTGCGCGGTAGCGGCTGGCGGCCACGGATAGCGTCAGCCATCTTCTCGCCGATCATAATGGTGGTGGCGTTGAGGTTGCCGGTGATGATCTGCGGCATAATCGAGGCATCGACCACCCGCACGCCTTCCAGACCGTGGACGCGGCCCTCGCCATCGACCACCGCCATCTCGTCGTAACCCATCTTACAGGTCCCGCACGGGTGGAACGCGGTCTCGGCGTGGTTGCGCACAAACTCATCCAGCTCGGCATCGCTCTGGCATTCTGTTCCCGGACTGATTTCGCGGCCGCGATACTTATCCAGCGCCGGCTGGTTCATGATTTCGCGGGTAATGCGGATGGCGTCGCGGAACTCCTGCCAGTCCTGCTCATGGGACATATAGTTAAACAGGATCGCCGGATGGGCGTGCGGGTCGCGCGACTTCAGGCGCACGTGGCCGCGGCTGGGCGAACGCATTGAACCGACGTGGCACTGGAAGCCGTGCTCTTTCACCGCGTTGGAGCCATTGTAGTTAATCGCCACCGGCAGGAAGTGGTACTGAATGTTCGGCCAGGCGAACTCTGCGCGGCTGCGGATAAAACCGCCTGCTTCGAACTGGTTGCTGGCGCCGATGCCGGTGCCGCCGAACAGCCACTCGGCGCCGATCTTCGGCTGGTTCCACCACTGCAGCGCCGGGTAGAGCGACACCGGCTCTTTGCATTCATATTGCAAATACATCTCCAGATGGTCCTGCAGGTTCTCACCCACGCCGGGGAGATCGTGCACCACCGGGATATCGAACTGCCTGAGCAGCTCCGGGTTACCCACGCCGGAGCGCTGCAGGATCTGCGGCGAGGCAATCGCCCCGGCGCACAGCAGCACCTCTTTGTTGGCCGTCGCTTTGGACGGGATCGTGCTTTCTCCCTCCAGCCACTCGACGCCCACTGCGCGCTTGCCGGCAAAAATAATGTGATCGGTCAGCGCATGGGTGCGGATGGTCAGGTTCGGGCGCCCTCGCGCCTGGTCGAGATAGCCGCGGGCGGTGCTGGCGCGACGGCCCTGCGGCGTCACGGTGCGGTCCATCGGGCCAAAGCCTTCCTGCTGGTAGCCGTTGAGATCGTCGGTACGCGGATAACCCGCCTGCACCCCGGCGGTGACCATCGCCTCGAAGAGGGGATTATTACCCGGCTTCGGCGTCGTCACACTCACCGGGCCATTGCCGCCGTGGTAGTCGTTAGGCCCGATATCGCGGGTTTCCGCTTTCCGGTAGTAGGGCAGGCAGTTGAGATAGCTCCAGTGCTCCAGACCCGGCTCTTTGGCCCAGTTGTCCAGATCCATCGCGTTACCGCGGATGTAGCACATGCCGTTGATCAGCGACGAGCCGCCGAGCCCTTTGCCGCGTCCGCACTCCATGCGGCGGTGATTCATGTACGGCTCAGGTTCGGTCTCGTAGGCCCAGTTGTAGCGCTTGCCCTGCAGCGGGTAAGCCAGCGCGGCGGGCATCTGGGTGCGGAAATCGAACCGGTAGTCCGGGCCGCCGGCTTCCAGCAGCAGGACGGTGGTGTGTGGATCTTCAGTCAGTCGTGTTGCCAGAACATTGCCGGCGGAGCCGGCACCAATAATGATGTAGTCAAATTGCAAAAAAACCTCCCGGTTAAAATATGGACTGGAATTTACCCATCTCAACCTGGATGGACTTCACCTGGGTGTAACTCTGCAGGGTCATGACGCCGTTCTCGCGGCCAATGCCGGAGTGCTTATAGCCGCCGACCGGCATCTCCGCCGGGGATTCACCCCAGCTGTTGATCCAGCAGATGCCGGCTTCCAGCTGGTGGATAAGACGGTGGGCGCGGTTGAGGTTGGGCGTCACCACCCCGGCGGCGAGGCCGTATTCGGTGGCGTTGGCGCGGCGAATGACCTCCGCTTCGTCGGCATAGCTGAGGATCGACATCACCGGGCCGAAGATCTCTTCGCGCACGATGGTCATCTCGTCGCTACAGTCGGTAAACACCGTCGGGGCGACCCACGCGCCGTTATCGAAACCGTCGCCTTTCAGCGCCTCGCCACCGCACAGCAGGCGTGCGCCTTCGCGTTTGCCGCTCTCGATATAGCGCAGAACGTTGTCGCGATGGGGGAAGCTGACCAGCGGGCCGAAGTTGGTGTCATCGGCAAACAGATCGCCGGGGCGGATGCGGCCCACGCGTTCGAGGATCTTGTGCTCGAATTCCTCCTTCTGTTTCGCCGGGACAAACACCCGGGTGCCGTTGGTGCACACCTGACCGGAGCTGTAGAAGTTGGCCATCATGGCGATATCGGCGGCGAGGTCGAGGTCGGCATCGTCCGCGATAATCAGCGGCGATTTACCGCCCAGCTCCATGGTGACCTCTTTCAGCGACGATGCCGCGGAGTTGGCCATCACTTTTTTGCCGCTGGCGACGCCGCCGGTGAAGGAGATTTTGGCGATACCCGGATGTTCAGTCAGGTACTGGCCGGTCTCCGCACCGATCCCTGGCAGGACGTTAAACACCCCGTCCGGCAGGCCCGCTTCGCTGTAAATTTCCGCCAGCTTGAGGGCGGTCAGCGGGGTGACTTCGCTCGGTTTGAAAATCATCGCATTGCCAGCGGCCAGCGCTGGCGCCGATTTCCACAGGGCGATCTGGATCGGGTAGTTCCACGCGCCGATCCCGGCTACCACCCCCAGCGGTTCGCGACGGGTATAGACGAAGGAACTATCGCGCAGCGGGATCTGGCTGCCTTCCAGCGCCGGGATCAAGCCAGCGTAATACTCCAGCACGTCGGCGCCGGTGACGATATCGACGGCGGCGGTTTCGCTGAGGGGTTTACCGGTATCCAGCGTCTCCAGTCGCGCCAGCTCGTCGTTGCGCTGGCGCAAAAGGTCGACGGCGCGACGCAGGATGCGCGAGCGTTCCATGGCGGTCATCGCCGCCCAGATTTTTTGCCCACGCTGCGCGCTTTCAACGGCGCGGTCGACATCCTCGCGTCCGGCAGCCTGAACGGTCGCCAGCACCTCGCCAGTGGCAGGGTTGATGGTCTCGAAGGTGCGACCGCTGGTGGCCGATGTATAACCACCATTAATATAAAGCTGCTGTTCTGCCATTCGGGACATAACGCCTCCTCGGTTATGGGTTCGGTAAATGCTGACGAATAAAGTGGCTGGTCAGCGACTGCGCCAGCGTCTTATCCAGCGGTTTGCCGCTGAGCGCCGCCCGCAGCCACAGGCCGTCTATCAGCGCCGCCAGCCCGTAGCCGGCCTCCTGCGCTTGCTCGCGCGGCAGCTCGCGGCGGAATTCGTACACCAGGTTCGACAGCAGCCGACGGCTGCTGACCTGCTGTAACCGATAAAGCATCGGCTGGTGCATGCTGCTGGCCCAGAAGGCCAGCCAGGCCTTCATCGCCGCGCTGCTGATCTGCGTCTCATCAAAGTTGCCGCCGACAATCGCCTGCAGGCGCTGGCTGGCGCTGCCGTCCGGCAGGGCGTGCAGACGGTTGAGCACCGCGTCGCGCAGCTGGCTGGTGATGTCGCGCATGGTCGCTTCCAGCAGACCATTTTTGTCTTTGAAATAGTGACTGATGATCCCCGTCGATACGCCCGCCCGTCGGGCGATCTGCGCGATGGTCGCGTCGTGCATTCCGACTTCATTTATTGCGTCCAGCGTGGCGTCGATCAGTTGCCTGCGCCGGATTGGCTGCATCCCCAGTTTGGGCATTTTTGCCACTCCATTCATCAGCGTTGGTTAACTATTAAAGCGGTTTTTGATTGGACGTTCAATATAAAATGTGTCTTAATTGTTACGTTATTGAATTTTAATAGTTACAAAAACAGTGGGGATACTGGATGACAGATCTTTCGCAAAACAGAGAAAAGGACAAAATCAATCCGGTGGTTTTTTATACCTCGGCCGGACTGATTTTGTTGTTTTCCCTGATGACGATCTTTTTTCGCGATTTTTCTGCCGAGTGGATTGGGCGCACCCTCGACTGGGTGTCGAAAACCTTCGGCTGGTACTATCTGCTGGCGGCGACGCTGTATATCGTCTTCGTCGTCTGCATTGCCTGCTCGCGCTTCGGCTCGGTGAAGCTCGGCCCGGAGCAGTCAAAGCCCGAGTTCAGCCTGCTGAGCTGGGCGGCGATGCTGTTTGCCGCCGGGATCGGTATCGACCTGATGTTCTTCTCGGTCGCCGAGCCGGTGACGCAATATATGCAGCCGCCGGAAGGGGCGGGGCAGACCATCGAGGCGGCGCGCCAGGCGATGGTATGGACGCTGTTTCACTATGGCTTAACCGGTTGGTCGATGTACGCCCTGATGGGTATGGCGCTGGGATACTTTAGCTATCGTTATAATTTGCCGCTCACCATCCGCTCGGCGCTGTACCCGATTTTTGGCAAACGGATCAATGGGCCCATCGGCCACAGCGTCGATATTGCGGCGGTGATCGGCACCATCTTCGGCATCGCCACCACCCTCGGTATCGGCGTCGTGCAGCTCAACTACGGTCTGAGCGTGCTGTTCGATATTCCGGACTCGTTGGCGGCGAAAGCGGCCCTGATTGCGCTGTCGGTGATCATCGCCACCATCTCGGTCACCTCCGGGGTGGACAAGGGCATCCGCGTGCTCTCCGAGCTGAACGTCGCCCTCGCGCTGGGGTTGATCCTGTTTGTATTGTTCATGGGCGATACCTCCTTCCTGCTCAATGCGTTAGTACTGAACGTCGGCGACTACGTCAACCGCTTTATGGGCATGACGCTGAACAGCTTCGCCTTCGACCGCCCGGTGGAATGGATGAATAACTGGACGCTCTTTTTCTGGGCGTGGTGGGTGGCCTGGTCGCCGTTTGTGGGCCTGTTCCTGGCGCGCATTTCGCGCGGGCGCACCATCCGCCAGTTTGTGATGGGCACCCTGATTATTCCCTTCACCTTTACCCTGCTGTGGCTGTCGGTGTTCGGCAACAGCGCGCTGTATGAGATTATTCACGGCGACGCGGCCTTTGCCGAGGAGGCGATGGTCCACCCGGAGCGCGGATTCTACAGCCTGCTGGCGCAGTACCCGGCGTTTACCTTTAGCGCGTCGGTGGCGACCATTACCGGTCTGCTGTTCTACGTCACCTCCGCCGACTCCGGCGCGCTGGTGCTGGGGAACTTCACCTCGAAGCTGAAGGACATCAACAGCGATGCCCCGAACTGGCTGCGCATCTTCTGGTCGGTGGCCATCGGTCTGTTGACCCTCGGGATGCTGATGACCAACGGCATCTCGGCGCTGCAGAACACCACGGTGATCATGGGGCTGCCGTTCAGCTTTGTGATTTTCTTTGTGATGGCCGGACTGTATAAATCCCTGAAAGTGGAAGATTACCGCCGGGTCAGCGCCAGTCGCGACACCGCCCCGCGTCCGATGGGCCTCCAGGATCGTCTGAGCTGGAAGAAGCGCCTGTCGCGGCTGATGAATTACCCGGGCACGCGCTATACCAAACAGATGATGGAGACGGTGTGCTACCCGGCGATGGAAGAGGTAGCCCAGGAGCTGCGGCTGCGCGGCGCCGCAGTGGAACTGAAGAGCCTGCCGCCGGAAGAGGGCGAGAACCTGGGCCACCTCGATCTGCTGGTGCACATGGGCGACGAGCAGAACTTTATCTACAAGATCTGGCCGCAGCAGTACTCGGTCCCGGGCTTTACCTATCGGGCGCGCAGCGGGAAATCCACCTATTACCGGCTGGAGACCTTCCTGCTGGAGGGCAGTCAGGGTAACGACCTGATGGACTACAGCAAAGAGCAGGTGATCACCGATATTCTCGACCAGTACGAACGGCACCTGAACTTTATCCATCTGCATCGGGAAGCGCCGGGGAACAGCGTGATGTTCCCGGATGGCTAATCAGGGGAGCCCCCGTCGGGGAAAGGCTGACGGGGGCGACGGGCGGTTACGGGTAGTTAAAGGCGTCCGGATGGTTGTCGAGGCTGCCGCTGAGGGCGGCAAACAGCACGGTTTTGCCATCGATGGACAGGGCATCGCTGACGTTAAGCCAGGTCAGCTTCTCCTGGTCGGTTTTTTCATCGACCACCGAGTAAACGCCGGACATCTGTTGGCTTTTCTCGGACCAGATCACCGCGATACGCTCGTGGCCGCAGTCGTGGGGTTTGCAGGCGCTTAACACCTGCCAGGATTCGCTACCCAGTTTCACCGTCTGCGCCGGTGAACCGGTGCCGCCGGTGGTTACCCAGGCGGGCAGCTGATGGCCTTTGACCATCTGGTTAAACGACGCCCGGGTGGCGGCATCGTGGGCCAGACTGTTCAACGTGACATCGCCTTGCGCCATGACGCTGGCGGAGGCGGCTAAGGTGATGATAGCGGTAAGCGCTTTAAACATGTTTCCTCCTGGACTTATTCCGTCCTCATAACAAGCCTCTTTATAGTGAGCGTAGGGAATGATTAATGCAAACTCTGACATATTTTCTGTGAATGATTAGGAGCGGTGCGCGCATGGACGTTACGCTAAGCGATATGCCATGATGCGGATTGATTTATTTTCCAAATATATGCCCTTGTGATAAAGCAGTCAGCGAAATGGCATAGTTATTCAGGCGATATAGCATGGCGTATGTGAATCATCTACTGACGTTTATTGAGAGTAATCCGGCGCTGGCGGTGGGGTTTAATCTTATTCTGCTGCTGGTCTCCGGCATATTTGCCCATCTTTTATGCAAGTTCTTGCTGATTAAAGTGGTGCGTAAGGTCTTCTTTAGTAGCCACAAACAGGATGTGCCGCTGGAGAAGGATCGACGCATCGCCGAAAAACTGTCCAATTTCATTCCGGTTATTATCGTCTATTACGTCCTGCAGTTTATGCCAGCGATGCCGGCATCGCTGGTGACGGCGATTAATACCATCTGCGGGATCTTGTTTTTTATTTTTATGTCGGTGTTTTTCAACGAGATGCTGGATATTGTCAACAGCTCTTATCTGCGAAAGACCAAACGTAAAAATCATTCCATTAAGGGCTATATCCAGATAGGCAAAATCTTAGTTCACATCCTGGCGGCGATTATGATCCTCGCCGTGATGTCGAACAAATCGCCGATCATTATTATCTCCAGTCTGGGGGCGGTGGCGGCGGTGCTGATGATCGTGTTCCAGCATACCCTGCTGTCGCTGGTGGCGAACGTTCAGCTGTCGTCTAACGACGTGCTCCAGTTGGGGGACTGGATTGAAATGCCTGACAAGAACCTCAGCGGTGAGGTGACGGATATTGCGTTGCACACCATTACCATCCGCAACTGGGACAATACCATCTCCCGCATCCCGACGAAGAATTTCCTCACCGAGACCTATACCAACTGGCAGGCGATGTTCTCCTCCGGGGCGCGGCGGATCATGCGCAGTATCGCCATCGATCAGCACTCGGTGCGTTTTCTCGACCAGGAGATGCTCTCCTCGATGCTGACCATCCGTGGGGTGAGTGAGCCTTTGAGCACGCTGCTTGATGGCCGGGATCCCGGCGGCGTGGCCGACCGCTGGTTTGTCGATAACGGGCTGACCAACCTGACCCTGTTTCGCCACTATCTGATGCACTATCTCGCCGAGCGACCAGATATTATTAAGGAGATGTACATTGTGGCGAGAACGCTGAAACCGTCGCCGTCGGGCATCCCGCTGGAGATTTACTGCTTTACCTCCTCAACGCTGTGGAAAGACTACGAAAACACCCAGTCGGCGATATTTGAGTACATTACCGCCGTGGCCGGGCAGTTCTCCCTGCGCCTCTATCAGTATCCCGCCGGGCACGATTTCTGGCGTCTCTCCCAGGAGCATGCCGCCCGGACAGGGCTGCCGCCGTCGGCTGAAGGCTAAGCGCTGATCTGCTGGCGCCAGAGGGCGATCTCCTCCTCCAGCCAGGCGATGAACCGGGCAACTTCCGGCCGGTTCTCCGCCTGCGGGGAGAGGGTCAGCCAGTAGTGCCAGGGGTAGGGGACGGTGACGGCGGTGAGCTGCACCAGCTCGCCGCGGGCTATCGCCCCCGCCACCAGGGAGCGCCGCTCCAGTGCCACGCCGGCCCCCAGGCGAACCGCCTCCAGCACCAGATTGGAGTCGTTCAGGCGCAGGCCCGAGGGGACGATCGGCTTTTCCAGTCCCGCCTGGCTGCACCAGGCGTTCCAGGACTCCATGGAAAAAATAATATCGCTGGCGGCGATCGCCTGCGGGGTGGTCGGCAGGTCGCCGCTGCGATAGTGCGGCGCGGCCACCACCAGTTGTTCATCGGCAAACAGATGCCGGCTTTCCATCCCCTCCCAGTCGCCTTGCCCCATGCGAATGGCCAGATCGATACCCTCCTGTTGCAGGTTAACCACCGCCAGGCTGGTCAGCAGGCGCACCGCGATCTGCGGATGCCGCGCCTGAAAGCGCGCCAGTCGCGGCAGCAGCCAGTGGCAACCAAAGGAGGGGAGCGTCGCCAGGGTCACTTCCAGGGTGCGGGGTTTGATCTGCACCATGCGCGTGGCGTCGGCGATGTGCTGTAACGCCTCGCGGATTTGCAGGGCATAGAGCCGTCCTTCTTCCGTGATGCGCACCCCGCGGCCGTGGCGGATAAACAGTGTGACGCCGACCAGCGCTTCCAGCTGTTTGATATGCTGGCTGACCGCCGAATGGGTCACGCTCATCTCGTGGGCGGCCTGCGTCACGCTGCCGAGGCGCGCCACCGCCTCAAAGCTGCGCAGGCTGGCGACAGGGGGGAAATCTGCCATGGTGATCTCTCTGTCAGTGAGTCGATACGTTAACGTTACTACCGGGTTAGCGGGTTTTAACGCCGCTGCGAACAGGCTGAAAAGGGGATGTATGCTGTCTCAGTCGGTATAGCACAGGGGGGACAGGAGGGCTACCGCGAATCGCCAATCTGTTAGTTTGACTAACCATTGCGGTAAGTATCCCGTGATATTCGCGGCCTCGGTTTTCCAGTAAGGTAAAGCCGCAACCCCTTTATCGCAGGCAGGAGTGACGATGAAACTCATTGGTATGATGGATTCACCTTATGTAAGACGCGTGGCGGTTTCTCTGGCGCTCTATGGCGTGGAATTCGAGAGCCTGCCGCTCTCGGTCTTTAGCGGCTTTGACGAATTTTCCCGTATTAATCCGGTGGTCAAGGCGCCGACGGTGGTGCTCGATAACGGGACGCAGCTGATGGACTCCTCCCTGATCCTCCACTATTTCGAAACGACCAATCCCACCGGGCGCCGGCTGCTTCCCGCGCACCCTGACGCGCTGGCCCGCGATCTGCACCTGCTGGGGGTGATCCTCGCCGCCAGTGAAAAAGCGGTCCAGCATGTTTATGAGCACCGTCTGCGGCCGGAGGAAAAGCAGCATCAGCCGTGGATAGCCCGGGTGACCGGCCAGTTGCTCGCCGCCTGTCGGGAATGGGACGCCCGGCTGGCAGACCGCGCCGCCGCCGCGCAGCCGGACCAGGTGATGGTCACCAGCACGGTGGTCTGGTCCTTTATCCAGTTGATGATCCCGGCGGTGGTGTCGGCAGCGGCGTTTGCGCATATCCGTGCGCTGGCGGAGCAGGGGGAGGCGCTGCCGGCGTTTCAACAGTATCCGCTGGGTTAACGGCAGGGATGGAGAGGGGCGCCGCAGCGTGGCGCCCTGAAGCCGGAGAGGATCACCAGCAGACAAACCCGCCGTCGACCACCAGGTCTACGCCGGTGCAGAACGAGGCGGCGTCGCTGGCGAGGAACAGCGCCGGGCCAGCCATCTCTTCCACCTTCGCCATCCGCTGCATTGGCGTCTGGCTTTCAAACTCGCGGGTCTGGTGCACCATCTCCGGACGGGTATTCATCGGCGTGGCGGTATAGCCCGGGCTGATGGAATTGACGCGGATCCCTTTGCCCACCCACTCCATCGCCAGGCTTTTCGACAGATGGATCACGCCGGCTTTGGAGCAGTTGTAATGCGCCTGGTCGAGGCCGCGGTTAACGATAATCCCCGACATAGAGGCGATATTGATAATCGACCCGCCGCCGGACTCCAGCATCAGTTCCGCTTCCGCTTTGCAGGAGTTCCATACGCCGGTGAGATTGATATCGATCACCCGCTGCCATTGCTCGCTCTCCATCTCCAGCGCCGGATTGGCGTTGGCGATCCCGGCGGCGTTGACGGCGATGTCGAGGCGGCCAAAGCGGCTTTTGGCCAGCGCGACGGCGGCGCGCAGGTCGGCAATCTGGCGGACATCGCCGGTATAAGAACAAGCCTGACCGCCGATGGATTCAATCTGGCTGACCGTTTCCGCCAGCCCGCCGTCGTCGCGAAGATCAAAACAGACTACCCGCGCACCCGCGCTGGCGAGGCTGCAGGCGATGGTCTGGCCGATGCCGCTGCCGGCGCCGGTGACGAAGGCGACGCGCCCCTGCAGGTTAAACAGCTGCTGTGCAAAGTCTTTACCGATCATAGTGTTTACTCTCTTCAATATAGTGTCGAACGTCGGGAGCCCTGTTTCCCGGATGGCGGCGCGTAGCGCCTTATCCGGGCTACCCTCCGGCGGTGTTACGTAGCCCCGGTAAGCGAAGCGCCACCGGGGGCCGTCCCGCAGTGGTGGCGCCAATGGGGACGCCTTATTCGGGCGATGGGGCCCGCTAACCTGCGGGGATTACGACATAATCAAACCGCCATCGATATTGATGGTCTGCCCGGTGAGATAGCGCGCGTCGTCGGAGGCGAGGAAGGCCACCAGCCCGGCCACGTCTTCCGGTTTACCGGCGCGCTTCATCGGAATGCCCTCGACCCACTCGGCCATCAGTTCGCCCTTGCCGTAGCGTTTCTGCTCGGTGCTGAGAATTTCGCCCCACACGCGATCGTTGTAATCCCACATTTCGCTTTCAATAATGCCCGGGCAGAAGGCGTTGACGGTGATGTTCCACGGCGCCAGCTCGTGAGCCAGGCTTTGGGTAATGCCGATCACGCCCATTTTGCTGGCGGCATAATGCGGCGTATAGATAAAGCCCTGTCGCCCCTGGCCGGAAGAGGTGTTGATCAGGCTGCCGTGATTCTGTTTCACCATATATTTGGCCGCCTCGCGGCAGCACAGCCACACGCCGGTGGTGTTGACCGCCAGCACTTTTTCGAAATCGGCTTTTGGCATCCGGTCGTAGTAATCGATGGTGATCACCCCGGCGTTCTGAATGGAGACGTCGATGGTGCCGAAGCGCGCGGCGGCCTGCTCATACAGCGACTGCACCTGCGCTTCGTCGGTGACATCGACCTGCAGCGATAAAATATCCGCCTGATAGCGCTGACGCAGGGTTTCGGCGGTCTCGTGAACGCGCTCGGCGTTGGAGACCATCACCAGATTCGCGCCTTCGCGGGCAAAGCGCTCCGCAATACCTGCGCCGATGCCGCGGCAGGCGCCGGTGATCACCACCGTTTTGTTCTGGAAATCTCGTTGCATATTTTTTCCCTTTCGCTGAGCCGGGCACCAGGCCCGGCGGAAGATGTGAATCGTTGCCGGTTAGCTGGAGGTGGCGCCGTTGGGGGGAATGGCGGCCAGTTTTTCCTCGTGGCGGCGCATCAGGATGACCTTGCTCTGCAGCTTCTGCTGGAACTGGTCGACGACCACAGCGGTGACGATCACCACGCCTTTAATCACCATCTGCCAGAAGTCGCTAACGCCCATCATCACCATGCCGTCGGCAAGGAAGACGATGACGAAGGCGCCGATAATGGACCCGGTCACCCGACCGCGGCCGCCGGCCAGCGCGGTGCCGCCGAGTACGGTGGCGCCGATGGCGTCCATCTCGAACATGTTGCCGGTCATCGGGTGCGCGGTTTGCAGCTGTGATGCGACGATCAGGCCAACAAACGCCGCGCACAGGCCGGAGAAGGCATAGACGAATATTTTCGCTTTCACGATCGGCACGCCGGCGAGGCGGGCGGCGGATTCGTTTCCGCCGATAGCGTAGATGTAGCGGCCAAGCGGCGTTTTGGTGGTCAGCCAGTAGCCCAGCACGAGGAAGCCGATCATCAGCCAGATCGGCAGATAGACGCCGAGCAGGGTGCCGGAGCCGAGGGTGGCGAAACCGGTGTTACCCAGCGCTTCCATGCCGTTGAGATTCGGGTAGGTACTCCCGTCGTTAAACAGCAGCGCGGAGCCGCGGGCGACGTACATCATGCCTAAGGTGCAGATAAACGGCGCCACGCCGAAGCGGGTGATCACCGCGCCGTTCACCAGGCCGACCAGCACGCCGAAGATCGCCACGCAGAGGATCACCTCCGGGACGTTAAAGAAAATAACATCGCCGTTCCACAGCGGCAGGCCGTTGGTCAGCAGCGCGCCCGCCACCATGCCGCAGATCCCCGCCACCGCGCCGACGGACAAATCAATGCCGCCGGTGAGAATGACCAGCGTCATGCCGATGGCCAGCAGGCCGGTGATCGCCACGTGCTGAGTCATAATCAGCAGGTTAGAGGCGGTCAGGAAGTTGGGTACCATCACGCTGAAGAACGCGATCACCAGCAGCAGGGCGATAAAGGTGCGGGCCTTCAGCAGGTACATATAAATCATATATTTCTGGTTCATGATGGATTCCAGCCTGATTAATCTTGAGGTGTTGAAGCCGCGATTAACTGTTCGCGGGTCACCGCATGACGCGGTAGATCGGCGGTAATGCGGCCATCGGCCATCACCAGGATGCGGTCGGCCAGGGCCATCACCTCATCCAGCTCCGAAGATGAAAACATCACCGCCAGCCCCTGCTGGGCCATTTTGCCGATCAGGTGATAGACGTCGGTTTTCGCGCCGACGTCGATGCCGCGCGTCGGTTCGTCGAGGAACACCACCTGTGGCTGAGTCATCAGCGCTTTACCCAGCACCACTTTTTGTTGATTGCCGCCGCTCAGCGAGGTGATGGGCAGATTAGCGTCGCTGACCTTGATCGCCAGCTGCTGGATCATCTCTTTCACGCAGGTCTCTTCTTTTTGCGGGTTCAACCAGCGCCAGGCGCGGCGGAACCCCTGCAGGCTGAAATCAGAGAGCGTCATGTTGGCCTGAATCGACATCATCTGCACTACGCCTTCGCCCTGACGGTCCTCTGGCACCAGTGCCAGCCCCTTTTTCAGACGTTGCTGAAAGCGCGTTTTGCCGATGCTTTCGCCGTTGAGATGTACCTCGCCGCGCTGACAGGGCATCAGGCCGACCAGCCCTTTAAACAGCTCGGTGCGTCCGGCGCCCAGCAGGCCGTAAATACCGATCACTTCGCCTTTGCTGAGGGTGAAGGTGACGTCATTGAGCTTGTAGCCGCCGCTCGGATGCAGCGCGGTCAGCCCCTTGACGTCAAGCACTGCGTCGCCTTTTGGCGCCGGTTGATAATCAAAGTGTTTTTTCTTATCACCGACCATCTGCTCAATGATCCACGGTACGCTGGCATCGCTGACGTGCCGTTCGCTGATAAAGCGGCCGTCGCGGAAAATGGTGATGTTGTCGCCGATCTCCATCAGCTCTTCGAGGCGATGCGAGATATAGATGATGGTCACACCGCGGCGCTTAAGCTGCGCGATCACCTTGAACAGCACTTTGACCTCAGACTGGCTCAGCGCCGAGGTGGGCTCGTCCATGATCAGCACCCGGGTGTCTTTCGACAGCGCGCGGGCAATCTCGACTAACTGCTGGTGGCCGATACCGAGTTCACCGAGCGGGGTGTAGGGATCAACATCCAGCTCCAGCCGTTCCAGCAGCGATTTGGCCAGCGCGTACTGGTATTTTTCGTTAATGCGTCCTTTCTGAAAGAATTCATTCGCCATGAAGATGTTGTCCATCACATTCATATTGGGGAATAAATTCAGTTCCTGAAAAATAATACTGATGCCCAGTTTTTCTGCCTGATGCGTCGACTGTAATGAAACCGCTTCGCCATCAAGAATAATTTGCCCGGAAGAGGGCGTTTCCACACCGGCAAGCATTTTCATCATGGTGGATTTACCCGCACCATTTTCTCCGATCAGCACGTTGACCTTATTTCGATAGACCCGGTAATTGACATTATCCAGGGCGGTCACGCCGGGATAGACGCGCGACAGGCCGCGGGTTTCGATAATCACTTCGGACTCAACGGGCTGGGGAGCGACGAGATCGTGCGGCGCCATATTATTGTCCCCCCGCATGAATGATTTTCGCCGGGGTAATTTCCGGGAGAGTTTGCGGAATATCCCAGGCCGAGAAGACGCCGTACACCTCCACGCTGTCGCCGGTTTTAACGTTGGCTGTCTGAATCATTTTGACCGCCTGACTGTTGATATTCTTGCTGTACTCGCCGAACAGCACCTGGTCATTAAAGTCCTGATAGCTGGCGCCGCTGTAGCCGTCGCGCAGCTGGGTGCCGCGCAGGGTAGGGCCAATTTGCACCGTCACATTGCCGACGCTGGCGTCGGACAGGGTCATTTTGCCGCTGCGCGAGGCGGTATCGAGTTTGCTGACGGTGCCTGAAACCTTGACGTAGAAGATGCAGGGGTTTTCGTCCTGCGCACGGTAGCCGAGGGTTTTGCAGGCGCTATCAATGTCTTTTGCTGCCTTGAGCGCGCTCATCAGTTCCGCCGCCGGGCGCGCTTTCGACACCACCTGCGGTACGATGCTCTGCTGCCAGGTTTTATCCATATTCGCCATATGCGGGTTGGGCGGGGATTTCAGGTCTGCCAGCTCCTGCTGCGAGACGATGCGACAGCCCCCTAGCGCCAGTACGGCCAGCGTCAGACAGGTTTTCTTAAACATAATGCTCTCCTCTGCGCCCCCGCAGGGGCGCAACCACCCGAACTCAGGACTTAATGTTGAAATCCTGGACTTTATCGGCGTTATCCTGGGTAATCAGAATGCCGCGGAACATCACGCGCTGTTTGGCCGGCTTCTCGCCTTTTTGCAGGTAATTATCCAGATCGGTGACGCCCTGGGCGGCGATAGCCTGCGCCTGCAGCATCACGGTTGCCTGCAGGGTACCGGCTTTTACGGCGTCGCGCTCATCGTTGCTGCCGTCGATGCCGACGACGATCACATCGCTACGGTTGGCCGCTTTCAGCGCCGCAATCGCGCCAAGGGCTACCGGCCCGTTGCCACAGATGACGCCTTTCACGTCGGGGTGAGCCTGCAGGATGCTGTCCATGATGCGTTTGCCGTCGATCAGGGTGCCTTTAGCATCCTGTTTCGCCACGCTGACCATATCCGGATACTGGTCAATGACCTGATGGAAAGATTTAGAACGGGTGACGCAGTTATTATCGGCGAGGTTGCAGGTCAGCTCGGCGTATTTGCCTTTCTCCGCCATTTTCTCCACGAAGACGTTGGCGACCTCAGAGCCGGCCTGGAAGTTATTGTGGGTAATTTGTTCCAGCGCCACATCATCAACCGGAATTTCACGGTTAATTAAGACCACCGGAATGCCGGCTTTTTTGGCTTTTTCGATGGCGGCGACGCTGGCGGTGGAGTCAGCGTTATCGAGAATAATGCCCTGCACTTTTTTACCAATTGCGGTGTCGATAAGCTCATTCTGCTTTTTGACATCTTCGCCATGGGACAGCACGGTGGTTTTATAGCCGAGCGCCTGGGCTTTTTCGCTGGCGCCTTTGGCTTCCGAGGCGTAATACGGGTTATCCAGCGAGTTGACCATGATCATAATGGTGCCTTTCTCCGCGGCGTGCGCGGCAAAGGAGAAGGCGGTCAGGGTAGCAGCGGTTAAAAGGGTTATACGTAATTTCATGACTCTGTTCCTGTATTTTTATATTCGAACAAATGAGCCCCTGAGCGGGCAGGCTTTTACGGTCTGAAATTTCCCCTGATGTATTCGGGGATAGCGATATCGTTATGGGCCGGGTTTCTCCTGTGATAAGTGAATGCGTGTCGTCGCGCAGTCTGGCGGTCAGGCTGGCGAGTCCGGTTTCCATAATGTTCGGTTGACCGCATGGCGCCACTCCTGCCAGCGCGTTTGTAAGCGCTGGTGGCGGGCCATGTCGGGTTGAAAGGTGCTGTGTTCGGTTAAGAAGGCCTGCAGATCGGCGGTCGACCCCGGATGGAGCGCTTTGCGCGCCAGCAACGCCGCGCCGATGGCGGACAGCTCCGGCACGTCGCTGCGCATCACCGGGCAGCCGAGCAGATCGGCCTGGTATTGCATCAGCCAGTCATTGTTGGTCGGCCCGCCGTCCACCATCAACGCCGTCAGGGTGAACTCCTCATGCTGACGCATCGCCACCACCACGTCGGCTATCTGATAGGTGATGGACTCCAGCGCCGCACGGATCAGATGCGCGCGTTTCACCCCGCGACTCAGGCCGCAAATCACGCCGCGGGCGCTGTCGTCCCACCAGGGCGCGCCGAGACCGGTCAGCGCCGGCACGAAGTAGACGCCGAGGGTTGAGTCGACGGAGGCGGGGAGGGTATTCAGCTCATGGGCCAGCTCGGCGGCAGAGAGTTCGCTCAGTCCGGTGCTGTCCGCCATCCAGGCGACGGCATCGCCGGTGTGAGGAATATTCCCTTCCAGGCCCCACACCAGCTGGTCGCCATCGTGCCAGGCGACAGTGGTCGCCAGCGCGTCGATATCGCACTGGGCCGATTTGACCGGGGCCATGACCGAAGAGCCGGTGCCGTAGGTGGCTTTGACGCAGCCGGCCTCGCCGAGCGCGTGGCCGAACAGTGCGGCGTGGGAGTCGCCGATCATCGCCATGATCGGAATACCGTCCGGAATGGCGGCCAGTCCTTTGGTGTGGCCGAAGAGGCCGCTCGACGGTTTAATGTCCGGCAACGCCGCGCGCGGAATGCCGAACAACGCCAGCATCTCGTCGTCCCACTCGCCGCGGTGCAGGTTCAGCAGCTGGGTGCGGGCGGCATTGGAGTAGTCGCAGCAGAAGGCTTCTCCGGCGGTCAGATTCCACAGCAGCCAGCTGTCGATGGTGCCGAGGCAAATCTCACCGCGTTCAGCACGCAGATGGCCATCGACTGTCGCATCCAGCAGCCAGCGCATTTTGGAGGCCGAGAACAGCGGGGCGATTGGCAGGCCGGTGGCACGCTTAATGTGCTGTTCCTGGCGATCGTGACGCAGTGTGTCGCAGAACGCGGCGCTGCGGGTGCATTGCCAGGTGATCGCCGCGTTAATCGGTTCGCCGCTGTCGCGATACCAGCCGATGGCGGTTTCCCGCTGGTTGCTGATGGCCAGCGCGGCGACGTTTTCCGCGCCAACGTGGGCCACCGCGCTGGCGATCACCGCCAGTGAGGCGGTAACCAGCGCTTCGCCCGATTGCTCCACCCAGCCGTCGCGCGGCGTTTGGATCGCCAGCGGCTGCGAGAATTTGACGATAACCTTGCCCCGGCTATCCAGCACCACCGCTTTGGCGTTGGTGGTGCCTTCATCCAGGGCAATGATGAACTCTTTTGCTGTCGCCTGCATCGTGCTCTCCTCGGTCACTCGGTGTCCTGGAACCGCGGAGACGAGGAATATCTCCCACCGTCTCCTGCGTCTGTGCAGGCCATGTTGTGACATTTCGTTATCATCTTTTTAATCACTGAATATATATTCGATAGTGATTATTTATTTGATACCTTAAGCCACAAACCCGGTGACGGGCTACCGGAAAAATCATCAATTGTGCTGGCAATCACATTTCGCCGATCGGCGAAAACCGCGGCAGGCGACTGGAGTTGTTGATTAACTAATTGAATTTAAATACATTAACAGAGCCAGCCCTGAAGCTAAAAAAGCACGTCAGGGCGGCAGAGAGGAAAAGCAGCGCAGCAGGTTAGTCGCTAACCAGCATGCGAGCGGTAGGGTAATCGGTGATTAAAACGTCGATATAGCCGCCGGTGAGGGCGCCTTTGATGGCCGCGACTTTGTCGGTACCGCCGGCCAGCGCGACCACGTTCGGGCATTTTTTGACCTTCTCCAGCGCCATACCGATCACCGGATCTTCATCATCGCGTAACACCGGATGGCCGTTTTTATCGTAGTAGTGCAGGCAGATATCACCCACCGCGCCGCGCGCCGCCAGCACCTGCAGCATATCTTCGTGATAGTAGTTACCGGAGGTTTTCAGCAGTTGAGAGGGTTCGAGAATGCCGATGCCGACGATGGCGATATCCACTTCATCAAAGCGCGACACCACGTCAGCGACGTCTTTGCTGGCCAGCAGCCGGTTGCGCTCCTCCATGGATCCCTCGATGCTCTGTGACGGCAGCAGCCAGGCGTCGCAATTCAGGCGCTGGGCGAGGGTCTGGGTAAGAATCGTCGCCTGCACGTTACCGTTTGGCCCGACGCCGCCCAGCAGCTGGATCACGCCGCTGGCTTTCAGGTTTTGCGCATGAACTTCATCGACCATCGCGCGAATGGTTGAGCTCCACGAGGAGACGCCAATCAGATCTTTTGGCCGCAGCCGGGTTTCCAGATAGTGGGCGGCAGCGGAGCCAATCGCCCGCTTGATGGTATGATCGCTGGCCTCTTCCTCGGTATCCACCACCACCGCCTGCTTAAGGCCGTAGCGATCCTCAAGCCCTTTTTCGAGCTTCAGAAAGATGTTGGACGGCTGAACGACGCTGATCTTGACGACGCCTTCTTTCTGGCAGCGGGTAATGGCGCGGGAGACAAATGACTGAGACAGCGAGAGAAGTTGGGCGATATCAGACTGCTTTCGTCCTTCCAGATAGTAAAGCGTGGCAATCTTAACCAATAGCCGTTGTTCATCCTGCTTAGCCATATTAATCCTCGAAAATCATTTATCGCCTTTCTTCAGGCGGTTAGCTGCAGCCATTATCGTAGTGACTTTTATCATACGCGAAAAAAAATCAGACTTAAGTGTGACAGGCGTCTAACTTTTGCCAATCCTCAAAATCGACTATGGACAAAAACAAAACAGCCAGGCCATAATCGAATAAAGAATCATTATTGAATATATATTCAAGGCGGTTTCGAGTCAATGTGTTTATCCGGGCTTCGCCTGGAGCGGGAGGCAGAATGTTCCTGAGTAGGGCGCTGTGGCAGAAGGCTTACCACCCGGCATGGGGATATCTGGTTTTTTTAGTCCTTGCTGGAATAAATATTCCATGCTGAAAATAAATTCAGAGGTGTGAAATGAATCCCTACAGATATGATATTCAGACGCTGGAGCGTAAAGCCCGCGCGGTGCGGCGCCATATTGTGCGCTTAAACGCCAATAGTCCGGCCGGCGGCCACACCGGGGCAGACCTTTCGCAGGTCGAACTGTTAACCGCGCTCTATTTCCGCGTCCTTAACGTCGCGCCGGACCGGCTCGACGACCCGCAGCGCGATATCTACATCCAGTCGAAAGGCCACGCGGTGGGCTGCTACTACTGCGTCCTGGCGGAAGCGGGATTCTTCCCGGTTGAGTGGCTGGAGACCTACCAGCATGCCAACTCCCATCTCCCTGGCCACCCGGTGCGGCAGAAAACGCCGGGCATCGAGCTGAACACCGGCGCGCTGGGTCACGGTTTGCCTGTTGCGGTGGGGCTGGCGCTGGCCGCGAAGAAAAGCAACAGCACCCGCCGCATTTTTTTGATCACTGGCGACGGCGAGCTGGCGGAGGGGAGCAACTGGGAAGCCGCCCTGGCGGCGGCGCACTACGGTCTGGATAACCTGGTCATTATTAATGATAAGAACAACCTCCAGCTGGCCGGGCCGACGCGCGAAATCATGAATACCGATCCGCTGGCCGATAAATGGCGCGCCTTCGGTATGGAAGTCAGCGAATGCCAGGGTAACGACATGGCCTCGGTGGTCGCGGCCATCGAGGGGCTACAGCAGAACGGTAAACCGAACGTTATTATTGCCAACACCACGAAAGGCGCGGGGATCTCCTTTATCCAGGGGCGCCCGGAGTGGCACCACCGGGTGCCGAAAGGCGAAGAGATCGCTCTGGCGCTGGAGGAACTGAAAGATGAGTAATACAGAACACCTGGCTAACGTCATGGTCGAGGCCTTTATTGCTGCCGTAGAAAACGGCGTCGATCTGGTGCCGGTGGTGGCCGATTCCACGTCGACGGCTAAAATCGCCCCCTTTATTAAGCAGTTTCCTGGTCGGCTGGTGAACGTCGGCATCGCTGAGCAGAGCATGGTCGGCACCGCCGCGGGGCTGGCGCTGGGCGGCAAAGTGGCAGTGACCTGTAACGCCGCGCCGTTTCTTATCTCGCGGGCCAATGAGCAAATCAAAGTGGATGTCTGCTACAACAACACCAACGTTAAGCTGTTCGGCCTTAACGCCGGGGCCAGCTACGGCCCGCTGGCCAGCACCCACCATGCCATTGACGATCTGGCGGTGATGCGCGGCTTTGGCAATATCCAGATCTTCGCCCCCTCCACGCCGCGCGAATGTCGGCAGATCATCGACTATGCCCTTGCTTATCAGGGCCCGGTCTATATTCGTCTCGATGGCAAGGCGCTGCCGGAGTTGCTTGACGAGTCGTATCGCTTTGTTCCGGGCGCCGTGCTGACCCTGCGCGAAGGTGAGGACGTCGCGCTGGTGGCCACCGGATCGACGGTGCATGAGGTGGTGGAGGCGGCGCAGCAGCTTGCCGACCTCGGTATCCAGGCGAAAGTGGTCAGCGTGCCGTCGATCCGCCCCTGCGATACCGCTGCGCTGCTGGCGGCGCTCCGGCCGTGTGGTTCGGTGATCACCGTCGAAGAGCATAACGTCAACGGCGGGTTGGGTAGCCTGGTGGCGGAGGTGCTGGCGGAAGCGGGGGTGGGCATTGCTCTGCAGCGGTTGGGGATCCCGGACGGGGAGTACGCCGCCGCCGCCGATCGCGGCTGGATGCGCCAGTACCACGGGTTTGATGCCGCCGCCATCGTTGCCCTGGTGCAAAAAAGAGACTGATGGCCTGAACGCCCGTTGCGTGAAGCGCGGGCGTTTACTGCTGCAATGCACAAAGCGTGATGACCTGATCCTCCGACGCTATCCAGTGCAAGGGATAGCGTTGCTCCGCAAACTCAAGCGCTAAGGTGCTTGCCGTTATGTCCACGATCTGAAAATCGGCGAATCCCAGCGCGCACTGATTTGCCACAGGCGTTGCCTTAAACCCACTCTCTTTTGCCGAAAACGCCAGGGTCAGCGCCAGCGGGAAGGGCAGGCCGCTGTGCAGCAGCACCGTTTTTTCCGCCGGACTGATAATGCTGCTCTCCAGCTCCGCCGCCAGATGTGGGGGAAACTGGCGCTCAATATCGACACCCACCGGCCGATCGGCGATCACCGCCAGCGCGCGCTGGCCGCAGTGGCTGATGCTGCCGAACCAGGGCGTGGGCCACAGTGGCTGGCGCTGGTCGCCGATGGCGGGAGGCTGTTTCTCCCCCACCTCGCGCAGGGCGTACACCGCGGCGATGCGCCCGGCCAGGTGCTCCGCCTGCCGCTTGCGGCCCCAGCCGCTCAGACTGGCGTGATAGGGCAGCCAGAACAGATCTTCAGGCTGGAAAGTCGCCGGGTCGAAGTCGATCTGCTGCAGCGTATAGCCGGCCAGCGGCAGCGTGGCGTGATGGATGCGCATAGGACAAGGTTACCGCGGTTATCCCCGCCCTTTATCCTGCAAGGGCGGGGGAGGGAGAACCCGCTATCAGAAGTGGGTGTTGACGCTCATATACCAGGTGCGGCCCGATTCGTTATAGGTCTCGGCACCGGCGCCATACATATAGCCGGTGGTGCCCCCGGTGGTCTGGGCGTTGCCCGCGCGCCAGTGACGCTTGTCGAAGACGTTATCCACGCCGCCGGTCAGACTGACGTATTTGGTGACGTCCCAGGTCGCGCTCAGGCCGAGGATGCTGTAGGGGCTGACCTCGTTCTTCTCGCTGCCGGTAACCGGTTGACCCTTATAGTTGTACTTCTTCGGCTCCTGCTTGCCGTACCAGGTAAAGGTTGACTGCAGCGAAACGTCATCGCGTACCTGCCAGCTCAGCGTAGAGTTCAGCGTATATTCCGGGATAATCGACAGACGATCGCCGGTCTCTTTGTTCTTACTCTGCAGCATGTAGGTGATGTTGTTGGTCCAGTTGACGGTCTCGCTCACCGGCACGTTCAACGTCCCTTCCAGGCCTTCCACCACCGCTTTTGGTACGTTTTCCCATTGGTAGAGGTCGGTGCCGCTGCCGTTGGTATAGACCGGGGCATAGCCCGCTTCAATCTTGTTGCGGTAGTCGTTGCGGAACCAGGTGACGCCCGCCAGCCAGCCGTCGCGTTTAAACTCGAGGCCAATCTCTTTGTTGATGCTGGTTTCGGCTTTTAAGTCGTCGTTACCCTGCAGATAGCAGCCGGATTTACTGGCATAGCAACCCTGGCCTTTGCTGTAGAGAATGTAGTTCGGGTTGGTCTGATACAGGCTCGGCGCTTTATAGGCGCGGGCGATACCCATCTTCAGTGTGAAGTCGTCCCACAGGCCCTGCGACAGGTTGAGGGACGGGCTCCAGTTATTGCCGACGATGCTGTGATGATCGAAACGCAGCGCCGGGGTCAGCATGGTGGTGTCGGTCAGCTCCATGTTGTTCTCAGCGAACAGCGAGAAGATTTCCGCCTGCGAGTACGGGCTGCGGCCGGTGCTGTCGTAGCCCGGGATGCTGCCGCCCGACAGCGCCTGGGTGTTGGAGGCGTTATCCTTCATCCGCTGCTGGTTCCACTCGCTGCCCAGCGTCAGGTTCTGATTAACCAGATAGTCGAAGGGAATGCTGACTTCACTGTGCAGCATCACATCCGACAGATCGATATCCGAGAACTGATTACTGTTAAAGATCCCCTCGGTGCCCCCGGCCAGGCCTTCGCCTTTGCGCGAGTTGCGGGTGCGCTCGTACTGCGCCCAGTTGCTGGTGGTCACCCCGTTGTCCCAGGCGCCGTTCCAGGTGACCGAGTAGGTGTTGCGATACAGACGGTTGGTCTCTTTACCGTAGTTTTCTTTCACCAGGTCGTTGGTGTTGGTGTTCTGGGTGTCGCCGGCGTAGAGGTTGCCCTGGCGGCTGTAGCCGGCTTCAAACTCCAGCGACTGCATCGGGGCGAATTCCCAGCGCACCAGACCATCGATGTTTTTATTTTGTACCCCTTCGCGCCCGGCAGGCAGGGTGTCGGCATAGATCCCGGTACGTTCGGACTGATGGCCCTGGTTGATATCCCAGGCGTCGGCCTGCGTTTTGTCGAGGTTACCGAACAGGCGGAAGCTGAAATCGCCGCCCAGCGGGCCGCTGAGGCTGAAGTTAGTGCGTTTGGTGGAGCCTTCATCCTTGTGCTCCGGGGCGTTCATATAGGTGTTCCATGAGCCGTGCCACTCATCGCCGGTTTTTTTGGTGATGATATTCACCACCCCGCCGGCGGCGCCGTTGCCGTAGCGGGCGGCGGCCGGGCCGCGAATCACTTCGATGCGTTCGATCATCTCCGGCGGCACCCAGCTGGTGTCGCCGCGGGTATCGCGCTCGCCACGCCAGCCGAGGCGCACGGAGTTGCGGCTGGTGACCGGCTTGCCATCGATCAGGATCAGGGTGTTTTCCGGACCCATGCCGCGGATATCAATCTGGCGGTTATTGCCGCGCTGGCCGCTGGTGGAGTTGCCGGTCAGGTTGACCCCCGGCATGGTGCGAATGATCTCCGAGACGTCGCGCGCTGGCGGGCGTTTGCGGATCTCATCGGCGGTGATGGTGGAGACGCCTGGCGCCTGCAGATTCTGCTCGGCGGCGGTGACCACCATGGTCTCTTCAGCCGCGCTGTTTTTATCGTCGGTGGCGGTTTCCGCTGCGCTTAACGGAAAAGCAACCCCGTAAATTCCCAGATTGACCAGCAAGGCCAGGGATTTGATCCTGTTATTCATTGTTATTCCTGCTCTTTAGTCGCCACGTTCCCCAAACGCCCCTTCCCACCGGGAGGGGAGGCGGCATAAATGTTGCCGGAAGAGGGCAAAGGCACTCCGTCGCTAGCTGAATAAGCTCTCTTCGACATGTTTTGTGAAAGACGCGCTTCCCACGGCGCGCTAATACGCTATTGCAAATGCAAATAGTTATCAATAATATTATCAATAAAGAATTACAATTAATTAAAAAAGTCACGCTATACATAGGGTTAATGACAGAATGTTAAGGACAGGAAGCGAGGAGTGGTGGCAAACCCTGCAGGGGCCGCAGTGCCGCGCAGTGGATGACGCCATCGAGGTGACGTTCTGGTGGCGGGATCCGGCGGGGGACGAAACGCACTCTCCGCGCCGTCGGGTATGGCTCTATATCACCGGGGTGACCGACCACCATCAGAATGCGCGGCCGCAATCGCTGACGCGTCTGCCCGGGACCGACGCCTGGTCCTGGCGAACCACGCTGTCGCCGACCTGGCGCGGCAGCTACTGTTTTATTCCCTCCGACCGTGACGATGATTTTTCCCCTGAGGTGTTCAGCGCTGACGCGCCCGACCGCGCGCTGCTGCGCGAAGGCTGGCGCAAACTGCTGCCGCGGGCGATAGCCGATCCGCTGAACCCGCACAGCTGGCAGGGCGGACGCGGCCATGGCGTGTCCGCCCTGGAGATGCCGCAGGCGCCCGCGCAGCCCGGCTGGGACCAGTTTAATGAGGCGCATCCTCCCGCCCGTTGCCTTGAGTGGCGCAGCGCGCGTCTGGGCAACCATCGCCGGGTCTGGATCTACACCCCCGGCGAGGCCGTCGACCCGCAAACGCGGCCCCTGGCGATCCTGCTCGACGGCCAGTTCTGGGCCGAGAGCATGCCGGTGTGGTCGCCGCTGGCCGCACTGACCCGCGAGGGGAGACTGCCGCCGGCGGTCTACCTGCTGATCGACGCGATCGACAACCAGCGCCGCGGGGTTGAGCTGCCCTGTCACCGCGATTTCTGGCTGGCGGTGCAGGAGGAGCTCCTGCCGCTGGTCCGCAGCCATGCCCCGTTCAGCGACCGCCCGGAGCGAACCGTGGTGGCTGGGCAAAGCTTCGGCGGCCTGGCGGCGATGTTCGCCGCCCTCAACTGGCCGCAGCGCTTTGGCTGCGTACTCAGCCAGTCAGGCTCCTACTGGTGGCCGCATCGCGACGGCCGCGGGACGGGCTTTATCGGCGAATGTCTCCGCCTGGGCGAGGTGTCCCCCGCCGGGCTGCGCATCTGGCTGGAAGCGGGCCAACGCGAACCCATTATTTTTCGCGCTAACCAGGCGCTGTTGGCGCAACTCACTACGACACAGCAGACGATTTTCTGGCGTCAGGTTGACGGCGGGCATGATGCGCTTTGCTGGCGCGGCGGGCTGACGGCAGGGCTTATCCAGCTCTGGCAGCCTCTGCTGTCGCACCCTTAGCACCGCGCTTTACGACAGGAGTTTGATATGCAATTCAGTAACCCCTTCGACAATCCGCAAGGGCAGTTTTACATTCTGCGCAATGACCAGCAGCAGTACAGCCTGTGGCCGGCGCACTGCGACCTGCCTGCCGGCTGGGCGGTGGTGTGCCCCCCGCAGTCGGCCGAGGCCTGCAACGCCTGGCTGGCGGCCAACTGGTCAACCCTGACCCCCGCCCATCATGCGTCATAAGGAGCTGACAATGACCACTCGTTTACCGCTGGTTGCCGCGCAGCCGGGGATCTGGATGGCCGAGCGCCTCTCCACTCTGCCAGGCGCCTGGAGCGTGGCCCACTATGTTGAACTGCGCGGCGCGCTCGACCCGACGCTGCTGGGAAAAGCGATTGTCGCCGGTCTGCAGCAGGCGGACACCCTCAGCCTGCGCTTTCAGGAAGAGGAGGGGGAAGTCTGGCAGTGTGTGGCGGCCGACCGCACCTTTGGCGAACCGTCGCTCATTGACCTGCGTACGGCGCCGGATCCGCATCGCGCCGCCACGGAGCGGATGCAGGCGGACCTGGCGCAGGATCTGCGTGTCGACGGCGGCAACCCGCTGGTGTGCCATCAGCTGCTGCGCGTCGGCGACGACCGCTGGTACTGGTATCAGCGCTATCACCACTTGCTGGTGGATGGCTTCAGCTTCCCGGCGATAACCCGGCAGATCGCCGCCATTTACCGCGCCTGGCAGCGTGGGGAAGCCACTCCTGAGTCGCCTTTCACCCCCTTCGCCGAGGTGGTGGACGAGTACCAGCGCTACGCCGGCAGCGAGGCCTGGCAGCGGGATAAAGCCTTCTGGCAGGCTCAGCGCCAGGCGTTACCGGCGCCAGCCTCACTCTCTGCCGCGCCGCTGGGCGGACGCGCCGCCGGGAGCGATATCTGGCGGATGAAGCTGGAGATGAACGCCGACGCCTTCCGCCGTCTGGCTGGCCATGCGCCGCAGTGTCAGCCCGCTGACCTGGCGCTGGCGCTCACCACGCTGTGGCTGGGCCGCCTGTGCAACCGGATGGACTACGCGGCGGGCTTTATCTTTATGCGCCGGATGGGTTCAGCCGCGCTGACCTCGACGGGGCCGGTGCTCAATGTCCTGCCTCTGGCGGTGCATATTGACGCCCAGGAGACGCTGGCAGACCTGGCGATGCGCCTCGCCGCTCAGTTGAAAAAGATGCGCCGCCATCAGCGCTATGACGCCGAACAGATCGTTCGCGACAGCGGTAAAGCGGCAGGGGACGAACCGCTGTTCGGCCCGGTGCTGAACGTCAAAGTCTTTGATTACCAGCTGGATATCGATGGTGTGCAGGCACTGACCCACACCCTCGCCACCGGCCCGGTCAACGATCTCGAGCTGGCGCTGTTCCCGGATGAAACCGGCGGGCTGTCGCTGGAGATCCTCGCCAACAAGGCCCGGTACGACGAAGCCGAGCTCCGTCGCCATGTGGCGAGACTGACCGCGCTGCTGGCGCAGTTCGCCGCCGATCCGGCGCTGCGCTGCGGCGAAGCAGAGATGCTCTCCGCCGACGAGCTGGCCCGGCTGGCGGCGGTCAACGATACCGCTGTGCCGCTGCCCGCCACCACCCTCAGCGCGCTGGTGGCCGACCAGGCGCGGAAGACGCCGGATGCCCCGGCGCTGGCGGACGCCCACTGGCAGTTCAGCTATCGCGAGATGCGTCAGCAGGTGGTGGCGCTCGCGCAGCTGCTGCGTCAGCGCGGCGTGAAGCCGGGCGACAGCGTGGCGGTGGCCCTGCCGCGCTCGGTGTTCCTGACCCTGGCGCTGCACGGTATTGTCGAAGCGGGGGCCGCCTGGCTGCCGCTGGACACCGGCTACCCGGACGATCGCCTGCGGATGATGCTGGAAGACGCCCGGCCGTCGCTGCTGATCACCTCGGAGGATCAGCTGGCCCGGTTCAGCGATATCCCGGGGCTGGAAAGCCTCTGTTATCAGCAGCCGCTGACCGTTGGGGATGACGCGCCGCTGGCGCTGTCAACACCGGAGCATACCGCCTACATCATCTTTACCTCTGGCTCCACCGGGCGGCCGAAAGGGGTGATGGTCGGCCAGGCCGCCATCGTCAACCGCCTGCTGTGGATGCAGGATCGCTATCCGTTATCTGCCGACGACGTGGTGGCGCAGAAAACGCCGTGCAGTTTCGACGTGTCGGTGTGGGAGTTCTGGTGGCCGTTTATCGCCGGCGCGCAGCTGGTGATGGCCGAGCCGGAGGCGCACCGCGACCCGCAGGCGATGCAGCAGTTCTTCGCCCACTACGGCGTGACCACCACCCACTTTGTGCCCTCGATGCTGGCGGCGTTTGTCGCCTCGCTGGATGCCGACAGCGTCGCCGCCTGCCGCACGCTGCGGCGGGTATTCTGCAGCGGAGAAGCGCTGCCGACGGAATTGTGCCGCGAGTGGGAGCGCTTAACCGGCGCGCCGCTGCATAACCTGTACGGCCCGACGGAGGCGGCGGTGGATGTCAGCTGGTATCCGGCCTGCGGCCCTGAGCTGGCGGCGGTGACCGGCAGCAGCGTGCCGATTGGCTGGCCGGTGTGGAACACCGGGCTGCGCATTCTCGATACCGCGATGCGCCCGGTGCCGCCGGGCGTGGCGGGGGATCTTTATCTCACCGGCATTCAGCTGGCGCAGGGCTATCTGGGGCGTCCGGATCTCACCGCCAGCCGCTTTATCGCCGACCCGTTTGCCCCCGGCGAGCGGATGTATCGCACCGGTGACGTGGCGCGCTGGCTGACGAACGGCGCGGTGGAGTACCTTGGCCGCAGCGACGATCAGCTGAAGATCCGCGGGCAGCGCATCGAGCTTGGCGAGATTGACCGGGTGATGTCGGCCCTGCCGGATGTGGCGCAGGCGGTGAGTCACGCCTGCGTCTTCAATCAGGCGGCGGCGACCGGCGGCGATGCCCGGCAGCTGGTGGGCTATCTGGTCTCTGACTCCGGCCTGCCGCTGGATACCGCGGCACTGAAAGCGCGGCTGGCGGAACAGCTGCCGCCGCATATGGTGCCGGTGGTGCTGATGCAGCTCGCCGATCTGCCGCTGAGCGCCAATGGCAAACTGGACCGCAAAGCGCTGCCGCTGCCGACCCTCGGCGGTGAACGCAGCGGCCGACCGCCGGAGCCCGGCATGGAAACCCTTGTCGCCGCCGCCTTCAGCCAGCTGCTGGGCTGCGAGGTGAACGATATCGACGCCGATTTCTTCGCCCTCGGCGGTCATTCGCTGCTGGCGATGCGCCTGGCGGCACAGCTCAGCCGCCAGCTGGCGCGGCAGGTGACCCCGGGGCAGGTGATGGTGGCCTCGACGGTGGGCAAACTGAGCGCGCTGCTGGCCGCCGATCTCAGCGATGAGCAGGCCCGGCGCCTGGGGCTGGATACGCTTCTGCCGCTGCGCGAGAGCGACGGCCCGACGCTGTTCTGCTTCCATCCCGCCTCCGGCTTTGCCTGGCAGTTCAGCGTGCTGGCGCGCTATCTCAGCCCGCGCTGGTCAATAACCGGTATTCAGTCGCCGCGCCCGCAGGGGCCGATGGTCACCGCCGCCAGCCTCGACGAGGTGTGCGAGCACCATCTGCGCACGCTGCTGGCGCAGCAGCCGCACGGCCCTTATTACCTGTTTGGGTATTCGCTGGGCGGCACCTTAGCCCAGGGCATTGCCGCCCGGTTGCGCCAGCGCGGCGAAGCGGTGGCCTTCCTCGGCCTGCTGGATACCTGGCCGCCGGAGACGCAAAACTGGGCAGAGAAAGAGGCCAACGGGCTGGATCCCGAGGTACTGGCGGAGATCGACCGCGAGCGCGAGGCGTTCCTCGCCGCCCAGCAGGGGCAAGCCTCCGGCGAGCTGTTCAGCGCTATCGAAGGTAACTATGCCGATGCGGTGCGGCTGTTAACCACCGCCCACAGCGCGAAGTTTGACGGCAAGGCGACGCTGTTCGTGGCGGAGAAGACGCGGCAGGCGGGGATGGATCCGCAGGTCGTATGGGGCCCGTGGGTGGGGGAACTGGAGGTGTTCAGCCAGAACTGCGCCCACGTCGACATTATCTCCCCGCAGGCCTTTGAGGCCATCGGCCCGGTGGTCAGGGAGATTCTGGGGTAACGGTTGAGTTCGGGCTACAGCAGGTAGCCCGGCTCAGCGTAGCGCAAGCCGGGGAAAGAGGAGATTACCGGCGGCCCAGCGGCACCACCAGCGGCGTATGCGCCACCGGATCCTCAATGATCGTGCAGCGCAGGCCGTAAATCCGTTCAATCAGATCGGCGGTGACGATCTCCTTCGGCGCCCCCTCGGCGACGATCCTGCCGTCGCGCAGGGCGATCAGGTGGGTGGCGTAGCGGCAGGCCTGGTTAAGATCGTGCAGCACCGCCGCCAGGGTATAGCCCTTCTCGCGATTCAGCTCACTCAATAGCTCCAGCAGGTCGATCTGATGGCTGATGTCCAGCCAGGTGGTTGGCTCATCCAGCAGCATAATCGCCGTCTCCTGGGCCAGCACCATCGCAATCCACGCCCGCTGCCGCTGGCCGCCGGAAAGCGTATCGACGCTCTGCAGCGCCAGATCGCTGATCCCGGTCGCCCGCATCGCCTTGTTCACCGCTTCTTCATCTTCTTTGCGCCAGCGGGTAAACAGCGGCTGGTGCGGATAGCGCCCGCGGGCCACCAGCTCCTGCACCGTGATATCGCCAGGGGTGGTGGCATTCTGCGCCAGCAGCCCGATACGGCGGGCAACCTCTTTACTGGCGTACTGCTGGATCTGCGCGCCGTCGAGCCAGACGTGGCCGCTGGCCGGCGTCATCAGGCGACTGAGGGTGCGCAATAGCGTCGACTTGCCGCAGCCGTTGGGGCCGATAATGGCGGTGAAGTGACCGTCAGGGATGGTCACGTTCAGCGACTCGGCGATGGTCTTGTTACCGTAGGCCAGGGTTAACTGCTCGCCGCGCAAACGGGAGGGGACAGCACTCATTTTTTGCGGGACTCCTGAATCAACAATGCAATAAGGTAAATACCGCCGAGGCTGACGGTTAACACGCCAACCGGCAGCTGCCACGGCATAAACAGCCGCTGGGCGCCGTAATCGGCCAGCGCCAGCAGCAGCGCGCCGCACAGGGCCGATTGGGTCAGTCCCCAGCGGGCCGTGCCGCTCAGGCGGCGGGCGATATGCGGCGCCACCAGCGCAATAAATGAGATCGGCCCGGCCAGCGCCGTCGAGGCGGCGGTGAGCACCACCGCCACCAGCATCAGCAGCAGGCGCGAACGCTCGACCTGCACACCCAGCGCGCAGGCGGTATCGTCGCCCATCTCCAGCAGTCGCATCCGGCGAACCAGCAGGGCGCTGCCCACCAGCATCAACAGGATCAGCGGCGCCGACGGCCAGGTTTTACCCCAGGTCAGGCCGTTAAGCGATCCGGCGTTCCACAGGCCCGCAGAAAGGGCGGTCTCCAGCGAGGCGCGCAGCAGCAGCCAGGTGTTGAATGCCACCAGCATGGCGCGCACGCCGATGCCGATAATGATCAGGCGGAAGGTCTCGATCCCGTTGCGCCAGGCCAGCAGCCAGACCACCAGCGAGGTCAACACCCCGCCGGCCATCGCCGCCAGAGCAATCGCCGTCAGGTTCTGGCCGAAGAGGACCATCGCCACCAGCACGCCGCTCCAGGCGCCGGTGTTAAAGCCCATCACGTCCGGGCTGCCGAGCGGGTTGCGGGTCAGCGACTGGAAAATGGCGCCGCTGACGCCGAGTGCGGCGCCAATCAACAGCGCCATTAACACCCGCGGCAGCCGCCATTCGTTCACCACCATCGCGACGTTGCGCGGCGCATCGCTGAACAGCGCCGAGAACACCTGGTCAATCGTCAGGGGCACCGGGCCTTGCGCCAGTCCGAGCAGGGAAATCAGCAGGCTGGCGGCCATCAACAGCAAGCAACTGGCTATCAGGCGGCGGGACGGGGCAATCACAGGCCACCTCCCCGCGGCTGGCGGCGCACCAGCCAGATCAGCACCGGCGCGCCGAGAAAGGCGCTCACCACCGATACCCGCAGTTCGCCGGGCACCAGCAGGCGGCCAATCACGTCGGCAAACAGCAGCAGGGCCGGGGTGGCGAGCAGGGTGACCGGTAGCGACCAGCGATGATCGGCCCCCACCAGCCAGCGCGCCATATGCGGCATCATCAGGCCGATAAAGGCGATCGGGCCGACGACGGCGGTGGCGCTGCCGCACAGGACGGTGATGACGATCAGGCCGATCAGTTGGGTGCGGGCGACGCGGCTGCCGAGGGCGGTGGCGGTATCGTTGCCCAGGCTCAGGCTGTTAAGCGCCCGGCTCAGCAGCAGGGCGGCGATCCCCGCCACCACCACCGGCAGCAGGACAATTTTCAGGGTTTGCAGGGTGCGGATATCCAGCGAACCGGCCTGCCAGAAGCGCAGCTGATCGTAGACGTCCGGGTTGAGCAGGGCGATGCCGTTGGACAGCCCCTCCAGCACCGCCGCGAGGGCGACCCCAGCGAGGGTGAGGCGCACCGGGCTCAGCTGGCCGCCGCCCTGGCTGCCGGTGAAGGCCACCAGCAGCGAGGCGCAGAGCGCGCCGCAAAACGCCAGCAGCAGTTGCTCCTGCGGGGAGGTGATCCCGAACAGCGCCGCGCCGAGGACGATGGCGAAGCTGGCGCCGGAGTTGACCCCCAGCAGGCCGGGGTCGGCCAGTGGGTTACGGGTGAGCGTTTGCATCAGCGCGCCGGCGAGACCGAGAGCGACGCCAGCCAGCAGACCGGCCAGGGTACGCGGCAGGCGCGCGTCCAGCACGATGGTGCAGTCGGCGCTTTGACAGGTTCCGCTGAAGGCGGTGAATACCGTGCCGATCGGCAACGATTTGGCGCCGATGGTCAGGCTAAGCGCGGCGGCTAAGGCGAGTAATAGCAACAATCCGGGCACGGCGACAGAGCGTACCGCGGTCGTAGAAAACGACATAACTGACATCCCTGATATGATAATGATAGTAATTATCGTTATCGATTTTATTCAGCTATGGTAGCATGACCCACAGTAAAAAGGGTATTAAAAATAACGACAAGGCGCTGTAATGAACCGACAATCCTGGCTGCTCAATCTCAGCCTGCTGAAAACTCACCCGGCGTTTCGCGCCGTTTTTATCGCTCGCTTTATCTCTATTCTGTCGCTTGGCCTGCTGGGCGTGGCCATTCCGGTGCAGATCCAGATGATGACCCATTCGACCTGGCAGGTCGGGTTGTCGGTGACGCTGACCGGTGCGTCGATGTTTGTTGGTCTGATGGTGGGGGGCGTGCTGGCTGACCGCTATGAACGTAAACGCCTGATCCTGCTGGCGCGCGGCACCTGCGGCGTGGGCTTTGTCGGCCTGTGTCTGAACGCCCTGCTGCCGGAGCCGTCGCTGGCGGCGATCTACCTGCTGGGGATCTGGGACGGGTTCTTCGCGTCGTTGGGGGTGACCGCGCTGTTGGCGGCGACCCCGGCGCTGGTGGGGCGGGAAAACCTGATGCAAGCCGGGGCCATCACTATGCTGACGGTGCGCCTTGGCTCGGTGATTTCGCCGATGATCGGCGGCCTGCTGCTAGCCACCGGCGGCGTGGCCTGGAACTTTGGCCTGGCGGCGGCGGGGACCTTTATCACTACCTTAACCCTGCTGCGTCTGCCGCAGCTGCCGCCACCTCCGCAGCCGCGTGAGCATCCGCTGCGATCCCTGCTGGCGGGGCTGACCTTCCTCTGCCAGAGCCCGCTTATCGGCGGGATTGCGCTGCTCGGCGGTCTGCTGACCATGGCCAGCGCGGTGCGGGTGCTCTATCCGGCGCTGGCCGGTAGCTGGCAGATGTCGGCCGGACAGATTGGCCTGCTGTACGCCGCTATTCCGCTCGGTGCGGCGCTGGGGGCGTTGACCAGCGGCCAGCTGGCCCAGACGGTGCGGCCCGGCGCGCTGATGCTGGCGACCACGGTGGGATCGTTTGTCGCCATTGCGCTGTTCAGCCTGATGCCGCACTGGGCGTTGGGCGCGCTGTGCCTGGCGCTGTTTGGCTGGCTGAGCGCCATCAGTTCGCTGCTGCAGTACACCCTGATCCAGACTCAGACGCCGGAACATATGCTCGGGCGGATTAATGGTCTGTGGACCGCGCAAAACGTCACCGGCGACGCCATCGGCGCGGCCCTGCTCGGCGGATTAGGGGCGGTGATGACCCCGGCGGCATCCGCCAGCGCCAGCGGCTGGGCGCTGGCGCTCGTCGGCGTGCTGTTGGTGGGGCTGCTACGCGAGCTGCGCCGTTTCCAGCGACCGGAAATCGTCAACGAAAGTTAAGTAGGGTGCGATTGCCCGGTGGCGGCTGCGCCTTACCGGGCCTACGGTCTGGCCTGGGGGGCGCTGGCATTGTAGGCCGGTGCAAGCGCAGCGCCGCCCGGCAAGGTGTTCAGGCCGCGTACCCGTCCTGATACCCGGTGGCGGCTACGCCTTACCGGGCCTACAGTCTCGGGCATTGTAGGCCGGTGCAAGCGCCGCGCCGCCCGGCAAAGAGTTCAGGTTGCGTACCCGTCATGATGCCCGGTGGCGGCTGCGCCTTACCGGGCCTACGGTCTCGGGCATTGTAGGCCGGTGCAAGCGCAGCGCCGCCCGGCAAAGAGTTCAGGCTACGTTCCCGTCCTGATGCCCGGTGGCGGCTGCGCCTTACCGGGCCTACGGTCTCGGGCATTGTAGGCCGGTGCAAGCGCCGCGCCGCCCGGCAAGGTGTTCAGGCCGCATTCCCGTCCTGATGGCACAGCCCGCGTTAGCCGAACAGGCTGGAGAGACGCTGGAGCACCAGCAGGGCGCTGTAGTAGTCAAGACGGAAGGTCTCGGTGCCCAGCGGGTAGACGCGTTTGCCTGCGACCGCCGGGAGATGCGCCAGCAGCGGGTTGGCGTAGATGGCATCCGCATCTTTCTGGTCGCCGGCGAACAGGAACAGGCTCTGGCCGTTCAGACCGGCCGCGAGGTTCTCCCCGCCCAGCTGCACGATATCGTGGCGTTTACCCTGGCTATGGCTGGCGGGCAGGCCGCCCGGCAGCGTCGCCAGGCTAAAGCCCAGCTGTTCGAGCATCTGCCCCTGGGCCGATGCCGGCGTCCAGATATTGGCGCTGTGCGCGGCGGCGGTATAGACCAGGGCGGTCACCGGCTGCGGCGGCAGTTTCATTTTTTCTTTTAACGAAACGAGCTGTTTATTGAAGTCGGCAATGCGCGCGCTGGCCTGCTGCTCATGGCCGGTGATCTGCCCCAACTGGGTGAGCAGAGTTTGCCAGCTTTTATCGTCATAGTTGATGACCAGCGTCGGGGCGATCGTTTTGAGCTGATCGTACAGCGGCAGGGCAGAGTCGCCGCCGGTGGCGCTCACCAGGATCAGATCCGGCATCTGGGCGGCCACCGCTTCCGCGCTTGGTTCGCCGATGTACAGCCGCGCCAGCTTGCGGGCTTTGGCGACCTCGCTCCACTGACGCAGAAAGCCCTGGCTATCGGCGACGCGGTTGTTCGGCGTGGTGGCGCCGCTGGCGACCACCGGGGCGTCAATCGCCAACAGCGAGCCGGTGAGGGTCACGCTGGTGGAGACAATGCGCAGCGGCTGGCTCGCCAGGGTGTGGGTCCCGTAGCTGTCGGTGATCTGGCGCGGCCAGTCCGCCGCCTGGGCTGAGGTAATTCCTAAAAGCAACAGCATGCCGGTCAGCGCACCGCGGCGGCAGAAAGAAAAGAAGTTCACGTCATCGCATCCTGATTCGAAAGGTAATAAATGCGTCTCATTTTCAACTTTGCGTCAGCAGGATGCAAGCCAAAGTGGCGCGCAATGACGTAACGCGGTTGACATGGCGGGCAATACCTTTTAGGTTAGCCAACCAAAATACAAATGATAATTATTCGTAATATATTTATCGTTTTTGGAGGATGATATGGAAACGTCACTGGCTGAGGATGTACAGAAACACACCCAGACCCTGTCTCCGGACAGCTTCTTCTTTATGTCGCCGTACCGCAGTTTTAGCACCTCCGGCTGCTTCCGCCGCTTCTCACAGCCCGCTGTCGGCGGCGATGCGCTGAACGGTGAGTTCCAGCAGCAGCTGGCCGCCGCTTTTGCCGACGCCCGCGCGGCGGGGATCCGCAAGCCGGTGATGGTGGGGGCTATCCCGTTCGACACCTGTCAGCCTTCCGAGCTCTATATCCCCGAGCGCTGGGAAGCGTTCTCCCGCCCGGAAAAACAGCGTTCCGCCCGCTACGCCGCGCCGCTGGAGACAATGGAAGTGGTGGAGCGCCGGGAGATCCCGGAGCAGGACGCGTTTTTAGCCATGGTGGAACGCGCTGCCGCGCTGACCGCCACCCCGGAAGTGGACAAGGTGGTGCTCTCAAGGCTTATCGATATTACCACCCGCGACCGCGTCGATAGCGGCGCGCTGATGGAGCGACTGATCGCCCAGAACCCGGCGAGCTTTAACTTCCACGTGCCGCTCTCCGACGGCGGCGTGCTGCTGGGCGCCAGCCCGGAGCTGCTGCTGCGTAAAGACGGGCCGCGCTTTAGCTCATTGCCGCTGGCTGGCTCCGCCCGTCGTCAACCGGACGATGTGCTGGACCGGGAAGCGGGCAACAGGCTGCTGGCATCCGGCAAAGATCGCCACGAGCACGAGCTGGTGACCCAGGCGATGAAGAGCGTGCTGGGCCCGCGCAGCAGCCAGCTGTCGCTGCCGGCATCGCCGCAGTTGATTACCACCCCAACGCTCTGGCACCTGGCAACACCAATCGAAGGCACCGCGCTGGCGCAAGAAAACGCCATGTCGCTGGCCTGTCTGCTGCACCCGACCCCGGCGCTGAGCGGTTTCCCACACCAGGTGGCGAAGCGCCTGATTGCCGAACTGGAACCCTTCGACCGTCAGCTGTTCGGCGGCATCGTCGGCTGGTGTGACGATGAAGGCAACGGCGAATGGGTGGTAACCATCCGCTGCGCGCGTCTGCAGCAGCGTACGCTGCGCCTGTTTGCCGGCGCGGGAATCGTTCCGGCCTCCTCGCCGCTGGGCGAATGGCGCGAAACCGGCGTCAAACTGACCACCATGCTTAACGTATTTGGCTTGAATTAAGAGGCAAGGATGATTGCATTTACCCGTTGGCCGGATGCGTTCGCGGCCCGCTATCGTCAAAAAGGCTACTGGCAGGATCTGCCGTTAACCAATCTGATCACCCGTCACGCGGAAAACGACGCCGTGGCGATTATCGATGGCGAACGGCAGATTAGCTACCGCCAGTTTAATCAGCTGGTGGACAACCTTGCCTGCTCGCTGCAGCGCCAGGGACTGAAGCGCGGGGAAACCGCGCTGGTGCAGTTGGGCAACGTCGCCGAGTTTTACATCACCTTCTTTGCGCTGCTGCGCATCGGCGTCGCGCCAGTGAACGCGCTGTTCAGCCATCAGCGCAGCGAGCTTAACGCCTACGCCGCGCAGATTAAACCGGCGCTGCTGATTGCCGATCGCGAGCACGCGCTGTTTGCTGACGATAGCTTCCTCCATGCGTTTATCGCTGAGCATCCTTCCCTGCGCGTCGCACTGTTGCGTAACGACGGCGGCGAGCGCGATCTGGCGACGGAGATTAATCGCCCGGCGGATAACTTTGTCGCCAATCCAACCCCTGCCGACGAAGTGGCCTTTTTCCAGCTCTCCGGCGGCAGCACCGGGACGCCGAAGCTGATCCCGCGCACCCATAACGATTACGACTACAGCATCCGCCGCAGCAACGAGATCTGCGGGATCAACGCGGAGACGCGCTACCTCAACGCGCTGCCGGCGGCGCATAACTATGCGATGAGTTCCCCGGGTTCGCTCGGCGTCTTCCTCGCCGGCGGGCGGGTGATCCTCGCCGCCGACCCGAGCGCCACCCTCTGTTTCCCGCTGATTGAACAACATCAGATCAACGTTGCCTCGCTGGTGCCGCCGGCGGTCAGCCTGTGGCTGCAGGCGATCCATGAATGGGGCAGCAATGCGCAACTGCAATCGCTGGAGCTGCTGCAGGTCGGCGGCGCGCGCCTGTCGGCGACCCTCGCCGCGCGCATTCCGGCGGAAATCGGCTGCCAGCTGCAGCAGGTGTTCGGCATGGCGGAGGGGCTGGTGAATTACACCCGCCTTAACGACAGTCCTGAGCGGATCATCCATACCCAGGGCTGCCCGATGTGCCCGGACGATGAAGTGTGGGTAGCGGATGCCGATGGCAACCCGCTGCCGCGCGGCGAAGTGGGCCGTCTGATGACCCGCGGGCCGTATACCTTCCGCGGCTACTACAACAGCCCGCAGCATAACGCAGAAGCCTTTGACGCCGACGGGTTTTACTGTTCCGGCGATCTGATTTCGATCGACGAAGACGGCTATATCACCGTCCAGGGCCGGGAAAAAGATCAGATCAACCGCGGCGGCGAGAAGATCGCCGCCGAAGAGATCGAAAACCTGCTGCTGCGCCATGAGGCGGTGATCCATGCCGCGCTGGTCAGCATCGAAGACAACCTGCTGGGCGAGAAAAGCTGTGCTTATCTGGTGGTGACCTCGCCGCTGCGCGCCGTCGCGGTGCGCCGCTTCCTGCGCGAGCAGGGGGTGGCGGAATTTAAACTGCCGGATCGCGTGGAGTGCGTTGCCGCGCTGCCGCTGACGCCGGTGGGCAAAGTCGATAAAAAACAATTACGTCAGTGGCTGGCCGAAGGCAAGCTGGGCTGAAGGAGAACAGAGAATGGCAATCCCTAAATTACAGGCATATGCGCTGCCGGAAGCCAGCGATATCCCGGCGAACAAAGTCAACTGGGCCTTTGAGCCGTCGCGCGCCGCGCTGCTGATCCACGATATGCAGGAGTATTTCCTCAACTTCTGGGGCGAAAACAGCGCGATGATGGAGAAAATGGTGGCGAATATTGCCGCCCTGCGCGACTTCTGCAAACAGAACGGCATTCCGGTGTACTACACCGCCCAGCCGAAAGAGCAGAGCGATGAAGATCGGGCGTTGCTGAATGATATGTGGGGGCCGGGCCTGACCCGCTCGCCGGAGCAGCAGCAGGTGATTGCCGCACTGGCGCCGGATGAAGACGATACCGTGCTGGTGAAATGGCGTTACAGCGCATTTCATCGCTCGCCGCTGGAGGAGATGTTGAAAGAGGCCGGCCGCGACCAGCTGATCATCACCGGCGTTTATGCTCATATCGGCTGCATGACCACCGCCACCGATGCTTTCATGCGCGATATCAAACCGTTCTTTGTCGCCGACGCCCTGGCGGACTTCAGCCGTGAAGAGCACCTGATGGCGCTGAAATACGTCGCCGGCCGCTCCGGCCGCGTGGTGATGACCGAAGAGCTGCTGCCGCTGCCGGCCTCCAAAGCGGCGCTGCGCGCGCTGATCCTGCCGCTGCTCGACGAATCCGATGAGCCGCTGGATGATGAAAACCTGATCGACTACGGTCTGGATTCGGTGCGGATGATGGCCCTGGCCGCCCGCTGGCGCAAAGTGCACGGCGATATCGACTTCGTGATGCTGGCGAAAAACCCGACCATCGACGCCTGGTGGGCGCTGCTCTCCCGTGAGGTGCAATAATGGCGGCGCTGGATTTTCGCGGCCAGACCGTGTGGGTGACCGGCGCAGGTAAAGGGATTGGCTATGCCACCGCGCTGGCTTTCGTCGAGGCCGGGGCTCATGTCACCGGTTTCGACCTCGTCTTTGACGGCGAAAGCTACCCGTTTGCCACCGAAACGCTGGACGTCGCCGATGCCGACCAGGTACGCGACGTGTGTGCGCGGCTGCTCAACAACATCGAACGACTGGACGTGCTGGTGAACGCCGCCGGGATCCTGCGCATGGGCGCCACCGACCAGCTGAGCGCGGAAGACTGGCAGCAGACCTTCGCGGTCAACGTTGGCGGCGCGTTTAATCTGTTTCAGCAGACGATGGCCCAGTTCCGCCGTCAGCGGGGCGGGGCGATCGTTACCGTCGCCTCCGATGCCGCGCATACGCCGCGTATCGGCATGAGCGCCTATGGCGCCTCGAAAGCGGCGCTGAAAAGCCTGGCGCTGACCGTTGGTCTTGAGCTGGCAGGCAGCGGCGTGCGCTGCAACCTCGTGTCGCCGGGCTCTACCGACACCGATATGCAGCGCACCCTGTGGGTTAGCGACGATGCCGAGCAGCAGCGGATCCGCGGCTTCGGCGAGCAGTTTAAGCTCGGGATCCCGCTGGGTAAAATCGCCCGTCCGCAGGAGATCGCCAATACCATTTTGTTCCTCGCCTCTTCTCACGCCAGCCATATTACCCTGCAGGATATTGTGGTTGATGGCGGCTCGACGCTGGGGGCGTAAATGGCCTGGAAGCGAGAGCTCACGCTGGCGGCGCTGAACGCCAGCAGCGAAAACACCATGGTGGCGCATCTGGGTATAGTCTACACCCGGCTGGAAGCGGGGCTGCTGGAGGCGGAGATGCCGGTGGATGCGCGCACCCATCAGCCGTTTGGCCTGCTGCACGGCGGCGCCTCCGCGGCGCTGGCGGAGACGCTGGGCTCGATGGCCGGCTGGCTGATGACCGAAGAAGGGCAGTGCGTGGTGGGCACCGAGCTTAACGCCAGCCATCACCGGGCAGTCTCCAGCGGGAAAGTGCGCGGTGAATGCCGACCGCTGCATCTTGGCCGCCAGAGCCAGAGCTGGGAGATAGTGGTGTATGACGAGAAGGGGCGACGTTGCTGCACCTGTCGCCTGGGCACCGCGGTGCTGGGCTAAGGAGCCGCTGTTTCCCGGCTTGCGCTGCGCTGAGCCGGGCTACGTATCGGCGCAATGAGTAGCCCGGATAAGGCGCAGCGCGCCGCCATCCGGGAATTTCCCTGGGCCAGGAAGCCGCTATTTCCCCGGCTTGCGCTACGCTGAGCCGGGCTACGGATCTGTAGGCCGGGTAAGGCGTTAGCCGCCACCCGGCAAAAAAACGGCACCGTTCACGGTAATCCTTTCATTCATTTTCCTGCCTTAAGTGATCTCGCTAGCAATGTGAGACAAATCTCTGTGGGCGTACGGCATCTGCGCTGTTTCGATGTTGTTAAATTCTGCGTTGTGATCTAGAAACAAAATGTAACATCCTGATTACCCTACCGGTGGACCACAACAATGAATAATTCAGGGAAATACCTCATCTGGACATTGCTCTCCGTGATCGGCGCCTTTGCCCTCGGCTATATCGCCTTAAACCGGGGTGAGCAGATCAACGCGCTGTGGATTGTCGTCGCCGCGGTCTGCGTCTATCTGATCGCGTATCGTTTCTATGGTCTGTATATCGCCAAAACCGTGCTCGGCGTTGACCCGACGCGGATGACGCCGGCGGTGCGGCATAACGATGGCCTCGACTACGTTCCAACCGACAAGAAAGTGCTGTTCGGTCACCATTTTGCGGCGATTGCCGGGGCAGGACCGCTGGTGGGCCCGGTGCTTGCCGCGCAGATGGGCTACCTGCCGGGGATGATCTGGATCCTCGCCGGCGTGGTGCTGGCCGGCGCCGTACAGGACTTTATGGTGCTGTTTGTTTCGACCCGTCGCGATGGCCGCTCGCTTGGCGAACTGGTTAAAGAGGAGATGGGGCCAACCGCTGGCGTCCTGGCGCTGGTGGCCTGCTTTATGATCATGGTCATCATCCTCGCGGTCCTGGCGATGATCGTGGTGAAAGCGTTGACCCACAGTCCGTGGGGGACATACACCGTCGCCTTTACCATCCCGCTGGCGATCTTTATGGGTATCTATATTCGCTACCTGCGCCCGGGGCGCATCGGCGAGGTGTCGGTGATCGGCCTGGTGATGCTGGTGTTCGCCATCATCTCCGGCGGTTGGGTGGCGGAAAGCCCGACCTGGGCGCCGTGGTTTGATTACACCGGCGTACAGCTGACCTGGATCCTGGTGGGCTACGGCTTTATTGCCGCGGTACTGCCGGTCTGGCTGCTGCTGGCCCCGCGCGACTACCTCTCCACCTTCCTGAAAATCGGCACCATTGTTGGGCTGGCGATTGGCATTCTGATTATGCGCCCGACCCTGACCATGCCGGCGCTGACCAAGTTCGTCGACGGTACCGGCCCGGTGTGGAGCGGCAACCTGTTCCCGTTCCTGTTTATCACCATCGCCTGCGGCGCGGTCTCCGGCTTCCACGCGCTGATCTCCTCCGGCACCACGCCGAAAATGTTGGCCAACGAAGGCCAGGCCTGCTTTATCGGCTACGGCGGCATGTTGATGGAATCCTTCGTCGCGATTATGGCGCTGGTGGCGGCCTGTATTATCGATCCGGGCGTCTACTTTGCGATGAACAGCCCGATGGCGGTGCTGGCGCCGGCGGGAACCACCGATGTCGTCGCCTCGGCAGCGCAGGTGGTGAGCGGCTGGGGCTTTAGCATTACCCCGGATACGCTGCATCAGATCGCCAGCGAGGTGGGTGAACAGTCGATTATCTCCCGCGCCGGCGGCGCGCCAACGCTGGCGGTGGGGATGGCCTACATCCTGCACGGCTCGCTGGGCGGGCTGATGGATGTCTCTTTCTGGTACCACTTCGCCATTCTGTTTGAGGCGTTGTTTATCCTGACGGCGGTTGATGCTGGCACCCGTGCGGCGCGCTTTATGCTGCAGGATCTGCTGGGGGTGGTCAGCCCGGGGCTGAAAAAAACCAGCTCGCTACCGGCCAACCTGCTGGCGACTGCGCTGTGCGTGCTGGCGTGGGGCTACTTCCTGCATCAGGGGGTAGTGGATCCGCTGGGCGGGATTAACACCCTGTGGCCGCTGTTCGGTATCGCCAACCAGATGCTGGCGGGGATGGCGCTGATGCTCTGCGCGGTGGTCCTGTTCAAGATGAAGCGCCAGCGCTACGCGTGGGTGGCGCTGCTGCCGACCAGCTGGCTGCTGATCTGTACCCTGACCGCTGGCTGGCAGAAGTCGTTCAGCCCGGACACTAAAGTCGGTTTCCTGGCGATCGCTAATAAATTCCAGGCGATGATCGACAGCGGCACTATTCCGCCGCAATATACCGAATCACAGCTGGCGCAGCTGGTGTTTAACAACCGTCTCGATGCCGGGCTGACCATCTTCTTTATGATTGTGGTGGTGGTGCTGGCGCTGTTCTCGATTAAAACCGCGCTGGCGGCGCTGAAAGAGGACAAACCGACGGCGAAAGAGACGCCGTATGAGCCAATGCCTGAAAACCTGGGCGCGATTGAGACCCAGGCGAAAGGGGCGCATTAACCGGTGTGCCGGGTGGCGGCTTCGCCTTACCCGGCCTACATTTCTGATCCTCCTTCTCCCTTTGGGAGAGGGAAACAAAAGAGAAATGACTTATGTTCGACACCCTCTCCAAAGCGGGAAAATATTTAGGCCAGGCGGCGAAGATGATGATCGGCGTGCCGGATTACGATAACTACGTCGAGCACATGCGAATAACCCACCCGGATCAGACGCCGATGACCTATGAAGAGTTCTTTCGCGAGCGCCAGGACGCGCGCTACGGCGGCAAGGGCGGGGCGAAGTGCTGTTAGCCCTCTTTGGGGAGATAGAGGCTGATTTGCTCCTGGGTACAGCCGTAAATCGCCGCCAGCTTCTCGCGGGTGCGCTTCTGCGGACGGGAGTCCAGCGCTTCCAGCTGTGATACGGCGGACTGGCTGATGCCGAGTTTAGCCGCGACCTCCTGCTGGGATAGCCCGCGCAGGATGCGCCACGCGGCCTGCAGGCTGACGTTTTCTTTATGCATCACGTCGCATACTTCGCCAGGCAGCATGACGTTATCATAGATGTCTGATTCATAAGGAATATCTTCCCAATCGTTTTCATCCTCGTCGTCGTACTCCAGCAGCGCCAGGCGCATACGAAAGTAATCACTGTAAGGAATGACGACATACTGGTCTTTTCCTTCTTCATCCTTGATGTACTGAATAGTCATATTCGGTATGTTCCTCATGAAGGTAGGTGGTGGTGGTTCGGCGTTTAACCGCCACGACGTAGCAGGTATCGCCCGGCGGATCCCCAAAGGTGTAGATGACTCTGTAATCACCTAATCGCAGCCGGTAGTGGTTTTCGGGAGAGGACAATTTTTTGATATCCGATATAGGTGAAGCTTTATCATCCATCTTCTCCAGCCTGGATTTAATGCGGCTCTTATACCGATTATCGATTTTAGAAAATTGCTTATCTGCCGTTTTTGACCAGACAATCTTCATCTGTACCTCCACTGTACGCCCACACAAAACATAAGGAAATAATAAGACTATTAGATAAATTCCGAATTTCTTATGGGGTACTGTAGAGCGGAGAAAAAACGCAGGTAAGAGGCAAAACGCAACCCGTCGAGGCGGCGCGGGAAGGCCTCTGCCGGGCGACAGAGGCTTGCAGAAAATGTGCGATCAGGCGTTCAAACCGCCATCCACGTCCAGCCCCGTACCGGAGATCTGCCCGGCGGCCGGGCTGGCGAGGAAGGTAACCGCCGCGGCGATGTCTTCCGGTTGGCCGTAGTGACCGACCGCAATCATCTGGCGCTGGGCTTCCGCCTGTTCCCCGTGTTCCGGGTTCATATCGCTGTTGGTCGGCCCTGGATGGACAAGGTTAACGGTGATCCCGCGAGGGCCTAAATCACGCGCCAGGCCACGGGTCAGGGCGTTGAGGGCGGACTTGGTCATGGCGTAAACCGCGATGCCCGGCATGGCCACGCGGTTAGCCAGACAGCTGCCGATGTTGATGATCCGTCCGCCATCGGACATATGCACCAGCGCTTCCTGGGTGGCGATGACCACCCCACGAATATTGACGTTGATAAGCGCGTCAATGTCCGCCAGCGTCATGGATTCCAGTGGGCCGCCGCGGGCGATCCCGGCGTTGTTGACCAAAATGTCCAGCCCGCCGAGGGACCGGGCCGCATGGGTGACGGCATCCTGAATAGCCTGCGCGCTGGCGCTGTCGGCCTGCACCGCCTCGCCGTGCCGACCCAGGGCCTTTATTTCATCGGCGACTGCCTGGGCTTTATCGGCCGATTTTTCATACGTAATAACCACATCGGCACCGGCGCGTGCCAGCGACAGCGCGATTGCGCGACCCAACCCACGGCTGGCGCCGGTAACCAGCGCCTTCTTACCTGTTAAATCGATCTGCATGATGACCTCGTTGCGAGAGTGGTGAGAATCATCATTAGGTATAGACGGTCGGGGTGATTAACGGCTGAAGTATTCCACCTTCTCAAACGCCGCGCGCAGAACCTCAGGGGTTAACGTCACTGGTAAATAATGAATCGACTCGCCCGGGCGCAGGGTATGGGCAATGACCCGGTCCAGTTCTGTGCGGTTATTGATATCGACCTCCAGTGCCGCCAGGGTGGTCGGCAGGTTAAAGCGCTGATACGCCTGCACTAACTGCGCCAGCACATCGTCCTGAGCAAGCAGGGCGCTCTGTACCAGAATACCGTAGGCGACTTTGGTACCGTGGAGGAATTTATCCGTCTGCGGCAGCACCGTCAGTCCGTTGTGCACCGCATGGGCGGCGGCGACCCGGGTGTAACGTTCCCCCAGCCCGCCAACCATCCCGCCGCCGGCGATAATCGCCTCTACCACATCGCGAAACGCCTGAGTCAGATCGCCGCGGCTCTGGTCCGCCAGCGCCGTTTCGCTGCTGGCCAGCAGCACGTCGCGGATCGCCAGCGCGCCGTTAATCCCCAGCCGCACGGTGAGCGGCAGCGCCTCCGGCTGCGGCGCCAGCACCACGGCCTCATACCATTTGGCTAAGGTGTCGCCAATGCCCGCCAGCAGGTACTCCGCCGGGGCGTTGAGAATGATGCGCGGCTCGACCAGCACCAGGAAGTTGGCGTCATCGAAGATCTCAAAATTCAGGGCCTGTCCGGCGTCGCTATACCACACCGACAGCGGCGTCCACGCCGCGCAGGTAGCGGCGATAGTCGGGATGGCCACCAGCGGTACCCCCAGGCGGCGGGCCAGCACTTTCGCGCTGTCGAGCAGCGCGCCGCCGCCGACGCCAATCACTACCGCCCGATCGTCACCGGAGGCCTGCACCAGCTCCGCCACGTCGCGTTCGCTGCAGTGGCCGGTAAAGCGGATCTTTTTTGCCTCCGGCAGGTGGAAGGCCGCCGGCAGAAAAGGTTCGGCACCGGCCAGGGCGCGCTCGCCATAGACCCACACCGCCCGCGAGAGCTGGTCGGCGCTGAAAAAATCGCTCAGCCGCTCAAGGCTGCCAGGGTGGGAGAAATAGTTGGCCGGGCCGGGTACGACGCGGATATCGCTGTTGCTCATGGAAGCTGTCCTTATAGGTGTTGGGCTAAACTGATGTTATGTCTGGACATCCAGATGGCTAATATTATTTCGTTGTATCTTATGCTTTTTACGCAGTTGTCAGCCAGCGGCGGCTATGAAAAATTCGTTAAATCAGAAGATTAATTACCGCACGGGAACAGTGATGAGCGCGAACCGCCTTGAGATGCATAACATTAGCCTGGCCTTCTCCGGCTTTCAGGCACTGAACAAGGTGGACTTTACCCTTCATGGCGGGTCGGTGCATGCCCTGACCGGGGCCAACGGCGCGGGTAAGTCGACGCTGATGGCGGTGCTGTGCGGCACCCACGCTCATTATGAAGGCGAGGTGACGATCAACAACCAGCCGGTCACCATTCGTTCGCCGCTGGATGCTAAACAGCTGGGGATCCACCTGGTGCAGCAGGAGGTGGATGTGGCGCTGGTGCCGGGCCTGAGCATTGCGGAAAACATCATGCTGGACAGGCTGGCGGAGCCGGGCATGGCGTTTCGCTGGTCGCGGGTTCGGCAGCTGGCGCGCGAGGCGCTGGCGCAGCTGGACGTGGCGCTGGACGTCAGGCGCTCCATTGACAGCTGCACGCTCGCCGAAAAACAGCAAATCCTGCTGGCCCGTGCTCTGTCGCACCATTGCCGCTTTTTGATCCTCGATGAGCCCACCGCGCCGCTGGATCAGCATGAAAGTGAGCGCCTGTTTGCGGTAGTACGCCGTCTGCAGCAGCAGGGGATCGGGGTGGTGTTTATTTCGCATCGTATCCATGAACTGAAGGCGATCTGCGACACCCTGACGGTGCTGCGCGACGGGCGGCTGATTGAGAGCGGCCCAATGGCGCCGCTGAGCGGCGAACAGATTGTCGAAAAGATGCTGGGCCACGAGCTGAGCGATATCTTCCCGCCGCCGCGCCCGCCGCACGGCGAAGAGGTGTTGCTGCAGATTGACGGTTTGCATGATGAGGCGCTGCTGCAGGATATTTCGCTGCGCCTGCGGAAGGGGGAAATTCTGGGTATCGCCGGGCTGGCCGGCGCGGGCAAAACCGAGCTGTGCAAAGCGTTGTTCGGCGCCAGCAAAAGCCGGGTGCAGCGTGGCGAGCTGAACGGCCAGCCGTGGCGACCGCGCGATCCAGCCGACTCGGTGGGGCGCGGCCTGGCGCTGGTCCCGGAGGAGCGGCGCAAAGAGGGCATTTTCATCGAAGAGCCGATCGCGATGAACCTGGCGGTCAGCGCCGATAACAGCTTTTCGCGCTGGAGCCTGTTTGGCCATCGGCAGGCCTGGCGCTGGGCGGAGGAGGTGATTGCCCGCCTCGGCGTGCGCGCCACTGGCCCGGGGCAGATGCTGCGCCGTCTTTCCGGCGGCAACCAGCAGAAGGTGGCCATTGGCAAATGGCTGCGCAGTCATGCCAATGTTTTGATTTTTGACGAACCGACCAAAGGGGTCGATGTGAAAGCGAAAACCGATCTGTTCATGCTGATCGATGGTCTGGCGCGGGAAGGCAAAGGGGTGATTTATGCCTCGGGTGAATTCGCCGAGCTGGTCGGTTTATGCGACCGCATCTGCGTGCTATGGGACGGACGGATTGTGGCGGAGATCCCCGGCGCGGAAGCCCGGGAAGAGACGTTGCTTTATTATTCAACCGGAGGAGCGGCAGCGTGAGCAAGGCCCTGGCAGTAAACGCGACGGTATCGGGCCGTCAGCGATTTTTTGATTTTCTCTATAAGTGGGGCATGTTGCTGACCGTGGTGCTGCTGGTGGCGGTCTTTGGCCTCGCCTCGGACAACTTCCTTGATCCGTTCAACATCATCAACATTCTGCGCTCGATCGCGATTGTCACGGTGATTGCCATCGGGGTGTCGATTTCTCTCACCATTGGCGGCTTTGATCTGTCAGTGGGATCGACGGCATCGCTGGCTAACGCGCTGGTGATTTCCCTGTTTGTCTGGCATGGCCTGGGGACCACCGAAGCGATTCTGATCACCCTCGCGCTCTGCACCCTGGTGGGGCTGTTTAACGCCTTTCTGATCGTGGTGCTGCGCATTCCTGACATGCTCGCCACCCTGGCCAGCCTGTTTGTGATTCAGGGCGTGGCGATGACCTACAGCTACGGCGGTTCGATTACTGAAAACATGGTGCTGCCGAGCGGCGAGATGGCGGAAGGCACTATCCCGGCGGGCTTTGGCGCGCTGGGGCAGGTGCCGACCATCGTCATCATCATGCTGGTGGTGACGCTGGTCGCCCAGCTGGCGCTGTCGTTCACCACCCACGGACGGCGGATGTACGCCATCGGCGGCAACCCGGAGGCCGCGCGGCTCTCCGGCCTGCGGATCACTCGTTACAAAGTCGCAGCATACGTGATTGCCTCGCTGCTGGCCGGGCTGGGCGGCATTCTGCTGGCCTCGCGTATCGGATCCTCGCAGGTCAACGCCGGCGGCGGCTATCTGATGGACGCGGTGGCGGCGGCCTGGATCGGCTTTTCGCTGGCGGGCTCCGGTAAACCGAACGCCCTGGGGACGCTGGTGGGGGCGGTGATCCTCGGTGTGCTCTCCAACGGGCTGGTGATGCTCTCGGTGCCGTATTACGCGATGGACATTATTAAAGGGTTGGTCCTGGCTGGCGCGCTGGCACTGACCTATTTTCAGCGCCGTACTTAACATTTTACAGGGTAAACAGCATGAAAAAGATCGCACTCTCTCTGATGACGCTGGGTCTGCTGCAGTCGACGGCGGCGCTGGCCACTGCCCCGACGCCGGTGCCGGCGGCGATTGCCGAGCACAGCGGCCCGATCCGTATTGCGGTGATCCGCAACCTGGGGTCTGACGATAACACCACCCAGTTTGTCTCCGGGGCGCTGCAGGAAGGCAAAAAGCTCGGTTTCAAAATCAGCACCTTCCTGAGCAACGGCGATGACGCCAAATTCCAGGACTTCGTCAACCAGGCCATCAGCCAGAAATACGATGGCATTATTCTCTCCCAGGGGCGTGACCCGTATTCCACCGCCCTGGTGAAGAAGGCGGTGGATGCCGGGATCAAAGTGGCGGTGTTCGATACCGCGGTGAGCGGTGAGATCCCCGGGGTGACGGTCAGTCAGCAGGATGACGCGTCGCTGACCGAGCTCTCTTTTGGCCAGCTGGTGAAAGACTTCAACGGCAAGGCCAACATCGTCAAGTTGTGGGTGGCGGGCTTCCCGCCGATGGAGCGCCGTCAGGCGGCTTACCAGACGCTGCTGAAGCAAAATCCGGGGATTAAAGAGCTGGAGTCGATCGGCGCCGTGTCATCCGATGTGCAGGGCGACACTGCCAACAAGGTGGGGGCGATCCTCGCCAAGTATCCGAAAGGGAAAATCGACGCGATCTGGGGCACCTGGGATGCCTTTAGCCAGGGGGCCTATAAAGCGCTGAAAGAGAATGGCCGCACCGAGATCAAACTCTACAGCATTGATATTTCCAACCAGGATCTGCAGCTGATGCGCGAAGCCGGCAGCCCATGGAAGGTGAGCGTGGCGGTGGATCCGAAGCTTATCGGCGCGACCAACGTGCGGCTGATCGCCAATAAGATCGCCGGCGAGCCGACGCCAGCCACCTACGACTTCAAGGCGGCGGCGATCCCGCAGGCGCTGCTGGCGGCCCAGCCGGGGGCGGTGAACGTGGCGTCGCTGGGGAAAATTATCCCTGGCTGGGGCCAGACCGAAGACTTTATCGCGCCGTGGTTCGCGACGCTGGAAGCGAAAAACAAATAAAATCAAGCCGGGTGGCGGTGGGCGGCGGCCTGGTGCCCTCACCCCGGCCCTCTTCCGCAGGGAGAGGGGGAAAACCATGCCACCGGGCGAGAGGGATCCCCTATGTCAGCATTACCTTCCCCCGAATACAGCCGCAATATGCGGCTGATTGGCCATAGCGATCAGGGCGGTCGTCCGGACGGCGTGCAGCTGATGGTGCACCGCGGATTCGCCTATATCGGCCATATGGTGTCGCAGGGCTTTTCCGTGGTCGATGTTCGCGATCCGACCCGGCCTACCACCGTCAACTATATTGCCGCGCCGCCGGGCACCTGGAACGTGCATCTGCAGGCGCATGACGATCTGCTGCTGGTGATCAACGCCCGGGATCTGTTTGCCGACGCCCGTTTTGCTGATGAGAAGGTCTACTACACCCGCTCGGTGGGCGACACGGTCAGCGATGTGCAGGACAAGGGCTGGAGCGCCGGGCTGCGCATCTTTGATATTTCCACTCCCGCGCAGCCGCGGGAAATCAGTTTCCTGTCGCTTAACGGCATCGGTATTCACCGCATCTGGTACGTCGGCGGCCGCTGGGCGTATGTGTCCGCGTTGATCGACGGTTTTACTGACTACATCTTCCTGACCATCGATCTGGCCGATCCGCGTAAGCCCGAAGTGGCCGGGCGCTGGTGGCTGCCGGGGATGCACCAGGCGGGCGGTGAAACACCGGACTGGCCGCAGGGCAAACGCTATGCGCTGCATCACGCCATTATTGCCGGGGATACCGCCTACGGCAGCTGGCGCGACGGCGGCCTGACGCTGCTGGATGTCAAAGACCGTACCCAGCCGACGCTGATTAGCCATCGCAACTGGAGCCCGCCGTTCGGCGGCGGGACGCATACCGCGCTGCCGCTACCGGATCGTGACCTGCTGGTGGTGCTGGATGAAGCGGTGCTCGACAATCAGGAGGACGGTGAGAAGCTGATCTGGCTGTTTGATATCCGCGAGCCGTCAAACCCGGTGAGCATCGCCACGTTCCCGCCGCCGGATGAAATCGACTATGTGGCGAAAGGGGCGCATTTCGGTCCGCACAACCTGCATGAGAATCGTCCCGGCAGCTTTGTCAGCTCAACGCTGATTTTTGCCACTTATCAGAATGCCGGCGTGCGGGCTTACGATATATCTAACCCGTATCGTCCGCTGGAGACCGGGGCGCTGGTGCCGGCGGCGCCAAAGACGATGATGGATACCCGTCCCGGCCGCCCGCAGGTGATCCAGTCCTGCGATGTGTTTGTCGATGCGCAGGGCATTATCTACAGCACCGATTACAACGGCGGGCTGTCGGTGATTGAGTATCTGGGATGAGGACAAGGTAAACGCAAAATGGTGCTCGCATGTCTGCCGGGTGGCGGCTTTCGCCTTACCCGGCCTACAAAAGACTGCAAGATCAAACCGTCATGCGGTTATCTGTAGGCCCGCGCAAGCGCAGCGCCGCCGGGCAATCCCTGATGATTGCACTTTTTTAGGGTTTGCTCCCTCTCCCTGTGGGAGAGGGTTGGGGTGAGGGCAAGGTAAACGCAAAAAGGCAATGACAATGGCCTTTTTTAGGGTGTGCTCCCTCTCCCTATGGGAGAGGGCCGGGGTGAGGGAAAACAGGCGCACTCAGCTGTACTGGCGTACCCGCGCCAGCAGCTCGTCGACGCTGTCGATACGCTCGGCCAGCACAATCAGCGCTTTGCCGAGGGTAATGGCGTGGCGCAGGCATTCATGGCGCATGGCGTCGTCCCGGATAGTGTCGATATCCGCGACGTGCGACAGCCCGACGCTGCGGCGGATCAGTTCGCTGCCGCAGAAGCCAACCGCGTCGGCCCAGACTTTCTTCAGAAAGGCGGAAGCGTAGCCGGGGTAAGCCAGGGCCGCGTCGCGGGTTTTCTCCGCCGCCAGCGCCTGGAAGCGTTCGGCGAAGGTGGTCCACAGCTGGTGGATATCGTTCAGTCGCTGCTCGCGTGCGGCGGCGGCGTCGCGAATGCCGAGCTGGCCCGGCAGGCCGCAGTAGTTAAGCAGCAAGTTGCCGATGGCGGTGCCGATATCGAAGCCAATGGGGCCGAAATAGCCGAACTCGGCGTCGATGGCCTTCAGGCTGCCTTCGGCAACGAAGATCGACCCGCTGTGGATATCGCCGTGCAGCAATGCTTCCGCATGGGCAAAGAAACGGTGCTTCAGCGCCGCCACCGCCAGCTTAAGCTGGGCGTCGTCGCGCAGGGCGGCGACATCGGCCTCCAGCTCCGCCGGGTAGTTATTACGCTCGTGGATCTGATACGGGTCGTTAAAGAACAGATCCTCGGTGATCTCGCACATCGCCGGGTTACTAAACTGCGCCACCTGCGCTTTTTTCTCGTGGGGATGGAGATAGAAATCGCTGGTGTGAAACAGCACCTGCGCCAGATAGTCGCCAAGCTGGCGGGCCGCCTGCGGGTAGTAGACGTTAGCGATAAGCTCCCCGCGCCAGATGCGGTGGTCGGAAAGATCTTCCATCACCATCACCGCCAGCTCAGGATCAAAATGGTGGATTTTTACCGTGTGCTGCGGGCTGTGCTGATAGTGGGCGACCAGGGTCTGCGCTTCCAGACGGGCACGGTCGAGGGTCAGCGGCCAGGATTCGCCGACACAGCGCACGTAGGGCAGGGCCTGTTTGACGATCGCCCGGCTGACGCCCTGGCGATCGAACACTTTAAACACCAGATTGAGGTTGCCATCGCCCACTTCCTGCGCGCTGACCAGCTCCGATGGGTTGTCGATGCCGGCGAACTGCTGCGCGTAAGCCACGGCATCGTGGGCGGTGAAGGTATGGTATTGCGACATTGCCTCGATCCTCGAATTCTGATTAAGCCGTTCAGACGTCTATACTTCTGAATTCCATCCTGACACAATGTGATACAACAACGCAACAGGGATTTAACGACATGCAGACATTACAGACCACCAGCCTGCGGGTGAGTGAAAATCAGCTTTTTATTCTCGACCAGCAGGCCTTGCCGCAGGAAAAACGCTGGCTGGCGGCGGATAACGTTGCGCTGCTGGTGGACCATATTCACGCCCTGCGGGTGCGGGGCGCGCCGCTGATTGGCCTGTCCGCCAGCCTGCTGCTGGCCCTGCTGGCCCAGCGCGGACTGAACCGGGATGAACTCCAGCAGGCGCTGGAGACGCTGCGCGCGGCGCGGCCGACGGCGGTCAACCTGATGAATAATCTGGATCGCATGAAGCAGGCGCTGGCCCGGGAAGATTACCCGCAGGCGCTGGAAGCGGAAGCTTTGCGTCTGGTCGAAGAAGATAAACAGCTGTGCGACCGCATCGCTGAGGCGGGCAGTGCGCTGGTGAAGTCCGGCAGTCGACTGCTGACCCATTGCAACACCGGTGGCCTGGCGACCGCCGGGGTGGGGACCGCCCTGGGCGTTATTGCGCTGGCGCACAAGCAGGGAAAGGTGGCCAACGTGTGGGTTGATGAAACCCGGCCGCTGCTGCAGGGCGGACGTTTAACCGCCTGGGAGTTGGGCGAGCTGGGCGTGCCGTATCAGCTGATCACCGATTCAATGGCCGCCAGCCTGATGGCGCAGGGGCAGGTGGACGCGGTGTGGGTCGGCGCCGACCGTATCGCCGCCAACGGCGATGTGGCGAATAAAATCGGCACCTACTCTCTGGCGGTTTTGGCCCATTATCACCAGATCCCGTTTTACGTCGCTGCCCCGCAGACCACCCTCGACCGCTATTGCCCGAACGGCGCGGCGATCCCCATTGAGCAGCGCGCCGCGGCGGAAGTGACCGGGGTGGCGGGCAGCTTCGGCGCGGTACAGTGGGCGCCGACGGGGGCTGCCGTTTACAATCCGGCGTTCGACGTCACGCCTGCTCGGCTGATAAGCGGCTGGGTGCTGGACAGCGGGGTGGTCACCCCGGCGCAGGTCGCCGCCGGGGCGTTTGCGCCGGACAACGGATAGCAGACACCGTGCCGGGCCTGGAAAAAACGGCTTTCCCGGGCCCGCGCCGCTACGGCAGAACCATCGTTATCGTGGGGGCGGACGGCCGGTCGATACGCTGACCGAGGGCGGTAATAGCCGCCTGGAAGGGACACAGCGTACCGACGTCGGTCTGACGGCAGCCCGGCTGACGCCACTCCTGACGCAGCATCGGGTGCTGCGCGTCCGGCGTCTGCAGACGACGCAGGTCGTCGAGGCCTTGCGCCTGGAAATAGACCCGCAGATAGCGTTCCCCGCTCTTCGCGTTGCGCCAGCGCTCCAGCACCAGGCTACTGCCCGGCGGGATATTTCCCCGGCTGTAGCCCGGCAACTGCCAGCTAAAGTTCATCAGCGTGCGCACCATGGCGATATTGGTGTCATGGGCCACCAGCAGCAGCCAGCGTACGTTCGGGGTCGCCTCCGGTTTGACGCCGTCGAGCATGGCGTTGAGCAGCACCGACCCGCGTTTTTGCGCGGTATACAACACATCGTTACTCAGATCGTAGTTTTCCGTTAACAGCGGCAGCAGGGCGGTGATCTGACTGGCCTGGGTGATCTTGCCCCACGCCAGCTGGCTGAGAGGCAGGTTTTCACTCCAGCCGAGACGCAGCGTTTCCACCATATTGGCCATCACGCTCAGTCCGCTAATGGTGGTTTTCCCGCTTTTGCTCTGCTCAACCTGCCAGGGGGTGTCGAAGATCGGGCAGGGTTTATCGGCCTGACAAACCGCCTGTTTCAATAATTGGATAGTCGGCGCCAGCGCCTGCCGGCGCTGCGCCAGATCCCCGGCCTTCTCTTTCACCGCCGCCAGCTGACGGGCGGGGTCAGTTTGCGTGGCGGCGAATTTGTCGGTCTGGAACAGGGGATCGGCGTCCCCGCTGACATAATGGATAGCAACGCCGCAGCCGGGGAAGGCGCCATCCACCAGCGCCTGGGCGGTCGCCCGCGTCCGCTGCAGCGGGCTGGCGCGCACGTAAATCGACTCCGCCGTCGGGCATCCCGCCTGCAGCAGGCCGAGCTGGCGATAGTGCTGGCCTTCCTCACGTCCTTTGTTAACCACGGCGGCATAGCCATGGCCGGTGAGCTCGCCGTCATGGGTGGTCCACTCGGTCCACGGTCGTCCGGTGGCGGCCTCGATGGCTTCCCGGTTGCCGGCCGTCGGCGGACGAATACCGTGGCGGCTGAGCTCGACCACTTTCTCCAGTTGCCAGTCCGCGGCGGCGGCAGATTGCAGCGCCAGCAGCGGCAGCGCGCAGGCGATAAACAGGCGTAACAGCCCCTGATGTCTTGCAGGCATCATATCTTCTTCCTTATTCGTTAATCGGTTATGAGGAGAACGAGGTCTGCCGTTCGACGGCATGGCGTCGGGCGACGATGGCGGCAGTGGTAAAACAGAGTAGCGCGGAACCCAGACCGGTACCCACCCAGAACAGCGCCAGCGTGCTGAAATCATACAGCGTTTTGCCGTTCTCGAGGATCGCCGTTTTATCAATAATGATCCCGGTGAGAAACTCGCCCAGGCCGGCCCCGGCGTAGCTGGCGATGCCGATGGTGCCGAGCGCGGCCCCGGCAGCTTTGCGCGAGGAGATATCGACGGCGATCAGCCCGCCGAGGAAGCAGGTCAGGGCGCCAATGGTGGCCCCGAAGATAACCATCGCCAGAATGTCAGTGTAATAATTGTGCGGCGACCAGAGCATCAGGGCGAAGCCGGCGGTGTTCAGCAGGCTGATAAACCCAGCCATCACGCTGCGGTTGCGCGGGAAAAAGCGGTCGGAGAGCATGCCGGCGATAATGGTCCCGGCGATCCCGGCGATGGCGTTGACGCCGATAATCCCGGACGCCTCCAGCGTGGAATAGGCTTTATCCTGCTCGAGAAAGAAGATCCCCCACGAGTTGACGGCGTAGCGGTCGATGTACATAAAGGCGGAGGCGAGGGCGAGGGTCCACAGCGCCGGGTTGCGCAGCGCCAGCAGCTGGTTTTTAAACACTGAGCCGCGGGCTTCGGCCTCCTCCTGCGGTTCATCGCGGATGACGTTGATGGACGGGAAGCCGCTGCTCTGCGGCGAATCGTGCATGAACAGCACCAGCAGCACCACCCCGGCGGCGCCGAGCGCGGCGGTGGACAGGTAGCCCATCTGCCAGCCAAATCCGGCGATCACCGCGGCGATCACCATATAGGTCACCGCCTCGCCGATATTATGCGCCGTCGACCAGATGCCATAGAAAGTGCCGCGCTCCTTGACGCCGTACCAGCGCGCCAGCGAGACCGCGCAGGGGCCGACGCCCATCGACTGGGCCCAGCCGTTGATCCCCCAGAAGATGGCCAGCAGCAGGGCGTTAGTGGTCATCCCCATCATCAGGTTCATCCCGGCGCTGAGCAATAAACCGAGGCTCATATAGCGCACCACGTTGGCGTGATCGGCGATAAAGCCGTTGACCAGTTTGCCGATGGCGTAGCTGAAGAACAGGGTAGAGCCGATCATACCGAGCTCCGTCGGGGTGATCCCCAGCTCCACCAGCGCGCTTTTGGCGACGGTGAATGATAACCGGCAGACGTAAAAGGTGACGTAGGCCAGGGTCATGGCGATAAAGGTTTGCCAGCGCACCCGGCGAAAACGGTGTTCATCAAACTCGGCGCCCGCTTTCGGCGGCGACGCCCGGAAAAAAGCGATAATTCCAGACATAGGTGGTTCTCCGCAGGTCGGAGGCGTGACTGATTGATGTGGTTCGTCCGTGAGTGAAGTTATTGTTACTGTGTAGAGTACATAATCAGAGATAGCCTGACCCGTAAGGGTTAATGTAAGGGTTGTGGGATCATCTTTTTCAGCTGCGGGTAGAGCGTCTGGCTGGCCAGCAGCAGCGGATTGCCGCGCTGGATCCCCTCCTGCGCCAGAAAATCGTTGCTGGCGCCGCCCGCTTCGCGCATCAGCACCAGCCCCGGCAGGGCGTCCCACGGGTTCATGTGCGGCTCGTAGTAGCCAATCAACCGGCCCGCCGCCGCCCAGGCGCTCATCAACGCCCCGGAACCGTTGCGGATAAACATGCCGCCGTCGATGAGCAGCGCCTGCAGAAACGGCAGAAAGTCCGCCGGGGTGACGCGATGCGAGGTGCCGACGCCTATCACGCCCTCTTTGACCGTCGCCCCAGGGTGCGGACGGATCGGGGCGTCGTTGAGCCAGGCGCCATGGCCCCGCAGGGCATGAAATAGCTCGCGATGGTTGGGGTCGTAGACCACGCCGATGACCGGTTCGCCGTCGGCGACGATCGCCAGCGACAGGCACCAGGCATGCAGGCCGTTGAGGAAACAGCTGGTGCCATCGATGGGGTCGACCACCCACAGGATCCGGGCGTCGGGCAGGCGGGTGCCGCTCTCTTCGCCGAGAAAGCCATCTTGCGGAAACGCGCTCTGAATGCGCTGTTTGACAAAGGCCTCCACCCGTTTGTCGGCCACGCTGACCACATCCTGCAGGTCGTCGCCTTTATGGTCGACGGTCAGCGCCTCGCGCTGTTGATAGTATTCAAACGCCAGCTCAGCGCCCGCTTTCGCCAGCTCGCAGGCCAGACGGTAGCGGGCCTGTAGCGCTTCTGATTCCTGAGATTGCATAGTGACTCCCTATTTTTGCACACGTGTGCATTTTGCGTGAAAAAAACAGCCCCGAAGGGCCGAATGAGTGTGGCCGGGTTTCGCAGAAGATTCTGTGATCGCTCCAGCATAAAATGATTTTTTCATTTCGCACTATGACGAATAATTAGTTTCACTGGCACTTCGCGATGGCGTGAGGGCAGGCTAAAGCGGGCGATCCGCGTCATTAACAGATCCACCGCGTGGTGGGCCAGCAGGGCGGTATTCTGCTGAACGGTGGTGAGCTGATAGGGCTGCCAGTCCGCCTGCGGGATATCGTCAAAACCGACGATGGCCGGCAGCGGGGCGGGGGCGTCCCGCAGGCCATCCAGGGCGCCCAGCGCCAGCATATCGGTGGCGCAGAACAGCGCCTGCACCCCGGGGTTTTCAGCAACCAATTCTCTGGCGGCCTGGTAGCCGGCCTGATAGCCGCCGCCGTCGCAGAAGCGGCTGCTCACCGTCATGCCCGACGTCCGGGCGATAAAAGCCTCATAGCGCTCGCGGGTGCTGAAGTTCTCGCGATTTTCGCCAATAAAGCCAACCTGCTGCCAGCCTCGACGACTGAACAAGCCCGCTACCAGCTTCGCTCCCTGGGCGTTATCGCTGCACACCCGGTCGCAGCCGGCGAGGTCCGCATGACGGTTGATCAGGGTGACGGGGATCTTGCGCGCCAGATACTCTTCCGCCAGCGACAGCGGCGGCGCGCCGGAGGTGATGATCACCCCGGCGACGTGATAGCTCAGCAGTTGTTTAAGCGAGGGGGCGAGCTGCTGCGGATCGTCAGCGTTCATCAGCAGCGGCATAAAGCCATTGAGCGCCAGCTGATGGACCAGCGGCGCCAGCAGTTTGCTGCGAAACGGGTTGTCGAAACCGGCGGTGACGATGCCGATAAAATTACTGCTGCCAGTGATCATCGTCCGGGCGATGATATTCACCTGATAGCCCAGGGCTTCCGCGGCGCTCAGCACCTTCTGCCGGGTCTTCTCCGACACCGAGGCGCCGGGGGTGAAGGTGCGGGAGACCGCCGAGCGCGAGACGCCGGCCAGTCTGGCCACATCCTCGGCCTTAATCCATTTTTTATCGCTCATCGTCGTTTCGCGCCGTCTGTTTTCCAGGAAGCCGACGCCCGGGCGGGCGTCGGTCACGCACACTGCCTGAAAAGGTATCACAGAAAGGCGTCGTCGCGCAGCGCCTTGCGCCCTATGCCGGGTAGCGGATGTGCTCCACCTCACGCTGCAAAATCACCTTGCCGTGGCGAATGGAGGTCAGCACCCGTGCCTGACGCCGGACGGCCTCGTAGTCGTTTTCCGCATCGAGGATCAGCAGGTTCGCCGGGCGGCCTTCGGCGAGGCCGTAGTTATCGCCCAGACACAGCGCCCGGGCGCTGTTATCGGTGACGAAGTCGAGGCAGCGCTGCAGATCGTCATAGCCGAGCATATGGCAGATGTGCAGCCCGGCATCCAGAATACGCAGGATATTGCCGTTCCCCAGCGGGTACCACGGATCCTGAATCGAGTCCTGGGCAAAGCAGACGTTGATGCCGGCGCGATCCAGCTCCGCCACCCGGGTGACGCCGCGCCGTTTCGGCCAGCTGTCAAACCGGCCCTGCAGATGAATGCTTTCGGTCGGGCAGGAGATAAAGTTGATGCCCGAGGCTTTCAGCAGGCGAAACAGCTTCGAGCAGTAGGCGTTATCGTAAGAGCCCATCGCGCAGGTGTGGCTGGCGGTGACCAGGGCCCCCATGCCGCGCACCCGCGCCTCCTCCGCCAGTACTTCAAGGAAACGCGACTGCGGATCGTCGATTTCATCGCAGTGGACATCCACCAGGCGGCCGTAGCGCTGGGCGAGGTCCATCAAAAACATCACCGAGCTGACCCCTTTGTCGCGGGTATTCTCATAGTGGGGAATGCCGCCCACCACGTCGGCGCCCATCTCGATGGCGCGGGTCATGAGTCCGCGGCCGTCGGGGTAAGATTCGATCCCCTCCTGCGGGAAGGCGACAATCTGCAGATCGATAAGATCGGCGGCCTCTTGTTTCACCGCCAGCAGCGCCTTCAGGGCCGACAGCGACGGATCGGTGACATCCACATGGGTCCGGACGTGCTGGACGCCGAAGTCGCGCAGCATGCCGATGGTTTTCAGCGCCCGCTGGCGGGTGTCCTCCGGGGTAATACTCGCTTTGCGCTGGCTCCAGCGGGTGATGCCTTCAAACAGGGTGCCGCTGCGGTTCCACTCCGGCTCGCCCGCGGTGAGGGTGGCGTCAAGATGAATATGCGGCTCGACGAAGGGCGGGATCGCCAGCCGGCCCTGGGCGTCGATATCCCCGGCGTCGGCAGTCTGCATCGCGGCCTGGGCGGTGATGCGGTGAATCATCCCGTCCTGCAGGTCAAGAGTAAACAGCGCCTCCTGGCGGCGCAGGCGAGCGTTAATAATTTTCATGGTGGGTCCTGTAAATGGTTTTGCGATAAACGCCAGATCACCAGCGCGACCGAGGCGTTGAGATGAAACTGAGGGTGGCTGACCGGGTAGCCGGTCAGTTTTTCAATACGCTGGATGCGTTGATGCAATGTGTTGCGATGCAGGCCCAGCCGGTCGGCGGCCCGCACCACGTTGCCGTTCTCCTGCAGCAGCGTCTCGAGGGTCTCCAGTAGTAGCCATGGCGCTTTGCGGCCCGGCTCGATCAGGCAGCCCAGAGTGTCGTGCATAAAATCGTTGAGCAGCGCCGGGTCGCTGACCGCGGACAACAGTTTGATAAACCCCAACTGCTGATAGTCGCTGATACGCTGGGTCGGCCGCAGGGTATCGCACAGATCCAGTGCCTGGCGCGCCTGCGACAGCGCCCGCGGGTAACCCTGCAGCTGCCTGACCGGCGCGGAGAGGCCGCAGAGCAGCGACAAACTATCCTCTCCGTCCGCCAGCGCCTGCAGCCACTGCTGCAGCCATTTTTTCTGCTGAAAGCCTTCCCCCTCCTCATCCGGCAGCAGGAAAAGGAACATGTTGCTGCGCTCCAGCAGCGGGAAGGGGTTGCCCTGCTGGTTGAGCTGCTGCTGCAGCTGCTGACGCACGCTGCGGTGGGCCTGCAGCAGCCAGGCTTCGGCCTGTTCGGGCGGGAACTGGCGAAACAGGCGGGACAGCCCCTCCAGACGCAGCGCCGCCAGCCGCAGCGGACGGGTAAAATCGAGCTGCTGGTGGAGGGCGCGCTGATGGAGCATCTGCAGATCCGGATAGTCGCCGGTGACCAGCTGCATCAGAATGTCGCGCTGTGACTGCAGGGCGTTTTCGCTGCGGACCAGCGCGGTGCCGATGCGCTCGGTGACAATCACCATCTTCAGCAGGTAGGGCTGCTCAATCAGCGGAATGCCCAGCTCGTCGGCAAGGGCGATCAGCGTGGCGGGAATGGCGTGGATATAGGCCTCGCCGGTGAGGATCACCATCCCGGCGATGCCGCGCTGTTTCCCCTCCATCAGCAACTGGATCAGGTTGGCTTCATCACGGGGATGGTTGATGCCGGTGATAAAGACCAGCTCGCCGCCCATGATCCACTCGGCGATATGTTCATTTTCCGCCACGTAGTACCAGCGTACGGCCCGCTGCAGCCCTTGCTTTCCCGCCCGCAGTCGCAGGGCGGAGAGTCCCTCAAGGGCCAGCAGTTCGCTGACCGTCAGGCTCATGGCTCCTGCTCCGCGACGGCGGCAGGCTGGCGTTTGCTTAGCAGGGTCAGGACGATATAGACCAGCGCGGAGACGGTGATCCCCACCAGCGGCGCGATCCACGGTGACAGATAGGCCACCACCGCGCCGGCGGCGTAGGCGCCGAGTCCCAACCAGTTAAAACGTGGCAGGCGGGCGTTCTGCAGCAGGGGATAGCGCCCGCCGCGGGCGAACCAGTAGTCGGCGAGGATCACTCCGCCAATGGGCGGAATAATGCTGCCCAGCAGCACAAGGAAGGGGATCAGCATTTCATACATACCGCCAATAGCGAGCACAATACCCACCCCGGCGGCGGCGATGGTTAGCGTCCGGCGACGTTCGCTGCGCAGCAGATGGCAGGCGGCGGCAGAGACGTTATAGATGGTGGGGCCCTGAATGGTCAGCAGGTTGAGACACAGCATGATCACCGCGGCGACCGACAGCCCCTGCAGGATCAGGACTTCCACAATATCGGCCTGTTGATAAACGATGGCGCACCAGGCGCCGGCCACGATCATCAGCCCGTTACCGATGAGGAAGCTGCCCATGCTGGCGAGAATGGCGGTCCGGCTGGAGTTAGCCAGCCGGGTCCAGTTTGTCGCCTGGGTGGCGCCGCTGGCGAAAGTCCCGAAGACCATGGTGATGGCCGCCGACCAGGTCATGGTGTCGCTCGGCGCAATGCGGGTCATTGCCTGCCAGCCGCCGGCGTGGTGCAGCGCCAGATACATGGAGACCATCAGCAGCACAAACATCAATGGCACCGACAGGCGCGACAGCGCGTCCAGTCCCTTGTAGCCCACCAGCGCGGTGACGCAGAACAAAATACCAAACAGCACCATCAACGGCTGGGTCAGCGCCTCGGGTAGGGCGAGGATCTTCACCAGCGAGATAGCGACCGTGGCGGTCCCCCAGGCGTACCAGCCCAGCTCGGCAAAGCCAAGAATAAAGTCGGCCAGCTTGCTGCCGATCTCCCCGAAGCAGAAGCGGCCCATCAGCACCGTATTCAGGCCGCTGCGCGCGGCGATCCAGCCCAGCGACGCGGCATAGAGAGCCAGCAAGGCGTTGCCGATGACGGCTATCCACAGCAGATTGACGATGGAAAAGGAGACGCCGAGTTTGCCGCCGGCAAACATCGTGCCGGTGAAAAAGGTAAAGCTGAATAACACCATGGCGATGGAAAATACGCCTTTGCGTCCGGTGGCGGGCGCTTCGACGAGGGGAAAATCATTGCTGTTTGACATCCTGGAACCTCTGGCTGGTAGATGGGCGGTGATAGCCGGAAGTAGCAAGAGATGTGCCAGGAAAAACCGGGCACGGGGAATATCACAAGATGTGCACAGTGCACAGTAATGATGGGGTAAAGACGATGAGATGCCATTTTAGTGGGCATCCTGCCATGTTTTGCACCAGTCCAGGGCAGAGGAGGGCGGCGAGCGCATCCCTGGCGCAGGAGGAGAATTTCAGCCAGGACGATCCGCCAGTTTTTGGCCAGGGAGTAGTGGAGAATAGTGGTGTACTGAAAACGGTTGGTTAAATCACTGTGAATAAAGGTTATTTAATATGCATTTATGATATAACCATTTGTCTTATGTGTGTTTCCTGAAATATTGTCCCCTCCGGTTAGCGGTGTTAGTATCGGGTAAATAGCCATTTAGACGGCTAAATAAATCATCGCTAACCTAAGGAACTGCTATGTGGCAAGAAAGACTCGCGCAACTGGTCACCACCTGTCATTGGATCGGGGCGAAAGGCTGGGCGCCGGCGACCGGCGGCAATATGTCGGTGCGCCAGGATGACACCTGGTGCTGGCTAAGCGAGTCGGGCCGCGATAAAGGCAGCCTGACAACCGAGGATTTTCTGCAGGTTGAGATCGCCACCAATCAGGCGCCTTCCGGACGGAAGCCGTCGGCCGAAACCGGCCTGCACACCCTGGTGTATCGCCTGTTCCCGGAAGCCAACGTGGTGCTGCATGTGCATACCGTCAACGCCACCGTGCTGTCGCGCATCGAAAAAAGCGACACGCTGGCGCTGCAGGGGTATGAAATGCAGAAAACCCTTAGCGGGCAGCACAGCCATCTCGATACCGTTCCGGTCGCCATCTTTGATAATGACCAGGATATTGACGCCCTGGCGGCGCGGATTGCCGATTATGCGCAAACGCGCCCGCTGCGCTACGGTTTTCTGCTGCGCGGCCACGGCCTGACCTGCTGGGGGAAAGATATTCAGGAGGCCCGCCGTCAACTGGAGGGGCTGGAGTTCCTGTTCGAGTGCGAGCTGATGCGCCGCCGCTACGAGCCCTGAGCCGGAGCAGGTATGGATTTTTATCTTGGTATTGATATCGGCACCTCGCGGGTGAAAGCGGTGCTGTTTGATCAGCATTTCACCGCCTGCGCCAGCGCCGCGGAAAACACTTCACCCCGCCTGTCAGCCAATGGCTATGCGGAACAGGATATGACCCAGCTGTGGCATTCGGTGCTGGCTATTCTGCGCCAGATTGCCCGCCACCCGGCGCTGCAGGCGGGGCGGCTGCGGGCCATCGGCCTCGCCGGGCAAGGGGAGGGGGTCTGGCTCAGCGATGAGCTGGGCGAACCGGTGGGCCCGGGGATCCTGTGGAGCGACACCCGCAGCCATGAGCTGATGAGCGACCTGCTGCGCCGACCCGGCTTCGACCGCCGCTATTTCGCCGATACCGGCACCCACCTGCAGCCCTGCAATACCAGCCTGCAGCTGTACTGGCTGAAACAGTATCAGCCGGCGCGGCTGGCGGCCGCGCGCTATCTGTTTTTCGCCAAGGACTGGATCCGCTTTCGCCTGACCGGCGTGGCGGCGCTGGAGCTGACGGACGCCAGCAGCTCGTTACTTAACCAGCAGACCGGCGGCTGGTCCTCGGTGGTGATGACGGAGATGGGGCTGGACGAACTGCTGCCGCTGTTTCCCCCGCTGCTGGCCCCGGATGCCCCGGCCGGCACGCTGAGCGACGCGGTGGCGGCGCTGACCGGGCTGCCCGCCGCGACGCCGGTGGCCGCCGGGGCGCTGGATGTCTGTAGCGCTGCGCTGGGCTGCGGCGCGGTCAACGAAGGGGATATCTACACGATCCTTGGCACCACCTGCTGCACCGGGATCGTCTGCCGCGGCCCGCAGACGGTGAACGAGGCGACGCGCTTTGTCACCCATACCGAAGCCGGACAGGTGATCTCGCTGTTTCCGATGCAGGCGGGTACGCCAAACATTGACTGGCTGCAGCAGCATATTTCGCTGGACGGCGATCTGGATCGGCTGGAGCAGGCGATCGCGGACGTGGAGCCAGGCAGCGGCGGCGTCTTCTGGCAGCCGTACCTCAATGGCGAACGCGCGCCGTTTTACAGCCCTGACGCGCGGGCCGGCTTTTTCGGCATTAGCCCGCACACCACCCGCGCCGAACTGCAGCGCGCGGTGTTTGAAGGCCTGGCCTTCGCCATTGTCGATGCGCTACAGGGTTATCCGCAGGGCGGCGAGCTGTATCTGACCGGCGGCGGCGCAGCCTCGGCGACCTGGCTGCAGATTATCGCCGACTGTACCGGGCGTACGGTGGTCTCCAGCGCCTTTAACGAACTGAGCGCGCGCGGCGCGGCGATTCTGGCGGCCCGCAGCGTCGCAGCGCTGGCCGAGACGCCTCCGCTGGCGCAGACCCGCTATCAGCCGCGCCCTCAGGCGCATGCCCGCTACGCGGCGCTGTATCCCGTTTACCGCCTGCTGCGTGAGCAGATGCTGCCGGTATGGCAGGCCAGACAGGCCGCCCTTCAACCTCTTTCTCAGGACGTACAACCATGAAAATCGTTTTTACCGCCGAGCATGCTGGCGACCTTAGCGCCTTCCACCCGCTGGGCGAACTGCTGGTGGAGGGATGGGCGCTGGGGAAACCGAAGCTCAGCGCCGGTCAGCTGATTGAGCTGGCCCATGACGCCGAGGTGCTGGTGACCAGCTATGATGAGGTGACAGACGCGGTAATGGCCGCCTGTCCGCGCCTGCAGGTGATCGCCTGCACCCGCGCGAATCCGGTGAATATTGATACCCAGGCCGCCCAGGCGCGCGGCATCCGGGTGCTCTACACCCCGGGGCGCAATGCCGATGCCGCCGCGGAGCTGACGCTTGGCCTGATGCTCAGCCTGGCGCGCCATATTCCGCAATCCCATGCGGCGCTGAAGCGGGGGGAATTCACGCAGGCTGACAATGCCGCCGCCGCCACCCAGCAGGGTCTGCGGCGGGATGTGGTCTGGGACGTGAGCCCGGAAAGCCCCTATGAAGTGTTTAAAGGCAGTGAACTGCGCAATAAAACGCTGGGGCTGGTGGGGTATGGCAACATTGGCCGCCGGGTGGCGCGTATCGCCCGGGCGTTCGGCATGGCGGTGTTGGTGGTGGATCCGTTCGTCGCCGCAGAGGATATCAATGAGCCAGGACTACAGAAAACGACCCTGGAGGCGCTGTTCCGCGAGGCGGATATCGTCAGCCTGCATCTGAGCAGCGGGCCGCACAGTGACGGGCTGGTGAATGCGGCGCTGTTAAACAGCATGAAGCCCGGCGCGCTGCTGATCAATACCTCTCGCGCGGCGGTGGTCGACGAGGCGGCACTAATTGATGCCCTGCGTCACGGCCCGCTGGGCGGCGCGGCGCTGGATGTCTATCACCGCGAACCGCTGTGGCGCGATCATCCTTTTGTCACCGAGTTCGATAACGTGATTATCACGCCGCATATCGCCGGAGCCACCCGGGAGAGTATCGCCAAACACACGGCGATGATTGCCGCCGATCTTCAGCGCTATGTCGCCGGGGAGCCGCTGCTGTACCAGTGGCGTTAAGCCGCTTGCGCCGCTGCGGCGGCGCGGGCCCGGCGTCAGGGGCGATGGGCCGCCATAAAAGCCTGGGTCTGTTCCCAGTCCACTACCCCGGCATCCGATCCCATCCCGGTCGCCACCAGCGCGGCCACCGCCGAGGCGACGTCACACGCTGCTTTCACGCTGAGTCCGCGCGCCAGCGCGGCAATAAACCCGCCGCAGTAGCTGTCGCCGCAGCCGGTGGTATCCACTGCCTCGACCGGCCACGGCGCAATATGCTCCAGCGCGCCATCGCGACGGATAAGCCAGGAGCCGTTCTCGCCGTCTTTCAGAATGCAGGTGCCCACGCCGAGTGCCAGGAAGAAGCGGCCGATGGCCTCCGGCTGCGTCTCGCCGGAGAGAAAGGCGGCTTCCTCCAGCGAAGGCATGAAATAATCCACCGACGGCAACAGGGGCCGCAGTAGTTCGAGGGTGTCTTCATTCGGGGCGATAAGGTCAAAGCTGGTGGTGACTCCGCGTGCTTTAGCCGCCTGCAACAGCCGCGCGCTCTGTCCCTGGTCCATTGCCGCCAGCAGTCCGGTCCCGCCGTGATGCAGGAAACGACAGTCGAGGACGGCGTCAAATTCCGCTTCACTGACGAACAGGGCGTCGGATGCGCCCCGGCAATGCAGGGCCGGACGCTCGCCGTTGGGGCGAATCGGCAGGATCGTCGCCGAGGTCTCTTTCAGCGCGGTGCGCTGGATAAGCGAGCAGTCGATGCCCAGCCGGGCATAGCTGGCGAGGATAAAGTCGGCCTTTTCATCTTCACCCAGGCAGGCCACCGCTGCGGTGCGGATCCCCAGCTTCGCGGCGTTGATATTGGCCCCTGCGGCGGTGCCGGCGGGGTTGAGGCGAATTTGCTCAATAAAGGCGACGCCGCCGCGCGGCGGGATCGCCACCACCGGGCGCCCGGCGATATCCAGAATAGTCAGGCCGACAAACACGGCGTCAAAGGTTGCCATCGTTCTCCCGTTTAGCGATGCGTTTGGCGCAGGCGCGCCTGCCAGAAAGAAAGGGCGAGGGCCACCACCAGAATCACGCCGACCAGCGCGTCCTTCACCAGATAATTGAGCCCCATCAGGTTCAGGCCATTATCAATAATGGCAAGGAACAGCACGCCGCCGAGGGTGCCGAGGATGCTGACCCGGCCCAGACGGTTAAAGGCGGTGCCGATAAATACCGCCGCAATGGCGTCCATCAGGTAAGACTGCCCGGCCAGGGGAGTAAACTGCCGCAGGTTGGCGGAGAGGATCACCCCGCCGATGGCGCAGAGCGCCGAGGCGGCCACCAGCACGCCGAGCATGGTCAGGCGATCGCGGATCCCGGCGATACGCGCCGCTTCGCTGTTCTGGCCGATGGCGCGGACATATTTGCCCCACAGCGTGCGCTCGGTGACCAACCATGCCACCAGCCACAGCGCCAGCACAATCACCACCGGCGTGGGGATCCCACCAAGGTTGCCCACTGCCAGATCGTGATATTCCGGCGCCATCCGCCGATAAGCTATCGCGCCGCCGCCGTCGGTATAGATGCGCTCGGCGCTGCTGGCGATAAACCAGGTGCCGAGCGTGGCGAGGAAGGGGCGGATCCGGCAGATGAGGATCAGAAAGGCATTGAGCAGGCCAATCAGCACGCCGCCAAGCAGGGCGCAGCCTACCGCGGCCTGCCACGGCAGATGCCAGGTTTTCAGGGCAACGAGGGCGAAGGCGGCGCCGAAATCGAGCGCAACGCCCACCGACAGATCAATCGCCCCGGCGCTGACAATCAAGGTCATCGCCATCGCCACAATCAGCAGGATCGCGCTGCCCTGCAGCAGGTTGGCCCAGTTATCCACGGTTAAAAATACCGGATTCGCCCAGCCAAACAGGGCGATGGCCAGCAGGGTGATGACGCCAAATCCGGCTCGCGACAGCCAGGCCAGCGGGCTGCTGGCCGTCTGTTCCGCCGGAGCCGGCGTTTTCAGGGTAATTTGGCTCATGCCTCGCCTCCTTTGTGTCTGACCGCCGATGCCGCCAGCACCACCAGGATCAGGCCGCCTTTAATGGCGCCCATCCAGAAGATATTGACCCCCAGCAGGCCGAGCCCGTTAGAGAGGGCGTTGACCAGAATTGCCCCCAGCAGCGCCCCCCAGATGGTGACCACCCGACGGCGCGAGAAAGCGGCGCCGATAAAGGTCGCCAGCACGGTTTCCAGCAGCAGCGGCGTGGCCGTCCCGCTGGAACTGCCGGAGCCCTGGCTGAGCAGCGGCAGAATAGCCAGCCCGGCGGCAATGCCCGCTAACAGCCAGACCAGCAGGGTCAAGCGGCGCACGTTCAGGCCGCTCATCTGCGCCATATCGCGGTTGCCGCCCACCGCCTGCACATGCTGGCCGAAGCGGGAGTGGTGGAGCAGGAACTGGAACAGGATAAATACCCCCAGCAAGTAAATCAGCGGCCAGGGCAGGCCCAGCACGCTGTTATCGCGAAAGGCGACCATCAGCGGATCGCTGACCGCGATGCGTCGCTGGCCGGTCAACAAATCTGTCAGGCCGGTAAACGCCACGGAGGTCGAGAGGGTAGCCAGCAGCGGCGGCAGGCCGGCCGCCAGCACCAGGAAGCCGTTGATCGCCCCGCAGAGCAGGCAAACCGCCACCAGCAGGGCCAGCAGCAGGAGATACGGCGTGTGCCATTCGGCCAGCCCAAGACTGAGCAGCGCGACGCCGAGCACCGCCGTCGCCGGCAGGGAGAGGTCGATGCCGCCGGAGACCACGTCATCCCCGCCAACGGCGATGACGCAGACCAGACCGAAACAGAGGATCGCCAGCGGAACGCTCTGGACCAGCATCAGGCTGATATTTTGCCAGCTGAGGAAGAAAGGAGACTGTACGCTGAGCCATACCAGCAGCGCCAGAAACAGGATCAGGGGAAATTTTTCAATCAGCGTCGCCAGGCCCGGACGGCCGCGACGCGGGATAGCGGTACTCATGGTGAAGGCTCCTGTCCGCCGTTGATCGCCACCAGCAGGGCGTCCAGCGTTAGCCCGCGGGTGGGCAGATTGGCCGCCAGCGCGCCGCGCCAGAGGACCAGGATCCGGTCGCATAGTCCGAGCAGTTCGGGGGCATCGCTGGAGGAGACCAGCACCGCCCGTCCTTTATCGGCCAGCTGGCGCGTACGTTGATAAATATCGCGACGGGCGCCGATATCGACCCCAAGGGTGGGTTCATCGAGAATAAACAGCCGGGCATCGGTGCCGAGCCAGCGGGCGAGGATCGCTTTTTGCTGGTTGCCGCCGCTCATGTAGCGTACCGGCAGCGCCGGGCGTCCCGGGCGGATCGCCAGCTGTTCTATCCAGTAGCGCGCTTTCTGCTCGGCGATACCCCGCCGCTCCCAGCCAAAGGTGGCGGTCTCCGGAAGTGAGGCGAGATTAATATTGTCGGCGGTGGTGAAGGGCAGGATCAGCCCCTGATGGCGGCGGTCGCGCGGCACCAGCGCCATTCCGGCGCGGATCGCTTGCTTCGGCGTACGAATACGCCGCGGCTGGCCGTCGAGGTGGATCGTACCGCGTTCCGCCGGGCGTAAGCCGTAGAGTAAGTCGACCAGCACATCGCGTCCGGCGCCCAGCAGGCCGGCGACGCCGACGATTTCGCCCGGCTGAATATCAAAAGAGAGATCCTGCAGCTGCCGCCCGTCGCTCAGCTGGCGCACCGAGAGCAGCGGGGCCGCCCCGGTGTCTGCCGCCGGGTGCTGGCGCGGGGTATACAACTGGTCGATTTCCCGGCCGACCATCATGGCGATCAGCGCCTCGGTATTCTGCAGCAGGTCGCGGTCCGGGTAACCGACCACTTCCCCGTTACGCAGTACGGTGCCGCGGTCGCAGAGGGTGGCTATCTCATTGAGGTAGTGGGAAATATACAGAATGGCAATGCCCTGGTCGCGCAGGCGAAGGATGGCGGAAGAGACCAGACTGGCCTCCTGCGCCTCCAGGGGGGCGGTGGGCTCGTCGAACACCACCAGCCGCGCCGCGCCGTCGATCAGCGCGCGGGCAATCTGCACCAGCTTGCGCTCGGCCAGGCTCAGGTCGCGCACCAGCCGTTCGGGGTCGATCGCCAGCTGCCAGTTTTGCTGGAAAAATTGCGCCGTGGCGGCCTTCATCCGTCGGCGATCCAGCGCGCCCCAGCGGGTGCGATACTCCTGGCCGAGAAACACCGATTCCGCGACGGTAAAGTGCGGGATCAGGTTAAGCTCCTGGTGGATAACGCGGATGCCGGCGGCTTCAATGGCTGCCGGGTTGCCGAGGGGCAGCGGGTGACCGTCGAGGGTCGCGCTGCCGCTGTCGGCCTGATAGACGCCGGCGAGGATCTTGATTAGCGTCGATTTACCGGCGCCGTTCTCGCCAATCAGGCCATGAATTTCCCCGGGATTGAGACGCAGGGTGACTGAATTAAGCGCCGTAACGCTGGCAAAACGTTTGCCGATCTGGTCCATGACCAGACCCGCGGCGGGGCGCTCCCCGCCAGGGTGTTGATTTATCACTGCAGTTCGCCGTATCCCAACTGTTTATACACCGCTTTCGCTTCCTGCGGACCTTTCACCGGTATCACCGGGATAAAGGTTTGCACCGGCAGTTTCTGACCGGCAAAGTAGCGGGCCACGTTGTCGGCGGAGGTCTGGCCAATCAGATGCGGCTGCTGCGCGACGTTAGCCACAAACGGGCTGCCAGGCTCTGCCATGATCTCCAGCGTCTCCGGACCGGCGTCGATGGCCGTCACTTTCACGTCCTTATCACGGCCGGTCTCTTCCAGTGCCTGGACGATACCGATGGCCGGTTGATCCCAGCAGGCGACATGGATCGCATCCAGTTTGCCTTTCGGATACTGGCTGAGTAATTCGAGGGTTTTCTTCCGCGCGTCTTCTGGCGAGTTGGCGAACTGCTCCGCCAGCTCAGGCTGGATAATATGAATATCCGGATAATCCTTAAGGACATATTTCCACTGATCGTAACGAATTCCGCAAATACGCAGCGCGCTGGAGAACGCGTTAAATACGGCGACGTTGCCTTTGCCGCCTAATTCATCCGCCATGTAGCGACCGATGGTCGAGCCTAAGGTGTAGTTATCGGAGGTGGTATTGTTGACCGAATATTGAGAAACGTGATCCACGGTAAATACCGGGATACCAGCATCACGCAATGCTTTAAATTTTGGTTCGACGGCGCTGTCGCCGAGAATACTAATTACCGCGTCCACCTTGCGTGACAGTAAAATATCGTGATTATTGGCATGAACCTGATTATCGCGGCCGCCATCGACGCCAATGACTTTGCCTCCCAGTTTCTCCACTTCCTCTGTCGCACCTTTAAAGGCCTCGCGATCCCAAAAATGCTGAGTGCCAACAACGGCAACGCCAATGGTTTTTCCCTGTAAGGAGAGGGCGTCTGCGGCAGTGACGCTCAGCGAGGCAAGGGAAAGCAGTCCCAGCGCGGTAGGCAATAATTTTCTCTTCTGCGACATTGTTATTATGATCCTGTGATGAAGGTGGTTGCGGACTGGTAGCATGACAAGAAGCACCTCGCCACCTCAAATACAAAATAAATCTAAGTTATGCCGGGAATGTTATATCGCAGAAAGGCCAGAGAAAAAGGTTATTTTGCCACCGGGAACCTGAAAATATTTCATGATGCAAAATATACCTTTTTATTTTGTGGTTTTATTTTTTGCTTATTCCGTGTTTATTTAACGGATAAAGACGGCTTTCTGTTTATTGTGATGGCGTGGAGAAATACGGCCCTTGCAGGGAAATGCAGGTGATTGCGCGGGCTAATACTTTTTTTAGCAGAGTAATGTCTGGCTGGGGCGGGGATATTTCCGTCATTTCCTCGATTTATATTAACGAGTTTTTTGGCTGAGAAGAACGCGAGTGCTATGAAGAAACAGCATAATTATACGGTGATGCACTGGGGAACGTGGCAGGTGGAGAGTCGCGAGGGCGATATCGTGGCGGTTAATCCGGTGCCCTGGGATAAAAATCCGTCACGCATCGGTCAGTCGCTCCCCGACGCGGTGACCAGCCAAACGCGCATTCGCCGTCCGGCGGTGCGCGCCGGCTATCTTCAGCAGGGGCCGGCGTCACGAGAAGGGCGAGGCAAGGAGCCCTTTGTCGAAGTCAGCTGGGAGGTGGCGCTGGACCTGCTGGCTCGCGAGCTGCGCTCGGTCAAGGCGCGCTGCGGCAATGAGGCGATTTACGGCGGCTCCTACGGCTGGGCCAGCGCTGGACGCTTTCACCATGCGCAGAGCCAGCTGCACCGGTTTCTCAAGGGCTTTGGCGGATACACCGCCAGCACCAATACCTATAGCAGCGCCGCGGGCGAGCGCATTCTGCCGCATATTCTCGGGCCGTTGAGCCCACTGCACCGTCAGCATACCCATTTTTCCGAGCTGGCGCGGGAGTGTCAGCTGTTTGTCGCGATTGGCGGTCTGCCGCTGCGCAATGCCCAGGTCAACGGCGGTGGCGCCAATGACCATATGCTGCCGTACTGGCTGGATAAGATGCAGGCCAACGGCACCCGGTTTATGAATATCAGTCCGGTGCGCAATGACCTCAGCGCGGTGCCCGACGCCGAGTGGCTGGCCATTCGGCCGGGCACCGATACCGCACTGCTGCTGGCGCTGAGCTATGTGCTGATCGCTGAGTCCCTTTACGACCAGGCGTTTGTGGCCAGCCATACCGTCGGGTTTGCCCCTTACCGCGCTTATCTGTTGGGCGAGCACGACGGCGTAGCGAAAACCCCGGCGTGGGCGGCGGCGATTACCGGCCTGGACGCCCAGCGCATCGCCGACCTGGCGCGGGAGATGGCCCGCCACCGGACGATGGTGAATATCTCCTGGTCTATCCAGCGCGCCCGTCAGGGGGAGCAGGCCTATTGGGCGACGGTGGCCCTGACCGCGCTGCTGGGACAGATCGGCACGCCGGGCGGCGGCCTTGGGTTTGGCTATGCCTGCACCAATCTGGCGGGCGCGGTGCGAAAAGCGTTTTCCGGCCCACGCTTACCCGCCGGGGAAAATGCGGTGGACAGCGTTATCCCGGTGGCGCGGCTGTCCGATATGCTGCTGCACCCGGGAGAAGCCTATGAGTTTGACGGTCAGCAGCTGCGCTATCCCGACATCCGTCTGGTTTACTGGGCGGGAGGCAATGCGTTTCATCATCATCAGGACATCAACCGACTGTGCGAGGCCTGGCGCCGTCCGGAGACGGTGGTGGTGCATGAGCAGTACTGGACCGCGCAGGCTAAATTCTCCGATATCGTCCTGCCAGCCACCACCTCGCTGGAGCGAGAGGATATCGGCAGCGGCGGTCACGACGGGTTTATGATCGCCATGAGCGCGCAGATCCCGCCGGTGGGCGAAGCGCGTGACGATTACGCCATTTTCCACGATCTGGCCGATCGGCTGGGCTTCGGAGAACCGTTCAGCGAGGGGCGGGACGCCGGGCAGTGGCTGCGTCATCTCTATGAGGAGTCAAGACCGCGGGCGCAAGAGGAGGGTATTGCGCTGCCTTCGTTCGAGGACTTCTGGCAGCAAGGGGTGCTGGAGTACAGCGCGCCGGAGCGGCCGCAGATCTTTCTCGCCGATTTTCGCGCCGATCCGCAGCGCTATCCGCTCTCCACGCCCTCCGGCAAGATTGAACTCTTTTCCGCCACCGTCGCCGGGTTTGGCTATCGTGAATGCCCTGGCCATCCGTGGTGGGATGAACACGAGGCCGCCCGGCAGCGGCAGGAGGCGGCGCGCTGGCCGCTTCATCTGCTCTCCAGCCAGCCGCGCGCCCGCCTGCACAGTCAGTACGACCACGGCAGCGTCAGCCGGGCGACGAAAATTCAGGGACGCGAGCCACTGTGGATGCATCCGAGCGATGCGCAGGCAAGAGACATCCGCGAAGGCAGCGTGGTGAAGGTCTATAACGACCGCGGGGCGATTCTGGCGGGCGTGCACCTGAGCGAGCAGATTTTGCCCGGCGTGGTACAGATGTCCACCGGCGCCTGGTATGACCCTCTGGATCCGAATGAAAAAGGATCGCTCGATAAGCACGGTAATCCCAACGTGTTAACCGAGGATCGCGGCAGTTCGCGCCTGGGGCAGGGCTGTAGCGCTCAGAGCTGTTGGGTGGAGATCGCCCCGTGGCGTGAGGAACTGCCGCCGATCACCGCCTTTGATCCGCCGAGGTTTATTGAGGTTTAGGTGTGGGGGAGCGCCAGCGGCGGGGCGGGTAGTCCGGAGGAGGCGCGGTATGCGCCGCCTCCGGGAAAGTGCGCGCCAGGCAATTTACTGATGACAGTGGGACGTTACGCCAGCCGTGGGTAGGCGCTGGCGATATCGTCGCCGGTAAACTGGGCGATCCAGCCTTCCGGGTTATCAAAAATGCGAATGGCGGTGAAGTTCGGTTCTGAACCCATATCAAACCAGTGCGGGGTGTGGGCAGGTACCGAAATCAGATCATTCTTTTCGCACAGTACCTGGAACACCTCGTCGCCAATGTGCAGGCAAAACAAACCTGCGCCCTCGACAAAGAAACGCACCTCGTCTTCGCCATGGGTGTGCTCGTTAAGGAATTTCTCCCGCAGCGCCGCTTTCTGCGGGTTATCGGCGCGCAGGCTGATGACGTCCCAGCTCTGGTAGCCCTTCTCGGCGACCAGTTTGTCAATCGCATGCTGATAGGCGGCAATCACCGTTTCTGCGCTGGGGGCTGCGCCCAGATCGCGGTCGGCCTGCCAGCGCTCGAAGCGGACGCCTTTGGCGTTAAGTTGATCCTGAATCGCTTTGGCGTCGGTGCTGTGCCAGAGCGGTGTTTGCGGATCGGTCACGGAAAAAAGGGTTAATGCGCTCATGCTGGGATCTGCTCCGGATGAATGTCGTCAAAACGCTGAACCTGGGGATGGTGGCTCGCCGGGTCGCGGTCGCCGCGTACCAGCTGGATCGTGCGCAAACCCGCGGCCTCGGCGGCGTCGAGTTCCTGATGGATATCCGACAGGAACAGGATGGTGCCGGGGGCATGGCCCAGGTGTTCAGCAATGTTACGGTAGGATTGCACTTCGCGTTTGGCCCCTACCAGGGTATCGAAATAGCCCGTGAACAGATGAGTAATATCACCTTCATCGCTGTAGCCAAATAACAATTTCTGCGCTGCGACGGAGCCTGAAGAATATACATACAGATCAATGCCCTGCGCTTTCCATTTCTCCAGGGCCGGCAGTACGTCCGGGTAGAGATGGCCGGTAAAGTCGCCGTTGAGGTAGCCGTCACGCCAGATGATCCCCTGCAGCGCCTTTAGCGCCGTGGATTTACGGTCTTCGTCCATAAAGGCGAAGAGGGTAGTGATAAGGTCGGCGGTGCTGGCGGCCGGAGAGTCTGTCTCGCGGCGCAGGTTGTCGAGAATGGTTTTGACGGGCTCAGCGTACTGCTGAGCGGTCACAAAGCCGGCCAGTCGTTCGCGGGCGTAGGGGAACAGCACGTTATGCACGAAGCGGATGTCGCTGGTGGTGCCTTCTATGTCGGTCACGATGGCGCGGATCATGGTTTCTCCAGAGTGGGCGTGGCGCGGAATAACATTAGCATTTAGACGTCTAAGCGTCTTGATTGCCAAATATTAACATCGTGTTATAGTGGCTTCAACAACAGCATTACAATCGGTATAAAAAGAATGAGTAATAACCCTTTGATTCCAGAGAGTAAACTCCCGGCGCTCGGCACCACGATTTTTACCCAGATGAGCGCCCTGGCCCAGCAGCATCAGGCCATCAACTTGTCACAGGGCTTTCCCGATTTCGACGGCCCGCGCTATCTTCAGGAGCGTCTGGCGTACCATGTGGCGCAGGGGGCGAATCAGTACGCCCCGATGACCGGCGTGCCGGCGCTGCGCGAGGCGATCGCCGGGAAGACAGCGGAGCTGTATGGTTACCTGCCCGACGTCAATAGCGATATCACGGTCACCGCCGGGGCGACGGAGGCCCTGTACGCGGCGATCACCGCTCTGGTGCGCCGCGGCGACGAAGTGATCTGTTTCGATCCCAGCTATGACAGCTATGCTCCCGCGGTGGCGCTGGCCGGCGGCGAGTTACGCCGTATTGCGCTACAGCCGCCGCATTTTCGCGTCGACTGGCAGCAGTTTGCTGCGGCGCTGAGCGATAAAACCCGGCTGGTGATCCTCAACACCCCGCACAATCCATCAGCCACCGTCTGGCAGCGCGAGGATTTTGCTGCCCTGTGGCAGGCAATCGCCGAACGCGAGATCTATGTCCTCAGCGATGAGGTTTATGAGCATATCAACTTCGCCGCTGACGGCCACGCCAGCGTACTGGCGCATCCTCAGCTGCGCGAGCGGGCGGTGGCGGTCTCCTCGTTTGGCAAAACGTTTCATATGACCGGCTGGAAGGTCGGCTACTGCGTGGCCCCGGCGGCCATCAGCGCCGAGCTGCGCAAGGTGCACCAGTATCTGACCTTCTCGGTGAATACCCCGGCGCAGCTGGCGATCGCCGACATGCTGCGCGAAGCGCCGGAGCACTATCGTGAGCTGCCGGCGTTCTATCGGGAACGTCGCGATCTGTTTATTGACGCGCTGCGCCCGAGCCGGCTGGAACTTCTGCCCTGTGAAGGGACCTATTTCCTGCTGGCGGACTACAGCGCTATCTCCGATCTTGACGACGTCAGCTTCTGCCGTTGGCTGACGACCGAAGTCGGGGTGGCGGCGATCCCGCTCTCCGTCTTCTGCGCCGATCCGTTCCCGCACAAGCTGATCCGCTTGTGCTTCGCCAAACAGCCGGCGACCCTGCTGGCCGCGGCGGCGCGTTTGTGTCAGCTGTAGTTACTTAATCGTCCACGCCTGAGAGAACTGGCGGCCAGCGAACATCTCCGTCAGGCCGCTAATTTGTTTCAGGCGCAGCACCTCATCGGCATCCATTCCCAGCTCTTTGCCGATCTTCTGCGGCGTCCAGCCGAGCTGGGTCAGTTCGCGGACGATTTCCGACATGGCATGAATTTGGTGACGTCCGCGCGCCCGGTTGTGGCGAATGGTCGCCGCTATCAGCCCGTCACGCGAGGCAACGTCGTCCGTCAGGCAGGTCACCGGCAGGTAACCTTTCAGCGTTTTTTTCAGCGCGGCTTTGTTGCAGGCCAGCTCATGACGGTGAAAACCGTCGACAATCGTATACGCCAGCGGACTTTGCTGGATGACGACGACCGGCTGGGTAAAGCCATCGGTTTCCAGCGAGGTCTGTAACAGGCGTTTTTCCGGTGGCGCCACGTTATTCGGGTTGTAGTCGTTGGGGATGACCTGCTCCTGTTTTACCCACAGCACGCAGTCAACGGGCTGGGAGCGGAAGGGGCTGTGCTGGTGGAGCACTCGGCGAAACGCGTTGATTGCCTCGATGCGTGCCTCGTCATCCAGCGTTTGCAGATAAGCATCCAGCGCCTGCGTCAGTTGTTGTTGCATAATATCCCCCATTGTTGGCGATGTTTTTCCATGCGTTTACGGTAGCGCTGATAGTGGCTGCTTTTGGTCGGGCTAAACGAGAGCTGGCGGCACCAGTAGTCGTTATTGAGCAGCACCTTGCAGACTCGCCGCCAGGACGGGATATCTTTGGTGCCAATGTCTGCGGGCTGGGTGTCGGGAATATCCTCCATGCCTTTTTTCAGATACCAGCGCAGATAAACGGCAATTTTGTTACGGTAGTGCTCGGCAGTGGTTTCCGGCATGCTGTCGAGCAAGAACAGGGCGTAGCTTTTCCACGTCAGGTGGTCGGGCTTTTCGATTTTTCGATGACCGTAGAATTGATTATCATGCCCGGCATAGACCCCGCCGCTGTGCGCGCCGCTCACCCGCTGACACATCGCAGCCCAGCGTTCAGGCTCCAGCACATGGTAGAGCCACAGTCCCTGGCGCTGCTCCGGACCGAACGGTTCGCAGATGCGCATATAGCGCAGCGGTACCCCAGCCTGATACATCAGATCGTACAGTGGGTTATAGGACTGACCGCTTTTGGCAAACCAGGTCCAGATGTCGGCGGTTTTCCAGTCATAGAGTGGGTAGATGTACCAGGCATGGCCGCCCGGGGCCGAGGTGGTCCACGGTTTATCGTCGGCGAAACGCTGTTTGCGCTGCGAAGAGATGGTCATAAAGCGATTCAGTGACTCGTCGGCGCGAATGCCCACCAGCACGGCAGCGGGGCGCCGCTGTGAAAACCACTCGGCAAAGTGGCTGACAAAGGACTCAAAGCTCATCCCCGGTTGGTAAAACGAAAAATAGCCCGGGTGGGTAATTGCCCAGGGCGGCGGCTGACGGACCCAGTCGGTCCCGGGCTCCCAGCATTGCCATTGCGGTTTATACTGCGTCAGGGCATTTTGGGTCGTTAGCGGCAGGGCAACCCAGTAAAAGGCGTCGATCACATCCTGATACTGGAGGCGTAGTTTTTCACAGTGGGCGATGGTGCAGGAGAACTGCGCTTCCCAGTCAATAAACAACACACTGATTTTTTTCCCCTGTAACCGTGCCGCCTGGGCGGTTAAATGCAGCATGACAGTGGAGTCTTTTCCACCCGAGAAAGAGACGCAAATACGTGAAAAATTATCCAGCACCCACTGGATGCGCTGCTCAGTTGCCTGCAGCACCGATTCCGGTAAGGGATATTTGATGAACGACATGACCATTAATCCTTTAACAGTAGAAATTCCCGTTCGCTCAGTATAAACGATGAGGGCTGCGAAATTAATGGTCGATTTGCATTCTGACAGGGTGCGAAAAATAGGCGGAAAAGTTACTCGCTGTTATTAAGTTGGGGGCGTGATACATCTCTGTTATTCATTAAGATTGTGATTAATTCAGATAAGAAATGATTTTGTGTTGATGATTGGTGATAGTTAATATATATCGTGATGTCCGGAAATAGCTCGTCTATATTGATGACGTGAAGTTGCATGGCCGGTGAAATAAAGTCATGTAAATAGGAAGGGACGAAGCCAATTAAGTCGGTTTTATTGATCATGTTAAGAATGGTCATAAAAGAGTCGCTGCGAAAGGCAATATTCCGCGGATTTAACCATGGCGTGCTGCTTTGCTGGACACGCTGAATGACAGGATCGTTGGTGATATAGTGGGTGAAAAATTCCTGCGCCAGCGCATCAATCGACGTGAGTTGATCTCGCCGCGGATGGTCCGCCCGGCAAACCGCCAGGGTCTGCACTGTCTGATAGGGCTGACACAAAGTGGCACGGTTGGTAATGGGCATTCGGGTGAACACCAGGTCTGCCTGGCGATACGCCAGCAGCTCCTCAGCCGATTCCGTGGTGGTCAGGTTATGGTGCTCAATCTGTAAATTGGCCTGATGACAGAGCTGGTTAATCATAAAATGGCTATTGACTGAACAGAACAGCGGGGGGCCATATATCACAATACGTTTACGCAGTTCGGAGCGATTATTGAGATTGATGGTTTTTTCCAGCTGTTCAAGATTTTGTTGCAAATGATAATGAAGATTGACGCAGGCGGTGGTGGGTGTCATCCCTTTCCCGACGCGAACGAATAACGGATCGTCTAACTGCTGGCGCAAACGTTGCAACGACTGACTCACCGCTGACGGGGTGATAAATAACATGGCGGCTGCTTTGCTGATGCTTAAATGTTGATAAATACACTCAAAAATAACCAATAAGTTTAAATCGAACTTTTTCAGATCGTAAAGATTTGCCATTAATGCAGTCCTGTGTATTATCAGCGCGGGTAGAAATATTCTTAGTGAGAATGTTGGTTGGCTTAATATTTGCGGTGTGAATTTAATTACCGGACTATAACGTTAAGTTCTGCTTAATATATCTTATTGTCGACAGGGGCGCCAGCGGTCCTTGTTATCTGGCGCCATTATGCAATGAGATTATTCTTGTTCGCCCATCATGATATGCAGCTTTTCTTTATCTGGCAGACCGACCACCTGCTGTAACATATTATCCTTATTCATATAGTAAATGGCTGGCGTGACGTTGGCCCCCAGCTCGTCCATCAGCTGCTGATTAACGTTGAGTACTTTCATTTTCTCCGGCGGAATAGCCTGCGGGATCGTCAGGGCCATTTTCCCATTCGATTGCTCATAATCATGCCAGGTCTTCGCCGGATCCTTGGTGGCCAGAATCGCGGCGGCGGTGGCCGGGCTTTCGGGCTTGATCACCCCCACCAGCAGGGTGCGGATCTGCACTTTACCGGCTTCCACCCAGGGGCGGGACTGCTGCCAGAACTGTTTACAGTAGGGGCAGAAGGGATCGGCAAAGACATACAGCACGATGGGGGCGTCCTTATTGCCATCCTGCAGCCAGTGGGCGCTGGCCATCTTCTTCCACATCTCCTGTCCTGCCGGCGTGTAGAGCTCTTTTTGAAACAGCTGCTCGCTGAGGTTGTTGCCGTTCTCGTCATACATATAGCCGGAGATCGCGTGTTTACCGTCCGGCGTGAGGTAGATGGCGACCCCCATGTCCTGGTATTTACCCAGCCAGCCTTTCATTCCCCCCGGCGCCTCAAAGGGTTTTATAATGGTAATGCCCTGTTTTTCAATCGCTTTTACCGGAGCGGGGAGCTCCTCCGCCTGGCTACATAACGGAAAAAGGCTGAGCAAGAGAAGACGCTTTAACATGAATATTCCTTGTAAAATCAGCAGGAAAGGGCAAAACGATTGTCGAACCTATCACAGTCATAGGCAAGATCAGCAGAATGACGGATTGCCCTTTGCTGGCGTGGGTGATGTAATCCTGGATGCTGTTACATTAAGGTAATGTAGAGCGCAACACATAGCCAGTCTGACTGGCGCTGAACCTACCTTCGGGTATTTCAGGTAACGGGGCCGCCTGAAAGGGTGGCCTTTTTACTTTTGTCGCGGCAAATGATGCGAAAAACAGCGAACAGCGCTGAACGCGTCGACAGGTTCACAGAGTTGTCTTGTTCCGGTTGTTAGATAACGCTTATTGATTCGATAATGTAAACGCATTGGTCGGGTCAGGAAAAATTCGTTAACTTAGACCTCAACGAAAACACGGAGGAAGTATAGATGTCCTTAATTAACACTAAAATCAAACCGTTCAAAAACCAGGCATTCAAAAATGGTGAATTCATCGAAGTCACCGAGAAAGACACCGAAGGCCGCTGGAGCGTCTTCTTCTTCTATCCGGCTGACTTCACTTTCGTCTGCCCGACCGAACTGGGCGACGTGGCTGACCATTACGAAGAGCTGCAGAAGCTGGGCGTAGACGTTTACTCTGTGTCTACCGATACCCACTTCACCCACAAAGCGTGGCACAGCAGCTCTGAGACCATCGCGAAAATCAAATACGCGATGATCGGCGACCCGACTGGCGCCCTGACCCGTAACTTCGACAACATGCGTGAAGATGAAGGTCTGGCTGACCGTGCCACCTTCGTGGTTGACCCGCAGGGTATCATCCAGGCGATCGAAGTTACCGCTGAAGGTATCGGCCGTGATGCGTCTGACCTGCTGCGTAAAATCAAAGCGGCGCAGTATGTTGCTTCTCACCCAGGCGAAGTCTGCCCGGCTAAATGGAAAGAAGGCGAAGCGACACTGGCTCCGTCTCTGGACCTGGTCGGTAAGATTTAAGTCTGTTTGTGCACGGCGGCGCTACGCTTGCACGGGCCTACAAGATTGTAGGCCGGGTAAACGGCGTGCCACCCGGCAATCAATGGGCGCTTTGGCGCCCATTTTATTCCAACACCATGATGCAAGCGCATTCAGGCCGCCTGGACGAGGCCGCTTGCATGATGATGTTTTAAGCCCAGGAGATAACAATGCTCGACACCAACATGAAAACCCAGCTCAAGGCCTACCTTGAGAAGCTGACCAAGCCTGTTGAGCTGATTGCCACGCTGGATGACAGCGCTAAATCGGCAGAGATCAAGGAACTGTTGGCTGAAATCGCTGAACTGTCAGACAAAGTCACCTTTAAAGAAGACAACACGCTCGCGGTACGTAAGCCATCATTCCTGATTACGAACCCAGGTTCCGACCAGGGTCCACGCTTTGCGGGCTCCCCGCTGGGCCACGAATTTACCTCGCTGGTGCTGGCGCTGTTGTGGACCGGCGGTCATCCGTCGAAAGAGGCCCAGTCGCTGCTGGAGCAGATCCGTGATATTGATGGCGATTTCGAGTTCGAAACTTATTATTCACTCTCCTGTCATAACTGCCCGGATGTGGTGCAGGCCCTGAACCTGATGTCGGTGCTCAACCCGCGCATCAAGCACACGGCGATTGACGGCGGGACCTTCCAGAATGAAATTACCGATCGCAACGTCATGGGCGTTCCTGCGGTGTATCTGAATGGTCAGGAGTTTGGTCAGGGGCGAATGACGCTGACGGAAATTGTCGCCAAAGTGGATACCGGTGCGGAAAAACGCGCAGCGGAAGAGCTGAACCAACGTGACGCTTACGATGTGCTGATTGTCGGCTCCGGCCCGTCCGGTGCGGCCGCGGCGGTCTACTCTGCGCGTAAAGGTATTCGTACCGGCCTGATGGGCGAGCGCTTCGGCGGTCAGGTGCTGGATACCGTGGATATCGAAAACTATATTTCGGTGCCGAAAACCGAAGGCCAGAAACTGGCCGGCGCGCTGAAAGCGCACGTCAGCGACTATAACGTCGATGTGATCGACTCCCAGAGCGCGACCAAACTGACGCCAGCGGCGACAGAGGGCGGCCTGCATCAGATTGAAACCGCCTCTGGCGCGGTGCTGAAGGCGCGTAGCGTCATCATTGCCACCGGGGCGAAATGGCGCAATATGAACGTACCGGGCGAAGATCAGTATCGCACCAAAGGCGTGACCTACTGCCCGCACTGCGACGGTCCGCTGTTTAAGGGCAAACGCGTAGCGGTAATTGGCGGCGGGAACTCCGGAGTAGAAGCCGCTATCGACCTGGCGGGCGTCGTAGAGCATGTGACCCTGCTGGAGTTTGCTCCAGAGATGAAAGCCGACCAGGTGTTGCAGGATAAAGTCCGTAGCCTGAAGAATGTCGACATCATTCTTAATGCGCAGACCACGGAAGTGAAAGGCGATGGCAGCAAAGTCACCGGCCTGCAATATCGTGACCGGGTGAGCGGTGATGAGCATCATGTCGCGCTGGCGGGGATCTTCGTCCAGATTGGCCTGCTGCCTAACACCACCTGGCTGGAAGGCGCCGTTGAGCGCAACCGCATGGGTGAGATCATCATCGATGCGAAGTGCGAAACCAATGTCAAAGGCGTATTCGCCGCTGGCGACTGCACCACCGTGCCGTACAAGCAGATTATTATCGCGGCAGGGGAAGGGGCAAAAGCGTCGCTGAGCGCCTTCGACTACCTGATCCGCACGAAAACCGCATAACAAGTCAGACAATAAACCTGCATAACAAAGAGGCTACCCCAGGGTAGCCTCTTTTTTTATCCTTTATTTCGTCACGCTTACCTGACGACCATCACCGGGATATGGGCATGGCGGATCACGCTCGAGGCATTGGATCCGAGCAGGTGGGTACTGATGGACGGGTTGCGTGAGCCAATCACCACGACGTCGGCGTTAATTTCGCTGGCCAGTTCGTTGACCATATCGCGCACGCTGCCGAAACGGACATGCAGCTTGATACGCGATGGGTCAATGCTGAAATGGCTGACCATCGTCTGCAGACGGGTTTCCGCCTCATGCTGCAGGTGTTCTTCAAACCGCCGCAGATCGGCGGTAAAGCGGCTCATGGTGAAGCTCGCAGAACCGGGTAATACGTGGAGCAGATGGATCACCCCGTCCTGCTGGGCCAGAAACTCCGCATGCCGGACGGCCTTATCGCTCAGCGCCATCTCAAAGACATCAACGGGCATAATGATAGTCTTATACATATGCATTCCTCCTTGTTCGTTTGCGTCTATATCAACATATTATATGCGGATATAGTGTCATTCAGGTCGCAAAACTGTCAGTCAGGCAGGTGCAAAGCGTAAAAAAAGGTTAGCGGGGGAAGAAACAGCAGAAAGAGGATGTATGGACATCCTCTGAATAAAGCGCGAAACGCCTCAGGCAGCAGGGATTAGCGGTGGAATTCGCCAGCGGCTTCCGGCTGGTACAATAGCTCCAGCACTTCCAGGTGTGTCGATGCACCGCCCGGCAGCTCCCAGTGAATGGTGCTGCCGACTTTCAGACCCAGCAGCGCGGCGCCCACCGGCGCGAGGACGGAGAGCTGGCTGGCGCTGTCAGTTACCTGTGACGGAAACACCAGCGTCCGCACGCGCTCTTCGCCGCTGGTTAAATCGCGGAATTTTACCTTACTGTTCATGGTGACGACGTCATGCGGCATCGCTTCCGGCGCCAGCATTTGCGCGCGGTCGAGCTCGTCATTCAGGGCATCGGCAACCGGTAAGTTGGCGAAAGCCGGCTGCTCCAGCAGCCTGTCGATACGTTCGGCATCCAGTTCGTTAATGATGATTGCGGGTCTGGTCATTGCATACTCCATGTTATCCAGGAACCTGTCCGTAAAAGAAAACCCTCGCCGAAAAGGGCAAGGGTTAAGGTTTTACCATCATACTGAGAGTTGCCGGCGGTTTGAAGTGATGAAACGCACATTCAGCGTGCAACGCCACCCGGAGGGCGGCGTTTTCTGCTCAGCACGTCGCTTTGCGCTACTCACCAACCTTATCCAGGATAAACTGGGTTCCACAGTTGCCCGGGTGAGGCTGTGGCAGAAAGGCGGAAGTGGCCAGCGGGGCGTTAATCGTGGCGGCGTTGAGGGAGATTTGCATCTCAGTCAGATAGGCCGGATTACCGTTACAGGTTAATTTAAACGCCTTCACGCTTTGTGGACCCCAGGCGCGGGCCACCGCGGCATCGAAGTCGGCGCGGCTGACGGTTTGACCATAATGCTTCGCGAGGAAATCGCCTACCGGGCTATGCTTAATTTCCCCATTCAGGCGCACCATGGTGCCAAAATAGCTATCGGGATCAAAGCCGAAGCAGACGCCATGTTTGGCGTATTCGTAGCGCTCCAGGCAGGAGGTGCCGCCCGAACCCGGCATCACGTTATTGAGCTTATTGGCCATCTCCAGCGACAGGCCGGTTTCCGCTGCCTGGCATTTGCGGTTCGCTTTCACTTCCGGCATGTCGGGCACCGGGCGCGTGGCGCAGCCGTAGCGCATCCAGCGTCTTTCATCCACGCCGCGTGCGGCAATCGATTTTGGCAGTCCGGGCCACAGGCCGTGCACGGTCAGAAAATCGGCTTTGTTCGCCGTGTCCTGTTGCAGGCGGCACTCTTCCGGTTCGCTACGGTTGCGGTCAAGCATGCTCTGACAGAATCCGGTTTGCCAGGAGAGGGCAAGGACGTAGCGGTCAAAATCAGCGTATCGCGTCGCGGTGAGCGGTTCAGCGCCGGCCTGAGTGGCGGTGAGCACAAGGGCTATCGCGGCGAAATCCTTCCTGAACATGTTTATTCCTGATTGTGGATGACAAAAGATAACGGGGAGTTATTAAAGCATAAAAAAGGCGCCTGCTGGCGCCTTTTCGCGTGGTTAGACCATTAGTGGACTGCGCTGCCGGGCACCAGAATCTCAGTGGCGATAATCACCACCAGCAGGCCAACCATCACCGGCACGGAGGTGCGTTTAACCACTTCGAACGGCGAAATTTTCGCCATCCCGGCAACGGCGACCACTACCCCAGAGACCGGCGATATCGTGCGGCCGAGGTTAGAGGCCTGCAGCATCGGAATCGACAGGTAAGCCGGATTGATGCCGGAAGAGTGCGCCAGCTTGGGGATCATCTCAACAAAGGCATAGAACGGGGCATTACCGGAGCCGGTAGTCATCGCCGCCAGCATGGTCAGGATCACCAGCACCAGCATCAGAATAATACTGGCCGAGCCGAACGACGTGGCGATGGAGATCAGCCCGTTGATAAAGCCGATGGTGCTTAACCCCTGGGCAAAGACGCCGGCAGCGACCAACAGCATTACCACGCCGGCGAAGGCGTCAGCCATCCCGCGGTAGGCGACTTCCAGCCCGCTGAAGACATTCTTGGTGTTAAACCCGCGCAGGAACTCAAGGATCGCCGCCAGCAGCATGCAGCCGACGAGGATAGTGATAATGTGCAGTTCCGGTCCCCATTTACCATCAAAGATCAGTACGCCGATGATCGGGGTAAACGGCAGAATGGCGTACAGCGCCGGGGCGGTGGTGGTGATGTCGTTGACATCCAGCATTTCGTGGGAAATGTTCTCTTTTTTATCCAGATAACGCTGCCAGAAGAAGTGGGCAATCGCCATGCAAATAATGGCCGCGATGGAAATAGGCAGCGTGGTCTTGAAGGCAAAGTCGATCAGCGGCATTTCAGCGGCTTTCGCCGCCAGCACGACATCGCCAGAGGTGGGCGAGAGGATAATGGCCGCTGGTGAAGCGCAGATGGCGGCAGCCGCCCCGCGACTGATACCGACGTTCACCATCACCGGGAACAGCGTCGCCATCAGCAGCACGCCAAGGCCGGTCGCCGAGGAGACCGCCAGCGACATCAGGCAGGCGACAAAGTAGGCGGCAATCATCAGCAGATACGGCGAATTAATATAGCGCAGCGGCTTTGACGCTAATTTCACGACCATGTCATTGGCGCCAATATGGGTCATATAGGTGGCGAAGCCGCACAGCATCATAATCATCATACCCAGATCGCCACCGCGGCTCATGAGTAGAATCTTAATGTATTCAATAATATCGGTAGCGGAATAGCCGGTGCTGTCGGTGTTTCCCGGCAAGACTTTGTGCCCCAGCAGGGCGCTGACGATCAATAAGATTAAGCCCCCGACGAACAGCACCCCGGTGGCCGAGTAGCCCTTAATGATATAGCGGGCGACGCCCACAATGACCACAATCCCGATCAGGATCTCAACAAACGTCAGCATTTATTACCCCTAAGCCCAAAGAATATGTAGATAAAAAGCGTCACACCAAATTTTAATGTGCGAATGTGCCGAAAAAACGGACAAAACTCGCTGATGCAAATCAATAAAGCGATAAGAACTACGTGTCACCCGTCTCGCCTGGATATAATCACCAGATGGATAGTTAAAAGGTTCTGATGGTCACCGGGCGAAAATCAGGAGTTTGCCTTATTTCGTTCAACCTGTATTGAGGCTATCTTTGCTACTTTAGGCGGCTTTTAAATGAAAGTGGTAATGGAAAAGTGTTGATGTTACGTCGTTTTTCACTGTTTTCTCTTGGTTTTTTTGGATGGTTGTTGGTATCCGTAAACGCCAGCGCGTCGTTTTCATCGACCCTCAGCGAAGGTTACCATACCTTAAGTAATAACGTGGCGCAGACCTGGAATGAGCCGGAGCACTATGACTTGTACGTTCCAGCCATCACCTGGCACGCGCGGTTTGCCTACGATCAGGAAAAGATTGATAAGTATAACGAACGCCCCTGGGGGGCGGGTTTTGGTGTCTCCCGCTGGGATGACAAAGGAAACTGGCACGGCCTGTACCTGATGGCGTTTAAAGATTCTTTCAATAAGTGGGAGCCTATCGGTGGCTATGGATGGGAGAAAACCTGGCGGCCACTGTCTGACCAGAACTTCCGTCTTGGCCTCGGCTATACCCTCGGGGTAACGGCGCGCGATAACTGGAACTACATTCCTATCCCGGTGATCTTGCCATTAGCATCAATAGGTTACGGTCCAGCAACCTTTCAGATGACCTATATTCCAGGCACTTACAATAACGGTAACGTTTACTTCGCCTGGGCTCGTATACAGTTTTAATTCGCTAAGTCTTAGCAATAAATGAGATAAGCGGTGCGTCTTGTGGAAAAACAAGGACTAAAGCGTTACCCACTAAAAAAGATAGCGACTTTTATCACTTTTTAGCAAAGTTGCACTGGACAAAAGGTACCACAATTGGTGTACTGATACCCGACACAGCATTAGTGTCGATTTTTCATATAAAGGTAATTTTGATGTCTAAGATTAAAGGTAACGTTAAGTGGTTTAATGAGTCCAAAGGATTCGGTTTCATTACTCCGGAAGATGGCAGCAAAGATGTATTCGTACACTTCTCTGCAATCCAGTCCAACGGTTTCAAAACTCTGGCTGAAGGTCAGCGCGTAGAGTTCGAAATCACTAACGGTGCCAAAGGCCCTTCTGCTGCAAACGTAATGGCTATCTAACCAACACGTCAGTAGAATATAAAAACCCGCTTTAAGCGGGTTTTTTTTTGCCTGTTTTCAGGGTCTTAACGGCTGGCAGCCTGCGAGAAAAGCCAGAAGGCGGCCGCTGTCATAGCAAACGACCCCAGCAAATTCACCAGCACGTTGAGGAGTGCCCAGCTCACCCGTCCCTGTTGCAGGAGAAAGACCACTTCTGCAGAGAAAGTGGAGAAGGTCGTCAGCCCACCGCAGAATCCGGTGGTAATCAGCAACTTCCACATCGGGTCAATATCGGTTAGACGATTAAACCACGCCAGCCCGGCGCCAATCACAAAGGCACCTACCAGGTTGGCCGTCAGCGTCCCAATCGGGATAGCATGATGCACAGGATTGAGCTTCATGCCGAGCCACCAGCGCAATACGCTGCCGGTGCCACCGCCGATAAAAACGGCGCAAAGAAGTTGAAACACGGTTGTTTCCTGCTATTTGATATAAGAGAGCCTCAAGTGTAGCGCGCGACGGGCGCGGTTGGCTATTCATAACCTGACGGAGAAAAACATGCGGGTAGCGGCAGGACAATTTGCCGTCACGCCAGTATGGCGGACGAATGCGCAGACCTGTGTGGCGATGATGCAACAGGCTGCGCGTGAAGGGGCGGCGCTGCTGGTGCTGCCGGAGGCGTTGCTGGCGCGGGATGACAACGACCCGGACATGTCAGTGAAATCGGCTCAGTCGCTGGATGGGGAATTTTTGCAACTGCTGCTGGCTGAGAGCGGGCGTAACCGTTTGACCACGGTTCTGACGCTGCACGTGCCGTCAGGAGAGGGCAGAGCGACCAATACGCTGGTGGTATTGCGGGGTGGCGAAGTGATAGCGCATTATCACAAGCTCCATTTATACGATGCCTTCGCAATGCAGGAGTCGCGGCGGGTGGATCCTGGCCAGCAGATCCCGCCGGTGATTGAGGTGGCAGGATTACGCGTTGGCCTGATGACCTGCTATGATCTGCGCTTTCCGGAACTGGCGCTATCGCTGGCGCTGAACGGGGCGGAGCTGCTGGTACTGCCCACCGCATGGGTGAGGGGGCCGCAGAAAGAGCACCACTGGGCGACGCTGCTGGCGGCGCGCGCCCTTGATACCACCTGCTATATCGTGGCGGCAGGCGAGTGCGGGACGCGGAATATCGGCCAGAGCCGCATTATTGATCCGCTGGGAACGACGCTGGCGGGGGCAGGGAGTGAGCCGCAGGTGATCTTTGCCGATGTCTCCGCGGAATACCTTGCCCGGGTTCGCGAGCGTTTGCCGGTGCTGCAGAACCGACGATTTGCGCCACCGCAATTATTGTGATGTTTTTTTAAACAAGGCTTGATTCACCTTGTTACAGATTGCTATTGTGTCCGCGCGTCAAATACCCGTATTGTTTATCCGAATAATTCGCTGTGCACGTCAGGATGGACACCCCTGCACTACCTCCTTGAGGAGAAGGCTCTGGGCCGAATCACGCAGCCCACGCACAGGTGGATTACAATATGACGGATAAATGCGTGTATGATGGCGTATTCGCAGCTTGTATAGAGAAGAAGGTTAGCTATGGGTGAGATTAGTATTACCAAACTGCTGGTAGTCGCAGCACTGATTATCTTAGTGTTTGGTACCAAGAAATTACGTACGCTGGGCGGCGACCTGGGTTCGGCTATCAAGGGCTTTAAAAAGGCCATGAACGAGGATGACGATAGCGCGAAGAAAGCCACCGTGGAAGAAGAAGCGCCGGCGCAGAAGATCTCTCATAAAGAGTAATTGATCCGATGCGTCCCTCCGGAGGGATGCTGGCGGAACGGCGAAGAGGCCGCGACGAATATCGTTGCGGCCTTTGTCGTTTTTGGCGATGCCGCGCAGAAAAGATGCAACGAACTGTTACGAAAACGCGAAGCAGAGGAAGCGGAGAGGGGCCGCTGCGGCGAAAAATCGCGCAGCGGCAGAAGCGGCAGAAGCGGCAGTTACTTCACTTCCATCCCTTTAGCCTGCAGGTCGGCATGGTAGGAAGAGCGAACGAAGGGACCGCAGGCGGCGTGGGTGAAGCCCATCGCCATTGCTTCCGCTTTCATCTCTTCGAACTCTTCCGGGCTGACGTAGCGCTGTACTGGCAGGTGGTGACGGCTCGGCTGCAGATACTGACCTAACGTCAGCATGGTGACGCCATGGCGACGCAGGTCGCGCATCACTTCAATGATCTCGGCGTTGGTCTCACCCAGACCGACCATCAGGCCGGATTTCGTCGGGAGCTCCGGGTGCGCTTCTTTAAAACGCTCCAGCAGCTTCAGCGACCAGTTGTAATCCGCGCCCGGACGCACCTGACGATAAAGACGTGGTACGTTTTCGAGGTTGTGGTTAAAGACGTCCGGCGGGGTCACCGTCAGGATTTCGAGCGCGCGATCCATACGGCCGCGGAAATCCGGCACCAGCGTTTCGATCTTAATTGACGGGTTTTTCTCGCGAATGGCGCTAATGCAGTCGGCAAAATGTTGCGCTCCGCCATCGCGCAGGTCGTCACGGTCCACTGAGGTGACCACGACATAGCGCAGACCCATATCGGCGATGGTTTGCGCCAGCTTCTGTGGCTCGTTCGCATCTGGGGTGACCGGACGTCCATGCGCAACATCGCAGAACGGGCAGCGACGGGTACAGATCGCGCCGAGGATCATAAAGGTCGCGGTACCGTGGTTGAAACATTCTGCAAGGTTCGGGCAGGAGGCCTCTTCACACACGGAGTGCAGGCCGTTCTTACGCATCGCTGCTTTGATACCCTGGATACGGGACGAATCTGCCGGAAGTTTGATTTTCATCCATTCCGGTTTTCTGAGCAGAGCTTCACGCTCAGTTGCCACGTTTTTCACCGGGATAAGGGCCATTTTATCGGCGTCGCGGTACTTAACACCGCGTTCCATCACAATGGGTTTACTCATAGCGTGCGTGTTCCAGTTGCGAGTCACGAAGGAAAGCGAATTAATTCAATGAAATGTTGCAATTATCAACTATTTTTGAATCAAGAGCAGGCAGTATACCATTGAAAAGGGGCAGAAAGCAGCCTGCCTGCCTCGCAAATTGTAAAATAGTTGTTGTTTTATCCTTTTCCTTTCCGTGCGCTACGCCTTAAATGCCTGGATTACCGTCTCGATAATCTCTTTCAGCAACGGCTCCTTCCCACTCTGTTTATTGTAGTGCAGTGCGACATTAATTTTTTCGTCCTGCAGGGAGTGAAAATCCAGGGTTTGCAGTGGCCAGAGTCGGGATACCATAGCGAACAGGCGCTCGGTGGTCAGCCCCAGCATGTCGCTCTCGGCGATCATGGCTGCCTGGGTCAGCAGGTTAAAGGTGCTGAATCCGCAGCGTCGTTCGCCCATCTCTTCCTGCAGTCGGCGGTGAAGGGTGGGGTAGCGCTGGCCTTCCGGCAGCAGCAGCGCAAACTCATACTGAGCGAGGTGAGCTTCATCCTGCGGGCCGTGCAGCGCGGGGTGTTCAGCACGGCAGTACATCCGCACCCGATCCTGGTACAGCACGTGATGGCTTATCGCCTGGCCGCTGTGCAGATGAGTGTCAATTAACAGATCCACCTGGCGCTGGTCGAGCTGTCGCGCGGCGTCGGTGATGGCGATGTTGTGCAACAGGATCTGCGGAAAGGCCGGTTTCAGCGCGCTGGCCACGATTGGCATCAGCAGCGCCCCCATCCCTGGCGTGGTGGCGATAGTGATCACCCTCTGCTGGTGGGGGCTACCGGCGATATCCAGTGCACTGAGGAAAGCCTCCATACCCCGGCTGATGTACTGATGAAGATGGGTGGCATACGCGGTGGGCATCACGCCTTGCCCCTTGCGGATAAACAGCGGGTCAGGAAAAAGCGCCCGCAGTTTGTTAATCGACTGGCTAATAGCCGACGGCGTGATATTCAGTATCTTAGCGGCGTTGACGATGCCTTTATGGACGTAAACGGCTTCGAAAATAGTTAACAGGTTGAGGTCAATATTGCGCAGGATGCGAAACATCTGGCGGTCATAACGTTCATCCTGTCGTTCAGGGGATTCTGACGGAGACGTATTCTCTGGCACGCGATGAGTCCGGTTGGGAATGATAGGGCAAGTATAGCGGCCCACCGCATCCCGTACGTGACAATTGATTGCAAAAATAATGTGTTAATCGTTTAGCGCCCCGCCGCCTGCGGGGCACTGATCTACCGTTTACGGCTGGGGGAGATATTCGTGCGGGGGATGGTCCAGCAGCGCCAGCAGATTGGCGACCAGCCGCGGGGCGACAGTCTGCGGAGAGACCTCTGGCTGCCACTGGCGCATTTGCGTCATCTCCATGCCGGCATAGCCGCAGGGATTGATGCGCAGAAACGGCGCGAGATCCATCGCGATATTGAGCGCCAGGCCGTGGAAGGAACACCCTTTGCGGATCCGCAGTCCCAGTGAGCAGATTTTGCGATCGCCGACGTACACGCCTGGGGCGTCGGCGCGGGGATGCGATTCGATGCCATACTCGGCCAGGGTATTGACGACCGTTTGCTCCAGCAGCGTCACCAGCTCGCGCACACCCAGCTTGCGGCGTTTAAGGTTCAACAGGACGTACATCACCTGCTGTCCTGGGCCGTGATAGGTCACCTGGCCGCCACGGTCGCTCTGGATCACCGGAATATCGCCGGGCACCAGCACGTGTTCCGCTTTGCCAGCCTGGCCCTGAGTGAAAACCGGGTGATGTTCCACCAGCCAGATCTCGTCGAGGGTGTCTTCATCGCGGGCGTTGGTGAATTCATGCATCGCCTGCGAGATGGGTTCGTAAGGTTGCAGGCCAAGCTGCCGGATAAGAATTTTATTGTGCTGCAAAACAACATCTCCGCCGGGAAGAGAGGACTCAGGGCGGGGAGTATATCACAGCAGGGCAGAAGGGGATGAAAGGACCCGGCACGGTAGCCGGGTCGAGGAAAAGGTTACAGCACCATCCGTACGATATCGATATTGCCTAACTCTTCGTACAGCGTTTCCACTTGCTCAATGTGGGTGGCGTTGATGGTGATGGAGACCGAGTGGTAGTTACCTTTGCTGCTCGGTTTTACTGACGGCGAGTAATCACCAGGCGCATGGCGCTGTACCACTTCCACCACCTGATCAACCAGCTCCGGCAACGCCTGCCCCATTACTTTGTAAGTAAAGGGTGTAGGGAATTCCAGCAGTTCGTTAAGTTTGGTTTTCATGTCAGCTCCGGTGTTACGACAAAATAATAACTCCCACCAAGGGCGGGAGTTATCAGGTTACTTGGATGAATAGTATATGGGGATGGAAATCACACTTTCAAGTGTTCGATTTTTAACCAAACCAGTGGTGGAACATTAACTTAATGTAATCAATAATTTTGCCGAAGAAATTCCCTTCCGGAATTTCCTGCAGCACCACCAGCGGGCGCTGATCGATGGTTTTGCCATCCAGCTGGAAGTTGATGGTGCCGACCACCTGATTTTTCTGCAGCGGGGCGTGCAGTTCAGTGTTATTCAGTACATAGCTGGCTTTCAGATCTTTCATCCGGCCACGCGGAATGGTCAGGTAGACATCTTTATCCACCCCCAGCGAGGCGCGATCGCTGTCGCCGAACCAGGCCGGTTCGGACGCAAACTCTTTGCCGGCTTTAATCGGGTTGACGGTTTCGAAGAAGCGGAAACCCCAGGTCAGCAGTTTTTTACTTTCCGACTCACGACCTTTGAAAGTACGCCCGCCCATGACCGCCGAGATAAGACGCATCTGGCCTTCGGTGGCAGAGGCGACGAGGTTATAGCCCGCTTTGTCGGTATGACCGGTTTTGATGCCATCGACGTTCAGGCTGTTATCCCACAGCAGGCCGTTACGGTTCAGCTGGCGGATACCGTTGAAGGTAAACTCTTTCTCACGATAGATGGAGTACTCATTCGGCACATCGCGGATCAGCGCCTGGCCAATCAGCGCCATGTCGCGCGCGGAGCTGTACTGCCCGTCGGCATCAAGACCGTGAACGGTCTGGAAATGGGTGTTTTTCAGGCCCAGGGCGTTAACATAGTTGTTCATCAGGCTGACGAAGGCGTCCTGGCTACCGGCAACAAAGTCGGCCATGGCCACGCAGGCATCGTTACCCGACTGCAGGTTGATACCACGGATCAGCTGCGAAACCGGAACCTGCATTCCTGGCTTGAGGAACATCAGGGAAGAGCCTTTGAAAACCGGGTTGCCGGTGGCCCAGGCATCGTTACCGACAGTGACCAGATCGGACTCTTTGAATTTACCCGCTTTCATCGCCTGACCGATAACATAGCTGGTCATCATTTTAGTCAGACTGGCCGGGTCGCGACGGGAGTCGGCGTTATTTTCTGCCAGCACTTTGCCGGAGTTATAATCAATTAGCACCCAGGATTCGGCGTCAATCTGCGGGGCGCCTGGGATCATCGTTTTGATATTCAGGTCATCGGCGCGGGCAGCGGAGGAGAGCGCTGCAACGGAGAGCGCCGTGATGAGTAAACGAGCGGTGAAAGAGGTCTTCATGGTCAGAACAACGGCATCCGTGATGGAGTTAAAAAAAGTGCCTTACTATAGCAAATGCTCTGCGGGCCAGCATCCGACATTGCGCATGAGTTTGTTAATGACTTTTACATGCGCATCTTGAGCGGGCCGCCCGCGGCGTTTAGTTGGCGTGAGTAATAAAGGACTGCAGCTGCGCTTCGCTTTGCAGGCGCTGCTGAACCGCACTGGCCTGCGCCTTGTCAGCAAACGGGCCCAGCTGAATACGCCATACCGCGCCATTCTGCGTGACCCGGCCTGGTACGGAGAACTGCTGGCTCAGGCGCTGTTGATACTGCTTCGCCCGCGCCTGATCGCTCACCGCGCCAACCTGGACGACAAAATTACCGCTGGCGCTGGAGGTGGCAGTAGAGGAGGCGGCGCCGGCGGTCGCGGCAGTGGCCGCTGTAGCCGCTACGCTACCCTGGATGGAGCCTGGCGCGGTGACGGGAGCCGTTTGCGTCGCGACGGCAGCAGCAGGGGCCGCAGTGGCAGTGGCAGCGGTCGTGGCTGCCGGCTCGCTACTCTCCAGCACGCCGCTGTTCAGCGGCGTCGGGGCGCCGAGGAAACCGCCGCTGTTCACCGGTGCGCCGACGCTGTCTTCCGGCTTCAGGGTGTTGTTGCTGATCGGGCGAACGTCGGCAGGCGCAGGCTGGCTCATGCCTGTGGCGTCACCGCCGTCCAGATTCGGTCGAGCGGGCAGGGCGTACGTTTGTTTGGCGACGGTGGTGCAGGCCATTCCCGGACCGGAAAGCGAACCGTCAGGCGCAACGATGATGGGGTCGATACGCACCTTGGTGTTGTTCGAGGTGTTCAGACGGTCAGCGGACGCTCGGGAGAGCGAGATGACGCGATCGTTGCCATACGGGCCGCGATCGTTAATCCGCACGACGATCATGCGCCCGTTAGCGAGGTTGGTGATCCGCGCATAGCTCGGGATTGGCAGTGTGGGGTGCGCTGCGGTCAGTTGGGTCGGATCGAAGGCTTCGCCGCTGGCAGTCAGGTTACTGTTGGGCTCAGCGTCATAGATCGCCGCAAAACCGGTCTGAGTAAAGTTTGCCGGATCCTGAACGACTTTGTAGCTTTTGCCGTCGCGCTCATAATCCTGATTCGCCGTGGCGTTCGGCGTTTCATACTGCGGATCGGCACCACTGATCTCAACCGTCGGGCCATTACAGACGGCCGGCTGTGGAGTACTGACCGTTTTTTGTTGCACGTCATCACTCGAACATGCCGCCAGCAGCCCCGCTGCTATGCAGATCCCCAGCCATTGCTTACGCATTGCAAACCCCTTTAAACGCTTTTCGACAACATTTTTCTGTGGGTATGGATCGACATCACGATACCAAACCCGGCCATCAATACGATCAGGGCGGAGCCCCCGTAGCTCACCAGCGGCAACGGTACGCCCACCACCGGTAAAATACCACTCACCATACCAATATTTACGAAGACATAAACGAATAAAATCAACATTAAACCACCGGCCATGACCCGGCCAAAGGTGGTTTGCGCCTGGGCGGCAATCCACAGTCCGCGCATGATCAGCAGGATATACAACGCCAGTAGGATCAGCACGCCAATCAGCCCCAGTTCTTCGGCCAGTACGGCGAAGATAAAGTCGGTGTGGCGTTCCGGCAGGAACTCCAGCTGCGACTGCGTGCCGTGCAGCCAGCCTTTGCCGCGCAGACCGCCGGAGCCAATGGCAATTTTAGACTGAATAATGTGATAGCCGGCGCCCAGCGGGTCGGTTTCCGGATCGAGGAGCATCATCACGCGCTGGCGCTGATAGTCATGCATCAGGAAGAACCACAGGATCGGAATAAAGGCGGCGACCAGCACCACGGCGATCCCGATAAGACGCCAGCTCAGACCGGAAAGGAACAGCACAAACAGCCCGGAGAGAGCGATCAGAATCGAGGTGCCGAGGTCGGGCTGCGCTGCCACCAGCAGGGTCGGCAGAAAGATCAGCACCAGCGCAATCGCGGTGTTCTTCAGCGAGGGCGGACAGACGTCGCGATTAATAAAGCGCGCGACCATCAGCGGCACGGCGATTTTCGCTATCTCCGACGGCTGAAAGCGAACGATACCGAGATCCAGCCAGCGCTGCGCCCCTTTGGAGATGGCGCCGAAAGCATCAACGGCCACCAGCAGAATAATACAGAAAATATAGAGATAGGGCGCCCAGCCTTCATAGACCCGCGGTGGGATCTGCGCCATGACGATCATGATCACCACGCCCATGGCGATCTGGCCGATTTTACGCTCCATCATGCCGACGTCCTGACCGCTGGCGCTCCAGATAACCAGCGCGCTATAGGTCAGCAGCGCCAGCAGGATCAGCAGCATGGTGGGGTCAAGATGGATTTTATCCCACAGCGATTTTTTGTTCGGATTATCCGTCATTATTGATCCTCCCCGGCGGTGACCGCCGGGTTTTCGCTTGGCAGCGTGGTGTTGTTATCGCCCAGCATAATGTGATCGAGGATTTGGCGCATAATGGTGCCGACCGCCGGGCCGGCGCCGCCGTTTTCCAGGATCATCGCCACGGCAACCTGAGGGTTGTTATAAGGCGCAAACGCCGTCATCAGTTTGTGGTCACGCAGACGTTCAGAGATCCGATGCGCGTTATAGGTTTCGTTAGCTTTCAGACCGAATACCTGGGCGGTACCGGACTTGGCCGCGATCTTATACGGCGCGCTGGCGAAGTATTTGTGCGCGGTGCCGTTGCCGCGGTTGGCCACGCCGAACATGCCGTCTTTGGCGATTTCCCAGTAGCCGGAATGAATGTCGCCCACCGGCGGCTCATGCGGCTGGACCCACGGAACGGGCTTGCCGTCTTCCACGGTGCTTTGCAGCAGATGCGGTACTTTCACCACCCCGTCGTTAATCAGGATCATCAGCGCTTTGTTCATCTGGATGGGAGTGGCAGTCCAGTACCCCTGACCGATGCCCACCGGAATGGTGTCCCCCTGGTACCAGGGTTTCTTGAAGCGCTTGAGCTTCCATTCGCGGGTCGGCATGTTGCCCGAGCGCTCTTCAGAAAGGTCGATACCGGTGTAGTGGCCGTAGCCAAACTTGCTCATCCACTCTGAGAGGCGATCGATGCCCATGTCATAGGCGACCTGGTAGAAATAGGTATCCGCAGACTCCTCCAGCGCTTTGGTGACGTTGAGATGGCCGTGACCCCATTTTTTCCAGTCACGATAGCGTTTATCGGAGCCAGGCAACTGCCACCAGCCAGGGTCGAACAGGCTGGTATTGCGGGTGATCACCCCGGCGCTCAGCGCCGAGACGGCGACGTACGGTTTTACCGTCGACGCCGGCGGATAGACCCCCTGCGTCGCACGGTTGACCAGCGGCGTGTTCGGATCGTTGAGCAGGCCGGAGTAATCTTTACTGGAGATGCCATCGACGAACAGGTTCGGGTCGTAGCTCGGCGTAGATACCAGCGCCAGAACGGCGCCGGTACGTGGATCGGTGACCACCACGGCGGCACGGCTACCGGCCAACAGGGTTTCGATATACTGCTGCAGCTTGAGATCGAGAGTGAGGTAGATATCGCGTCCGGCCTGCGGCGGCACCTCTTTCAACTGACGAATAACGCGGCCGCGGTTGTTCACTTCAACCTCTTCGTAGCCGGTCTGACCGTGCAGGACGTCCTCATAATAACGCTCAATACCCAGCTTACCGATGTCGTGGGTCGAGGCGTAGTTAGCCAGCTTGCCCTCTTTGTCGAGGCGGTCGACGTCTTTATCGTTAATTTTTGAGACGTAGCCAATGACGTGCGTCAGCGCGGAGTTATAGGGGTAGTAGCGACGCTTGTAGCCTTTGACTTCCACACCGGGAAAGCGGTACTGGTTGACGGCAAAGCGGGCAACCTGCACTTCACTGAGGTTGATCTTCACCGGAATCGAGGTAAAGCGATGGGAGCGGGCTCGCTCCTTTTTGAAGCCGGCGATATCGTCGTCCGTTAAATCGACGACGTCACGCAGCGCATCCAGCGTCTGCTGCACGTTATCGACTTTCTCCGGCATCATCTCCAGCTGATAAATGGTGCGGTTAAGCGCCAGCGGGGTGCCATTGCGATCGTAAATAATGCCGCGGCTCGGCGGGATCGGCACCAGCTTGATGCGGTTTTCGTTCGAACGCGTCTGATAGTCATTGAAGCGAACGATTTGCACATTGTACAGGTTGGCGACCAGAACGCCGGTAAGCAGCAAAATCCCCAAAAAAGCGACCAGCGCCCGGCGCACGAACAGCGAGGATTCAGCCGTATAGTCGCGGAAAGAATTCTGTAATTTCATTCGCTGCTTAGTCTACCCTGATCATCATTACTCACGGTGGTACGGGTGGTTGGTGGTAATGCTCCACGCCCGATACAGACTCTCGGCCACCAGTACGCGCACCAGCGGGTGAGGTAAGGTGAGGGTGGAGAGCGACCAACTCTGTTCCGCCGCTGCTTTACAGGCTGGAGAGAGGCCTTCCGGGCCGCCTACCAGCAAACTGACGTCGCGCCCGTCCTGTTTCCAGCGTTCCAGTTCGCGCGCCAGCTGCGGCGTATCCCATGGTTTTCCCGGAATATCCAGGGTCACGATACGGTTCTTACCGGCAGCGGCCAACATCATCTCGCCCTCTTTTTCGAGGATGCGCTTGATATCGGCGTTCTTGCCGCGTTTACCGGCGGGGATCTCCACCAGTTCAAACGGCATATCTTTGGGAAAACGGCGCAGATACTCGCTAAAGCCGGTCTGTACCCAGTCCGGCATTTTGGTGCCAACGGCCACCAGCTGCAACTTCACGCATTAACTCCAGAGTTTTTCCAGCTCGTACAGACGACGGCTCTCTTCCTGCATGACGTGAACCATCACGTCGCCGAGGTCGACGACGATCCAGTCGGCGGCGGCTTCCCCTTCAACGCCCAGCGGCAGCATGCCGGCGGCGCGGGATTCCTGAACCACGTGGTCGGCGATGGACATCACGTGACGGGTGGAGGTGCCGGTGCAGATAATCATGCAATCGGTGATGCTGGATTTGCCATGTACATCAATGGCGACGATGTCCTGACCTTTCAGGTCATCAATTTTGTCGATAACAAAATCCTGGAGTGCTTTACCCTGCAAGTGTTCCCCCTGGGTGCATGAAGATTGATAATGATAAAGAGCCTGACAGTATACCTGAACTGATGAAAAAGTCGGGTGAAATGTCTGTCGGCAGGCGTTCGTGGCGGGGTATCATCCCATCCCTCGCCGCGGATTGCATCGCCATTTTTGTAAAACAATTTCTGCAAACATACTGTGGCGGATGCTGCCCGGCAGCGGAGAATAACAGCCTGCCGTGGCCTGTCAATGGTCTGGCGGGAATTCTTCTTGCGGCTGCCAGACAGCCTGGCTATTTAATACGCGCAGGGTCGTGAAATCGTTGCTGGTATCGAGGAGGCTCCAGGCGCCATGGGCAATGGGGAAATGCCACATCGCCGCCGCGGGCATCTGCAACAGCAGGGCCGTCAGCAGGCTCAGGACGCCCTGATGGCCGACAATTAGCAGGTGGTCAAGATGGCGGCAGTCGGCCAGCGTTGTGGTGAATCCGCTGACGCGGCGGGAAAACTTCTGAAAACTTTCGCCGTTGGTCGGGGCCGCGTGCTGCCAGTCATCACACCACGCGGCATAGTTTTGCGCATCCTCCCGCTGGAGATCGCGATGATGACGCATCTCCCAGTCGCCGAAAAACATTTCATTGAGCGCGGCATGGCACTCACGCGGGATATGGCGATCGCCAAGCAGCAGATCGGCCGTTGTTCCGGTTCTCGCCAGCTCACTACAGAATACTTTATCGAAAGGCACCGCGCGCAGCCGTTCGCCGAGTGCTCGCGCCTGGGCGACGCCGCGCGGCGTCAGAGGAGTGGGGGCATGGCCGCTGTATAACCCGGCAACGTTGGCTTCGGTTTCACCGTGGCGAACTAACCATAATTTCATGATGATGCTCAGACAGGCGGTGGAGACGTGGCGCTACGATAGCGCTTTTTTAGCGTCAGGCCCAGTCCGGGATCAGCAATAGAGTCCCTGCTCGCGGATGTAGTCCAGCACGGTGGCCGGTAGCATCTCGGCGCAGGATTCCCCGCGCTCGAGGCGCTGGCGGATAATCGTCGCCGAGATATCGAACCATGGCGTCTCAGCCAGGTAGATGGCCCCGGCGGGGCGGTTATGCAGGCGCTCTACGTCGTGAGTTAAGTGGCGATCCAGCCAGCGCTGATCCGCGCCGTGCGCCATGGTCAACGGGTAACCCGGGCGGCGGCAGACGATCAGATGAACGTTATCAAGGATGGTTTCATAGTGGTGCCAGGTGGGGAAGGTGAGCAGCGAATCCTGGCCGATGATAAACGCCAGTGGTTTTTCTGGCCCCTGCTCCTGACGCCACGCCTGCAGCGTGTCTGCCGTCCAGGAGGGGGTGTCACGCTGCAGTTCGCGTTCGTCGAGCGTGAACAGCGGCTTATCGGCGATCGCCAGCTTAAGCATATGCACGCGCTGGGCGCTGGTGGCTTCCGGCTGGGGACGGTGCGGCGGGACGTTGTTAGGCATGATGATGACCTTGCTCAGGCCAATCTGATTCGCCAGGATCTCGACCGGCTTGAGGTGACCATAATGCACCGGATCGAAGGTGCCGCCATAGATTGCCTGCAACTGAGTCATATCAACCATCAATAAAAACGTCCGCCAGGGCTTTGTGGCAGAGCAACAACGAAAGACTTTCCAGTTCGGGCCAGACGTCGTGCCCGTAATCCTGTTTAAAGGTCAGTTCTGCACGGGTCAGGAGGGTCACCGCCTGGCGCAGCTGTTCCCCGCTCAGTCGGGCGAGGGCATCGCTGAGCAGCTGACGGCGGTTTTGCCAGACCCGATGTTTATCAAACAGCGAGCGCAGCGGCGTGTGCGTCGACTGGCGTTTGAGCGTGACCAGCAGCAGCAGCTCCCGCTGTAGAGTACGCAGCAGGATCGCCGGCTCGCAGCCTTCAAGGCGTAGCTGTTGCAGGACATGCTGCACGCGCTTGCTTTTGCCTGCCAGCAGCGCATCGACCCAATGGTAAGGGGTAAAGTGGGCGGCATCGTTTACCGCCTGCTCAACGCGAGGCAGAGTCAGCTTGCCGTCCGGCCAGAGTAGCGCCAGACGCTCCAGCGCCTGCGCCAACGCCAGCAGGTTGCCTTCGTAACAATAGCACAGCAACTGACTGGCCGCGTCGTCAAGCTGCAGTTGATGCTGTTTGGCCCGGGCGGCCAGCCAGCGCGGCAGCTGCGCGTATTCCGGCGTCTGGCAACTGACCTGGACGGCCCGCTGCGCCAGGGCGGTGAGCCACGCGGCATTCTCCTGGGCTTTGGTCAGCTTATTCCCGCGAACTATCAGCAGCAGGTCGTCGTGCAGCAGGCCGATCAGGGTCGCCAGCTGTTCGTTGATCGCCGCGTTAGGGCCGTTTTCCGGCAGGATTAGCAACAGCGTTTGCCGGCTGGAGAACAGACTCAACGCCTGGCTTAACGCGAAAATCGCCTGCCAGTCGGTGCTGTTATCGATGGTGAAGGTGTGGTGCTCGGTAAAGCCCTGGGCGGCAGCGGCTTCACGAATGGCGTCCTGGCTTTCCTGCAACAACAGGGGATCGTTGCCAAGCAGCAGATAGGCCGCGCGCAGCCCTTCAGTGAGCTGCGCGCGGAGCTGTTCCGGGTACAACCGAATCATCATTGACCCAGAGTGGTGGAGACGCGGTTACCCGAGGAAGCCGGTGCCGTGCTGCTGGCGACCGGTTTCTCTTCCTGCTGGGTTGCTTCAACATCTGCAACCTGTACGCTCGGCAGCTTACGAATCAGCTGTTCCGCTGCTTTGTCGTACATTTCCTGGATAATCATATCCTGCTCGGCGTCTTTCGCTAACGCCGCCTGCGGGTTATCGAAGAACGAACGATAGACCTTAGTGGTAATCGGATAGATATCGTGACCCGGGATCAGGACGCTGGCATGAACGGTCATGACCATCTGATATTCCGCGGTACGACCATCCTGGAACACCGAGGCGGTATCTTTCTGAATCGACGATCCATCGAGGCGCAGAGAAGGAACATCTTTACGCAGCGTGCTGGCGTCGATCAGGTCCACGCCATTAAGACGCAGCTGATTACGTACCGCGCGACTTAACGGCCCGTTCGGATCGCTCGACTGAAGAATCATGGTTTTCATGGTGGTGGGCACCTTCGTAGTGCTACGCAGATGCCAGCCACAGCCGGCGGTGACAAGCACCGCCAGGGATAACAACATTGTTACCAGATATCGCACGCTTCCTCCCGCGCTTAGCCAACGACCAGATTGAGCAGTTTACCCGGAACGTAAATCACTTTACGTACGGTTTTACCGTCGAGATATTTCGCGACCAGATGTTCCTGGCCGGCACGCTCGCGGACCTGCTCTTCAGTTGCATCTACCGCAACGGTAATTTTACCACGAACTTTGCCATTGACCTGGACGACGACGAGGGTGCTGTCTTCCACCATCGCGCTTTCATCCGCCACCGGCCACGGCGCGTTGTCGATATCGCCTTCGCCGTTCAGCTCGCGCCACAGGGTGAAGCTGGCGTGTGGGGTGAACGGGTTCAGCATACGCACCACCGCCAGCAGCGCTTCCTGCATCAGGGCACGATCCTGTTCGTCTTCCTGCGGCGCTTTCGCCAGCTTGTTCATCAGCTCCATGATCGCCGCGATGGCGGTGTTGAAGGTCTGACGACGGCCAATGTCATCGGTCACTTTGGCGATAGTTTTGTGAATATCGCGACGCAGCGCTTTCTGATCTTCACTCAGCGCCGCCACGTTAAGTGCCGCAACGTCCCCTTTGGTGGTGTGCTCGTAGACCAGCTTCCAGACGCGTTTCAGGAAGCGGTTAGCCCCTTCAACGCCAGATTCCTGCCACTCGAGGGTCATATCCGCCGGGGACGCAAACATCATGAACAGACGCACGGTGTCCGCGCCATAACGCTCAACCATCACCTGCGGGTCGATGCCGTTGTTTTTCGACTTGGACATCTTGCTCATGCCGGTGTACACCAGCTCATGGCCTGCCGCGTCTTTCGCTTTCACGATGCGGCCTTTTTCGTCGCGCTCAACGATGGCGTCAACCGGGGAAACCCAGTTACGTTCGCCGTTTTCGCCTACATAGTAGAAGGCGTCAGCCAGCACCATGCCCTGGCACAGCAGCTGCTTCGCCGGCTCATCGGAGTTGACCATGCCCGCGTCACGCATCAGCTTGTGGAAGAAACGGAAGTAGAGCAGGTGCATGATGGCGTGTTCGATACCGCCGATGTAGATATCTACCGGCAGCCAGTAGTTGGCCGCTTTCGAATCCAGCATCCCTTCCTGATACTGCGGGCAGGTGTAGCGCGCATAGTACCAGGAGGATTCCATAAAGGTGTCAAAGGTGTCGGTTTCGCGCAGCGCCGGCTGACCGTTAACGGTGGTCTTCGCCCACTCAGGATCGGCTTTGATCGGGCTGGTGATGCCGTCCATGACCACATCTTCCGGCAGGATCACCGGCAGTTGATCTTCCGGGGTCGGCAGCACGGTGCCATCTTCCAGGGTCACCATCGGGATCGGCGCGCCCCAGTAGCGTTGACGGGACACACCCCAGTCACGCAGGCGGAAGTTAATTTTACGCTCGCCCACACCCATGGCAGCCAGTTTGTCGGCAATGGCGTTGAAGCCGGCTTCATAATCGAGGCCGCTGAACTCGCCGGAGTTAAACAGAACGCCTTTCTCGGTCAGCGCCTGTGCGGAGAGATCCGGCTCGGAGCCGTCGGCAGCCAGGATAACCGGCTTGATGTTCAGACCGTATTTGCTGGCGAACTCATAGTCACGCTGGTCGTGGCCCGGAACGGCCATGACCGCGCCGGTGCCGTATTCCATCAGCACGAAGTTTGCCGCCCAGACAGGAATTTCTTCGCCGGTCAGCGGATGAATGGCTTTAAATCCGGTATCGACGCCTTTTTTCTCCATCGTCGCCATGTCGGCTTCGGCCACTTTGGTGTTACGGCATTCGTCGATAAAGGCAGCCAGTGCCGGATTGTTCGCTGCAGCCTGCTGCGCCAGTGGGTGACCCGCCGCGACGGCCAGGTAGGTGCAGCCCATAAAGGTGTCCGGACGGGTGGTGTAGACGGTCAGCTTATCGGCGTAGTTGTTGACGTCAAAGGAGATTTCCACCCCTTCGGAACGGCCGATCCAGTTGCGCTGCATGGTCTTCACGGTGTCTGGCCAGTGATCCAGTTTATCCAGATCGTTCAGCAGTTCATCGGCGTAGGCGGTGATTTTAATAAACCACTGCGGGATCTCTTTACGCTCGACTTTGGTATCGCAGCGCCAGCAGCAGCCGTCAATAACCTGTTCGTTGGCCAGTACGGTCTGGTCGTTCGGGCACCAGTTCACCGCGGAGGTTTTCTTGTATACCAGGCCTTTTTTGTACAGCTCGGTGAAGAACTTCTGCTCCCAGCGGTAGTATTCCGGGGTGCAGGTCGCCAGCTCGCGGCTCCAGTCATAGCCAAAACCCAGCATTTTGAGCTGGTTTTTCATGTAGGCGATGTTGTCGTAGGTCCATGGTGCTGGCGCGGTGTTGTTTTTCACTGCCGCGCCTTCCGCCGGCAGACCAAACGCATCCCAGCCGATCGGCTGCAGGACGTTTTTGCCCAGCATACGCTGATAACGGGCAATCACATCGCCGATGGTGTAGTTACGCACGTGACCCATGTGTAGTCGACCAGAAGGATAAGGAAGCATCGACAGGCAGTAATACTTCTCTTTGCTCTCGTCTTCAGTTACTTCAAATGTACGATTTTCGTCCCAGTGAAGCTGGACTTTCGATTCTATCTCTTCCGGGCGGTATTGCTCTTGCATGGCAGCCAGTGGTCCTGTTTTCAATACAGCTACAAAATGTAGCCAATGGATGTGTTATTTCAGATCGGCATAGCATAGCCCAAACGCCCCCGTCAAAACAGCCTTTCGCACATTAACATCGGCAAAAGCCGCGCTGATTATTTCGCGACTCTGTGGCTTGTCAGACACAGCGGGAGAGGAATAAGGTCTATTATCAGAAGACGTTAACCACACCGGAGGCGAAATGATGAACAAGGTTGCTCAATATTACCGTGAACTGGTCTCCTCGCTCAGCGAACGGCTCCGCCATGGAGAGCGAGACATCGATGCGCTGGTGACGCAGGCGCGTGAAAAAATCGTCCGCGCCGGCGATCTCACGCAGAGCGAGGTCGAGTCGGTGATTGCGGCGGTGAAGCGCGATCTCGAGGAGTTTGCCCGCAGCTACGAAGAGAGTCATGAAGACGAGAGCGACAGCGTGTTTATGCGGGTGATCAAAGAGAGCCTGTGGCAGGAGTTGGCTGATATCACCGACAAAACGCAGCTCGAGTGGCGCGAAGTCTTTCAGGATCTGAATCACCACGGCGTGTACCACAGCGGAGAGGTGGTTGGTCTGGGTAATCTGGTCTGCGAGAAGTGCCACTATCACCTGGCGGTATATACCCCGGACGTGCTGCCACGCTGTCCGAAGTGTGGCCACGATCAGTTCCAGCGTCGGCCCTTCGAACCTTAAGCAGTGCGAAAAAACGATGCGCGAGCCTTCGCGCATCGTGGACTGCCTTATTTCACGGTGTTGATTTCGGTGCTTTTGAAAAACTGATAGCCACCCATATCGCTGGCATATTTATGCGATGAGTTAAGCACCAGCTTGTTAGCGCGGAGGGTGCCGACGTCACAAGTGTTAAACCCTAACCAGCCGCAGCCGCGACCGCTGTTAACGACCTTTTTCGCGTTCATCGTTAACGTCCCATCCGCCTGAATCAGATAATAGTTGGAGATGTTGCCTTTGTTCAGCGTGTCAAGCAGCAGGTCTCCGGTACTATAGATTGTCCCTTCGTTCGTGATGTCGCCTTTCACAGTGAGTGCAATATTCTTGGCTGAGATTTTGCCGTAGTTATGCACGACGCCATGATCGGTCGTAATATCAGCCGCTTTCATATAACCATTCTGATTCAGCCAGTAGCTGTGAGCGGTAATGGCATTGGTGGCTTCCATGCGACCACTGGTGCTTTGCGCCAGCGTGCCGTTGGTCTGCAGGTTGATATTTTCGCCGGTGATATTACCGAGGTTATAGATTTCCCCGCTGTTTGCGCTGCCATCCTGCTTAAGGGACTGAACGGTGGTTTGGCCGGTAGAGTTAATGTTGCCGGTGTTTTTAAAGCTGTCGCCAACAAATATCAGGCTGGTATTTTTGGCGCTGATTTTTCCTTCATTGAAGAAATCGCCCATCGCCGTGATGGAAATCTGGTTATTCGAGAGCAATGAGGATTTTTCCTCGTTGCTGATTTTCCCGCCGCTGGTCAGCGTTAAACCGTTGGTGCCGGTGATCGAACCGGATTTAAAGCTCGTGATGTTACTGTTGGCGGAGGCAATCAGCTGGCCGCCGGTGAGCGATCCAGTATTGACGATAGAGCTCCCACTGGAAAGCATTAAGTAATAAGCGCCGGCGATGCTGCCGTCATTGGTGATCCCCGTGGCGGTGGAAACCTGGCTCAGCAGACCGTTGCCTTTTATCGTCCCTTTGTTCAGCAGATTACCGTTGCTGGTGAGCTGCAGCGTGCTACTGGCGATAATTGAGCCATTGTTACGTACGCCAAAGCCGATGTTATTGCCGACCATGCTGATGCTATTGGCGGTGATGCCGCCAAGGCTGCTGACGTCGATGCTGTATTGCGGGTTGACCGTCATTTCGATAAGCGTCGCTTGTTTACCTGCAGAGGTTATCGCGCCAGAGCTGTTATCCATGGTGAAGCGACCTGCGCTGACCAGGGCATTATTGGCCTGCACTTTACCATTAATCTTAATTGCGTCGGCGAGCAGAACTGCATAGCTGTTGGCGGCGTTCATGCCGTTTTCGCCGATGGTGAGGGTGCCGCCCGTCACGGTATAGCTGCCGATAGCGCCATCGCTGGTCATGTTGACTTTACCGGTGGTCAGGATGGCCTTGTTGGTATTGACAAAGCTACAACCGGAGCAGGTGATGCCGTTCGGGTTGGCGATCACCACATCCGCTTTCTGGCCGTTAACTTCGATAAAGCCCTTCAGGCTACTGGCGTTTTTGGAGGTGACTTCGTTCAAAATCACCGAGGCGCTGCCGGCGGTCAGGTTGTTGTTGCGGGCAATATTGCCCAGCGTGCCGTGGCTGACATCCTCGCCGCTGTTATTAAGGACGGTGCCATTAGTACCGACGTTGAAATCGCGGTACAGGTTATGGGAGACGCCGGCGGCGTTCGGCTTTTCAATATCGATAACCGTGGCGCCGGACGAATGCGTATAGCTGGTCGGGTCGGCATAGACCACCGACGAGGTTAATACTGCCGCCAGCGCGACATAAGAAGCTTTAAACTTAAACATTTTATTTATTCCTTTAAATTAAGATTAATAAACAACGTAGCTGAAAGGGTCGATAATGACTGAATTAATACCTCCACTGTAATGAAAAGCCCATATTCAGGGCGTCGCTATGAAACTTATCCGGCTTACTGAGCGGGGTGCTAATAAACAGATCGTATTGCGTTGACCATAATTGTCCGCGCAGGCCGCTGACGGCGCCGGAGAGCACTTTGCCTTTTTGATACAGATCGGCGCCGATAAGGCGACCCACATCCGCGCCCAGATAGAATTGCCGCTCGTGGGTGGGCAGATCCCAGATAAAATCGTTGCGCCAGTACCATCCCTGATTGCCGGACAGGCTGTTTTCACCGTCAAAACCGCGCACGCTCCAGCGGCTGCCAATATTGAATTTATTATCGGAAGCGAGTTTATCCGGACTGAACTGCGCGCTCACTCGCGGAGCCCAGGTAAATTTGTCGCCGGTGGCGTCAAATTTCATCATCGCCTGCAGATTGCCATGGACGATACGCGACAGCGGGCTGTATAGCCCGGCTTTCTCTTCTGGCGTTGGCATCGAGCTGAGCCACGGCAGACTGCGCTGGATGCCGATGCTGGCATCGACAATCTTTTTATTAAAGTAGTGCTGGTGGTTGAGGGTGAACTCCCAGGCGGGCGTTTGCTTGCGCATTACCTGTAGTTCACTGCCGCCGAAGTAATAATGCGAGGTGCTCTTGGCAATCCGCAGATCGGCGGTGGTTTTTTGCTGCCGGGTGTGGGAGAGCAAACGGCTCAGCGTGGCGCTGTAGTAGCGATTCTTGCTCTTATAATCCATCGTCGACCAGTTGCCGTTAAACTGCTGGCGATACTGGCTGTATGCTCCGTAGGCGCTCAATGACCAGTAGCCGAAGGGAATAGAATAATACAGGCTGCCGTTGTGGTTACCGTCGTTATGCTGATTGAATTCAATATCGCCCCCGCCGGAAAGGTACAGGATATCGTTGAGAGTGGTCAGGTCGTAGAGATAGAGGGCGCCGCCGGCCTGGTAGCGGCCGCTGGCTTTGCTGCCGGCGTCGTCAAGCCAGGCGCCAAGCTGCCATTTTTTCTCCAGGCTGCGGGCAATCTGGATATCGCTTTCCCCCTCGTGCTGCCCCGGCAGCAGTTTCATGTGCGCGGTGGCGCCGGGCAGGCGCTGCAGATTGACCATGCCCTGCTCGAGGTCGCTTAAGCGCAGGATCGTGCCGGAAGAGGTTGGCAGTGAATTCCACAAGCGGGTGGTGTCTGAGCCGTCGGCATAGTCGATAGCGCCCACTTTGCCATAGTGCAGCGTCAGCCTGAGAATGCCTTGCTCCAGCGACTGGGAGGGCACATCAATCAGGGAGGTGATGTAGCCTTGCGCGATCAGCTCATTTTGCAAGGTATAGGCCAGCAGACGAATGCCTTCACCGCCCAGACAGCGCCCCTGCGCCTGCTGCGCCGTTTTCGCCAGTAATTGGCGGGTAAGCATCTGGTTATCGGAATCGATATCGACCCGGTTGATCAATTTGCAATGCGTTTCCTCAGGAAAAGGGATACCCTGCGGCGCCACGCGCTGTTGTGAAGACTGAAAATCCTGTTGCTGCGGCGTCAGCGCCTCCTGACGGGCTTTATCCTGCTCCGTCTGGTGAGCAGAGGTGGTCAATTGTGTGGCCCCGGCGGCTGAGGTGCCCGCCAGCGTGATACACAGCAGCCCGGTGAGCGTGCGAGATTGAATTAACATGAAGCAATATCCATTTGTTTCATTGGTTCGGTGACGCATCAGTTATCCTGCGGGTGGCAGAGAACACTGATGGTCTTTATTTCGGCGCAGGCGAGGTCAGGCAAGAATATTATATTCAATTAATAAAATAATCGTGCGACGAACCTGTTACGAGGCGTTATATGCTAGCGGTGGTAGTGAGGCAGATCCACGAATTCATTATTGAATTCTTTATGAATTGATCGATTTAATAAATAAGTTCAGGTTTTATCGGTGAGGTTTATTTAGTACGTAAATGGTAGTGGCGATAACCAGCCGCATAAATAATATTGACGAATAACATGGCGGGAAAGATAAGCTGCGCATACCGGGCGGTATGCGCAGAGAAAAACCATTAATGAAGTATTTTGGCGAGGAAATCTTTGGCGCGATCGGATTGCGGATTGGCAAAGAAGGCTTCTTTATCGGCATCTTCGACAATCTTCCCTTCATCCATAAAGATCACCCGGTTCGCCACCTTGCGGGCAAAGCCCATTTCATGGGTCACAACCATCATGGTCATCCCCTCGTTGGCCAGTTCGACCATGACGTCCAGCACCTCGTTGATCATCTCCGGATCAAGCGCTGAGGTGGGTTCATCAAACAGCATGGCGATCGGGTCCATACACAGGGCACGAGCAATGGCCACACGCTGCTGCTGGCCGCCGGAGAGCTGTGCCGGATATTTTTCCGCATGCGCCGCCAGGCCAACGCGCTCCAGCAATTTGAGGCCCTTCTTGCGCGCTGATGCTTTATCGCGGTTAAGCACTTTGACCTGAGCCAGCGTCAGGTTGTCGATAATCGACAGATGCGGGAACAGTTCAAAATGCTGAAATACCATCCCGACGTGCGAACGCAGTTTGGCCAGATTGGTCTTTTTATCGTTAACCACGGTGCCGTCGACGATAATCTGCCCCTGTTGCACGGGCTCAAGGCCGTTTACCGTTTTAATCAGCGTGGATTTACCCGAGCCTGACGGCCCGCAGACCACCACGACTTCGCCTTTTTTCACTTCCGTGGAGCAATCGGTCAGCACCTGAAAGTGACCATACCATTTTGAAACATTTTTCAGGGTAATCATTACACAGTCCTTTTCTTCAACCAGCTGACCAACAGCGAGGCGCTGAGACTAATCACAAAATAGACGCCGCCCGCGAACAGGATCATTTCGACCTGGGTTCCGTCACGCTCGCCAATCGTGGAGGCGGTACGGAAGAAGTCGGCGAGGCTCAATACATACACCAGCGAGGTATCCTGGAACAGGACGATCCCCTGGGTTAGCAGCAGTGGCACCATGGCGCGGAAGGCCTGTGGCAGGATCACCAGCCGCATTGACTGCCAGTGGGTCATCCCCAGCGCCAGCGCGGCGCCGGACTGGCCGCGGGAGATGCTCTGGATGCCGGCGCGGATAATCTCTGAGTAGTAGGCGGCTTCGAACATCGAAAAGGCCACCATCGCCGAGATCAGGCGAATATCCGTCTTCGGCGACAGGCCCAGCACGTTCTGCAGGAAGCCCGGGACAATCAGGTAGAACCACAGCAGGACCATCACCAGTGGGATAGAGCGGAACACGTTGACGTAGGTTTTAGCAAACCAGGCCAGCGGCAGAAAGCTGGACAGGCGCATCACCGCCAGCAGGGTGCCCCAGACGATGCCGAAAATAATGGCTATCACCGTAATTTTCAGGGTGATCACCAGCCCCGCCAGCAGATAGGGCATGGACGGAACGATCGAACTCCAGTCAAAATCGTACATTATTTGCCTCCCAGATTGCCAGGCAGGCGAACCTTACGCTCGACCACATACATAATCAGCATAATCACCGCGTTGATGAAGACGTAGGCCAGGGTGATGGCCGTAAAAGACTCCCAGGCATGAGCGGAGTAGTCCAGCAGTTTGCCCGCCTGCGCGGCCATATCGGCAAGACCGATGGTAGAGGCGATGGCCGAGTTCTTCACCAGGTTCATCATTTCCGAGGTCATCGGCGGCACGATAACGCGATAGGCGTTCGGCAGCAGCACGTAGCGGTAGGTTTGCGGCAGGGTCAGGCCCATCGCCAGACCGGCGTTCTTCTGCCCGCGCGGCAGCGACTGAATGGCGGCGCGAACCTGTTCGCAGACGCGCGCGGCGGTAAACAACCCCAGGCACAGCATGGAGGAGACAAAGAACTGAATGTTCGGATCCAGCTCGGATTTAAACCACATGCCGATATTTTCTGGCAGGAATTCCGGCACCACCAGGTACCAGGTAAAGAACTGCACGATCAGCGGCACGTTGCGAAACAGTTCGACATAGCAGGTGCCAATCCCTGAGAGCAGACGATTGGGGACCGTGCGTAAAATGCCAAACAGTGAGCCGACGAGAAAAGCGATGATCCAGGCCGAGATGGAGAGGGCGACGGTTATCTGAAAACCGCTCCACAGCCAGCCCAGGTAGGTAGTGTTGCCGAAGGGGGCCTGTTGCAGGAAAATCCCCCAGTTCCAGTCTATTGACATACATGACTCCTGGAAAAAAAAGGGTAGCCATTGCTACCCTCGAAGACGGTTGTCCAGCTTGTTTCGGTATTCGCGGCGGCTGGGGAACGACCAGCCACCGTATAGTCTGTCCGTGCTGTGACAATCATCGGGAGGGCAGGATATCCCGCCCCTGGTTGTTATAATTAGTTCAGTGCTTTGTCATTAGGTGATTTGAACAGCGCTTTCATGTCGTCAGACAGTTCGAAGTTCAGGTTAAGGTTTTTCGGCGGAATTGGATTTTTGAACCATTTATCAAACCATTTCGCCGCTTCACCAGAGGTCTGGGCCTGGGCAACGGTTTCATCGACCAGCGCTTTGAACGACGGATCGTCTTTACGCAGCATGCAGCCATAGGCTTCTTTCGACTGCGCAGTGCCGACGATTTCCCAGTTATCCGGTTTCTTCGCCTTCGCGCGTTCGCCCGCCAGCAGGGCGTCATCCATCATAAAGGCCACGGCGCGTCCGCTTTCCAGGGTGCGGAAAGAGTCGCCATGATCTTTGGCGCTGATAATGCGCATATTCATTTTTTTCTCATCGTTCAGCTTATGCAGCAGGATCTCTGAGGTGGTTCCGGAGGTGACAACAACGGCTTTGTCTTTCAGGTCCGGGAAATCTTTGATCGGACCGTCTTTCTTCACCAGCAGACGGGTGCCGACCACGAAGATGGTATCGGAGAAGGCGGCCTGTTTCTGGCGCTCGAGGTTGTTAGTGGTTGAGCCGCACTCGAAATCAAAGGTGCCATTCTGCAGCAGCGGGATACGGTTCTGCGAGGTGACCGGGATCAGTTTGACCTGCAGGTCAGGTTTATTCAGCTTTTTCTTGATGGCATCAACGATGGCGTTGGAATAGTCCTGAGAGTAGCCCACAACCTGCTGCTGGTTATCGTAGTAAGAGAAAGGGACTGAAGATTCACGATGACCGACAACGATAACCCCATTTTTGGCGATCTTATCCAGGGTGCTCTGGCCTGCCGCCGGGGCGGCATCTTCTGCGTGTGCCACACCGGCGGTCACACCCATGACCAGCATTGCGGCGGCCAGTTTACGTAATTGCATATCCAACTCCTTATCCGTAGCGTCAGCGACGCTATTGATACCCATTGTGATTGTGTGTGTTGTTATTCGGGGCACGCGTCCACGTGCCGCATTTGTATGTGTTTGTTAGCATTTAGTTTGGCTTAATGTAAAGATTTTGCTGTTTTATTGTTTATTTTTGCGAAGTGCTCCGCACCAATGGGAGGCAAATATCTTCCATTGCACCAAAATAGCGCGACCGCCGAACGTTTATGGTGCAACCCGGTTGCACTGGGTCGGACGATGTCGCTACCAGGGAAAATAAAGCAATGACTGTGCCAGGATGGCAAACAGGGTGAGAAAAAACGCCGGCGACGGGCGTCGCCGGCGGAGAGACTTATCGGCGACGCTGACGCAGGCTCATCAGCAGCGCAGCGAAGCCAAACAACGCCGTCAGCGCCCATAGCGGCCAGTTGCCGGTGCGGGCATAGGGGGTTAAGCCGCTGGTGGGTGTCACGGTGGTCGTCAACACTTCGCGGGTAAACTGCGGGATCATCTTCTGGATCTCGCCGCGCGGGCCGATCACCGCAGTAATGCCATTATTGGTGCTGCGCAGGAGCGGTCGGGCCAGCTCCAGCGCACGCATCCGCGCCATCTGGAAGTGTTGCCACGGACCGATGGACTTACCGAACCAGGCGTCGTTGGAGATGGTCAGCAGGAAGTCGGTGTCCGGCCGGAAGTTATCGCGTACCTGTTCCCCGAGGATGATCTCGTAGCAGATGGCGGCGGTCAGCTTCAGGTTATGTGCCATCAGCTGCGGCTGCACGTAGGGGCCGCGGCTGAAGGAGGACATTGGCAGGTCAAAGAACGGCGCCAGCGGACGCAGAATCGATTCCAGCGGCACAAACTCACCGAACGGCACCAGATGGTTCTTGTTGTAACGGTTGGTCGAGTCGTAGCGGTACGGGTTATCTTTACCGAGGGTAATGATGGTGTTGTAGGTATCGTAGCGGTTCTGCTTATTGAGACGCGCATCGACAATGCCGGTGATCAGCGAACTGTCTTTTGCGCGCAGCAGATCGTCCATCATGCTGAGGAACTGCTGCTGGTTGATCTCCAGATCCGGAATCGCCGACTCGGGCCAGATAATCAGCTGCGAGTGACCGATATGCGGCTGGGTCAGCGCCAGGTACGTTTTCAGGGTGTTGACCAGCTGCTTCTCGTCCCACTTCATGGCCTGCGGAATGTCGCCTTGCACCAGCGAGACCTGGGTCGCGCGCTCCGGCAGCAGCTGATACCACTGGATATAGCGCAGCGGGAACGGCAGGGCGAACAGCAGCGCGGCAATAGCCAGCGGCTTCCAGTTGCGCTGGACGAGGGCCAGGGCCAGCAGGCCGCTAACCATCATCAGCAGGAAGTTGATCGCCTCGACGCCCATCACCGGCGCCAGGCCTTTCAGCGGGCCGTCAATCTGGCTGTAGCCGAACTGCAGCCACGGGAAACCCGTCAGCACCCAGCCGCGCAGGAACTCGGTGATTTGCCAGACGACGGGGGCGGCGATAGCCACCCGCAGCCAGCTGGTTTTGGGCCACAGCCGGGCGAGCAGGCCGGCAAACAGGCCGGTATAGAGCGAGAGATAAGCCGCCAGCAGAACGACGAGGAAGACGTTAACCGGACCTGGCATACCGCCGAATTGCGCGATGCTGACATAGACCCAGTTGATACCGGTGCCAAACAGCCCGAATCCCCAGAAATAGCCGATCCCGGCGCTTTGCAGCGGACGTCGGTTGAGGGTCAACGCCTGCAGACCGGCCAGCGAAACGATAGCGGCCGGCCAGAAGTCATAAGGTGAAAAAGCCAGCGTTCCGCTGGCTCCGAATAGCAGCGCCAGCAGCAGACGTACGCGCTGACGTTCAAGAAGAGAGGCAAATACCATTTAGGCTAATCGTCCCGTAAATTAACGCCTGTTGCCACAGGCTATGCTGTTTGCCAGCAGGGAGAGGGGACAGCCGGGGATCGCCCACGGTCTGTCTCCCGGCTGGCCGTGACCTTCAGCGCCGCGGCTTACTCTTCCAGCTTCGGCTGGGGAGCGTCATCGGGCAGCTTTACATGCACCTGAATGATACGACGGCTATCTGCCATTGCTACCTTGAATTGGTAACCATCAATGTCGATAGATTCGCCGCGAGCCGGCAGATGGCCGAAGGCCTGCATCACCAGCCCACCAATGGTATCCACTTCTTCATCGCTGAAGTGCGTGTCGAAGGCGTCGTTGAAGTCTTCGATGGAGGCCAGAGCGCGCACCGTCCAGGTGTGGCGGCTCAGCTGGCGGAAATCAATATCTTCTTCTTCGTCGTATTCGTCTTCAATTTCCCCGACGATGAGCTCAAGGATATCCTCGATGGTCACCAGGCCGGAGACGCCGCCGAATTCGTCAATAACGATCGCCATATGGTAGCGCTGTGAGCGAAACTCTTTCAGCATGCGGTCGACCCGCTTGCTTTCCGGGACGACAACCGCCGGCCGTAACACTTTTTCCATGCTGAAGGCTTCGGCATCGCTGCGCATAAACGGCAGCAGATCCTTAGCCATCAGAATCCCTTCGATGTGATCTTTGTCTTCACTGATGACCGGGAAGCGCGAGTGAGCGGATTCGATGATGACATCAAGGCACTCGTCCAGCGTCTGGTTGCGTTTCAGGGTTATCATTTGTGAACGGGGGATCATAATGTCGCGGACCCGCTGGTCGGCGATATCCATTACCCCTTCGAGCATGTCACGCGTATCTTCATCGATAAGATCGTTCTGCCCGGAATCACGGATCAGCGCCAGCAGTTCATCACGGTTTTTCGGTTCTCCGTGAAAAAGCTGGCTGAGTAACAGGGAGAAAAATCCCTTTTTGCTGTTTACTGTGTCACTACTGTGTGAATTGTCGTCGCTCATGGCGTCGTTTGGGTTCTCATGTTGATTTAACTGTCGCTCGTCGCGCGTAAACTCAGCGCCGGACGGCATGGGTTGCCTGACGATCAGGCTGGTACAATGCAGGAACAGCGGCCGGATGCGGCGCAAGCGCCGCCATCCGGCAGGGGGCTATTCAGCAATCTTCTCGGAAATGTACGGGTCCTCATAGCCCAGAGCAAGCATTATCTCTGTTTCGAGGCCTTCCATCTCTTCCGCTTCGTCGTCTTCGATATGATCGTAGCCCAGCAGATGCAGGCTGCCGTGCACCACCATATGGGCCCAGTGTGCTTCCAGCGGCTTCCCTTGCTCGCTGGCTTCCTGCTCCACCACCTGACGGCAGATGATCAGATCGCCGAGCAGCGGCATTTCAATCCCCGGCGGCGCTTCAAACGGGAAGGAGAGGACGTTGGTCGGCTTATCCTTGCCGCGGTAGGTCAGGTTCAGCTCGTGGCTTTCTGCAACATCGACCAGACGAATCGTTAACTCTGACTCCTCCTGAAATGGCGGAATGACGGCATCGACCCAGCGTTGAAAAAGGGCTTCGTCCGGCAGGCCGCTGGTCTCTTCGCAGGCCAGCTGTAAATCGAGGATCACCTGACTCATTTTTGCTCCTGTTCCTGGGCTTCGCGTTTTCGCTCGGCGGCCAGTTCTGCTTTACGTTTCTGGTCTGCGGCTTCCCACGCCTCATAGGCGTTCACGATGCGGGCAACCACCGGATGGCGCACCACGTCTTCGCTATGGAAGAAGTTGAAGCTGATCTCATCGACTTCGGCCAGCACTTCGATGGCGTGGCGCAGACCGGATTTGGTGCTGCGCGGCAGGTCAATCTGCGTGATATCGCCGGTGATCACCGCCTTGGAGTTAAAGCCGATGCGGGTCAGGAACATCTTCATCTGTTCAATGGTGGTGTTCTGGCTTTCATCAAGAATGATAAAGGCGTCATTCAGCGTTCGTCCGCGCATATAGGCCAGCGGGGCCACTTCGATGACGTTACGCTCAATCAGCTTCTCTACTTTCTCAAAGCCGAGCATCTCAAACAGCGCGTCATACAGCGGGCGCAGATATGGGTCGACTTTCTGGCTCAGATCGCCGGGCAGGAAGCCGAGCTTTTCGCCAGCCTCGACGGCCGGACGGGTCAGCAGAATACGGCGGATCTCCTGACGCTCCAGCGCATCGACCGCCGCCGCCACCGCCAGATAGGTTTTACCTGTACCCGCCGGGCCGACACCAAAGGTAATGTCGTGATCGAGAATATTGGCGATGTACTGCGCCTGGTTCGGCGTACGCGGTTTGATCACCCCGCGCTTGGTCTTAATATTGACGGCTTTCCCGTACTCCGGCACGCTCTCGGCGCTCTGCTCCAGTACGCGCGCCTCTTTGATCGCCAGATGGATCTGCTCCGGCTCAATATCCTGAATCTGACCGCGCATCGGCGCCGTATCGACATACAGGCTGCGCAGAATATCGGCGGCGGCGTGTACGCAAATGGCGCGTCCGGTCAGTTTAAAGTGATTGTCACGGCGGTTGATCTCAATGCCTAACCGACGCTCCAGCTGTTTGATGTTGTCGTCAAACGGGCCGCACAAGGCTAACAGGCGTGCGTTATCCGCTGGCTCCAGGGTAATTTCACGAGTGTCTATGTTCAAACTGTTCCTCTTTACGCAGGTGGCCGGACGCGGCGCGTGGCCGGCTAATCAGGAAATTATTTACGTCACAGGAAAATGGCGCAAGCATTGCTGTAGATATAGGGACGGAGAGAGGAATTACAAGGCCTGCCGGAACCGACAGGCCTGAAGGGATCACGGCTGATAGATACCCACGCCAAGATCGTTCTCTTTACGGGTGCGGGCAATCACTGATTCAGGTGATTCAGCGATGCGCAGACCCATCTCCGCTTCGGTACGCACGATTTTGCCGCGCAGCGAGTTGGTGTAAACATCGACGATTTCAACATCGACGAATTTACCGACCATATCCGGCGTACCTTCGAAGTTGACCACGCGGTTGTTCTCGGTGCGCCCGGAAAGCTCCATCAGGCTCTTACGCGACGTGCCTTCCACCAGGATGCGCTGTACCGTGCCGAGCATGCGACGGCTCCAGGCCATTGCCTGCTGGTTGATCCGCTCCTGCAGAATATACAGACGCTGCTTTTTATCCTCCTCCGGCACATCATCGACCATATCGGCCGCCGGGGTGCCCGGGCGAGCGGAGAAGATAAAGCTGTAGCTCATATCGAAATTGACGTCGGCGATTAGCTTCATCGTCTTTTCGAAATCGTCTGTGGTTTCGCCAGGGAAGCCGACAATAAAGTCGGAGCTTATCTGAATATCCGGGCGCGCCTCACGCAGCTTGCGAATAATCGCTTTGTACTCCAGCGCGGTATGGGTGCGTCCCATCAGATTCAGAACCCGGTCAGAACCGCTCTGCACCGGCAGGTGCAGGAAGCTCACCAGTTCCGGCGTATCGCGATAGACCTCGATGATATCGTCGGTAAATTCGATCGGGTGGCTGGTGGTGAAGCGAATACGGTCGATGCCGTCGATGGCGGCGACCAGACGCAGCAGATCGGCAAAGCTGCCGGTGGTGCCGTCGTAATTCTCACCGCGCCAGGCGTTAACGTTCTGGCCCAGCAGATTGACCTCACGCACGCCCTGCGCCGCCAGCTGGGCGATTTCAAACAGGATATCGTCGCACGGGCGGCTGACCTCTTCTCCGCGGGTGTACGGCACCACGCAGTAGGTACAGTATTTGTTGCAGCCTTCCATAATCGAAACAAAGGCGGTCGGGCCGTCGGCGCGCGGCTCTGGCAGGCGATCGAACTTTTCAATTTCCGGGAAGCTGATATCCACCACCGGGCTGCGGTTGCCGCGCACGGCGTTAATCATCTCCGGCAGGCGGTGCAGGGTTTGCGGCCCGAAAATAATATCGACATAGTGCGCGCGCTGGCGAATATGGTCGCCTTCCTGGGAGGCCACGCAGCCGCCAACGCCAATAATCAGGTCCGGATTCTTCTCTTTCAGCAGCTTCCAGCGTCCGAGCTGATGGAAAACTTTTTCCTGGGCCTTCTCACGAATTGAGCAGGTATTGAGCAACAGCACATCTGCTTCTTCCGCCACTTCGGTCAGTTGATACCCATGTGTCGCATCCAGCAGATCGGCCATCTTTGATGAATCATACTCGTTCATCTGACAGCCCCAGGTTTTAATATGGAGTTTTTTTGTCATTGACTTGCTCATGCTCAGTAATAGATATCCAAAACGCGGGGATATATACAGGGTGAATTTCGCTTTCCAGGGCGCGTATTGTAATGCTTTGGTCGCCCCCTGACCAGTGCGAGCGTTATCACCGCAAGGGGACAAAAAATCCGGTAAACTTAACGGATTCTGCTTTAAGGATAATAGCCATGACAATTCACGCAACAGATGTCGCCATCGTGGGCGGCGGCATGGTCGGCGGCGCCCTGGCGTTAGGGCTGGCGCAACAGGGATTTACCGTGACGGTGCTTGAGAAAGCGGCGCCACCGGTTTTCGATCCGGCATCCGCCCCGGATGTGCGGATCTCGGCTATCAGCGCGGCTTCGGTCGGCCTGCTGAAGAGCCTCGGCGTCTGGGATGCCGTAAGGGCGATGCGCGTCCACGCTTATCGTCGTCTGGAGACCTGGGAGTGGGAGAGCTCGCACGTCGCCTTTGACGCCGCAGAGCTCAAACTGCCGGAACTGGGCTATATGGTCGAGAACAAGGTCCTGCAATGGGGCCTCTGGCAAGCGCTGGCGGCGCATGAAGGTGTCACCCTGCGCGTTGGTAGCGAACTGGAGGCGATGCAGCGCGGCGAGGCGCATACCGCGCTGCATTTACGCGAGGGGGAGGCGATCCACGCCCGGCTGGTTATCGGCGCCGACGGCGCCAATTCCCAGGTGCGGGAGATGGCCGCCATCGGCGTACACGCCTGGCAATATCAGCAATCCTGTATGCTGATCAGCGTCGAATGCGCCGACGATCCCGGTGACAGCACCTGGCAGCAGTTTACCCCCAGCGGACCGCGCGCCTTCCTGCCGCTGTTCGACAACTGGGCCTCGCTGGTCTGGTACGACACGCCGGCGCGGATCCGTCAGCTGCAGGGCATGACCATGGTGCAGCTCCAGCAGGAGATCGCCAGTCACTTTCCGGCACGGCTGGGTCGTGTGACGCCGCAGGCGGCGGGTGCTTTTCCGCTCACCCGGCGTCATGCGCTGCAGTATGTCCAGCCCGGCCTGGCGCTGGTGGGCGATGCGGCACATACCATTCATCCGCTGGCGGGGCAGGGGGTTAACCTTGGCTACCGCGATGTGGATGCCCTGCTGGAGATCCTGGCGGAAGCGCGCGGTCGAGGCGAAGACTGGGCCAGCCTGCCGGTGCTGAAGCGCTACCAGGCGCGGCGGCGAGCGGATAATTTTATCATGCAGTCGGGGATGGATCTGTTTTATGCCGGATTCAGTAATGACCTGGCGCCGGTGCGGATGCTGCGCAATATTGGCCTGATGGCGGCTGAACGCGCCGGGGTATTGAAGCGCCAGGCGCTGAAGTATGCGCTAGGCTTGTAAAACTGACTTCCCGGGCAGGGGCGGAGTGGAAAGCGCCTGCCCGGCAGTCAGTACCGAGTATGGTCGTCAGGACGCCAATAGCAAAAAAGCCCACCGAAGTGAGCTTTTTTGCATTTAAGTGGCTGGGGTACGAGGATTCGAACCTCGGAATGCCGGAATCAGAATCCGGTGCCTTACCGCTTGGCGATACCCCAATTGTCTGTTGCGCTTTACCGTAACTACCCCGGTTGAGGGCAACAGTGCGTTCATTGCTGAGCGACTTTTTAATTTGGCTGGGGTACGAGGATTCGAACCTCGGAATGCCGGAATCAGAATCCGGTGCCTTACCGCTTGGCGATACCCCAACAAATTGTTTACGGATTTATCGATGTGTATCGATACGTCCTGAATATGGTGGCTACGACGGGATTCGAACCTGTGACCCCATCATTATGAGTGATGTGCTCTAACCAGCTGAGCTACGTAGCCAAATTGTCTTACTGTTTCTTCGATGGCTGGGGTACCTGGATTCGAACCAGGGAATGCCGGTATCAAAAACCGGTGCCTTACCGCTTGGCGATACCCCAATACCGTCGCGGTGAACCGCAAATATCGAAGAAATATGGCTGGGGTACCTGGATTCGAACCAGGGAATGCCGGTATCAAAAACCGGTGCCTTACCGCTTGGCGATACCCCATCCGTACAACGCTGACTGGTGAATGGTGCGGGAGGCGAGACTTGAACTCGCACACCTTGCGGCGCCAGAACCTAAATCTGGTGCGTCTACCAATTTCGCCACTCCCGCAAAAAAGATGGTGGCTACGACGGGATTCGAACCTGTGACCCCATCATTATGAGTGATGTGCTCTAACCAGCTGAGCTACGTAGCCATCTTTTTTCGCGTAACCTTATCGGCGTTGCGGGGCGCATTATGCGTATTGGGCCTGCGAGCGTCAACCTCTTTTTCAAGGAAAATCGTTGTAATGTGACTGTTTGGTTAGGTTGCGAACAGCTCGCTGCAATATTCGGCAATTATTGGTTATTTATCGTTTTTCAGCGGTATAAATCCTGCAAAAAGAAAACGGACCCCGGAGGGTCCGTTTGGCGTTTCAGCACCCGTCAGGGCTTATTTGTAGGCCGACTGGTGGACGCCCACCGCGCGGCCTGATGGATCGTTCATGGTCTTGAACGCTTCATCCCACTCAATGGCTTTCGCTGAAGAGCAGGCCACTGACGGACCGCCAGGGACACACTCTGCCGCGCTCGGCAGCGGGAACAGCTCTTCGAAGATCTCGCGGTACAGATAGCCTTCTTTGGAGGTCGGCGTGTTGTACGGGAAACGGAAGCTCGCCGTTTCCAGCTGCTGATCGCTGATCTGCTTCGCGGCCACTTCTTTCAGCGTATCGATCCAGCTGTAGCCGACGCCGTCAGAGAACTGCTCTTTCTGCCGCCAGGCAACGCTGGCCGGCAGGTAGGATTCAAAGCATTCACGCAGCACGTGTTTTTCCATTTTGCCGTTGCCGCACATCTTATCCTGCGGGTTGATGCGCATCGCCACATCGAGGAACTTCTTGTCGAGGAACGGCACGCGGGCTTCCACGCCCCAGGCGGACATCGCTTTGTTGGCGCGGGCGCAGTCAAACATATGCAGCGCCTGCAGCTTACGCACCGTCTCTTCGTGCAGTTCTTTGGCGTTCGGCGCCTTATGGAAATAGAGGTAGCCGCCGAACACTTCGTCCGAGCCTTCGCCGGAAAGCACCATTTTGATGCCCATGGCTTTAATTTTACGCGACATCAGGTACATCGGCGTCGAGGCGCGAATAGTGGTCACATCGTAGGTTTCGATGTGATAGATAACGTCGCGGATCGCATCCAGCCCTTCCTGGACCGTAAAGTGAATTTCGTGGTGTACGGTGCCGAGGTGGTTGGCCACTTCCTGCGCCGCTTTCAGGTCAGGAGAGCCTTCCAGACCGACCGCGAAGGAGTGCAACTGCGGCCACCAGGCTTCGCTACGCTCCTGATCTTCGACGCGACGGGCGGCGAATTTCTTGGTGATAGCCGAGATGACCGATGAATCAAGACCGCCGGAGAGCAGCACGCCGTAAGGCACATCGGACATCAGGTGGCTTTTCACCGATTCTTCCAGCGCCTGACGCAGCTCGTTCTTATCGGTAACGTTGTCTTTCACCGCGTCGTAATCGAACCAGTCGCGCTGATAGTACTGGCGAATTTCGCCGTCTTTGCTCCACAGGTAGCTACCCGCCGGGAACTCTTTAATGGTGCGGCATACCGGCACCAGCGCTTTCATTTCGGAGGCGACATAGAAGTTGCCGTGTTCGTCATGGCCCATATACAGCGGAATAATACCGATATGGTCGCGACCAATTAAGTACGCGTCTTTCTCGCTGTCGTACAGGGCGAAGGCGAACATCCCCTGCAGGTCGTCGAGGAACTCAGGGCCTTTTTCCTGATACAGCGCGAGGATCACTTCGCAGTCAGAGCCAGTCTGGAACTGATAGCGGTCACCATACTCCGCGCGCAGCGCCTGATGGTTGTAGATCTCGCCGTTAACGGCCAGCGCATGGGTTTTTTCGGCGTTGTACAGCGGCTGGGCGCCGGCGTTGACGTCGACAATAGACAGGCGCTCGTGCGCCAGAATCGCTTTGTCGCTGGCATACACGCCAGACCAGTCCGGACCGCGATGGCGCATCAGGCGGGAAAGCTCCAGCGCCTTTTTACGCAGCTCGCCTGCGTCAGTTTTAATATCCAGTACGCCAAAAATAGAACACATAACCTTCTCCATTACCCTGTCGTGTTTGATGTTGTGCTGGCTTCGTCTCGTGGCGAAGCCTGAGTGCGTGTTTAAGAAAATGCCGTAAAGGGGGCGCTGGCGCAAGGGTTTTGCGGCCTGAAAAAGAAAAAACGCAACTGTGATTGTTGAACAGTAAAAAAAGAGTATCTTTTGAACGGCTTTATTGAGGAATACGCATTTATAAGCCGTTTTTATTAGATGGATGACTTTTGGCAGGCGCTATAAATGAAAAACCACGTCCTGCGACGTGGTTGGCATCAGAAAATATCGATTTCCGCAACGGAAGGGTAAATCCACGATGGGCGAAACGGCATGCTGTCGATGTCATCGAGGGTGGAGACGCCGGAGAGCACCAGAATCGTCTCCAGCCCCGCCTGGAAGCCGGCCAGAATGTCGGTGCGCAGGTTATCGCCGACGATCACTGTCTGCTCGGAGTGAGCCTGCATTTTGTTCAGCGCTGAGCGGATGATCCACGGGCTCGGTTTACCGACGTAAAACGGCTTGCGGCCGGAGATCTTCTCAATGCCGGCGCACAGTGCGCCACAGGCCGGGTAGAAGCCGCGACCGTGCGTATCCGGGTTGGTGGCAATGAAGCGGGCGCCGTTGGCAACGAAGAAGGCGGCCTTATGCATCATCTCCCAGTTGAATGAACGGGTTTCCCCGACGATGACAAAATCCGGGTTCACATCGGTGATGGTAAAGCCGGCTTTGTACAGTTCGTGGATCAGTGCCCCTTCACCCACCACATAGGCTTTCTTGCCTTCCTGGCGGCGCAGGAAATCGGCGGTGGCCATGGCCGAGGTGTAAAACGCGGTATCCGGCACGTCGATGCCGGCGGTGGCGAAACGGTTGGCCAAATCCTGGCCGGTTTGCGACGGGTAGTTGGTCAGCATTACCAGCGGCATGCCTTTATCGAGGATGCGTTTGATAAACTCGGCAGCGCCGGGAACGGCGACGTTATCGTGCATCAGCACGCCGTCAATATCACAAATTATGTTTTGAATGGTCATGGTGGGTCCAGAATCATTAACAAAGACGAAACTATACTCGTCATCGATGAGGTTTCACATCTCTGGTGGGCTATGCCCGCCAGAGACAGGGGTGATGCGGATCGTTTCGCGCTATCAATAAAGAGGCGATTAGCTCTCAAGCAAGCGCTGCAGCAGCGTGCCATTGAGCATGGCGCGTTTGACCAGCGCGAAGGCGCCAATCGCTGAGCGATGGTCGAGAGTAGAGCGCACCACCGGCAGGTTCTTGCGAAACGCCTTCAGCGCCTGGGCGTTAATGCAGCCTTCGATGGCCGGAAGAAGGACCTTCTCAGCTTCCACTATTTCGCCGGCAACGACGATTTTTTGCGGATTGAACAGGTTAATCGCGATGGCGATCGTTTTCCCAAGGTGACGCCCCACGTACTCAATCACCTCGCAGGCCAGGGCATCGCCCTTGTTGGCCGCTTTGCAGATAGTTTTGATCGTGCAGTCATCCAGCGTTAGACGGCTCTGGTAGCCCTGCTCAAGCAGGTGGCGAACCCGCTGTTCGATGGCGGCATTGGCCGCGACGGTCTCGAGACAGCCGAAGTTGCCGCAGTGGCAGCGCTCGCCCAGCGGGTCGACCTGTATATGGCCTATTTCGCCGACGTTGCCGTTCCGGCCAATAAAAATGCGCCCGTTGGAGATGATGCCCGCGCCGGTACCGCGGTGTACGCGCACCAGGATGGAGTCTTCGCAGTCCTGACTTGCACCGAAATAGTGCTCGGCCAGCGCCAGGCTGCGAATATCGTGCCCGACATAGCAGGTGACGTTGAAGCGTTTTTCCAGCGCTCCGACCAGGCCCCAGTTTTCCACCGCAATATGTGGCATATAGCGGATCACGCCGCTTTCCGGATCGACCAGCCCCGGCAGGATCACCGAGATGGCGATCAGCTCGCGAATTTTGCGCTGACAGTTTTCAATAAAGGTAGCGATGATATTCAGCAGGGCGTGTTCCAGCGTTTCCTGGGTGCGCTCGGGCAGGGGAAAATGTTCCTCTTCGAGCGTCTTGCTGCTTAAATCATACAGGGTCAGGGTGGCGTCATAGCGGCCAAGCCGCACGCCGATGGCGTTGAAGTTGCGGGTTTCTGCGATGATAGAGATGGCGCGGCGGCCTCCCGTGGAGGCCTGCTGATCGACTTCTTTGATCAGGCCGCGCTCAATAAGCTGACGCGTGATTTTGGTCACGCTGGCAGGGGCAAGCTGGCTTTGTTCGGCTATCTGAATGCGCGAGATGGGCCCATGCTGGTCAATAAGGCGGTACACGGCCGCGCTGTTCAGTTGTTTTACGAGGTCAACGTTACCAATTTGAGCTTGTCCGCCTGCTGTCATTCTTTTACTTACTCAGTGACGACCTCGTTACCATTAACGATGGTCTTGGTGATTTTATAATCGCGTGTAAAAGCGGTCAGGTTAGCGACCATGCCAGGCGCAATGCTGCCGAGCTGCTTGTCCACGCCGATAGCGCGCGCAGGATAGAGCGTCGCCATGCGCAATACTTCGTCCAGTGCCACGCCGCAATGCTCAACCAGATTACGCACCCCTTCAATCATGGTCAGGGAAGATCCGCTGAGCGTGCCGTTTTCATCCACACACAGTCCATTGCGGTAGTATATTGTTTTCCCGGCAAAAATGAACTGGTCAATATTCGCCCCCGCCGGCGCGGTGGCATCGGTGACCAGGCACAGCTTGTCACCTTTCAGGCGCTTGGCGTTGCGCACGTTGGCGTAATCGACATGCATCCCGTCAACAATGATACCGCAGTAGACATCCGGCTCGTCAAAAATCGCCCCGGCCAGGCCGGGTTCGCGGCCGGTAATGTACGGCATCGCGTTATACAGGTGAGTGGCGAAGGTTATGCCGGCGCGGAAGCCCACTTTCGCCTCTTTGAGCGTGGCGTTGGAGTGACCGGCGGAGACGACGATCCCGGTGGCAACCAGTTTACGGATCACTTCCGGCTCAACGCGTTCAGGGGCGAGGGTCACCTTGGTGATCACATCGGCGTTGTCGCACAGGAAATCGACCAGCGCAGCGTCCGGTTTACGCACGTAGTCCGGGTTGTGGGTGCCTTTCTTGACGATATTCAGCCACGGTCCTTCCAGATGCAGACCCAGCGCCTGGTTCGGGTGTTTTTGCAGGTATTCACGCATCACGCGGATACCTTGCTTCATCAGATCATCACTGGAGGTAATCAGCGTCGGCAGGAAGCTGGTGCAGCCTGAACGTTCGTTCGCCTTCTGCATGATCTCCAGCGTTTCAACGGTGACCGCTTCTGGGCTGTCGTTAAACTGCACGCCGCCGCAGCCGTTCAGCTGAACGTCGATAAAACCGGGGGCAATTATTGCGCCGTTGACCGAGCGCTGCTCCATGTCAGACGGCAAATCCGCCAGCGGACAGAGACGTTCGATAAGGCCATCGGCGATAACAACCGCATGGTCATCGAGAATTTCATGACCGGTATAAACCCGGCCCTGGGTTAATGCATACATTACGACCCCCGGTATATACGCCCCATCAGGTCAGCGATCGTTCGTTTGCCGCCGGCATGATGATGCATACAAAGAAAAAGAGGGTCCCGCGCAAGTGGCGGGACACGACTACATTACAGACCTTTAATATTTTCAGCTTCTAATTCGTTGAAATATTTCAGGGTTTTCACTTTCAGCTCCATGGTGGACGGCTCGTCGCAGACAATCACCGCCTTCGGATGCAGCTGCAGGCAGGTAATGGTCCACATATGGTTGACGTTACCTTCTACCGCCGCCTGCAGCGCCAGCGCTTTCTGATGACCCAGCACCAGAATCATCACTTCTTCCGCATCCAGCAGGGTGCCTACGCCCACGGTCAACGCGTATTTCGGCACCAGATCCACATCACCATCGAAGAAGCGGGAGTTCGCCACACGGGTGTCATGGGTCAGGGTCTTAATACGGGTACGGGACGCCAGAGAAGAGGCCGGTTCGTTGAACGCAATGTGGCCATCGTTGCCCACGCCGCCCATGAACAGGTGGATTTTACCGTAGGAACGAATTTTTTCTTCATAGCGACGGCATTCCGCATCGATATCCGGCGCGTTACCATTCAGCAGGTTGATATTTTCTGCCGGAATATCAACGTGGTCAAAGAAATTACGGTGCATGAAGCTATGATAGCTTTCCGGATGCTCTTTTGGCAGGCCGACATATTCGTCCATATTAAAGGTGACGACGTGTTTGAAGCTAACCTGGCCTGCTTTATGCATTTCAACCAGCGCTTTGTAGGCGGTCAGAGGAGTGCCACCGGTTGGCAGACCCAGCACGAACGGGCGGTCCGCAGTCGGTTTGAATGCATTAATACGGTTAACGATGTGGCGGGCAGCCCATTTACCGACCTGCTCAGCGGTTACCAGGGGGATCAGTCTCATTCTTCACCTCTATAGTTAAAGTAGATTCTGGCGGATTGGCGCCAGCACTCTGAGGAGAGTATTGCAGCAACTGCGCCGACCGGGGTCAATCCGTGTTGATTTTTTGAATGATAAAATAAGTTTTCGATGTTAGCCAGTGAAAGGGAGGGGTGAATACGATATTTGGTGATAAAAGTCACAAAAAATACCCGTTTAATTTGCGATACGAATTAATTTTTCACACACTTTGCCGGTAAGTGATAAAACCGACCTTGTTACACAATAAAAAAGTGGCTTAGAAAATGAGCCTCATCGGGGTCTCATAGGGGGAATAAGATGAATATTTTAGGTTTCTTTCAGCGACTGGGTAGGGCGTTGCAACTCCCTATCGCAGTGCTGCCGGTCGCGGCATTACTGCTGCGTTTCGGACAACCAGACCTGTTGAATGTACCCTTCATCGCGCAAGCGGGTGGGGCAATCTTTGACAATCTGGCGCTGATCTTCGCGATTGGTGTGGCATCAAGCTGGTCCAAGGATAATGCCGGTTCTGCGGCGCTGGCCGGTGCAGTAGGTTATTTCGTGATGACCAAAGCGATGGTCACCATCAACCCGGAAATTAACATGGGCGTACTGGCCGGTATCATTACCGGTCTGGTGGCAGGGGCGGTGTACAACCGCTGGGCCGGCATTAAGCTGCCGGATTTCCTGAGCTTCTTCGGCGGCAAACGCTTCGTGCCGATCGCCACCGGCTTCTTCTGTCTGATCCTCGCCGCACTCTTCGGTTACGTCTGGCCGCCGGTACAGCACGCTATCCACGCGGGTGGCGAATGGATCGTCTCCGCTGGCGCGCTGGGTTCCGGTATCTTTGGCTTCATCAACCGTCTGCTGATCCCAACCGGTCTGCATCAGGTGCTGAACACCATCGCCTGGTTCCAGATTGGTGAGTTCACTAACGCCGCAGGCGCTGTGTTCCACGGCGACATCAACCGCTTCTACGCCGGCGACGGCACCGCGGGGATGTTCATGTCCGGCTTCTTCCCGATCATGATGTTTGGTCTGCCGGGTGCGGCGCTGGCGATGTATCTGGCGGCGCCGAAAGCGCGTCGTCCGATGGTCGGCGGTATGCTGCTGTCTGTTGCCATCACTGCGTTCCTGACCGGGGTAACCGAGCCGCTGGAATTCCTGTTCATGTTCCTGGCTCCGCTGCTGTACCTCCTGCACGCGGTGCTGACCGGTATCAGCCTGTTCATCGCAACGGCGCTGGGTATCCATGCGGGCTTCTCCTTCTCCGCAGGTGCAATTGACTATGTGCTGATGTACAGCCTGCCAGCGGCCAGCAAAAACGTCTGGATGCTGCTGGTGATGGGTGTGGTGTTCTTCTTCGTCTACTTCCTGCTGTTCAGCGCGGTTATCCGCATGTTCAACCTGAAAACGCCGGGTCGTGAAGACAAAGCCGCTGACGTGGTAACGGAAGAAGCCAACAGCAACACTGAAGAGGGCCTGACCCAGCTGGCGACCAGCTATATCGCCGCGGTAGGCGGAACGGACAACCTGAAAGCCATTGACGCCTGTATCACCCGTCTGCGTCTGACCGTGGGCGATTCGGCGAAAGTGAACGACGCGGCCTGTAAACGTCTCGGCGCGTCCGGGGTGGTGAAACTGAATAAGCAAACCATCCAGGTTATCGTCGGTGCGAAAGCAGAATCTATCGGCGATGAGATGAAAAAAGTGGTTACCCGCGGCCCGGTAGCGGCAGCAGCAGCCGCACCGGCTGGCAATGTCGCCACCGCAGCGCCAGCGGCTAAACCGCAGGCGGTAGCGAATGCGAAGACCGTTGAGTCGCTGGTTTCGCCGATTACCGGTGACGTGGTGGCGCTCGAACAGGTGCCGGACGAAGCCTTCGCCAGCAAAGCCGTCGGCGACGGTATCGCGGTGAAACCGACCAGCAACATCGTTGTCGCGCCAGCGGCGGGTAGTGTGGTGAAAATTTTCAACACTAACCACGCGTTCTGCCTCGAAACCAACAACGGCGCGGAAATCGTCGTCCACATGGGTATCGACACCGTGGCGCTGGAAGGCAAGGGCTTCAAACGTCTGGTTGAAGAGGGCACGGACGTGAAGGCCGGTGAGCCGATTCTGGAAATGGATCTGGACTTCCTCAACGCCAACGCGCGCTCGATGATCAGTCCGGTAGTCTGCAGCAACAGCGATGACTACAGCGCGCTGGTGATACTGGCGAGCGGTAAGGTTGTTGCCGGCCAGACGCCGCTGTATGAGATTAAAGGCAAGTAAGGCTCCTGAGTCGAGTTTATGCCTCAGCGGCGAAGGGAAACCTTCGCCGCTTTTTTTTCCAGCAATCGGCCCCATAATCCTCTTCTGATACCCATTTTACGTAACTAATAGTTGTCACTACGTCCTGCTTGTAAGATCATGTGCCGTTATACGTTGTTTACGCTTTGAGGAACCCGTGATGAGTGAGGCAGAAGCCCGCCCGACTAACTTTATCCGTCAGATCATTGATGAAGATCTGGCTACCGGTAAACATACCACCGTTCACACCCGCTTCCCGCCGGAGCCGAACGGTTATCTGCACATTGGCCATGCGAAATCCATCTGCCTGAACTTCGGCATCGCGCAGGATTATCAGGGCCAATGCAACCTGCGTTTCGATGACACCAACCCGGTGAAAGAAGATATCGAATACGTTGAGTCGATTAAAAACGACGTGCAGTGGTTAGGTTTCCACTGGTCCGGGGACGTTTGCTACTCGTCTGATTACTTTGATCAGCTGCATCAGTATGCGGTTGAGCTGATCAACAAAGGTCTGGCCTATGTTGATGAACTTTCTCCTGATGCAATTCGCGAATACCGCGGCACCCTGAAAGCGCCGGGTAAAAACAGCCCGTATCGCGACCGCAGCGTGGAAGAAAACCTGGCGCTGTTCGAAAAAATGCGCAGCGGCGGCTTCGAAGAGGGCAAAGCCTGCCTGCGTGCGAAGATCGATATGGCGTCGCCGTTCATCGTGATGCGCGACCCGGTGCTGTACCGCATTAAGTTCGCTGAACATCATCAGACCGGCAACAAGTGGTGCATCTACCCGATGTATGATTTCACCCACTGCATCAGCGATGCGCTGGAAGGCATCACCCACTCGCTGTGTACCCTGGAATTCCAGGACAACCGCCGCCTGTACGACTGGGTGCTCGACAACATCAGCATTCCGGTTCACCCGCGTCAGTATGAATTCTCGCGTCTGAATCTCGAATACACCGTGATGTCCAAGCGTAAGCTGAACCAACTGGTGACCGAGAAGCACGTGGAAGGCTGGGATGACCCGCGTATGCCGACTATCTCGGGTCTGCGTCGTCGCGGCTACACCGCTGAATCCATCCGCGAGTTCTGCAAGCGCATCGGCGTGACCAAGCAGGACAACACCATCGAGATGGCGTCGCTGGAGTCCTGCATTCGTGAAGATCTGAATGAAAACGCCCCGCGCGCGATGGCGGTGATCGATCCGGTGAAACTGGTTATCGAGAACTATCCGCAGGGCGAAAGCGAAATGGTGGCGATGCCGAACCATCCGAACAAGCCGGAAATGGGCAGCCGCGAAGTGCCGTTCAGCGCCGAAATCTGGATCGATCGCGCTGACTTCCGCGAAGAAGCCAACAAACAGTACAAGCGTCTGGTGCTGGGTAAAGAAGTGCGTCTGCGCAATGCCTACGTGATCAAAGCGGAACGCGTGGAGAAAGATGCCGAAGGCAATATCACCACTATTTTCTGCACCTACGATGCCGATACCCTGAGTAAAGATCCGGCCGACGGTCGCAAGGTCAAAGGCGTGATCCACTGGGTGAGTGCGGCGCATGCGCTGCCGGTGGAGATCCGTCTTTACGATCGCCTGTTCAGCGTACCGAACCCGGGTGCGGAGGAAGATTTCCTCGCGGTGATCAATCCGCAATCACTGGTGATCAAACAGGGATATGCGGAGCCGAGCCTGGCGCAGGCCGAAGCAGGCAAAGCTTACCAGTTTGAACGTGAAGGTTACTTCTGCCTCGACAGTCGCTATGCAACCGCAACCAGTCTGGTGTTCAACCGCACTGTCGGGCTGCGTGATACCTGGGCGAAAGTCGGCGAATAAATTTCCCTTCCTGTAAAAGCGCCGCACCTTGCGGCGCTTTTTTTGTTTCAGAATCAGCTAATTAAACTTTTTATTTTCGCGATGCGAATTAATCCTGTTACTGCACGGTAATAAATAGCGCTTCTGATGTTTCCCGTCACATACAAAAAACCAATGTAATCGCTTTCAATTCTCGCTTTTTTCCCTGATTTTGCAATGACTTCCATAACAAAATCATCAGAGATAAGACTGTAACAAAAAGACATAAATTATGTGCGCTTTGTCATAATCTTAAGCTTTGCCTCACGAAAAACATTGATAATTCGCGTCACGAAAAATAGTCTATCTACAGTGGTTTCGCGGCCTTTTTCACCGCCCCACATTTTGCAGTTTTATTTATTTTTTTAGCGAATGACCGTTGGTCTTCGCCTTTTAAAACGTCAAAGAGGATATGCACATGCGTACGTTTAGTGGCAAACGTAGTACGCTGGCGCTGGCTATTGCCGCCGTCACCGCGATGTCGGGCTGGGTTGTGATTCCGCAGGCCAGTGCAGCAGGATTTATCGATGATTCAACCTTAACCGGCGGTATCTATTACTGGCAGCGTGAGCGTGACCGTAAAGATGTGACCGACGGCGACAAATATAAAACCAACCTTTCCCACTCCACCTGGAACGCCAACCTGGACTTCCAGTCCGGCTATGCCGCCGATATGTTTGGCCTTGATATTGCTGCATTTACCGCGATTGAAATGGCTGAGAACGGCGATAGTGGCCACCCGAACGAAATCGCTTTCTCGTCGCGCAACAAAGCCTATGACGAAAATTACTCTGGCGATAAGAGCGGCATCAGCCTGTATAAGGCCGCTGCAAAATTCAAATACGGTCCGACGTGGGCGCGCGCGGGCTATATCCAGCCAACCGGCCAGACCCTTCTGGCGCCGCACTGGAGCTTTATGCCAGGTACCTATCAGGGGGCGGAAGCCGGGGCTAACTTCGACTACGGTACTGCGGGCGCATTAAGTTTCTCCTATATGTGGACGAACGAGTATAAAGCGCCATGGCATATCGAGATGGACGACTTCTATCAGAACGACAAGAAAACCAAAGTCGATTATCTCCACTCCGTCGGTGCCAAATATGATTTCAAAAATGACCTGGTGCTGGAAGCGGCATTTGGTCAGGCACAAGGCTATATCGATCAGTATTTTGCAAAAGCCAGCTACAAATTTGACGTCGCCGGCGCGCCGTTGAGCACCAGCTACCAGTTCTATGGTACCCGCGATAAGGTCAGCAACGGCGGCATCAACGATATCTATGACGGCACCGCATGGCTGCAGGCACTGACCTTTGGCTATAAAGTGGCGGATGTGCTGGACCTGCGTCTGGAAGGTACCTGGGTGAAGGCCGAAGGCCAGCAGGGCTACTTCCTGCAGCGTATGACCCCAACCTACGCCTCTTCCAACGGCCGTCTTGATATCTGGTGGGATAACCGCTCCGACTTCAACGCCAATGACGAAAAAGCGGTCTTCTTCGGCGCGATGTATGACATGAAAAACTGGGACATGCCGGGCTGGGCGTTTGGCGCGTCTTATGTGTACGCCTGGGATGCGAAGCCGGGGAGAATGTCCTCACCGGATGCGTACTACGATCCGAACTATCGCCTGAAAGAGTCAGCTTACAGCCTGGATGCACTGTATACCGTGCAGGAAGGCCGGGCGAAGGGCACCCTGTTCAAACTGCACTTTACCCAGTACGACAACCATTCCGATATTCCGAGCTGGAGCGGCGGCTACGGCAACATCTTCCAGGATGAGCGCGACGTGAAGTTCATGGTTATCGCCCCGTTCACTATTTTCTGATGCCTGCGCGGCGGGCGTGAGCCTGCCGCACCTCTGGGAGAACGACAATGAAAAAAATGCTGCTTATTGCCATGATGGCATCGGGTTTGGTGGCCTGCGCCACGTCACCAGCGCCAAAAGAAGACACCAAACTCAAAGATGCCTATAGCGCCTGTATTAATACGGCGGAAGGGAATCCGGACAAGATTGAAGCCTGTCAGAGCGTACTGAATGTGCTGAAAGAGGATAAACAGCACCAGCAGTTTGCCAACCAGGAGAGCGTTCGCGTGCTGGATTACCAGCAGTGTATTCAGGCCACTCGTACCGGCAACGATCAGGCGGTGAAAGCGCGCTGCGACCAGATCTGGAAAGAGATCCGCAGCAATAATAATACCCTCCATTAAGTCAGACGGCTGTGGCAAACGGGCGGAGCGCATCTCCGCCCGTTTGTTTTTTTAGCGTTGACTCTCCGCCGGTTGATAGCCGCGGCTCAGGCGTACAAACAGTAGCGCGGTGGCAACGAATCCGCACAGCGCAGCGCACATCAGCCACCAGCCCGGTGAACTTTTATCACCGGTAAGCTCGACCAGGGCGGTAGAGATAGCCGGCGTCAGGCCGCCGAAAATGGCAGTAGCGAGACTAAAGGCCAGAGAGAAGCCCACGGTGCGGACGTACACCGGCATCACTTCGGTGAGCGCCGCCACCATCGCGCCGTTATACATACCAAAGAAGAACGAGAACCACAGCAGGACCAGCGTCATACGCGTAAAATCGGGCGCGGCGGTGAGCCAGTGCATCACCGGCCAGGTAGTGAGCAGCGCCAGCAGCGTAATGCCCATCAGCACCGGGCGACGACCGATCCGGTCAGAGATCGCCCCGCCAATCGGTAACCAGATAAAATTAGAGATGCCCACCAGCATGGTCACCAGCAGGCTGTCGCGAGCGCTGAGGTTCAGCACTGCCCTGCCGTAGGTCGGCGTATAGACGGTGATAAAATAAAAGGTGGTGGTGGTCATCGCCACCAGTAACGTCCCCGCGGTAATAATGCGCCAGTTCCTGGCGATGGTGGTCAGGATCTCTTTGGTATCCGGGCGGTGTTTACGCTGCAGGAACTCTTCTGTCTCCTGCAGCGAGCGGCGCAGCACGAAAATCAGCGGAATGATCAGACAGCCAATGAAGAAGGGAATGCGCCAGCCCCAGTCAGCGATCTCCTCATGCTCCAGCGTGGCGTTCAGCGCATAGCCAATCAGCGCCGCCATGACGATAGCCACCTGCTGGCTGGCGGACTGCCAGCTGGTATAGAACCCTTTATTGCCCGGTGTGGCGATTTCCGACAGATAGACCGACACCCCGCCAAGCTCGACGCCCGCGGAGAACCCCTGCAGCAAGCGGCCTACTAACACCAGGATCGGCGCCAGCACGCCGATGGTCTGATAGCCAGGCACCAGGGCGATGAGTAGCGTCCCGCAGCCCATGATCGCCAGGGTGACCATCAGCCCTTTGCGGCGCCCGATTCTGTCGATATAGGCACCGAGGACCACCGCACCGATGGGGCGCATCAGGAAGCCCGAACCAAACACCGCAAAGGTCAGCATCAGCGCCGCAAACTCGCTCTCCGCCGGAAAGAAGGTGCGGGCGATATAGGTGGCATAAAAGCCAAACAGGAAAAAGTCGAACTGTTCAAGAAAATTACCGCTGGTCACGCGGAGGATAGCGCCGACGGTGCCGGCGCGCGTGGGTTGTTGCGTCATAGGGTGTGCTCTCCATTGTCTTTATCTTGTTGTTATTGGGTTCAGAGGGAGTGGGTCAGTCGCCGGCGACACCCACCTGTTTTCCGCGCCGCTTCTCAATCGCCCACTTGAGTAACGCCGCACAGCGGTAAAATCCGTGGGCAAATTTTCCGTAGGGAAGGGTTAAGAACAGGGCCATTACCACCCCGAGGTGAACAGCGAGCAAAATACCCATCCATGAGGTATCCCGTCCCGCCAGCAGCGCCAGGCCGGTGAAGCTGGTCAGCAGCAGTAGCAGGATAAAGCCGCGGTCCATCGGTTTTTGTCGTGCATCGCCGTGCAACGGCGACCGGCGCAGGTTTAGCCACAGCAGGCCAGCCGGGCCGACCAGCAGGCCGATGCCGCCGAGGGTCCCCAGCAGCACCGGGACGCTGAAGAACGGGTAGGGGGCCTCCAGGCCGGCGAAATAGTGATAGCCGGTGGCTACCACGGTGGCGGCGAAGCAGAGCATAAAGCCGTAGAAGGTGAAGTGGTGGAAACGGCGGCGCATCAGCGTGAAGGCGTCATCGGCTTCGTTGCAGCCTTTACCGTGCCCGCCATCGAGATATTTCAGCGTCAACGCATCCTGTGAGGCCTTGGCGATATCAACAGGCTGCGGCTGGCCCGGGGAGATCTCGCGCCAGAAGCGGATCACCCCGGTCATCAGTAAGCCAATCGCCAGCACGAAGACCGAACCAAACATCCACGCTAGCAGGTTATGCGGGAATATCTGATAGAAATCGCCGGCCAGAGGAGAGTGAAGCAGCGAGCCTTTAAGCCCCATCGCCAGCAGCAGAAAGAAAATCAGTCCGCCGACCAGCGCCAGCACGGTGGTCACGCCAGCCCGGTGGTACAGGCTGCCAAAGGCCGCAGGCTGGGCGTAGTGTTGATAGGTCTCGAGCCGAACTTCGGCCATCGCCTTCGGAACATTAATGGCAAACTCGTGCGGCGGCGCGTACTGGCAGGCGTGCAGGCAAGCACCGCAGTTATGACACAGGTTAGCCAGATAGTTAATATCCGCTTTGCCAAAGGCCAGGCGCTGGGTCATCGCCGGAAATACGGCGCAAAACCCTTCGCAGTAGCGGCAGGCGTTACACACCTGCATCACCCGTTCGACTTCCGCCTCCGGCTCGGTGATGATCTGCGCCTCAATGATCAGCTTCTCAAGCGACTTCATGGTGTTTCTCCTGCTGTGCCGCCCGGGCGGCTTGCTGGCCGGCGATGCGGCCGAAGGTAGTGCCGATCGACATCCCGACGCCGGCGGTGTAGCCCTTGCCCAGCACGTTGCCGGCCATCATTTCCCCGGCGACAAACAGATTACGGCTGGGTTTGCCGGCGAAGTGGACGGCGGCGGTTTTGTCGACGTAGAGCCCGAGGTAGGTGAAGGTGATCCCCGGACGGAGGGCGTAGCCGTAGTAAGGCGGCGTATCGAGGGGCCGCGCCCAGTGGGTCTTTGGCGGCGTCAGGCCTGCCGTCGCGCAGTTATCCAGGCGGGTATGATCGAACTGGCCCGGTGCGCAGGCGGCATTATATTCGGCGATGGTTTGCGTTAAGCGTTCGCTGTCCAGGCCGAGCTGGCGGGCCAGCTCGGGAAGGGTGTTGGCCTGAGCGCCGGGAAAGACGGGCGGCATAAAGTGGCCGATGGCTTTGCTGTCGATGATCGAGTAGCCGATCTGTCCGGGCTGGTGGGCGACCAGCCGGCCCCAGATGGCATAGCGTTTGGGCCAGAAATCTTCCCCTTCATCGTAAAAGCGGTCGGCATCGCGGTTGACCACCACCCCCAGCGACACGCAGTCGACGCGGGTGCAGATCCCGCCATCGTAGAGCGGCGCCCGGGCGTCAATGGCGACGCAGTGGGACTGCGAGGGATCGCCGATGATATCTGCCCCGGCGTCGATCATAAACTTGAGCAGCACCCCCTGGTTGAAGCGGGTGCCGCGGATGAGGAAGTTATCGGCGGGCCATTCACCGCGGTCATTTTGCCCCCAGGCCTCGCGCAGCCACTCGCGATTGGATTCAAATCCGCCGGCGGCGAGGACGCAGCTTTTCGCAACAATCCGTTCCTCGCCCGCCAGCGCGGCGACGAATTCGCCGTTGCGCAGCTCGAGAGCCTGTACCGGGATGTTGTAGCGGATCTGCACCCCCATCTGCTCCGCGCTGCGGTAATAGGCATTGACCAGCGCTTTGCCACCCCCCATAAAAAAGGCGTTGGTGCGGGCCACGTGCAGGGCGCCGGAGAGCGGTGGCTGAAAGTTCACGCCGTGCTGGCGCATCCAGTCCCGGCATTGTGACGAGGTGCGGATCACCAGTCGGGCCAGCGCTTCGTTGGTGTTACCCTCGGTGACGCGCAGCAGATCTTGCCAGTACTCTTCTTCCGGGTAGCTGTCGACCAGCACGTCCTGCGGCGCATCGTGCATACAGCGCAGGTTACGCGTGTGCTGCGAGTTGCCGCCGCGCCACTCCCGCGGCGCCGCCTCCAGCAGCAGCACCGAGGCGCCAGCTTCCCGGGCGGTTAAGGCGGCGCATAGCGCGGCATTGCCGCCGCCAATCACCAGTACATCGACCATTATCGGCTCCCTTACAATTTAATTAATTGTTAAATTTGTAATGGAAATGTAGGCGGTAACGGCAGTGGGGCGCTATGGTGTAGTGCTAAAGAGGGGTTTAGTGAGTGTAAAGGGTGGCGCCTGGCCAGCGGTCAGACTCCACCAGCTGACGCATGACTTTGCTGAGTATCACTCGAGCCGCAAGGCCTGCCGGAGTGAGTTCATCATCGGACAGACTGACCAGAAAGTTGGGGCGACTGAGTACCGGATTAACGACGTCGATCACCCTTAGCGCCTGATGGTCGAGATGGGAAATGGCGGCCCCGGGCTGCAGGGTGGCCCCCAGTCCGCTGCGCACGGCCTGCATCAGCAGAGCCAGACCGTCAATGTCCGCCACCACCTCAACGCTGAGATTGTGTTGCTGGCAAACCGCCTCCAGCCTGCCGCGCAGGCCGTGGCCCTGGCTTGGCATAATCAACGGCAGGGCGGTGAGCTGGTCAGGAGAGATGTGGTCCTCCTGCAGGGGGGCCAACAACGTATGGGTGCCAATCAGGAACAGGCGTTCTTCCAGCACCGGTCTGGCGCTCCAGCGCAGGATCTTTTCCTGCTGGAAAACGATAGCTAAATCGAGCTGGCGGGTGTTGATCATCCGCTCCAGATTACCGGAGAGGCTTTCCACCAGATGCAGGCGCACGTCGGGATAGCTTTCGCGCATCGCATTGATGAACGGGACGCCGAGAACGGAGGCGGTGCTGGGGGCCATGCCGACGCTAACGTGGCCTGACAGGCGCGCCTCGCGGGCGGCGAGGATGGCATCATCGGCATGGCGCAGCGCCAGCTGTGCCTGCGAGTAGAAGGCGAGCCCCGCGCTGGTGGGCGTGACCCCGCGGGAGGTCCGCTGCAGCAGGCGAATGGCCAGTTCGTTTTCCAGGCGCGCGATCTGCTGGCTGAGCGCCGAGACGCCGATATTGAGATCGAGCGCGGCGCGTCCCATGCTGCCGGTTTCAACAATGCGCACAAAATAGCGTAGCTGGCGAAGTTCCATATCAACTCTCCGGACAAAACGGGGACGCGGGAAGGTCACCTTTGGGACGAGAGCGGGAAGGGCGGCAGAGGCGCCCATAAAAAAGCCAACCGGCAGGTTGGCTTTTCAGTCTCAGCGAAGCGGGAAATTATTTTTCCACCGCGTCGTGGGCGTGTTCGTCCTCGCGGCAATCACCTTCCGCACAGTGACCGTACAGATACAGACTGTGGTTGGTCAGGCGGATACCGTGGCGGGAGGCAATTTCACGCTGGCGCAATTCGATCGAGTCATCGCTGAATTCGATCACTTTGCCGCAGTCGAGGCAAATCAGGTGATCGTGGTGATGCTGCTGGGTCAGTTCGAAAACGGATTTACCGCCTTCAAAATTATGACGAGTCACGATACCGGCATCATCAAACTGGTTGAGTACGCGGTAAACAGTCGCCAGACCGATCTCCTCGCCCATGTCGATCAGGCGTTTATATAAGTCTTCCGCACTGACATGATGGTTATCCGGTTCCTGCAGCACTTCAAGGATTTTCAGTCGAGGAAGTGTGACTTTCAGGCCAGCCTTCTTTAATGCGGTATTGTTGTCAGTCATGCGGAATCTGTCCTGTTGCTAAACGATCTACTTCCTTCAACGGAAGTCATACAGAAATTAACCCGACGTAATGCGTCTCATTATAGAACTGCCACTGGTAAATGAAAACTGCAAGCATCAGGCCTGGTTTGCTGTCAAAAACGAGGCACCAGCTACAAACTGCGTCACGTGCCTCGTAGAATCAGAGGACATTGTACAGATATGTGATTAAAAGTTAAAAACTTGTAGCTATTAGTTTGATTGCTTTTGTCTATTAATGCGACGCAACTCAATGATTGCGCCGCTTAATCATCAGGCGTTTTTGATTTCTTCGAGGTGCAGCTCTTCGGCAACCTGCTTCACCCATTTCTCAACGCGCTCGTTGGTCAGCTCCGGCTGGCGGTCTTCATCGATGGCGAGGCCGACGAAGTGGTCGTCATCCGCCAGGCCTTTGGAGGCCTCAAAATGATACCCGGCTGTCGGCCAGTGACCGACGATGGTCGCGCCGCGCGGCTCAATGATGTCGCGGATGGTGCCCAGCGCGTCGCAGAAGTATTCTGCGTAGTCTTCCTGGTCGCCACAGCCGAACAGCGCCACCAGTTTACCATTGAAGTCGATCTCTTCCAGCGTCGGGAAGAAGTCGTCCCAGTCACACTGTGCTTCGCCGTAGTACCAGGTGGGGATACCGAGCAGCAGAATGTCATGGGCTTCCAGGTCTTCTTTGCTGCTTTTGGCAATGTCGTGAACATCAGCAACATCTTTACCAAGCTGCTTTTGAATCATTTTTGCAATATTTTCGGTGTTGCCGGTGTCGCTGCCAAAAAAGATGCCGATGATTGCCATGAGTAAAATAACCTCTTGAAACTTAAATGATGTGGTAGGGACGCGATGCCCATAGATAACGGCAATCATAGCAGAACAGGCAAGGGCGCGGAAACAGCAATCACGCCCGACTGCACACTCTGCTACACGAATGCGGATTTTTCGCGGAAAGTTAGACTTTTCCCTGGCTGTGCAGGGCGCGCAATTGGGTCATCAGCATCTCTTCAATGAGATCACTGCGGCTCATATTACGCGCTTCCGCCAGTTCATTGAGCGCATCGACCGCGTCGGCGTTGAGTTTTAACTCGACGCGCTTCAGCCCGCGAACCTTATCGCGTTTCAGCTGGTTACGTTTGTTGATGCGCAGTTGTTCATCGCGCGACAGCGGATTGGTTTTCGGTCTTCCCGGGCGACGCTCGTTTGCGAACAAATCTAATGTCGTACGGTCCGTTTGTTCTTTTGCCATGATTCTGAGTGACTTCGGGGAAACAAGCAGCCGGGCTTTAGCCGGCGCAGATAGCGCGCCATCATACATCAGGCGAACGGCTGCGCCAACGACCGCGGGCATTCTGCGGCGCGGTCGGGCATATTTTAGCCAATCAGGCGGCGATGCTCGTCAGATAGCGGCGGATGGCGCGTAACACCGCTTCGGGTTTCTCGGCATGCACCCAGTGTCCGGCGCCGGCGATGACGTGCGCCCGGGCCTGCGGGAACTGCGCCAGCAGCGCGTCGCGGTAGGCGTCGGTCACATAGGGCGAGTTGCCGCCGGGAATAAACTGTGTCGGATGCGGCCAGGCCGGAATAGTTTCCCAGCCGACGATATGCGGGTACTGGTCCCACAGCACCGGCACGTTAAAGCGCCATTCGCCGTCGACAAAAGATTTCAGCAGAAACTGAATCACGCCTTCTTCCCGCAGATGCTCGCGCATCACCTGCGCCGCCTGCTGGCGGCTGCTGGCGGGGGAGTCGCTGACGGCGCGGATAGCGGTGAAGATCTCATCATGGCGGCGCACATGATAATCCACCGGCGCGATATCGATCGCCACCAGTCCGCTGATCCGTTCCGGCGCCAGCGCGGTGAGCGCCATCACCGCTTTCCCGCCCATCGAATGGCCGATAAAGGTGGCGCGCTCGATCTGGTGCGCGTCGAGCGTATCGAGCAGATCCTGCGCCATCGCGGGGTAGGTCATCTCTGGCGATCGCGGCGACAAACCGTGGTTGCGCATATCGACCTGCACAATATCGTGGTCGGCGATCAGGTCGCGGGCGAGGATGCCCAGGTTGTCCAGGCTGCCAAACAGACCGTGGACTAGCACGATCGGGGAGTGGTTGTGCGGATTCTGTGCAGATTGCGCTCGGCTATTTAATTTCATGGCAAAGTTCTTTTTTTCGCTCCGTCGGGTTAGGGTATTATGTTGGACATTCTGCCATCCGGCTGCAAGACCCAGAAGTTTTCTGAGTTTTACCGCCATCCTGGTTTGACGCTATCCGCGGTTGGGATTTGAACTTATAATCCCAACGATTTGTATTCAGAAAAGATATCGCACTGGATTAAGATGAAAACAATTGAAGTTGATGATGAACTCTATCGCTATATTGCCAGCCATACTCTGCATATCGGCGAGAGCGCATCCGACATTTTACGGCGCATGCTGAAATTTTCCGCCGTTTCCCAACCGGCTACACCGGTCAGCAAAGCCGCGCCGGCACTGGCGCCAGCGCCTGCCGTTGAGGTGAAACCCGCTAACCCGGCGAAAGATAAAGTCCGCGCCATGCGCGAGCTGCTGTTATCTGATGAATACGCCGAGCAGAAGCGCGCGGTGAACCGTTTTATGCTGGTGTTGACGACCCTCTATTCCCTGGACAATAAAGCATTTGCTGAGGCGACCGAGTCTCTGCATGGCCGCACGCGCGTCTACTTCGCAGAAGATGCGCGTACGCTGCTGAAAAGCGGTAATCAGACCAAACCAAAACAGGTTCCTGGTACACCGTGGTGGGTTATCACTAATACCAATACCGGCCGTAAATGCAGCATGATTGAGCACATCATGCAGTCGATGCAGTTCCCTGCGGAGCTAATCGAAAAGGTTTGCGGCACGATCTAGCTTTTTAACATTTGCACCAGAAGGATCAGGCAATGGCAATCGATAAACGTGCGGGGCAGCCTGCGCAACAGAGTGATTTGATTAACGTCGCCCAACTGACTGCTCAGTACTACGTGCTGAAGCCTGAAGTCGGTAATGCGGAGCATGCGGTAAAATTCGGCACCTCTGGCCATCGCGGTAGCGCGGCGCGCCACAACTTCAACGAACCGCATATCCTGGCCATCGCCCAGGCCATTGCGGAAGATCGTGCGAAGAACGGGATCACCGGTCCGTGCTATGTCGGCAAAGATACCCACGCTCTCTCCGAGCCGGCGTTTATTTCGGTGCTGGAAGTGTTAACCGCCAACGGCGTTGACGTGATCGTGCAGGAAAACAACGGCTTCACTCCGACGCCGGCGGTCTCCAATGCGATTCTGGTGCATAACAAGAAAGGCGGTCCGCTGGCAGACGGCATTGTGATCACCCCGTCCCACAACCCGCCGGAAGATGGTGGTATTAAGTACAACCCGCCAAACGGCGGCCCGGCTGATACCAACGTCACCAAAGTGGTGGAAAACCGTGCCAACGAACTGCTGGCCGCGGGCCTGCAGGGCGTGAAACGCATTTCTCTGGACGCGGCGCTGGCTTCTGGTCACGTTAAAGAACAGGATCTGGTGCAGCCGTTCATTGAGGGGCTGGCGGACATCGTCGACATGGCGGCGATCCAGAAAGCGGGCCTGACGCTGGGCGTCGATCCGCTGGGCGGGTCCGGTATCGAATACTGGAAACGCATTGGCGAACACTACAAGCTCAATCTGACCATTGTGAACGATCAGGTTGACCAGACTTTCCGCTTTATGCACCTCGATAAAGACGGCGCCATCCGTATGGACTGCTCCTCAGAGTGTGCGATGGCGGGCCTGCTGGCGCTGCGCGATAAGTTCGATCTGGCGTTTGCTAACGATCCGGATTACGACCGCCACGGGATTGTCACCCCAGCCGGGCTGATGAACCCGAACCACTACCTGGCGGTAGCGATCAACTACCTGTTCCAGCATCGTCCGCAGTGGGGCAAAGAGGTGGCGGTGGGTAAAACGCTGGTCTCCTCCGCGATGATTGACCGCGTGGTGAACGATCTGGGCCGCAAGCTGGTGGAAGTGCCGGTGGGCTTTAAATGGTTTGTCGACGGCCTGTTCGACGGCAGCTTCGGCTTCGGCGGCGAAGAGAGCGCCGGGGCCTCCTTCCTGCGCTTCGACGGCACGCCGTGGTCCACCGATAAAGACGGCATCATCATGTGCCTGCTGGCGGCGGAAATCACCGCGGTGACCGGGAAAAACCCGCAGGAGCATTATAACGAACTGGCTGAACGCTTCGGTGCGCCGAGCTATAACCGTTTGCAGGCTTCCGCAACTTCCGCGCAGAAAGCGGCGCTGTCCAAGCTCTCTCCGGAAATGGTCAGCGCTGACACGCTGGCGGGCGATCCAATTACTGCCCGTCTGACCGCGGCGCCGGGCAACGGGGCGGCGATTGGCGGCCTGAAGGTGATGACCGACAACGGCTGGTTCGCGGCGCGTCCGTCAGGCACCGAAGACGCCTATAAGATCTACTGCGAAAGCTTCCTCGGCGAAGAGCATCGCAAGCTGATTGAAAAAGAAGCGGTAGAGATTGTCAGCGAAGTGCTGAAGAACGCCTAACGACGCACTACCATCAGGCCCCTTGCGGGCCTGATTTTTTTCGCAAGGATAGCGATGAAAATACAACGGAAGACCCTGTTTTTATTCTGGGCGTGGATGGATCTCTTTTTCGTCCTGCAATTCTTATGGTGGAATATTGCCCACCGCCGCCTCCCTTTTTACGACGATCTGCTGGCTTATCTCCAGTTGCTGCAGACTTACGGAGCCGCGGCGGCCTGGCTGTACCCGCTGAATGTTCTGCTGATTATCAGCATCCCGCTGTCGATGATCCTTTTTTTCCGCCAGAGCCGCTATGCGCTGTGGCTGGCCTGGGGGCAGGCGCCGCTCAGGCTGGTGTTTATGCAACCTTCGCTGTCACTGGGTCTGTGGCTGATTCAGGCTGCCGGCATCAGGCATGTAGCGATCCTGGCAGGTTTTCTGCTGCTCTCTGAAGGGCTGAAAATCGCCAGCCTCTGGTACTGCAGAGGCGGGGCTCAGGGCATAAAGCGATAGCCAATGCCGGTTTCAGTCAGCAGATGCTGCGGCCGTGCCGGATCGGCCTCCAGCTTTTGTCGCAGATGACCCATATAGATCCGCAGATAGTGGCTGTGCTCCACGGCGTTAGGCCCCCACACCTGATTCAGCAGCTGACGCTGGGTCAATACTTTACCGGGATTATTCAACAACGCCGTCAGCAGGCGAAACTCGATGGGCGTCAGGTGGATCTCTTCGCTGCCGCGCAGGATGCGGCGGGCGGGGATATTGACCTCCAGGTCGGCGAAGCGCACCACTGGCTCATCGTCCTGCGCCGCGCCGTGGCGACGCAGCGCAACGCGCAGGCGGGCCTGCAATTCGCCGATGCCAAAGGGTTTACTTAAGTAGTCATCAGCGCCGGCATCCAGGGCGGCAATTTTGTCATGCTCTTCGCTACGCGCTGACAGGACGATAATTGGCATCTGGCTCCACTGGCGCAGATCGCGAATAAAATCAATGCCGTCACCATCCGGCAGGCCCAGATCGAGGATCACGAGGTCGGGCTTACGAGTGGCGGCTTCAATCAGCCCACGTTGCAGGGTTTCCGCTTCAAATACGCGCATGCCGTCGGCTTCCAGCGCGGTGCGTAGAAAGCGACGGATAGCGTGTTCGTCTTCGATAATCAGAACGTTAATCACAATTCCTCAGGTAGCTCTTCCAGTTCAGGGGGCGCTTCTCTCGGCAGTGTAACACGGAAAGAGGCACCGCCCTCGGGCCGGTTGCTGGCGGAGATGGTCCCGCCGTGGACGTCGACGATGGCCTGACAGATGGCAAGGCCCAGCCCGACGCCAGGGATCGCCGACTCTTTGTTGCCGCGGGCGAATTTATCAAAGATAGCCTGTTCCTGGCCCGCCGGGATCCCCGGACCGTTATCCCATACCTCCAGCGACAGCTGCCGGGCGTCCGCCTCGGCGCGGATGCCGATGTTCGCCCGGGCGCCGGCATACTTATGGGCATTTTCCAGCAGGTTGATCAGCACCCGCTCGAACAGCGGCCCGTCGACATGCACCAGCTGGAGGGGATCGGGGAGATCCAACTGAATGTGCTGGCCGCCGAGGCTCGGTTCGAGCATGCGCAGCGCGCTGCCGACCACTTCCTCCAGCGTCAGCCACTCCTTATGCAGATTAAAGCCGCCGGACTGGATCCGCGCCATATCCAGCAGGTTGTTCACCAGCCGGGTGGTGTTGAGTACATGCTGGCGAATTTCGTTGGCCTGCGGGGCATGTTTTGAACCTTCGCTGGCCAGATCGAGGGTCAGAATTTCCGCCTGGCCAAACAGCACGGTCAGCGGAGTACGCAGATCGTGCGACAGGGCGGCGAGCAGCGAGTTACGCAGGCTTTCCCGCTCGCTGGTCAGCCGGGCCTGCTCTTCGCTGGCGGTCAGGGTGAGGCGCTCCAGGGCGCTGGCCACCAGCAGGGTGAAGGTCTCCAGCAGCCGCTGCTGCTCCGGGATCATCAGCTGGCGCAGATTCTCCGGTTCCACCACTAAGAGCCCCCAGGTGCGGGCGGCGCTCTTCAGCGGTAAAATTTGGTACGGCACGCCGGGCAGGGTATCGGTGCCGGCGCCGGCAGGCTGCCCCTTATCAAAGCTCCAGCGGGCGATGGCGTCATCCCATGGGGTCAGCCCTGGCTGGTGGGTTAAGGGCAGCAGTTTTCCCTGGGCGTCCGGCAGCAGCAACTGGCTGCGGGCCTGAAAGGTGGAGGCGATGAAGCGCTCGCTGGTGGTGGCGATATCCTGCTGGCTACGACCCACCGCCAGTGCTTTAGACATCTCATACAGGTGGCGGGTACGGCGTTCACGGTAGCGCGCCACCCGCGCCTGGTAGCGTACGCCGGCGGTGAGGTTACCGATAAGCAGGCCCACAGTGAGCATCACGCCGAAGGTGAGCAGATACTGGACATCTGACACCGCCAGCGTCCCGCGCGGGGCGACAAAAAACAGATCGAAGCTGATAACGTTGATCACCGTCGCCAGCACCGACGGCCAGCGGCCATAGACCAGGGCGATGATCACCACCCCCAGCAGATAGAGCATCACCAGGTTGGCGGCTTCGAAGGCCATCAACCACTGCATGGCCACCAGGGTGATGATGGCGCATAGCGCCACCGCCACCGCGCAGCCCTGCAGCTGCAGGCGCCACTTTTCCAGCGCCGTACGGCTGTCGTTGGCCCGCGCAGGGAGAGGGGACGGTTTTTCATCGAGGGCGATCACCACCAGATCGAGGTCCGGCGCATGGCGAGCCAGACGGTCGGCGAAGCCGCTGCGATCCCACCAGCGGCGTTTGCGCTGGCGGCCGATGACGATTTTGCCGAGGTTATGCTCGCGGGCGTAATGGAGGACCGCTTTCTCTTCCGACGGGTCGGAGAGGGTCGCGGTTTCGGCGCCCAGCTCCTGGGCCAGACGCAGCGCGGCGAGAATAGCCCGCCGCCGGGCTTCCGGCAGGCGGTGCAGGGAAGGGGTCTCGACATACACTGCATGCCAGACGCTGCCCAGGCGGGCGGCGAGCCGGGCGGCGGCGCGCACCAGCTTTTCGCTGCCGGTGTTGTGCCCGATACAGAGCAGGATCGCATCGCGGGTGTGCCAGACTTTCTCCTGGCCCTGGCGGTCGCGCCAGGCACGCATCTGTTCATCGACGCGGTCGGCGGTGCGGCGCAGAGCCAGCTCGCGCAGCGCAATCAGGTTTCCCTTGCGGAAAAAGTTTTCGATGGCGCGCTCGGCCTGGCCGCCGATATAGACTTTGCCCTCATTGAGCCGCTGGCGCAGATCGTCAGGGGGGAGGTCCACCAGCACCACGTCGTCTGCGGCGTCAAAGAAGGGATCGGGGACGGTCTCCCGCACCTGAACGCCGGTGATCCCGCTGACGACGTCATTCAGGCTTTCCAGATGCTGGACGTTGACGGTGGTAAAGACATCAATCCCGGCATCCAGCAGTTCATCCACATCCTGCCAGCGCTTCGGATGGCGGGACCCGGGCGCATTGCTGTGCGCCAGCTCATCCACCAGAATCAGCGCCGGACGGCGGGCGAGGGCGGCGTCGAGATCGAACTCATAGACGTACCGCCCACGATGAGCGAGCCGCCGCGGCGGCAGAGTGCTCAGGCCCTGCAGCATCGCAGCGGTCTCTTTTCGGCCGTGGGTCTCCGCCACGCCAATCAGAATATCCAGCCCCTGGGCGCGCAGCCGCTGCGCTTCCGCCAGCATCGCCCAGGTTTTCCCCACCCCGGCGCAGGCGCCGAAGAACACTTTCAGTTTGCCGCGATGCGGGGCGGCGGTGTGCTGTAGCAGGCGGTCAGGGTCCGGGCGCAGCGGCTCGTCACTCATTTACTTATCCTTCAGGGCATCCAGCGCCATATTGAGTTGCAGTATATTGACCACCGGCTGACCAAGGAAGCTCAGCAGCGGGGTTTGTGTGGCCTGGTTCACCAGCAGGGTCACCTGCTCAACGCTCAGCTGGCGCGCTTTAGCCACCCGGGGCACCTGCCACAGTGCGGCGGCCGGGGTCAGGTTGTTATCGAGACCGCTCGCTGAGGTGGTGACCAGCTCGACCGGTACCCGCCGGTCGGCGTCCGGGTTAGCGGCGCGCAGAGCCTGTACGCGCTCGCTCACTGCTTTATCCAGCGCCGGGTTGCTGGCGGCGAGGTTGCTGCCGCCCGAGGCCATCGGATTATCCGCCGTCTCAGCGGTGGCCGACGGGCGGCTCTGGAAATAGCCAGCTGCGCTAAAGTTCTGGCCAATCAGTCCGGAGCCGCGCACCTCACCGTTCAGGCGGATCAGCGAGCCGTTGGCCTGTGAGTTAAACCACCATTGTCCCAGACTGGTGGTGAGCAGAGGATAGACGCCGCCGGTGAGCAGCGTTAACAGAATAAATAGCACAAGCGCTGGACGAATCAATGACATAGTTTTTTCCTCACACCAGACCGCTCAGGGTTAGCAGCAGGTCAATGGCTTTAATACCGATAAAGGGCACCAGCAGACCGCCGAGGCCGTAGATCCACAGGTTGCGGCGCAGCATAGCCGACGCGGAGAGCGGACGATAGCTCACGCCTTTCAGGGCCAGCGGGATCAGGAAGACGATGATCAGCGCGTTAAAGATGACGGCGCTAAGGATCGCTGACGACGGCGAATGCAGGCCCATCACGTTCAGCATGGCCAGCTGGGGATAGACCGCGGCAAACGCTGCCGGAATAATGGCGAAATATTTCGCCACGTCGTTGGCAATACTGAAGGTGGTCAGCGAGCCGCGCGTCATTAACATCTGTTTGCCGATATGGACCACCTCAATCAGCTTGGTGGGGTTGGAATCCAGGTCGACCATGTTGCCCGCTTCCTTCGCCGCCTGGGTGCCGGAGTTCATGGCCACCGCCACGTCGGCCTGAGCCAGCGCGGGCGCGTCGTTGGTGCCGTCGCCGGTCATCGCCACCAGCCGACCTTCCGACTGGTACTGGCGGATCAATGCCAGCTTGGCTTCCGGCGTCGCTTCGGCGAGGAAATCATCGACCCCGGCCTCGGCGGCTATCGCCGCGGCGGTCAGGCGGTTATCGCCGGTGATCATCACCGTTTTAATGCCCATTTTGCGCAGCTGGGCGAAACGTTCTTTGATACCACCTTTGACGATATCTTTGAGCGAAATAATCCCCAGCACCTTTTCCCCTTCGGCGACCACCAGCGGCGTGGCCCCCTGGCGGGCGACCTCTTCGACCTGCTTATCGACATCGGCAGGGAAGTGGCCGCCGTTGGCCTCCACGTGGCGGCGAATGGCGTCCACCGACCCTTTGCGGATCATGCGTTGATCAATATTGATGCCGCTCATCCGCGTTTGCGCGGTAAAGGGGACAAAGGTGGCGTGCAGCGACTGCAGATCGCGTTCGCGCAGGTTAAAGCGCTGTTTCGCCAGCACCACGATGCTGCGCCCCTCAGGGGTTTCATCCGCCAGCGAGGAGAGCTGGGCGGCGTCGGCGAGGGTTCGCTCTGCCACGCCGCGCGCCGGCAGGAAGGCAGAGGCCTGGCGGTTGCCGAGGGTAATGGTCCCGGTTTTATCCAGCAGCAGGACATCGACGTCGCCAGCGGCTTCCACCGCGCGGCCGCTGGTGGCAATCACGTTGGCGCCGAGCATACGGCTCATCCCGGCGACGCCGATGGCCGACAGCAGCCCGCCGATGGTGGTCGGGATCAGGCACACCAGCAGGGCGACCAGCACGGTAACGCTGACCGCATTGCCGCTCCACGCCGAGAACGGCCAGATGGTGGCGGTGGCCAGCAGGAACACCAGCGTCAGGGCGATCAGCAGGATCGTCAGGGCGATCTCGTTCGGCGTTTTACGGCGCTGGGCGCCTTCCACCATGGCGATCATCCGGTCGAGGAAGGTTTCTCCCGGGTTCACGCTGCAGCGGATCACCAGCCAGTCGGAGAGAATGCGCGTCCCGCCGGTCACCGAGGCAAAATCGCCACCGGATTCACGGATCACCGGGGCAGACTCGCCGGTAATGGCGCTTTCGTCCACCGAGGCGCCGCCTTCGATGACTTCACCGTCGCAGGGGATAATATCCCCGGCTTCCACCAGCACCACGTCGCCCTTGCGCAGGTCTTCCGCCGGCACGTGGTCGACCGTCGCGTCATGCTGCGGGGCGCGCAGTTTGCGGGCGAAGGCCGTTTTTTTCACCCCTTTCAGGCTGTTGGCCTGGGCTTTGCTACGGCCTTCCGCCATCGCTTCGGCAAAGTTGGCGAACAGCACGGTAAACCACAGCCAGATACTGACGGCAGCGGTAAAGGTGGCGCTACCGGTCAGGGCGCCGCCAGCCATCGCGATCGCCAGCAAGGTAGTTAACAGGCTGCCCACCCAGACGATAAACATCACCGGATTGCGCCATTGCACCATCGGGCTGAGTTTTTTCACGGCATCCAGCAGCGCCTGGCGCACCAGCGTCGGCTCCAGCAGGGCTAATTGTTTGCGACTCATAACAGGGTGCTCCGCATCGCTCAAAGTAAGGTAAAGTGTTCAGCCAGCGGGCCAAGCGCCAGCGCAGGAATAAAGGTCAGGGCGCCCACCAGCAGCACGGTACCGATCAGCAGACCGATAAACAGGGCGTCGTGGGTGGCCAGGGTACCGGGACTGGCTGGTTGAATTTTCTTCACCACCAGCGAGCCGGCAATAGCCATCACCGGAATGATGACGGCGAAGCGGCCGACCAGCATGCAGAACGCCAACAGCAGGTTCCAGAACGGCGTCGCCGCACCCAGGCCAGCGAAGGCGCTGCCGTTGTTATTGGCTGCCGAGGTGACGGCGTACAGCACCTCGCTAAAGCCGTGTGGTCCGGGGTTGAACATCCCGGCGCGGCCAGCTTCGGTCATCATCGCCAGTGCCGTGCCAAGCAGTACCAGCGTCGGGGTGACCAGAATGGCCAGGGCGATCATTTTCATTTCCCGGACATCGATTTTCTTCCCGAGGTACTCCGGGGTGCGGCCGACCATCAGTCCGGCGATAAACACCGCCAGCATGACGAACAGCAGCATGCCGTACAGGCCCGAGCCGACGCCGCCGAACACGACTTCGCCAATCTGCATCAGCCACATCGGCACCATGCCGCCCAGCGCGGTGAAGGAGTCATGCATGGCGTTGACCGCGCCGCAGGAGGCGGCAGTGGTGATCACCGCGAACAGGCTACTGGCGAGAATACCGAAGCGGCTCTCTTTACCTTCCATATTCAGGCTGCTGTCGGCGCCCAGCGTCAGCAGGTGTGGGTTACCGCGAGTTTCCGCCCACATCACCACGGCGACGCAGAGGATAAAGATCAGCGTCATTGCCCACAGGATGGCGCGCCCCTGGCGGCGATCGCTCACTACCTCGCCGAAGGCGAAGCACAGCGCCGCCGGGATAAGGAAGATCGCCAGCATCTGCACGAGATTGGTCAGCGCGGTCGGGTTTTCAAACGGGTGAGCGGAGTTGGCGTTAAAGAAACCGCCGCCGTTGGTGCCCAGCAGCTTAATTGCTTCCTGCGAGGCGACAGGCCCCATCGGCAGCAGCTGGTGCGCCCCTTCGAGGGTGGTAAAGGGCTGGTAGGCCAGCAGATTCTGCGGTACCCCTTGCTGAATAAAGAACAGAGCGACCAGCAAGGAGAGCGGCAGCAGCAGCCACAGGGTAATGCGTGTCAGGTCGACCCAGGCATTGCCAAGGGTGGACATTTTCTGCCGGGCAAAGGCACGGGTCAGGGCGAAGACCACGGCGATCCCGGTGGCGGCAGAGAGGAAATTCTGTACCGTCAGGCCGACCATCTGGCTGAGATAGCTCATGGTGCTTTCGCCGGCGTAAGCCTGCCAGTTGGTATTACTGACAAAGCTGATCGCCGTGTTGAGCGCCAGATCCCACGACAGCCCCGGCAGGTGCTGCGGGTTAAACGGCAGCACGCCCTGGAGCATCAGCAGGGCAAACAGCGCCAGGCCGCCGAGCGCGTTAAACAGCAGGATTGCCAGCAAATACTGCAGCCAGCCCATCTCCTCGGCGCGGATCCCGGCCACGCGCCACAGGACGCGCTCGACCCCGGCCAGGCCGGGAAGCGGGATATCGTTCACCATCCTCGCCAGACACGTCCCCAGCGGGCGCGCCAGCACCAGCAGCACCAGCAGGAAGCTGGCTAATAATAAAAATCCCTGGGCAGCCATCAGAATGCCTCCGCGTGTATCAAGGCATAAACCAGATAAGCCAGTAACAGGAACACCAGCCCAACGCCAGTGAGTACGCCTGCAGTCACAATCCACCTCCGGGTGTCTTTTTGATTTACCAGGAGAATAGGAATTACGGCGCAAAGATTTTGCAAAAATCGGCGGGCACGGTGTAAAAAAAGTATAAAAATGGCAAAGGCACAATTTAACTGATGATTAGTATTAATTTAACTTTTTCGTAACTAATTTACGTGGTGAATGTAAATTAAGTATAAATACGTGCTTTTTAGTGGTCGGATGAGTAGTAAAATTACAACCAGAGCGGTATTATTTTGCTCAGACAAACATGGTTATTTTTACCGGCGCTGCTTGCCGGCCTGACAAAGGGGAGAGAAATGATGGCGTTGTACAAAGCTTATCCTGCTCATATTATTTTGCTGCGTCGTGCTTTCGCCGTCGTGGCTGGCGTCGCGGCGCTGCCGGTGATGCTGTTCTGGAAAGATCGCGCCCGCTTCTACAGCTGGCTGCACCGGGTGTGGTCGAAAACCAGCGAGCAGCCGGTGTGGATGGCGCAGGCGGAAAAAGCCGCTCACGATTTCTATTAATCCGCCCTGCTGCGACGCAGACAATAACCGCCGGTTGCCCCCGGCGGTTTTTTTTCGTCGCTTGTCTACACTCGTTTTCATGCGCCGCAGTGGAATTGGCAGGTGCTTATTTTGCCGGAGCGCGCTATTTTTTCCGGCTTATATCATGAGATGAGTTTTGCTGACGGATATCGAGGAGTTATATGGCCACCCATCTGGTCTGGTTACGCACGGATTTACGCATTCACGATAACCTGGCGCTGGCTGCCGCCTGCCGCGATCCGCAGGCGCAGGTGCTGGCGCTGTATATCGCCACTCCGGGGCAGTGGCGTGAGCATCACCTGGCGCCGCGGCAGGCCGCGTTTATCGCCAGCCATTTGCACAGTCTGCACGCCGCGCTGGCGGAACGGGGCATACCGCTGTGGGTCGAAGAGGCGGACGATTTTACCGCCAGCGTCGAACGGCTGGCCCATTTCTGCCAGCAGCACCAGGTCAGTCACCTGTTCTACAACTATCAGTACGAATTCAATGAACGTCAGCGCGATGCCGCCGTTGAGAACACCTTGCGCGATGTCATTTGCCAGGGCTTTGACGACAGCGTCCTGTTGCCGCCCGGCAGCGTCATGACCGGCGGCGGAGAAATGTATAAAGTTTTCACGCCGTTTAAGAATGCGTTTATTCGCCGTCTGCGGGACGGGCTGCCGGCGTGCGTGGCGGCCCCGAAGCCGCGACAGGCACCTGCCCGCCAGGCGCCGCCGCTGCCTGAGCTCAACTATCCGCAAACGCCGTTCGATGGACTGCTGTTTGCCGCGGATGAAAAAACGGCGCTGGCGCGGCTGCGTGCGTTTTGTCAGCAAGCGGCGGCGGAGTATGAGGAACAGCGTGACTTCCCCGCCGTGGAAGGGACCAGCCGCCTGTCGCCCTGCCTGGCTATCGGGGTACTGTCGCCGCGCCAGTGCCTGCATCGTCTGCTGACGGAACACCCCGCCGCGCTGGACGGTGGGGCAGGCGCAACCTGGCTTAATGAGCTGATCTGGCGCGAGTTTTACCGCCATCTGATGGTCTACTATCCGAAACTCTGTAAAGGACGCCCGTTTATCGCATGGACTGATAAGGTCGCCTGGCGTGAAGATGACGCCGCCCTGCAGGCCTGGCAGCGCGGGGAGACCGGCTTTCCGATAGTCGATGCCGCGATGCGCCAGCTTAACGCCACCGGCTGGATGCATAACCGGTTGCGCATGATTGTCGCCAGCTTCCTGACGAAAGATCTGCGCCTCGACTGGCGGGCAGGGGAGCGCTACTTCATGAGTCAACTGATTGATGGCGACCTGGCGGCGAACAACGGCGGCTGGCAGTGGGCGGCCTCGACAGGCACCGACGCCGCGCCCTATTTCCGCATATTTAACCCCACCACCCAGGGCGAGAAGTTTGATAAGCAGGGGGTGTTTATGCGTCGCTGGCTGCCTGAGCTGGCAAAGGTGCCGGAGAAGGCGCTGCATCAGCCGTGGGCGTGGGCGGATAAACAGGGGATCAAACTGGATTATCCGCGCCCGATAGTCGATCACAAACAGGCGCGGCAGGAGACGCTGGCGGCCTGGGAGGCCGCCAGAAAAGGAATTACTCCACCGCCAGACGGCGGGTCCTGACCTTCAGCGAGTGATACAGCCAGATGACCAGCACCACGCCGACACAGGCCAGCGCGCCCCAGGTGATCTGGCTGAAGACCTTGATGTAGGCGTCAATGGAGTAGTTCACTGCCCCGGCGGCGTCGAAGGACGCCTGCGAGGTCTGGTCGGCGATGACGCCGGCCAGATAGTTGGCGATGGCCCCGGAGAGCAGCATATAGATACCGGTCAGCACCCCGGTGACCCCCGGGATCTCAATGCGGGTGATTTGCGACATGGCGACCGGGTCGATAAACAGTTCGGCAAAACCCATCACCGCCAGCCCCAGCACCATCAGCGGCATGGACGACTGGCCATAGGCCGCGGACCAGCGGGCGCTGAGGGTCAGGATGCAGAACCCGGCGCTCATCAGGCCCAGACCGAGGGCAAATTTCCCCCAGATGCGCACGGTGCGATTGCCACCGACGCTCTCTTTCACCAGCCACGCCAGCACCATCCCGCAGAGCATCACCGCGAAGGCGTTGACCGACTGGAACATGGCGGTAGGGACTTCGTAGCTCATGATATGGCGATTAACGAAGCGGTCAATATACAGGCTGATGGAGCTCCCGCCTTGCTGGGCGAAGGCCCAGAACAGTAGGCTAAACGCGGTGAGGACGACGATCAGGCGCAGATCCTTACGCTGTTTATCGGTTTCAGCGCGCAGGTAGATCCGCGCCAGCACCGCCAGGCCGATAACGGTGGCCACGATCAGGGCATACACCGACCACTCCTGCCAGAACAGCACGGCGATCAGCAGCGGGGCGGTAACCAGCAGCACCAGCAGCCAGCCCCAGTTCGGCAGCAGGAAGCGGCGCGCGCACAGCGCCTGGCGGTTGACGCCGGCGGTATGCTGGAAGTGACGGTTGCCGCAGAGGAAAATCACCAGTCCCGCCACCATGCCGATGGCCGCCAGGGCAAAGCCCATCGCCCAGCTATACTCCTCCTGTACGTAGCCGCAGGCGATAGGCGCGATAATCGAGCCGATATTGCCCGCGGCATACATCAGCGAGAAACCGCCATCGCGACGCGGATCGGCGGGTTCGTAGAGTTCTCCCAGCAGACAGCTGACGTTGGATTTAAACAACCCGTAGCCGCAGACGATGATCGCCAGCGACAGGTAGAGGAAGACCGGAGCGGTTTCGCTGGCCCCGAGCACCAGGTGACCCATCGCCATCAGCAGCGCGCCGAGCATGACCGCCATCCGGTTGCCCAGCAGCTTATCGGCCAGATAACCGCCGAGGATCGGCGTCACATAAACCAGCGAACAGTAGGCGCTGAACAGCGCGTAGGCGTGGTTATCGTCATATTTGAGCTGATTGGTGAGATAGAGGATCAGCAGGGCGCGCATGCCGTAGAAGCTAAAATACTCCCAGATTTGCAGCGCCACGACGTAGTAAATCGCCCGCGGCTGCGATGATGATGTCTTCATGTGAAGTGTGTTTCCTGACGTAAAGCGAAAGTCGATCGTTCTGCATGAATAGCGCTTAATTAGTCATATTCATGGCTTGAGGGGCTTTCTGGTTATTTAATATGCTTTATTAGTGCATAAATATACACGAATGCGCGACGGGGTGGGTAGACAAAATGCGGGATCCGGTAAAAAGTCATGGTCGGTGCCGGTAGTGGACTATCGACGGCCCGAATGGATCTGGTTATGTTATGCCTTTGTATACCCTGATTATCTGCTGGAGTGGCGATGAAAAATAGCGAACTGGAACAACTGATAAACGACAAGCTCAATAGTGCGGCCATCAGTGATTTCGCCCCTAACGGTCTGCAGGTGGAAGGTCGTGACACGGTGCACACGATCGTCACCGGGGTGACGGCCAGCCAGGCGCTGCTGGATGAAGCCGTTCGGCTGCAGGCGGATGCGGTGATCGTCCATCATGGCTATTTCTGGAAAAACGAGTCGCCAGTGATCCGTGGCATGAAGCGCCGCCGCCTGAAAACGCTGCTGGCCAACGATATCAATCTCTACGGCTGGCACCTGCCGCTGGATGCCCATCCGGAGCTGGGCAACAACGCGCAGCTGGCGCATCTGCTGGGGATTAACGTGCTGGGTGAAATCGAACCGCTGGTGCCGTGGGGCGAACTGTCGATGCCGGTTTCCGGCCTCGAACTGGCCTCCTGGATCGAAGCGCGGTTGGGGCGCAAGCCGCTGTGGTGCGGCGATACCGGGCCGGACACCGTCAGCCGCATCGCCTGGTGTACTGGCGGCGGCCAGGGCTTTATTGACGCCGCGGCGCGCTTTGGGGTGGACGCGTTTATCACCGGCGAGGTGTCGGAACAAACCATTCACTCTGCCCGCGAACAGGGGCTGCATTTTTATGCCGCTGGCCACCACGCCACCGAGCGCGGCGGCATTCGCGCCCTCAGCGAATGGCTGACGGAAACGACCGACCTGGATGTCACCTTTATTGATATTCCTAACCCAGCCTGACGGGAGAGAGAAAAGTGCAGCGAGCGCGTTGTTATCTGTTAGGAGAAACGGCCGTCGTGCTGGAGCTGGAGCCGCCGGTCACGCTTGAGAGCCAGCAACGGATCTGGGGATTGGCCCAGCGTCTGTCTCACCACGAAGAGGTGGTTGACGCCATTCCCGGCATGAACAATATCACCGTAGTGCTCCGCCGCCCGCAGGAGATGGCGTGGGAGGCGATAGACCGTCTGCAGCGCTGGTGGGAGGAGAGCCTCGCGCTGGCGCCGGAGTCGAGGTCATTGACCATCCCGGTGGTGTACGGCGGCGAGGCCGGGCCGGATCTCGGGGTGGTGGCGCAGCACAGCGGCCTGAGTGAAAAACAGGTTGTGGAGCTGCATGCCTCGGTGGAATACCTGGTCTGGTTTATTGGTTTTCAGCCGGGATTCCCCTACCTGGGCGGGCTGCCGCCGGCGCTGGCGACCCCACGTCGCGCCGAACCGCGTGTGCGGGTCCCGGCCGGTTCGGTGGGCATCGGCGGCGCGCAAACCGGTATCTATCCGCTGGCGACACCCGGCGGCTGGCAGCTGCTGGGACGGACCGCGTTGACGCTGTTTGACCCGGCGCGTAAGGAGCCTGCGCTGCTGCGCGTGGGCGATAAAATCCGCTTTGTGCCGCAAAAGGAGGGGGTATGTTGACCCTGATCCGCGCCGGTCTGTACACCTCGGTACAGGACGGTGGACGAGAAGGCCTGCGCCAGTCTGGCATCAGTCGCTGCGGCGCCCTGGATTATCCGGCGCTGGTGATTGCCAATCTGCTGGTTGGCAACGAGGCGAACGCTGCCGGGCTGGAGATAACCCTCGGCCAGGTGGAGATTGAATTTGCCCGCAGCGGCTGGTTCGCGCTGACCGGCGCCGCCTGCGAAGCGACGCTGGACGGCAAAGCGGTCTGGGTGGGCTGGCGTACCGCCTACCGGGCCGGGCAGCGGCTGGTGCTGAAAACGCCGCAGCATGGCATCCGCAGCTATCTGGCGGTGGCGGGCGGGATTGCGGTCCCGGTGGTGCTTGGCTCGCGCAGCACGGATCTTAAGGCGGGGATTGGCGGTCTGGAAGGACGCCGCCTGCAGGATGGCGACCAGCTGAAGCTCGGGAAAGCCGCCCGGCGCTTTACCACCTCGCGCGGCGTCAAGCAGCTGCCGCTGGACAATCGCATTCGCGCGCTGCCGGGCCCGGAATATCACGAGTTTGATGCGGCCTCGCAGGCCTCGTTCTGGCGCTCTCCCTGGCAGCTCAGCCCGCAGAGCAACCGCATGGGTTACCGCCTGCAGGGGCAGCCGCTGAAACGGACTACCGATCGCGAAATGCTGTCGCACGGTCTGCTGCCTGGCGTGGTGCAGGTGCCGCACAACGGCCAGCCCATCGTGCTGATGAACGATGCGCAAACCACCGGCGGTTATCCGCGCATCGCCTGCATTATTGAGGCTGATATGTACCAGCTGGCGCAGATCCCGCTGGGGCAGCCGATCCACTTCGTCGCCTGCTCGCTGGAGGAGGCGCTGAAGGCGCGGGCCGATCGTCAGCGTTATCTTGAACAACTGGCCTGGAGACTCCACGATGATGATTGATCTCAATGCCGATCTCGGGGAAGGGGGCGCGAACGATAGCGCGCTGCTCCAGCTGGTGTCCTCGGCGAATATCGCCTGTGGTTTTCACGCCGGCGATGCCCGGCTGATGGTGCAGAGCGTGCGCGAGGCGCTGAAGTACGGCGTGGCGGTGGGCGCCCATCCGGGGTATCCCGACCGGGAAAATTTTGGTCGTACGGCGATGGATCTGCCGCCGGAAACGGTCTATGCCCAGACGCTGTATCAGATTGGCGCCCTGGCGGCGATCGTTCAGGCGCAGGGCGGCGAGCTGCAGCATGTGAAGCCGCACGGCATGCTTTATAACCAGGCGGCCAAATCGCCGCCACTGGCGGATGCCATCGCCCGCGCGGTCCGTGATGTTAACCCGAAGCTGGTGCTGGTGGGGCTGGCGGGCAGCGAACTGATCCGTGCCGGGCAGCACTATGGCCTGACGACGCGCCAGGAGGTGTTTGCCGACCGCGGCTACCTGGCCGACGGTAGCCTGGTGCCGCGTAGCCAGCCCGGCGCGCTGATCGACAGCGAAGAGCAGGCCCTGGCGCAAACCCTCGAGATGGTGCAACACCACCGGGTGCGCAGCATCAGCGGCGAGTGGGCCAACGTGGTGGCGCAGACGGTGTGTCTGCACGGCGATGGCCCGCACGCGCTGGATTTTGCCCGCCGTCTGCGGGCGGCGTTTGCCGGGCGCCATATTCTGGTCAGCGCGCAACTGGACGCTGAAGCGTGACAACCTGAATGACCGGGAAGGAGAGGATGATGGCAGGCGTGTTGTTAACCGGTTTTGAACCCTTTGATGGCGAGACGGTTAACCCTTCATGGGAAGTGGTGAGGCAGCTGAACGGGACGATGATTGCCGGGCAGCAGGTGATCGCCCGTCAGCTCCCCTGTGTGTTTGGCGAGGCGCTGTCGGTGCTCTACGCGGCGATAGAAGACCTGCAGCCGAGGCTGGTCATTGCCGTGGGGCAGGCTGGTGGTCGCGTCGATATCAGCGTTGAACGTGTGGCTATCAACGTCGATGATGCGCGCATTCCCGATAACAACGGCCAGCAGCCTGTCGACACGCCGATCGTCGACGGGGGGCCGGCGGCGTGGTTCAGCACCTTACCGATCAAAGCGATCGTCAGCGCGTTGCGCAATCGCGGGATCCCGGCTTCGGTCTCCCAAACCGCCGGCACCTTCGTCTGCAATCACGTGATGTATGGTTTGCTACATAAGCTGCAGGAGCAGGCTGGCGTCAGGGGCGGCTTTATCCATATTCCATGGCTACCGGCGCAGGCGGCGGCCCATCCCGGCGAGCCGAGTATGGCGACCGCCACCGTGCGGGAGGCGCTGGAAACGACCATTGCCGTGGCGCTGCGCCAGTCGGTGGATAGTAAACTGGGCGGCGGCGCCACCCATTAACAGAAGGATGACAGTATGCCGGAAGGTCCGGAGATCCGCCGCGCGGCGGATAAACTGGAGGCGGCAATCAAAGGCGAACCTTTAACCGACGTCTGGTTTGCCTTTCCCCAGTTGCAACCCTACCAAACCCCGCTGATGGGTCAGCGGGTTACCCATATTGACACCCGGGGGAAAGCCCTGCTGACCCGCTTCTCCGGCGGGTTGACTCTGTACAGCCATAATCAGTTGTACGGTGTCTGGCGCGTGGTCGATGCCGGGGAACAGCCCGCCTCTAACCGGGTGCTGCGCGTCAGGCTGCAGACCGCCCGCAAGGCGATTCTGCTCTACAGCGCGTCGGACATTGAAATGCTCACGGCGGAGCAGGTTGCCCATCACCCGTTTTTACTGCGCGTGGGGCCAGATGTGCTGGATATGACGTTAACCGTGGAGGAGGTGAAAGCGCGGCTGCTGTTGGCCAAATTCCGCCATCGTCAGTTTTCCGGCCTGCTGCTGGATCAGGCTTTTCTGGCCGGGCTCGGTAACTATCTGCGGGTGGAGATCCTCTGGCAGGTGGGATTAAGCGGAAAGCGTAAAGCCGCTGAACTGAGCGATAGTCAGCTGGATGCGCTGGCGCACGCGCTGCTGGATATCCCGCGGCTTTCTTATCGAACCCGCGGCCAGGCGGATGACAACAGGCATCACGGCGCGCTGTTTCGCTTTAAGGTCTTCCATCGTGACGGGGAAAGGTGCGAGCGCTGTGGGGGGGTGATTGAGAAGACGACACTCTCCTCACGGCCGTTTTACTGGTGTCCCGGATGCCAGCATTAAGCCGGCGGTCAGGTAGATAAAAAAAACGCGCCAGTTGGCGCGTTTATTGTTATCCGGTACGGCAAGATTACCGCTTAATGTCAGACTGGTAATCGCGTTTGGTGTAGCCGGTGTACAGCTGACGCGGACGGGCGATCTTCATGCCATCGTTGTGCATTTCGTTCCAGTGCGCAATCCAGCCCACGGTACGCGCCATGGCGAAGATAACGGTAAACATGGAGGACGGAATACCCATCGCTTTCAGGATGATACCGGAATAGAAGTCGACGTTCGGGTAGAGTTTCTTCTCGATGAAATACGGGTCGTTCAGCGCGATATGCTCCAGCTCCATGGCCACCTGCAGCAGGTCGTCTTTAGTGCCCAGCTCTTTCAGCACTTCATGGCAGGTTTCACGCATCACAGTGGCGCGCGGGTCGTAGTTCTTGTAAACACGATGGCCGAAGCCCATCAGGCGGAAAGAGTCATTTTTGTCTTTCGCACGACGGACAAATTCCGGAATGTGTTCAACGGAGCTGATCTCTTCCAGCATTTTCAGCGCCGCTTCGTTGGCGCCGCCGTGTGCCGGTCCCCACAGGGAGGCGATACCGGCTGCGATACAGGCGAACGGGTTAGCGCCGGAGGAGCCGGCGGTACGTACCGTCGAGGTCGACGCGTTCTGCTCGTGATCGGCGTGCAGGATCAGAATACGATCCATCGCGCGTTCAAGCACTGGATTGACTTCATACTCTTCGCACGGTGTGGCGAACATCATGCGCAGGAAGTTGCCGGCGTAGGAGAGGTCGTTGCGCGGATAAACAAACGGCTGGCCGATAGAATACTTGTAACACATGGCTGCCATGGTTGGCATTTTGGACAGCAGACGATAGGCGGCAATCTCGCGGTGACGCGGGTTATTCACGTCGAGGGAGTCATGATAGAACGCCGCCAGGGCGCCAGTGATCCCGCACATCACCGCCATCGGGTGGGAATCGCGACGGAACGCATGGAACAGACGGGTGATCTGCTCATGAATCATGGTGTGGCGGGTGACGGTGGTTTTGAATTCGTCATATTCGGCCTGAGTCGGTTTTTCACCGTACAGCAGAATATAACAAACTTCGAGATAGTTAGATTCGGTCGCTAACTGGTCGATCGGGAAGCCGCGGTGCAGCAGGATCCCCTCGTCACCATCGATAAACGTAATTTTAGATTCACAAGAAGCGGTGGATGTGAAACCTGGGTCAAAAGTAAATACGCCTTTTGAACCAAGACTACGAATATCAATAACATCCTGACCGAGCGTGCCTTTTAGCACATCCAGTTCAATAGCAGTGTCACCACCCAGGGTGATTTTTGCTTTAGCATCAGACATTTATGGTCTCCTTAGCGCCTTTATTGCTTAAGACTGCCGGGTGGTGGATTTGCTTTCGGCCCGCGCCTGCATACGTTACCAGTTTGTTATGTTGCACACAGCTCTGCGTCAGCGAAAAGGGCAGGGTACAGAGCAACGGCGCTTGATGGTACGTCCTTCAGGGCTGCGGTGAAACAACAGCAAATCAGCGTTTTAGCAGTCCGAATATTAAAACCTATATACCACTAATAACTGTCCTGATTACATCGGTCAATACTGACACACTGTTACATAACTTATTCTCAGGTGAAAGAGTGACCCCATAACTTTTGAGCATTATTGCATTTAACTGGTAATGGTTGTAACAAGAATGTTTAATATTTGTCAAATCAGGTGATTAAAAATTAAAAAAATGTTGTTATCGTGACCTTGATCACTGTTCCGGAGAAAACCCAACAAACTATATGTAGGTTAATTGTAATGATTTTGTGAACGGCCTATACTGCGGCCAGGTCTCCGGAACACCCTGCAATCCCGAGCCACCCAGCGTTGTTTAGTGATGTTTTAATGCCTGAAAAGACGTTTTAACATGACTTCTGGTTATAGAAAGGACGCTGTCTGACCCGCAAGCAGACCGGAGGAAGGAAACAATAAGAACAGCATGTGGGCGTTATTCATGGTAAGAAATGTGAAAAAACAAAGACCTGTCAATCTGGATCTACAAACGATACGGTTCCCAATCACGGCGATAGCGTCCATTCTCCATCGCGTTTCCGGTGTCATCACCTTCGTGGCGGTCGGAATTCTGCTTTGGTTGCTGGGCACCAGCCTTTCCTCCCCAGAAGGTTTTCTGACGGCGGCCTCAATCATGGATAGCTTCTTTGTGAAGTTCATCATGTGGGGCATTCTGACCGCGCTGGCCTACCACGTGGTTGTCGGTATCCGCCATCTGCTGATGGACTTTGGCTACCTGGACGAAACCCTCGAAGCAGGGAAACGTTCCGCCAAAATCTCTTTTGTTATTACTGTCGTGCTTTCACTTCTCGCAGGAGTCCTCGTATGGTAAGCAACGCCTCAGCACTGGGACGCAACGGCGTACATGACTTTATTCTGGTCCGTGCTACCGCCATCGTTCTGACCCTCTACATCATCTACATGGTTGGCTTCTTTGCCACCACCGGTGAAATCTCATGGGAAGTGTGGACCGGATTCTTTGCCTCCGGTTTCACTAAAGTCTTCACTCTGCTGGCTCTCGTCTCCATTCTCATCCATGCCTGGATCGGGATGTGGCAGGTGTTAACGGACTACGTTAAACCACTGGCCCTGCGCCTGGTTCTGCAACTGGCTATCGTTGTGGCGCTGGTGGCTTACGTTCTTTATGGATTTGTTGTGGTGTGGGGTGTGTAATGAAATTGCCAGTCAGAGAGTTTGATGCTGTTGTTATCGGTGCCGGCGGCGCAGGCATGCGCGCGGCGCTACAAATTTCCCAGAGCGGACAGACCTGTGCACTGCTCTCCAAAGTGTTCCCTACCCGTTCCCATACCGTTTCCGCGCAGGGTGGTATCACCGTCGCGCTCGGTAACTCCCATGAAGATAACTGGGAATGGCATATGTACGACACCGTAAAAGGGTCGGACTATATTGGCGACCAGGACGCCATCGAATATATGTGTAAGACCGGCCCGGAAGCGATTCTTGAGCTGGAACATATGGGCCTGCCGTTCTCCCGTCTTGATGACGGCCGTATTTATCAGCGCCCGTTCGGCGGCCAGTCGAAAAACTTCGGCGGCGAGCAGGCGGCACGCACCGCGGCGGCGGCTGACCGTACCGGCCACGCGCTGTTGCACACCCTGTATCAGCAGAACCTGAAAAACCACACCACTATCTTCTCCGAATGGTATGCCCTCGATCTGGTGAAAAACCAGGACGGCGCGGTGGTCGGTTGTACCGCCCTGTGCATCGAGACCGGCGAAGTGGTCTACTTTAAAGCCCGCGCCACCGTGCTGGCGACCGGCGGCGCAGGCCGTATCTATCAGTCCACCACCAACGCCCACATCAACACCGGTGACGGCGTCGGGATGGCCATCCGCGCAGGCGTTCCTGTGCAGGATATGGAAATGTGGCAGTTCCACCCGACCGGTATCGCCGGGGCAGGGGTGCTGGTCACCGAAGGTTGCCGCGGCGAAGGCGGTTACCTGCTGAACAAACACGGCGAGCGCTTTATGGAGCGTTATGCGCCGAACGCGAAAGACCTGGCGGGTCGTGACGTGGTGGCGCGTTCCATCATGATCGAAATCCGTGAAGGTCGCGGCTGCGATGGTCCGTGGGGCCCGCATGCGAAACTGAAACTGGATCACCTGGGTAAAGAGGTTCTGGAATCTCGTCTGCCAGGTATCCTTGAGCTCTCCCGTACCTTTGCTCACGTCGATCCGGTGAAAGAGCCGATCCCGGTTATCCCAACCTGCCACTACATGATGGGCGGTATTCCGACCAAAGTCACCGGCCAGGCGCTGACCGTGAATGAGAAGGGCGAAGACGTGGTGATCCCGGGTCTGTTCGCGGTAGGCGAAATTGCCTGTGTATCGGTACACGGCGCCAACCGTCTGGGCGGCAACTCACTGCTGGACCTGGTGGTCTTCGGCCGCGCGGCGGGCCTGCATCTGCAGGAGTCCATCGCCGAGCAGGGCGCCCTGCGCGCAGCCAGCGAATCCGATGTCGAAGCCTCTCTGGACCGTCTCAACCGCTGGAACAACACCCGCTCCGGCGAAGACCCGGTTGCTATCCGCAAAGCGTTGCAGGAATGTATGCAACATAACTTCTCGGTATTCCGTGAAGGCGATGCGATGCACAAGGGCCTGGAGCAGCTGAAAGTGATCCGCGAGCGTCTGAAAAATGCGCGCCTGGACGATACTTCCAGCGAGTTCAACACCCAGCGCGTCGAGTGCCTGGAGCTGGATAACCTGATGGAAACCGCCTATTCAACGGCCGTATCCGCCAACTTCCGTACCGAAAGCCGTGGCGCCCACAGCCGCTTCGACTTCCCGGATCGTGATGATGAAAACTGGCTGTGCCATTCCCTGTATCTGCCAGAGTCGGAATCCATGACGCGTCGTAGCGTCAACATGGAACCGAAACTGCGTCCGGCATTCCCGCCGAAGATTCGTACTTACTAATGCGGAGACAGGAAAATGAAACTCGAGTTTTCAATTTATCGCTATAACCCGGATGTTGACGACGCTCCGCACATGCAGGATTACACCCTCGAAGCGGAAGAAGGTCGCGACATGATGCTGCTGGATGCGCTGATCCAGCTGAAAGAAAAAGATCCGTCGCTGTCGTTCCGCCGCTCCTGCCGTGAAGGGGTTTGCGGTTCCGATGGCCTGAACATGAACGGGAAAAACGGTCTGGCGTGCATCACGCCGATCTCCGCGCTGAATCAGCCGGGCAAGAAGATTGTTATCCGTCCGCTGCCAGGATTACCGGTTATCCGTGATTTGGTGGTAGACATGGGGCAATTCTATGCACAATATGAGAAGATTAAGCCTTACTTGTTGAATAATGGGCAAAATCCTCCGGCTCGCGAGCATCTGCAGATGCCTGAGCAGCGTGAGAAACTCGATGGTCTGTACGAGTGTATTCTGTGCGCATGTTGTTCAACCTCCTGCCCGTCGTTCTGGTGGAACCCGGACAAGTTCATCGGCCCGGCAGGCCTGTTGGCCGCGTATCGCTTCCTGATCGACAGTCGCGATACTGAAACCAGCGAGCGCCTGGACGGCCTGAGCGATGCTTTCAGCGTATTCCGCTGTCACAGCATTATGAACTGCGTCAGTGTGTGTCCTAAAGGGCTTAACCCGACGCGCGCCATCGGCCATATTAAGTCGATGCTGCTGCAGCGCAGCGCGTAAGCAACACGGTCTGTCCCGGATGGCGCTTGCGCTTATCCGGGCTACCAAAGCAGTAGCCCCGGCAAGCGTTAGCGCTGCCGGGGGACAGATAGCAGGAAATCTTTAAAAACCGCCAAATATGTACCAGTAATCGAGGCGTTCAGTGCGAGGTAAGGCGGCAACTGAGCGCATCCCCGGGAGCATAGTGAACTATGTGACCGGGGTAAGCGAAGGCAGCCAACGCAACCGCAGCCTGAACGCTGAAGATTAATGGCAGTTTTTAAAGGTTCCTTAGCGGATCGAAACCACAACTCGTCCGCAAAAAGTGAACCCCGGCACGTGCACTCGGTGTGCGTGGTAGTTTCTACGGCGAAATAAGCATAAAAATGCTTAAGGGATCACGATGCAGAACGGCGCAATGAAAGCCTGGCTGGACTCTTCTTTCCTCTCTGGTTCGAACCAGAGCTGGATAGAACAGCTCTATGAAGACTTCTTAACCGATCCTGACTCTGTTGACGCCAACTGGCGTTCGATGTTCCAGCAGTTACCTGGCACCGGAGTTAAACCGGATCAATTCCATTCCAAAACACGTGATTATTTCCGTCGACTGGCGAAGGATGCCTCACGTTACACTTCTTCGATTTCCGACCCTGACACCAATGTGAAGCAGGTTAAAGTCCTGCAGCTCATCAACGCATACCGTTTCCGTGGCCACCAGCATGCGAATCTCGATCCGCTGGGGTTGTGGAAGCAAGAGAGAGTGGCGGATCTTGATCCGGCCTACCACGATCTGACCGAGGCCGATTTCCAGGATAGCTATAACGTAGGTTCATTTGCCATCGGTAAAGACACGATGAAGCTGGGCGAGCTGATTGCCGCTCTCAAGCAAACCTACTGCGGCTCCATCGGCGCGGAATACATGCATATCACCTCTACTGAGGAAAAACGCTGGATCCAGCAGCGTATTGAATCGGTAGCGGGTAAAGCGAGCTTCACTGCGGCAGAGAAAAAACGCTTCCTCAGTGAACTGACCGCTGCAGAAGGGCTGGAACGCTACCTCGGCGCCAAATTCCCGGGGGCGAAACGCTTCTCGCTGGAAGGTGGTGATGCCCTGATCCCGATGCTCAAAGAGATGATCCGCCATGCAGGCAAAAGCGGCACCCGCGAAGTGGTGCTGGGCATGGCGCACCGCGGCCGTCTGAACGTGCTGGTCAACGTGCTGGGTAAAAAACCGCAGGACCTGTTCGACGAGTTCGCGGGCAAACATAAAGAACACCTCGGCACCGGCGATGTGAAGTACCACATGGGCTTCTCTTCCGATATGGAAACCGAAGGCGGTCTGGTTCACCTGGCGCTGGCGTTTAACCCGTCGCACCTGGAGATCGTCAGCCCGGTGGTTATCGGTTCCGTACGCGCCCGTCTGGATCGTCTGGACGAGCCAAGCAGCAACAAAGTTCTGCCTATTACTATTCACGGCGACGCCGCCGTTACCGGCCAGGGCGTGGTTCAGGAAACCCTGAACATGTCGAAAGCCCGCGGTTACGAAGTCGGCGGTACCGTGCGCATCGTTATCAACAACCAGGTTGGCTTTACCACCTCCAACCCGCTGGATGCGCGTTCTACGCCATACTGTACCGATATCGGTAAGATGGTTCAGGCGCCGATTTTCCACGTTAACGCGGATGACCCGGAAGCCGTTGCTTTCGTTACCCGCCTGGCGCTGGATTTCCGTAATACCTTCAAACGCGATGTCTTCATCGACCTGGTGTGCTACCGCCGTCACGGCCACAACGAAGCCGACGAGCCGAGCGCTACCCAGCCGCTGATGTACCAGAAAATCAAAAAGCATCCGACCCCGCGCAAAATCTATGCTGACAAGCTGGAGCAGGACAAAGTCGCGACGCTGGAAGACGCGACCGAGCAGGTTAACCTTTACCGCGATGCGCTGGATGCTGGCGAGTGCGTGGTGGAGGAGTGGCGTCCGATGAATATGCACTCCTTTACCTGGTCTCCCTACCTTAACCACGAGTGGGATGAGAGCTATCCGGATAAAGTGGAGCCAAAACGTCTGCAAGAGCTGGCCAAACGCATCAGTACGGTGCCGGAAGGTATCGAAATGCAGTCTCGTGTGGCGAAAATCTACGGCGATCGCCAGCTGATGGCCGCCGGTGAGAAGATGTTCGATTGGGGCGGTGCCGAAAACCTGGCTTACGCCACTCTGGTTGACGAAGGCATTCCGGTGCGTCTGTCCGGTGAAGACTCCGGTCGCGGCACCTTCTTCCACCGTCATGCGGTTATTCATAACCAGAGCAACGGTTCTACCTATACCCCGCTGCAGCATGTGCACAACGGCCAGGGCCAGTTCCGCGTCTGGGACTCGGTGCTGTCTGAAGAAGCCGTCCTGGCGTTCGAGTACGGTTACGCCACCGCAGAGCCGCGTACGCTGACCATCTGGGAAGCGCAGTTCGGCGACTTCGCCAACGGCGCGCAGGTGGTCATTGATCAGTTCATCTCCTCTGGCGAACAGAAATGGGGCCGGATGTGCGGTCTGGTGATGCTGCTGCCGCACGGCTACGAAGGGCAGGGTCCGGAGCACTCCTCCGCGCGTCTGGAACGTTATCTGCAGCTGTGCGCTGAGCAGAACATGCAGGTTTGCGTCCCGTCCACCCCGGCACAGGTTTACCATATGCTACGTCGTCAGGCGCTGCGCGGTATGCGCCGTCCGCTGGTGGTGATGTCGCCGAAGTCTCTGCTGCGCCACCCGCTGGCGGTCTCCAGCATGGACGAACTGGCGAACGGCACCTTTATGCCGGCCATCGGCGAAATCGACGATCTCGATCCGCAAGCCGTGAAGCGCGTCGTACTGTGCTCTGGTAAGGTTTACTATGACCTGCTGGAACAGCGTCGCAAAAACGAGCAAAAAGATGTCGCCATCGTGCGTATCGAACAGCTCTACCCGTTCCCGCATCAGGCGGTGCAGGAAGCGCTGAAAGCTTACTCGCACGTACACGATTTTGTCTGGTGCCAGGAAGAGCCGCTCAACCAGGGCGCATGGTACTGCAGCCAGCACCACCTTCGTGAAGTAGTTCCATTTGGGGCCTCTCTGCGTTATGCAGGCCGCCCGGCCTCCGCCTCTCCGGCGGTAGGGTACATGTCCGTTCACCAGAAACAGCAACAAGATCTGGTCAATGACGCGCTGAACGTCGATTAATTAAAGGATACACAATGAGTAGCGTAGATATTCTGGTTCCCGACCTGCCTGAGTCCGTAGCTGACGCAACCGTCGCCACCTGGCATAAAAAACCGGGCGACGCGGTCGTCCGTGACGAAGTTCTGGTCGAAATCGAAACTGACAAAGTGGTACTGGAAGTACCGGCATCAGCGGACGGCATTCTGGATGCAGTGCTGGAAGATGAGGGCGCTACCGTCCTGTCTCGCCAGATCCTTGGCCGCCTGCGTGAAGGCAACAGCGCAGGTAAAGAAACCAGCGAAAAAGCGGATGCGAAAGCGTCCACCCCGGCGCAGCGCCAGCAGGCCTCTCTGGAAGAGCAGAACAATGACGCGCTCAGCCCGGCGATCCGTCGCCTGCTGGCGGAGCACAACCTCGATGCCGCTGCCATCAAAGGCACCGGCGTGGGTGGCCGTCTGACTCGTGAAGACGTCGAGAAGCATCTGGCGAAAGCCCCGGCGGCGGCTGAAGCCAAAGCGCCAGCGGCTACCGCGGCAGCAGCACCAGCGCCGCAGCTGGGTCACCGTTCAGAAAAACGCGTCCCGATGACCCGTCTGCGTAAACGCGTGGCCGAGCGTCTGCTGGAAGCGAAAAATTCCACCGCCATGCTGACGACCTTTAACGAAGTCAACATGAAGCCGATTATGGATCTGCGTAAGCAGTACGGCGATGCCTTCGAAAAACGTCACGGTATCCGTCTGGGCTTCATGTCCTTCTACGTGAAAGCGGTGGTTGAAGCGCTGAAACGCTACCCGGAAGTGAACGCTTCCATCGACGGCGACGACGTGGTTTACCACAACTACTTCGACGTCAGCATGGCAGTGTCCACTCCGCGCGGCCTGGTAACCCCGGTTCTGCGTGACGTTGACCTGCTGGGCATGGCGGACATCGAAAAGAATATCAAAGAGCTGGCAGTGAAAGGCCGTGACGGCAAGCTGACCGTAGATGACCTGACCGGCGGTAACTTCACCATTACCAACGGCGGCGTTTTCGGTTCCCTGATGTCCACGCCGATCATCAACCCACCGCAGAGCGCCATTCTGGGTATGCATGCCATTAAAGACCGTCCGATGGCGGTGAATGGCAAGGTAGAGATCCTGCCGATGATGTACCTGGCGCTCTCCTACGACCACCGTCTGATCGATGGGCGTGAATCGGTTGGCTTCCTGGTGGCGATTAAAGAGCTGCTGGAAGATCCGACTCGTCTGCTGCTGGACGTGTAGTCAGTAAGAGTATGACTTACCGTAGGCCGGATAAGGCATTTATGCCGCCATCCGGCGTTGATGAGATGCCTGATGGCGACGCTAGCGCGTCTTATCAGGCCTACAGGTTTAAAGATAATTACACCCTGAAGGATGGACTGAACACATGAACTTACATGAATATCAGGCAAAACAACTTTTTGCCCGCTATGGCTTACCGGCGCCGGTGGGTTATGCCTGTACTACTCCGCGTGAAGCAGAAGAAGCCGCTTCAAAAATCGGTGCGGGTCCGTGGGTAGTGAAATGTCAGGTTCACGCTGGTGGCCGCGGTAAAGCGGGCGGTGTGAAAGTAGTTAAGAGCAAAGAAGAGATCCGCGCATTTGCTGAGCACTGGCTGGGCAAACGCCTGGTGACCTACCAAACAGATGCCAACGGCCAGCCGGTCAACCAGATTCTGGTTGAAGCGGCGACCGATATCGATAAAGAACTGTACCTCGGCGCGGTCGTTGACCGTAGCTCCCGTCGTGTGGTGTTCATGGCGTCTACCGAAGGCGGTGTGGAAATCGAAAAAGTCGCGGAAGAAACCCCGCATCTGATCCACAAAATCGCTATCGATCCGCTGGCGGGCCCGATGCCTTACCAGGGGCGTGAGCTGGCGTTCAAACTGGGTCTGGAAGGTAAACAGGTTCAGCAGTTCACCAAGATTTTCATGGGGCTGGCGACCATTTTCCTTGAGCGCGACCTGGCGCTGATCGAAATCAACCCGCTGGTTATCACTAAGCAGGGCGACCTGATCTGCCTCGACGGCAAACTGGGCGCTGACGGCAACGCACTGTTCCGCCAGCCGGATCTGCGCGAAATGCGCGACCAGTCTCAGGAAGACCCGCGTGAAGCGCAGGCGGCGCAGTGGGAACTGAACTATGTGGCACTGGATGGCAACATCGGCTGCATGGTTAACGGCGCAGGCCTGGCGATGGGCACCATGGACATCGTTAAGCTGCACGGCGGCGAACCGGCTAACTTCCTCGACGTAGGTGGCGGCGCGACCAAAGAGCGCGTGACCGAAGCGTTCAAAATCATCCTTTCTGATGACAATGTGAAAGCGGTGCTGGTTAACATCTTCGGCGGCATCGTACGTTGCGACCTGATCGCTGACGGCATCATCGGTGCGGTAGCGGAAGTTGGGGTTAACGTTCCGGTCGTCGTACGTCTGGAAGGTAACAACGCCGAACTGGGCGCGAAAAAACTGGCTGACAGCGGCCTGAATATTATTGCAGCGAAAAGTCTGACGGACGCAGCACAGCAGGTTGTTGCCGCAGTGGAGGGGAAATAATGTCAGTTTTAATTAATAAAGATACCAAGGTTATCTGCCAGGGCTTCACCGGTAGCCAGGGGACCTTCCACTCTGAACAAGCGATCGCTTACGGTACGCAAATGGTTGGCGGCGTAACGCCAGGCAAAGGCGGCACCACCCACCTGGGCCTGCCGGTATTTAACACCGTGCGCGAAGCTGTTGAAGCGACCGGCGCGACCGCGACCGTTATCTACGTTCCGGCACCGTTCTGCAAAGACTCCATTCTGGAAGCGATTGATGCGGGCATTAAGCTGATTATCACCATCACCGAAGGTATCCCGACGCTGGATATGCTGACCGTGAAAGTGAAGCTGGACGAAGCGGGCGTACGCATGATTGGCCCGAACTGCCCAGGCGTTATCACCCCGGGCGAGTGCAAAATCGGCATCATGCCTGGCCACATTCACAAGCCGGGTAAAGTGGGCATCGTTTCCCGTTCCGGTACCCTGACTTATGAAGCGGTTAAGCAGACGACCGACTATGGTTTCGGCCAGTCTACCTGCGTCGGTATCGGCGGCGACCCGATCCCGGGCTCCAACTTCATCGATATCCTGAAGCTGTTCCAGGAAGATCCGCAGACCGAAGCGATCGTGATGATCGGTGAGATCGGCGGCAGCGCGGAAGAAGAAGCGGCAGCCTACATCAAAGAGCACGTGACCAAGCCGGTTGTCGGCTACATCGCGGGCGTTACCGCGCCGAAAGGCAAGCGTATGGGCCACGCTGGCGCCATCATCGCTGGTGGTAAAGGCACTGCTGATGAGAAATTTGCCGCTCTGGAAGCTGCCGGTGTGAAAACCGTTCGCAGCCTCGCTGATATCGGCGAAGCGCTGAAAGCTATCATCAAGTAAACCCTCTCTGCTTCTCCGCAAGCAGAAATCTGTCCGATTTCGACATGGTTGGCCACCGTCAGGTGGCCTTTTTTATGGGCGTTATCCATCTCGCCAGAACATCCGCTGAACCGGCGGAATGCCTGCTCCGCGAAAAACCTTACCTATCATATTGATTTTATGAATTATTTCATGAATATTATCTCGGCAGTGTTGTCACTGAAGAAAATAATTTCGCAGTGGCTGACAGGCAAGGGTTTGAGACAGAGAAAAAAACATCAGGAGAGGGCGTAAGAAAACAGGAAAAATACTGTGAGCAGTCTAGCATTATTTAGATCGGCTCATTTTTTTTCATTTTTTCCTCGGCGTTAAATAATATTACCTATGATTCTCATATCTCTCTTTTCAGTAACCAAGCAAGCCATACTTTAAACACAACATTAACATTAAATTCACCAATATTCTTTATTGAGCTACATAATTAACACGTAGAGTAAAAATTGATTTATATCAATGCTTAATGCTTGGAAAAATCCTTCAAAAAACGTTAAATTGTCGCAAGTCAAATTGGCCTAAACCGGCCATCTTCGCTATATATTGATCACCGTCGAAAAATGTAAAACTGGAACAATAAAAACATATTTATTGTAAGGTTATTGCGGCGTAATATATTGGGGAATCAATTGGGTTTTCGTTAACGTATTTGTAACCTTATCGTGGCGTGGCTTCACTTTCAGTTGAAACGTGCTGCGGACGGCCAACAAATAACATTTGTATTGGGGCATGCGTATGAACCAGAGCTTCTCGGTTCATTTTCGGAGTCTTCATGCGATGAGCAAGGAGTCATGATGTTAGATATAGTCGAACTGTCGCGCTTACAGTTTGCCTTGACCGCGATGTACCACTTCCTTTTTGTGCCGCTAACGCTCGGTATGGCGTTCCTGCTGGCCATCATGGAAACGGTTTACGTCCTTTCCGGCAAACAGATTTATAAAGATATGACCAAGTTCTGGGGCAAGTTGTTTGGTATCAACTTTGCGCTGGGTGTGGCGACCGGTCTGACCATGGAGTTCCAGTTCGGGACTAACTGGTCGTATTACTCACACTACGTGGGCGATATCTTCGGTGCGCCGCTGGCCATTGAAGGTCTGATGGCCTTCTTCCTCGAATCCACCTTTGTAGGTCTGTTCTTCTTCGGTTGGGATCGTCTGGGTAAAGTTCAGCACATGGCGGTCACCTGGCTGGTCGCGCTGGGCTCCAACCTCTCCGCGCTGTGGATCCTTGTCGCCAACGGCTGGATGCAGAACCCTATCGCATCGGACTTCAACTTCGAAACCATGCGTATGGAGATGGTCAGCTTCTCTGAACTGGTGCTCAACCCGGTCGCCCAGGTGAAGTTCGTGCACACCGTGGCGTCTGGTTATGTCACCGGCGCGATGTTCATCCTGGCCATCAGCTCCTGGTATATGCTGAAAGGCCGCGACTTTGCCTTTGCTAAGCGCTCCTTTGCCATCGCCGCCAGCTTCGGTATGGCAGCGATCCTCTCCGTTATTGTGCTGGGTGACGAATCCGGTTACGAAATGGGTGACGTGCAGAAAACCAAACTGGCGGCTATCGAAGCAGAGTGGGAAACCCAGCCTGCGCCGGCTGCCTTTACCCTGTTTGGTATTCCCGATCAGAATGCGCAGACCAACCATTTCGCGATCCAAATCCCTTACGCGCTGGGCATCATCGCCACCCGCTCGGTGGATAAGCCGGTTATCGGCCTGAAGGATCTGATGGTTCAGCACGAAGAGCGTATCCGTAACGGGATGAAAGCGTACGCGCTGCTGGAGCAGCTGCGCGCCGGTTCGACCGACCAGGCCATTCGCGACCAGTTCAACAGCGTGAAGAAAGACCTCGGCTATGGCCTGTTGCTGAAGCGCTATACTCCGAACGTTGCTGACGCCACGGAAGAGCAGATCGCCAAAGCGACCAAAGACTCTATTCCAAGCGTCGCACCGCTGTACTTCGCCTTCCGTATCATGGTGGCGTGCGGCATCCTGATGCTGTTGATTATCGGCGCCTCCTTCTGGAGCGTGATTCGTAACCGCATTGGCGAGAAAAAATGGCTGCTGCGCGCCGCGTTCTTTGGTCTGCCGCTGCCGTGGATTGCCGTGGAGTCAGGCTGGTTTGTTGCCGAATATGGCCGTCAGCCGTGGGCGATTGGTGAGGTCCTGCCGACGGCGGTGGCCAACTCGTCGCTGACCGCGGGCGATCTGATCTTCTCAATGTTGCTGATCTGCGGTCTGTACACGCTGTTCCTGGTGGCTGAACTGTTCCTGATGTTCAAGTTTGCCCGCAAAGGACCTAGCAGCCTGAAAACCGGCCGCTATCACTTTGAACAGTCCTCTGCGGCTATTCAGTCGGCACGCTAAGACAGGAGTCGTCAAATGATCGATTATGAAGTATTGCGTTTTATCTGGTGGCTGCTGATTGGCATTCTGCTGATTGGCTTCGCTGTCGCCGACGGGTTCGACATGGGGGTGGGCATGCTCACCCGTTTCCTCGGCCGTAACGACACCGAGCGTCGGATTATGATCAACGCCATCGCCCCGCACTGGGACGGTAACCAGGTGTGGCTCATCACCGCCGGCGGCGCGCTGTTCGCGGCCTGGCCGATGGTTTACGCCGCGGCGTTCTCAGGCTTCTATGTGGCGATGATTCTGGTGCTGGCCTCGCTGTTCTTCCGTCCGGTAGGCTTTGACTACCGTTCCAAGATCGAGGACACCCGCTGGCGCAACATGTGGGACTGGGGCATCTTCATCGGTAGCTTCGTGCCGCCGCTGGTGATTGGCGTGGCCTTCGGCAACCTGCTGCAGGGCGTGCCGTTCCACGTCGATGAATACCTGCGTCTGTTCTATACCGGTAACTTCTTCCAGCTGCTGAATCCGTTTGGTCTGCTGGCCGGTATCGTCAGCGTGGCGATGATCCTGACTCAGGGCGCCACCTACCTGCAGATGCGTACCGTAGGCGAACTGCACCTGCGTACCCGCACCGTTTCCACGGTGGCGGCGCTGGTGACGCTGGTCTGCTTCGCGCTGGCGGGTGTGTGGGTCTACTACGGCATCGACGGCTATGTGGTCAAATCGGTAATGGATCATAGCGGCCCGTCTAACCCGCTGACTAAAGAAGTTGTGCGTGAAGCCGGCGCATGGATGGTGAACTTTAATAACATGCCAGCGCTGTGGGCCGTTCCTGCCCTGGGCGTGGTGCTGCCGCTGCTGACCGTCGTCTCGACTAAAGCGGATAAAGGCGCGTGGGCATTCCTGTTCTCCTCGCTGACTCTGGCCTGCATCATTCTGACCGCCGGTATTGCGATGTTCCCGTTCATCATGCCGTCCAGCACCATGCTGAACGCCAGCCTGACGATGTGGGACGCGACTTCCAGCCAGCGGACGCTGAACCTGATGACCTACGTGGCGATTATCTTCGTGCCAATCATTCTGGCCTACACCAGCTGGTGTTACTGGAAGATGTTTGGCCGCATCACGCGCGAAGACATCGAAAAGAACACCCACTCGTTGTACTAAGGTAAGGAGCTATATATGTGGTACTTCGCATGGATTTTGGGAACGCTTCTTGCCTGTGCCTTTGGGGTGATTACCGCGCTGGCGCTTGAGCACGTGGAAGCCACCAAAGCAGGTAAAGAAGAACACTGATGAGTATTATCGTGATGCGATATACGAAATCATTCGGGTTGCATCGAGGCGGCAAATCTGTGAATCCCCAGGAGCTTACACCAGTAAGTGACTGGGGTAAGCAGATGTAGCCAACAAAGAGGCGACGTGAATGATAAAGTATATGTATGCGATAATGGACAAGCGCTCGTTAAGGGCGCTTTCCTTATTGATGGCGCTGCTGCTGGCAGGCTGCATTTTCTGGGATCCGTCGCGCTTTGCGGCGAAGACCAGCGAGCTGGAAATCTGGCATGGTTTCTTGCTGATGTGGGCGGTTTGCAGCGGCGTTATTCACGGCGTGGGCTTCCGTCCGCGTGCCGTTCACTGGCAGGGGATTTTCTGTCCGCTTATCGCTGATATTGTGCTCGCTTTAGGTCTCTTCTTTTTCTTCTTTTGAATAAGAGATCTCTGTTAATGGTATGGGCTTGCATAAGCCCATAAAAATTTACGCCCCGTTTACTTTCCCCCATTCCAAACCACCTTTCCCGCGCGTATAGTAGCGAAGTTTGAAAGCTCTAACCTTTTTTTGCATTACCGGGATGTAAAGTGAATACAACGCTGTTTCGATGGCCGGTTCGGGTCTACTACGAAGATACCGACGCCGGTGGTGTGGTTTACCACGCCAGTTACGTCGCTTTTTATGAAAGAGCACGCACAGAGATGCTGCGCCACCATCACTTTAGTCAACAGGTTCTGTTGGCTGAACGCGTTGCCTTCGTGGTTCGCAAAATGACGCTGGAGTATTTTGCCCCCGCCAGACTCGACGACATGCTCGAAGTCCAGACGGAAATTACCTCGATGCGCGGCACCTCTTTGGTTTTCACGCAGCGAATCGTCAACGCCGAGAATACAGTGTTAAACGAAGCTGAGGTTCTCATTGTGTGCGTTGATCCACTCTTAATGAAGCCACGTGCGCTTCCCAAGTCTATTGTCGCGGAGTTTAAGCAGTGACTGACATGAATATCCTTGATTTGTTCCTGAAGGCGAGCCTTCTGGTTAAACTTATCATGTTGATTTTGATTGGTTTTTCTATCGCTTCCTGGGCTATCATTATTCAGAGAACGCGTATCCTCAACTCGGCCGTGCGTGAAGCTGAAGCGTTCGAGGACAAATTCTGGTCCGGGATCGAACTGTCCCGTTTGTATCAGGAGAGCCAGGGGCGTCGCGATAATCTGACCGGTTCGGAGCAAATCTTCTACAGCGGCTTCAAAGAGTTTGCGCGCCTGCATCGGGCCAACAGCCATGCGCCGGAAGCGATTGTCGAAGGGGCATCGCGCGCGATGCGTATTTCGATGAACCGCGAACTGGAAACGCTGGAGACGCATATCCCGTTCCTCGGCACCGTAGGTTCCATCAGCCCGTATATCGGTCTGTTTGGTACCGTCTGGGGGATCATGCACGCTTTTATCGCCCTTGGCGCGGTGAAGCAGGCCACCCTGCAGATGGTGGCACCGGGTATCGCCGAAGCGCTGATCGCCACCGCGATCGGTCTGTTCGCTGCTATCCCGGCGGTCATGGCGTATAACCGCCTGAACCAGCGCGTGAACAAACTGGAACTGAACTACGACAACTTTATGGAAGAGTTCACCGCCATTCTGCACCGTCAGGCCTTTACCACCAGCGAAAGCAATAAGGGGTAAGCCATGGCCAGAGCACGTGGACGCGGACGTCGCGAACTGAAGTCCGAGATCAACATCGTTCCGCTGCTGGATGTCCTGTTGGTGCTGTTGCTGATCTTTATGGCAACGGCGCCGATCATTACGCAGAGCGTGGAAGTCGATCTGCCGGACGCCACGGAATCGCAAGCGGTGAAAAGCAATGACGATCCGCCGGTGATTGTAGAAGTCTCCGGGGTAGGGCAGTACAGCGTGAAAGTGGGGCAGGAGACGCTGTCCCAGCTGCCGCCGGAGCAGGTGATTGCCGAAGCGAAGCGACGTCTTGAAGCCAATGAGAAAACGGTGTTCCTGATCGGCGGTGCGAAAGACGTCCCTTACGATGAAATTATTAAAGCGCTGAACCTGTTGCATAGTGCAGGGGTTAAATCGGTCGGCTTGATGACCAAACCTATTTAATCGCTTCAGGTATGTGCGTCCGCGCGGCGTCCGGCGGCGAGTATCGCTCGCCGTCGGTGCGTATCGCGGGTACAGGCGAACAGTTTTTGGGAACCGATAGTGTCAAAGGCAACCGAACAAAACGACAAGCTTAAACGAGCGATCATCATTTCAGTCGCGCTGCACATCATTCTGATCGCGCTGCTGATCTGGAGTTCGTTTGACGAGCATCTGGATGCCTCTGCCGGCGGCGGCGGGGGATCGTCCATTGATGCCGTCATGGTCGATCCCGGGGCGGTGGTAAATAACTATAACCGTCAGCAACAGCAGCAGGCCAGCGCACGTCGCGCCGCTGAACAGCGTGAAAAACAGGCGCAGCAGCAGGCGGAAGAGTTACGTGAGAAACAGGCGGCGGAACAGGAACGGCTGAAACAGCTCGAACAGGAGCGACTGCAGGCGCAGGAAGCGGCGAAAGAAGCGAAGGAACAGCAGAAGCAGGCTGAGGAAGCGGCTGCCAAGGCCGCCGCTGCGGCGAAAGCCAAAGCGGATTCGCAGGCTAAAGAAGCGCAGGAAGCAGCAGCCAAAGCGGCTGCCGACGCAAAAGCGAAGGCGGATGCACAGGCAAAAGCGGCTGAGCTGGCAGCGGCTAAAGCCGCCGCTGACGCGAAGAAACAGGCCGATGCCGCCGCCGCGAAAGCGGCAGCCGATGCGAAGAAACAGGCGGAAGCCGAAGCGGCGAAAGCCGCAGCAGAGGCGCAGAAGAAAGCGGAAGCGGCAGCGGCGAAGAAAGCGCAGCAGGAAACAGAGAAGAAGGCCCAGCAGGAAGCGGCCAAGCAAGCCGCGGCTGAAAAAGCGGCGGCAGAAAAAGCCGCCGAAAAAGCAGCTGAGAAAGCCGCCGCCCAAAAAGCGGCCGCAGAGAAGGCCGCCGCCGAGAAAGCCGCCGCAGCTGAAAAAGCGGCGGCAGCCAAAGCGGCTGCGGCTGAGAAGGCAGCTGCCGATAAAGCGGCCAAAGCGGCAGCAGCAAAAGCTGCAGCAGCGAAGAAAGCGGCCGCTGCGAAAGAAGCGGACGGCGTTGATAACCTGCTCGGCGATCTGAGTTCGGGTAAGAATGCGCCTAAGACAGGCGGTGGGGCCAAAGGCAGTGGTCAGCCAGCGAAAGATAGCGGAACCTCTGGTGCCAACGGTGGTGCTACGGGAGCCGATATCAGTTCCTATGCGAAGCAAATACAAATGGCGATTCAAAGCCGCTTGTATGATGCAAGCCTCTATCAAGGCAAGCGTTGCGTATTGCATATTAACCTGGCTGCTGATGGTACGTTAAAGGACATAACGTCCGAAGGCGGCGACCCTGCTCTGTGTCAGGCAGCTTTAACGGCAGCCAAAACGGCGACTATTCCTAAACCGCCAAGTCAGGCTGTTTATGAGAAAATAAAAAATGCCACACTAGACTTTAAACTGTAATGATTTTTCCCCGAATAATCGGGGAAAACAATCTATCGTAGTCACAGGGTTTTGGTAGTTTTGTGTATTTGAGTTTGTTAACATTCTGCTAAATTATCGTGGGCTTTCCGCCCGGATAAGGGAGATATGATGAAGCAGGCATTACGAGTAGCATTTGGTTTTTTAATGCTGTGGGCAGCGGTGCTGCACGCAGAAGTACGTATCGAGATCACCCAGGGGGTGGACTCGGCACGCCCTATCGGCGTGGTACCGTTCCAGTGGGCTGGCCAGGGCGCTGCGCCTGAAGATGTTGGCGGTATCGTGGCAGCTGACCTGCGCAACAGCGGTAAATTCAACCCGCTGGATCGCTCGCGTCTGCCGCAGCAGCCGACCAGTGCCCAGGAAGTGCAGCCTGCTGCCTGGTCTGCGCTGGGTATTGACGCCGTGGTCGTTGGTCAGGTCACCTCAAACCCGGATGGTTCTTATCAGGTGGCGTATCAGCTGGTGGATACCGGCGGCGCGCCGGGCACAACGCTGGCACAAGGCTCTTTCAAAGTCACTAAACAGTATCTGCGCTATGCGGCGCATACTGCCAGTGACGCGGTATTTGAAAAGCTGACCGGTATTAAAGGCGCATTCCGTACTCGTATTGCCTACGTGGTGCAGACCAACGGTGGTCAGTTCCCGTACGAGCTGCGCGTCTCCGATTATGATGGCTACAACCAGTTCGTGGTTCACCGTTCCTCCCAGCCGCTGATGTCCCCGGCCTGGTCTCCGGACGGTTCTAAACTGGCTTACGTAACCTTTGAAAGCGGTCGTTCTGCGCTGGTGGTGCAGACCCTGGCGAACGGCGCTGTGCGTCAGATCGCCTCCTTCCCGCAGCACAACGGCGCGCCGGCGTTCTCACCGGATGGTTCTAAACTGGCCTTCGCACTGTCGAAAACCGGTAGCCTGAACCTGTACGTGATGGATCTGGGCTCGGGTCAGATTCGTCAGATAACTAACGGTCGCAGCAACAACACCGAACCAAGCTGGTTCCCGGACAGCCAGAACCTGGCCTTCACCTCTGACCAGGCCGGTCGTCCGCAGGTGTATAAAGTCAACATCAATGGCGGCACGCCGCAGCGTATCACCTGGGAAGGTTCACAGAACCAGGACGCCGACGTGAGCGCAGATGGTAAAACGATGGTAATGGTCAGCTCGGCCGGCGGTCAGCAGCACATTGCCAAACAAGATCTGGAAGCGGGTGGTGTACAGGTTCTGTCATCAACGTTTTTAGACGAAACGCCAAGTCTGGCACCTAACGGCACTATGGTAATCTACAGCTCTTCTCAGGGGATGGGATCCGTGCTGAATCTGGTTTCTACAGATGGGCGTTTCAAAGCGCGTCTTCCGGCAACTGATGGACAGGTAAAATCACCTGCCTGGTCGCCGTATCTGTAATAATAAATAATTGATTATTAAAGGAATCAAAGAAATGCAACTGAACAAAGTGCTGAAAGGGCTGATGATCGCTCTGCCGGTTATGGCAATCGCGGCATGTTCTTCTAACAAGAACGCCAGCAACGACCAGAGCGGTGAAGGCATGTTGGGTGCCGGCACTGGTATGGACGCTAACGGTAACGGCGGCAACATGTCTTCTGAAGAGCAAGCTCGTCTGCAGATGCAGCAGCTGCAGCAGAACAACATCGTTTACTTCGATCTGGACAAGTACGATATCCGTTCTGACTTCGCTGCCATGCTGGACGCGCACGCTAACTTCCTGCGTAGCAACCCGTCCTACAAAGTGACTGTAGAAGGTCACGCGGATGAGCGCGGTACGCCGGAATACAACATCGCTCTGGGTGAGCGTCGTGCTAACGCCGTTAAGATGTATCTGCAGGGCAAAGGTGTTTCTGCCGATCAGATCTCCATCGTTTCTTACGGTAAAGAAAAACCAGCAGTACTGGGTCATGACGAAGCGGCATATGCCAAAAACCGTCGCGCCGTACTGGTTTACTAAGAGAATTGCATGAGCAGTAACTTCAGACATCATTTATTGAGTCTGTCGTTACTGGTTGGCATAGCGGCCCCCTGGGCCGCTTTTGCTCAGGCGCCAATCAGTAGTGTCGGCTCAGGCTCGGTCGAAGACCGCGTCACTCAACTCGAGCGTATTTCTAATGCTCACAGCCAGCTTTTAACCCAACTCCAGCAACAACTCTCTGATAACCAGACTGACATTGATTCTCTCCGTGGCCAGATCCAGGAGAACCAGTATCAGCTGAATCAGATCGTTGAGCGCCAGAAGCAGATTCTGCTGCAGATAGATAGTCTGAGCAGCGGTGGCGGCGCAGCGGCGGCATCAGGTGCGCAGGCTCCGTCGTCTTCTGGCGATCAGAGCGCGGCTGCCACCAGCGCAGCGCCAGCGGCCTCGTCAGGTGCCCCGGCGATGACGGGCGATGCGAACACCGATTACAATGCGGCGGTTGCCCTGGTGAAGGATGCTTCACGCCAGGATGACGCAATGGTGGCGTTTCAGAACTTCGTTAAAAAGTACCCGGATTCAACTTATCAGCCGAACGCCAACTACTGGCTCGGACAGTTGAACTACAACAAGGGGAAAAAAGACGATGCGGCGTTTTACTTCGCCTCGGTGGTGAAGAACTACCCGAAATCGCCTAAAGCGCCCGACGCCATGTTTAAGGTCGGCGTGATCATGCAGGACAAAGGTGATACCGCGAAAGCGAAAGCGGTTTACCAGCAAGTGATCAGTAAATTCCCCGGCACCGACGGTGCAAAACAAGCGCAAAAACGTCTTAATGCTCTTGGTTGATTACGGCATGACCAGAAATCGCGTTATTTCTGGTCTTGTCGCCTGAATCACCAGCAGTTAAGTGATCTTTATCGAAATTTTAGTTGCGCTGAATTCTGAAATCAGTAATATATGCCGCCGTTGCCAAGGGATATCAAACAAGCCCAAAGCGATGCCAGAGTGGGTCGTTAGCTCAGTTGGTAGAGCAGTTGACTTTTAATCAATTGGTCGCAGGTTCGAATCCTGCACGACCCACCAATCGTTCTGGTGGAACGCGATAGTAAAACGTGAAGGATAACGTTGCGACAGCAACGGCCCATAGGGCGAGGCGAAGCCGAGTCATCCTGCACGACCCACCATTTAGCAGTATCCAGCGTAGTATCGGGTGATTAGCTCAGCTGGGAGAGCACCTCCCTTACAAGGAGGGGGTCGGCGGTTCGATCCCGTCATCACCCACCACCGGGTCGTTAGCTCAGTTGGTAGAGCAGTTGACTTTTAATCAATTGGTCGCAGGTTCGAATCCTGCACGACCCACCATCTTTAACATCGAACATCGGTGTTAAACGTGAAGGATAACGTTGCTTCAGCAACGGCCCGAAGGGCGAGCGAAGCGAGTCATCCTGCACGACCCACCATCTTAATGACGGGTCGGTGGACGCAGTATCGGTAGTATCCAGCGCAGTTTCGGGTGATTAGCTCAGCTGGGAGAGCACCTCCCTTACAAGGAGGGGGTCGGCGGTTCGATCCCGTCATCACCCACCACTCGGGTCGTTAGCTCAGTTGGTAGAGCAGTTGACTTTTAATCAATTGGTCGCAGGTTCGAATCCTGCACGACCCACCAATTTCAATATTGGTGTCGAGTGAAATTATTCAGGTAATACCAGAGCGGGTCGTTAGCTCAGTTGGTAGAGCAGTTGACTTTTAATCAATTGGTCGCAGGTTCGAATCCTGCACGACCCACCATCCTGAATGATTACAGTAGCAAAATCCCGCAAGGGGTCGTTAGCTCAGTTGGTAGAGCAGTTGACTTTTAATCAATTGGTCGCAGGTTCGAATCCTGCACGACCCACCAATGTAAAAAGGCGCCCTAAAGGCGCCTTTTTGCTATCCGCCATACTTCAAAATTCGACTTCAGCATGACTCCACGGTCACGCTGCGCTTACCGTGGCTACCCAGGGTGCGAACCGGTCGCTCGGGCAGATGCGCACCATCGTCCGCGGAATACGGACGGATGTACAAAATTCATCACGACTTTTTGCGCGTAATCCGCTATCTTGTTTAGCATATAAAACACCATGACCGTATTAAGGCGCAGACAGGCCATACTGACGGTCTTAGAGTTAAGCCAGTAAAACGAGATTGCATGATGAGCGTAATGTTTGATCCTGAAACGGCGATTTATCCTTTCCCAGCGAAACCACAGCCGCTGACCGTCGACGAAAAGCAGTTTTATCGCGAAAAAATCAAGCGCTTGCTGCGCGAGCGCGACGCCGTAATGGTGGCGCATTACTACACCGATCCTGAAATTCAACAGCTGGCGGAAGAAACCGGCGGCTGTATCGCCGACTCGCTGGAGATGGCGCGTTTTGGCGCCCGTCATTCGGCCTCCACGCTGCTGGTCGCCGGGGTGCGATTTATGGGGGAAACCGCCAAAATCCTCAGCCCGGAAAAGACCATTCTGATGCCGACCCTGAACGCGGAGTGTTCGCTGGATCTGGGCTGTCCGATTGAGGAATTCAACGCCTTCTGCGATGCCCATCCCGATCGCACCGTGGTGGTTTATGCCAATACGTCCGCCGCGGTGAAGGCCCGCGCTGACTGGGTGGTCACCTCCAGTATCGCCGTGGAACTCATTGATCATCTGGACAGCCTTGGCCAAAAGATCCTCTGGGCGCCGGACCGCCACCTTGGCCGCTATGTCCAGCGTCAGACCGGCGCAGACGTGCTGTGCTGGCAGGGGGCGTGCATCGTGCACGATGAGTTTAAAACCCAGGCACTGACGCGTATGAAGGCCCTCTATCCTGAGGCTGCTGTACTGGTCCATCCTGAGTCGCCGCAGGCGATTGTCGAGATGGCGGATGCCGTGGGCTCCACCAGCCAGCTGATTGCGGCGGCGAAAAGCTTGCCCCAGCGTCAGCTGATCGTGGCGACCGATCGCGGTATCTTCTATAAAATGCAGCAGGCGGTACCGGAGAAAACGCTGCTGGAAGCGCCCACCGCTGGCGAAGGGGCGACCTGCCGCAGCTGCGCGCACTGTCCGTGGATGGCGATGAACGGCCTGAAAGCCATTGCCGAGGGACTCGAACAGGGCGGTGCGGAACACGAAATCCACGTCGACGAAGCGCTGCGCACCGGGGCATTGATTCCGCTTAACCGGATGCTGGATTTTGCGGCTACACTACGGGGATAACGTATTGTCGCGTCGCAAGACGCTGAGGGGATGAAATGGATTTTTTTAGCACGCAGAATATCTTAGTACATATACCCATCGGCGCCGGGGGGTACGATCTCTCCTGGATAGAGGCCGTGGGGACCATCGCCGGGCTGCTGTGCATCTGGCTGGCGAGCCTGGAGAAGATCAGTAACTATGCTTTCGGGCTGGTCAACGTCACACTGTTCGCCATCATCTTCTTTCAGATCCAGCTGTACGCCAGCCTGCTGCTGCAGTTGTTCTTCTTTGCCGCTAACGTTTACGGCTGGTATGCCTGGTCGCGGCAAAGCAGCAACCATGAGGCTGAGCTGCAGATCCGCTGGCTACCGCGCAATAAAGCCCTGGGCTGGCTGGCGGCCTGCGTGGTGGCGATCGGCTTGCTGACCCTGTTTATCAACCCGTTCTTTGCTTTCCTGACGCGGATCGCGGTCAGCCTGATGCAAGCGCTGGGTCTGCAGGTCTCCATGCCAGTGCTGCAGCCGGATGCCTTCCCGTTCTGGGACTCTTGCATGACGGTGCTGTCGGTGGTGGCGATGATCTTAATGACCCGCAAGTATGTTGAGAACTGGCTGCTGTGGGTGATCGTCAACGTGATAAGCGTGGTGATTTTTGCCCGCCAGGGCGTCTATGCCATGTCCCTGGAATACCTCTTGCTGACGTTCATTGCGCTGAACGGCAGCCGGATGTGGATAAACAGCGCGCGTGAGCGAGGTTCTCACGCGTTTTCTGGCTAATGGTGGTGGTGATGATCGTGCCCGGCGTGCATCGTGTTGAGATGGCACTCCGGGCCGCTGCAGGGCTGGTACTCCATCTGCACTGTGGCATGCTCAATTTCATATTTATGTTCCAGGAAATGCAGGATGCGGTTGAGTAACGCATCATGATCGTGCGGCGGGACCACCTGAACATGCAGCGTCATCACCGGTTTTTCCCCCACCAGCCAGACGTGGACGTGGTGAACATCGCGTACCTCCGGGATAGAGCGGCGAATATCCCGCTGCAGGGCCGCGACGTCCAGCGAACGCGGCGCGCCTTCCAGCAGTTCATTCAGACTCTCCTTTAGCAGCCGCCAGGCGCTACGTAATACCAGGCAGGAAACCAGCACGGAAAGAATCGGGTCGACAGGCGTCCAGCCGGTGGTGAGGATCACCACGGCTGCCACGATCGCGCCGACCGAGCCCAGCAGGTCGCCCAGCACGTGTAGCGCCGCAGCGCGCACGTTGAGATTCTGCTCTTCACTCCCCCGATGCAGGATCCAGAAGGCCAGCACGTTGGCCAGCAGGCCGGCGACCGCAATCACCATCATCGTCACGCCGGCCACCGGCTGCGGATGCTGGAAGCGCTGAATCGCCTCCCAGACAATCAAAATGGTAATCACCACCAGGGCAATGGCATTGAGAAACGCCGCCAGGGTGGTCAAACGCAACCAGCCAAAGGTATGGCGGGTATTCGGTGGGCGGCTGGCGAAGCGAACCGCCAGCAGCGCAAACAGCAGGGCGGCGGAATCGGTGAGCATATGGCCGGCATCCGCCAGCAGGGCCAGCGAACCGGAGATCGCGCCGCCGACGGCTTCAATCAACATAAAACCGGCGGTGACGATAAATGCCCACAGCAGCCGGCGAGCGTTACTGCTGTCCGGAGCCTGAGCAGGAGAGTGCGAATGCGGGTGGGCCATCGTGTCGTCCCTTGATAGTTATCATTATTATTCTATGACATCATAAACAGAGGTCGATAACAAACAGAGAAAAGGCGAGCCGGGCTCGCCTTTTCTCTGTTGGTGCCCACCGCATTACTTACTGGGTGGTACCGTCGGTTTTGCTGTTGTCGTGATTCATGCTGCCGCCATTGTCCAGTTTCTTACCGGTGTCCGGACAGCGGCCATCTTTACACATCGAGTTTTTATGCACTTCATCGCTCGACATATTGTCCTGGCTCATCGTCGAGCCGTCAGGATGGAGCATGGTGCCGCCAGAGCCGGAATTGATCTGGTTATTGTCCACATTGTTTGGCGCCACGTTCTCACGGGCATCTGGCGCCACCTGACCGGCATCCGCGGAAGAGTTAGCCTGGCCATTGTTGGACTGGGCGCCAGTGTCTGCCGCCAGGGCCGCGCCGCTGGCAAGACCTAAGGTGGCGGTGAGCAAAAGGGTCGTCAGTTTTTTCATATTCATCGGATACTCCTGTTAAGCCGGGAAGGGGGAAATGCACTTCCCGCGGTGAGTGTGCCAGGGATCTGACTCGCTATGGTTAAAGACTCCGCAGACGATCGCAGTGTCACTATATAATCCTGAAACGTAAGGCTTAATTAGCTTTAACAGTTAATTATTGTAGTGCATGAGCCTGGTTTCGCTACTTTATGGCGTATTTTAGCCTATTTCCAGGATTATTCCATCACTACTGTAAAATCATGTTTACACTTTTTCGGCGAAGAGATAGATTGGAGGGATTGCATTTCATTGAATAAGTATGGCAACGCTGGAAAGAAGATGAATTATCAGAACGACGATTTACGTATTAAAGAGATCAACGAATTATTACCTCCCGTTGCGCTCCTGGAAAAATTCCCTGCTACCGAAAATGCTGCAAACACCGTTGCACATGCTCGCAAAGCGATCCATCAGATCCTCAAGGGTGATGATGACCGTCTGCTGGTGGTGATTGGGCCCTGTTCTATTCACGATCCGGCAGCGGCGAAAGAGTACGCTTCCCGTCTGCTGCCCCTGCGCGAGGCGCTGAAGGGCGAGCTCGAGATCGTCATGCGGGTCTATTTTGAAAAGCCGCGCACCACCGTCGGCTGGAAAGGGCTTATCAACGATCCCCATATGGATAACAGCTTCCGCATCAACGACGGGTTGCGCATCGCGCGCAAACTGCTGCTGGACATTAACGACAGCGGCCTGCCGGCGGCGGGAGAATTCCTCGATATGATCACCCCGCAGTATGTCGCCGATCTGATGAGCTGGGGCGCCATTGGGGCACGTACCACCGAATCCCAGGTTCACCGTGAGCTCGCCTCCGGACTCTCCTGCCCGGTGGGCTTTAAGAATGGTACCGATGGCACCATCAAGGTGGCTATCGACGCGATTAACGCCGCTGGCGCACCGCACTGTTTCCTGTCGGTCACTAAGTGGGGCCACTCCGCTATCGTCAATACCAGCGGTAACGGCGACTGCCATATTATTCTGCGCGGCGGCAAAGAGCCGAACTACAGCGCGAAGCACGTGGCGGACGTGAAGATCGGCCTGGCGAAAGCGGGCCTGCCGGCCCAGGTGATGATCGACTTCAGCCATGCCAACTCCAGCAAGCAGTTCAAAAAGCAGATGGAAGTGGGCGCCGACGTATGCCAGCAGGTTGCCGGCGGTGAGCGGGCGATCATGGGCGTGATGATTGAAAGCCATCTGGTGGAAGGCAACCAGAGCCTCGAGAGCGGTGAACCGCTGACCTACGGCAAGAGCGTCACCGACGCCTGCATCGGCTGGGAGGATACCGAAACGATCCTGCGTCAGCTGGCGGAAGCGGTGAAAACCCGCCGCGGCTAAGCCTTAGCGCTATAAAAACCTGTGGTCATGTGTACCGTGCTTTCAGCTACAGAATGTTAAAAGCACACTACCTGACCACAGGTTCAAACAACGTTTATTGAAGATATCAATTCGTGCTGCTCACCTGACGCGATAGGGCGTTACCGAGCATATTTTCTCACTTCCTGCTTCTGTAGTGTATTTCCTTCAGTATCGATTCCCACTATTACGCGATAGCGATCAAAATAGATTTTTTTTATGGATTCGGTGCCCAGTTCACCATAGGCAAGAATTTCAACTGATTTGACATGTTTCGTATTGATGGCAGAAGCTCCACCAATCCCCAATAGGGAGACGCCACCATATTTTTTGCAGAGGTCTGCAACATAATCGGCACGGTCACCTTTTCCTAGAAAAGCGGTTACGCCTTGCTGAAACATCATTTCTACAAAGGGATCCATTCGAGCTGCAGTGGTTGGGCCATTCGAACCAATCGGTAGACCAGGCCTTGCCGGACACGGTCCTGCATAGTAAATGATCTGGTTTTTAAGATCGACCGGTGGTTTTTCACCCTGTTTCAAAGCGATTTCAATTTTTTTATGGGCCGCATCTCGACAGGTATAGACAAAGCCAGTGAGATAGATAATATCGCCAACTTTAAGGGTCTTAGCTATTTCTTTTGTTAAAGGTAATGTTAATTCCATTAGCAAGCCTCCTGCTATTAAATCGTTTTGCTAGCATGACGACTAGCATTGCACTGGAAATTAATTGCTACGGGCAGAGCAGTAATATGGCATGGATAATAATCAATATGTACGCCAAGAGCGGTAACACGTCCCCCCATGCCTAATGGGCCAATCCCAGTATTATTGACCTCATCTAATAGTTCAGCTTCTAATTTTGCATAAAGCGGTTTTGCATTATATTCGCCAATAGGGCGTAATAATGCTTTTTTAGCCATCCACGCACAATGATCCATTGTACCGCCTATTCCAATACCAATAATATATGGAGGACACGGATTTCCACCTACATGGCGAACGGTTTCAAGAACGAATTTTTTTACGCCGTCAATATCATCTCCAGGCAATAATGTTTTAAATGTGCCCATGTTTTCACTGCCGCCGCCTTTAGGCATGACGGTAATTGTCACGCGATCACCCTCAACAATTTCAGTATGTAATACTGCCGGAGTATTATCATTAGTATTAATACGATCGAGGGGATCTGCAACCATTGATTTTCTTAAATAACCCTTTTCATAGCCTTGCCGTACACCCTGATTGACCTGCTGCTGAAGAGAAAATCCTTCCCAACATACTTCCTGGCCTATTTCCATGATGACAATGCAGGTGCCAGTATCATGGCAACATGCGAGTTGCTCTTTTTTGGCATACTCACCGTTATCAATTAATATTTTAATTGTCTCTTTACCAAGTTTAGACTCTTCTTTCTCATATGCTTTACGAAAAGCACACATCAGATTATCATCAAGCTCATAACAGGCTTTTTTTACCAGTTCTTCAATAACTGGAACGATGACCTCTGTATTCAGTATTCTACTCATGCTTCCTCCAGAACTTTTGTTTTGCTTATGGTTCACATTTTTTATGTTATGATTATTTTTTCCATGAAGGAAATATGTTATGTTTATCAGACAATAAATTTTATTTATAGTTAAGAGGAAGGCATGGAAATTAGACAGTTGGAATATTTTATTAGCGCATCTGCATTAGGCAATCTTACCAAGGTTGCAGAACGTCATTATGTTTCGCAACCAAATATAACAGTCGCTATAAAAAAACTAGAGTCTGAGTTAGGTGTTAATTTGTTTGAGAGAAAGAAAAATAAGTTGGTGTTAACGGAAGAAGGGGAGTTTTTCTTATTAAAAGTCAAACCTCTCATTATTGCATTGAAGAATAGTGTTGCTGAAATTAAAGATTATCATAATAAAAACAGTGGAGTGGTAACATTAGGAATTCCTCCCATGATTAGCCTTTTTTTGTTTACGCCACTATTTAAACATTTTCGCGAATTATATTCCGAAATGGAACTTTCATTAGTTGAGGAAGGTACCTTCGGGTTGCATCAGAAACTTTCTCATGGCGATATTGATTTGGCGATTGTCATTATCAATGATGCGCCAGAAGAGTTAGTAACTGTACCATTAATGACTCAGCAGCATGTTGTATGTATATCCGATAAGCACCCTTTGGCGAAGAAGAAAACTATCGACTGGGAGGATTTGCAAAATGAACCATTAATTGTTATGAAAAAAGATTCATGGCATCGTAAAGCTATTCTAAATGAATGTGAAAAGAGAGGTGTTAATACTCATATCTTCTTATCTTCCAATAGTGTAAAGAATAATATTGATTTGGTTGCAAAAAATGAAGGTATATCATTTATTCTCGATGCGGTAGGGCTAAAATGTGATGGTGTAACAACAAGAGCGATGACAGAACCCGTCTATGTCGAGATAGGCCTGGCATGGAAAAAGGATAAATATTTATCATATGCATCAAGAGCATTAATTGCATTCCTGGAACAATATATTAAAGACAATTTCCAATAGTTTATTTATATTTGTTCCTCAACAAATAACTCCCATAATTCTTCAGCATCTGGTGGCATTTTTTTTGCCGGTCGATAAAGCCTTATTTCGATTGGTACCCATAAATTGCTTTCTTGATCTGCTGCCGCCACAATGGTTTTAGAGGCAACATCTTGTGCCGCAAGCGTTTGTGGCAACCAGGCCACACCATCACCCGATCTCACCATTGCCAGCAAAGTGGCCGCCAGATCGGCAACAAATGCAATTTTCATGTTATGTGTGATTCTGTTAATTGACGTTGTATTTGATATTATCCTGCCTAAGCCAGATTGTGATGAAAAAGAAAGATAGGGAAAATTGGACCTATTCTCAATACTCCATAACGGCTTCATTGTCATACTATTGGGTTTACTAAAAGGGATGAGTATATCCATTCCTAAGCGGATGCTCATAAAATGACTTTCATTTAGATTGAGGTGCATATGAGGGTGGTAGTGACACAGCAGAAATTGGGCATCGCCCTGACGCATCATTTTTTCGCATGAGTTCAACGAATCAGAGAGCAGACGACATGAGCCAAACTTAGCTATTTTTTCACTTTGTTTTAACATGTTAGGAACAAATGAAAAGGATAATGCATGGGTTGCTGAAAAAACCAAATGTGGTTGCTTATTGCCAGCTGCATCCAGCGCATTGTTTTTTAATGAATATAAATCGTGTATTAGTTCTGGCAATTGTTCAATAAAAACCTCGCCAGCCTTGGTCAGCGATACACCTCTTTTACTCCTTTCAAAGAGTGGTGTGCCAACCCATTCCTCCAGAGACTGTATTCTGCGGCTAAATGCGGGCTGCGTCACATATCTTGCCGCTGATGCTTTTGAAAAATTCAATGTTTCTTTCAGTGCTACGCAGTCTTCAAGCCATGTTAGTTCCAGGTGATGCCGATATTGCATAAGCCACAACCTTATTTGCATTGGATGAGTTTTAATTCTACAAGTAGCATTATACACACAACGTTTTCAAGAGGGAATTTTGGAAAAGGATAATAAAAATATGTTAATGCTATGTGGTTATTTGTCTGAATAGTGTTGTTGATAATAGTTTTAAAAGTTTATTGAGCCTGCCATGGCAACAAAGCTAATGGATTCATTAATGCTTTGACAAGTTAACAATAGTACTTGCGTTATTGGCCTATGGTTGTTATTTCACCCATTTTTATAAGGATGTGTATATGTCACCAGCTATTATCACTTTGTTGATTTTGGTTGTTGCAATAATAATCTTTATTAGCGATCGTTTGCCTATGGGATTGGTGGCTTTTATGGTCCCGATGGCATTGTATTTTTTTGGGGTTATTGGTGTCAAAGATATCTTTGCGTCAATTGTTAATGAAAATGTTATCCTTATCATTGCCATGTGCGTGTTGGGCGCGGCCTTTTTCAAAACAGGGCTAGCATGGCAATCCAGTAAAATTTTATTGAAGTATGCAAAGACGGAGAGAAGCCTTAGCGTTTTAATTTTTATGATTAGTGGCGTTATGTCGGCATTTGTTTCTAATAGTGGAACTGTTGCTGTGCTTATTCCCATTGTTTTAGGTATCGCCGGGACTAGTCAAATCAAACCCATTAAACTGCTTATGCCCTTGGTATTTGGCGCGACAATTGGTGCAGATATATCAATCATCGGTTCGCCTGGAAACCTTATTGCTAAAAATACAATTGAAACTTTTAGTAAAGGGAACTTATCGGTGCCATTTTTTGAGTATGCAAAAATTGGCATCCCATTGATGATAGCATGTGCATTGTTACTTTTCTTCTTTGGTTCCAGGTTAATTCCGGATCGTGATGGGCATGAGCAATCTGATGCACAAATGGATTATAGTCACATCCCTGAGTGGCACAAGCTTTTAACCTTGATTGTTTTCGTATTAGCAATTTTGGGAATGGTTGCAACAGACTATGTTAAATTTCTTCCTCCCATTCATATCATTGCTTGCTGCGCCGCTATCGTTTTGGTATTGACCGGTGTATTAAATCAAAAAGAAACGTTTAATTCCTTTGAGACATTAACTGTTTTTATGCTTGCATTCATGATGCCACTTGGTGCCGCTTTAAATTCAACTGGAGCAGGTGAGATGATAGCAAGAGCGGTAATTTCTGTCACAGGGAACTCTGGCGTCATAGTCATCATGGCTTCACTATGGATACTGACCTGGGCTCTCACTCAGGTGATGAGTAATACTGCTGCTTGTACGTTGTTATGTCCTGTTGGATGGACAATTGCACAATCTATCGGTGCTGATCCACGGGCTGTCGTTATTGCCATTTTTATTGCCAGTAGCGTAGCAGTGTGTACACCCATGGCCATTCCAGCCAATTCGATGATTATCGGTCCTGGTAATGTGAAGTTTAAGGATTTTTTAAAGCCAGGCTTAGCGATAAGTTTCGTCTGTTTTATCGTTAGCATGATTTTGTTACCTGTTTTTTATCCGTTCTATTAAGCGTAAAGCGATTTATTAATAATATTCTTCTTACTAATTGAGGCTTAATTTTGCATAGCTCCACTCTGTTAGGCGAAGGCTTCACCCTGATGTTTCTCGGCATGGGCTTTGTGCTGGTGTTCCTGCTGCTGCTCATCTTTGCCATTCAGGGAATGTCCCTCGCCGTGAACCGTCTGTTCCCTGAGCCGCCTG
>NZ_PIOK01000039.1:0-421 GCF_002810515.1 Klebsiella sp. D-Nf1
GTCTCCTGAAGGAACGTTGAAGACGACGACGTTGATAGGCCGGGTGTGTAAGCGCAGCGATGCGTTGAGCTAACCGGTACTAATGAACCGTGAGGCTTAACCTTACAACGCCGAAGGTGTTTTGGCGGATTTGAGAGAAGATTTTCAGCTTAGATTCAGAGTTGAGTACGCAATAATTTGCGCAGCAGCAAGACGACAAGCGAAGTAAAGGAAAGAGCATACTGAAGTATGTGACTGACTTTACGAGCGCAGGCAACGCGGCTGATGCGATAAAGAATTGCGTACTGAGCACAAAGAATTTGCCTGGCGGCACTAGCGCGGTGGTCCCACCTGACCCCATGCCGAACTCAGAAGTGAAACGCCGTAGCGCCGATGGTAGTGTGGGGTCTCCCCATGTGAGAGTAGGGAACTGCCAGGCATC
>NZ_PIOK01000040.1:0-358 GCF_002810515.1 Klebsiella sp. D-Nf1
TAGCACGTCCTTCATCGCCTCTGACTGCCAGGGCATCCACCGTGTACGCTTAGTCGCTTAACCTCACAACCCGAAGATGTTTCGTAAAACATTTTCGTGTCGCGAAAATTTGAGAGACTCGAACACATCATTAAAGATGTGTCGTTTCAATTTTCAGCTTGATCCAGATTTTTAAAGAGCAAAATTTCACAATGCACTTAACAGTACATTTTGAAATTTATTATTTATCAAACAATCTGTGTGGACACTACAAAGGCAGGTTCTTTAAGGTAAGGAGGTGATCCAACCGCAGGTTCCCCTACGGTTACCTTGTTACGACTTCACCCCAGTCATGAATCACAAAGTGGTAAGCGCCCTC
>NZ_PIOK01000041.1:0-335 GCF_002810515.1 Klebsiella sp. D-Nf1
CACACAGATTGTCTGATGAAAAACAGCAGTAAAAACCTCTACAGGCTTGTAGCTCAGGTGGTTAGAGCGCACCCCTGATAAGGGTGAGGTCGGTGGTTCAAGTCCACTCAGGCCTACCAAATTTGCGAAGCAAATTTGAAGAGGTTGCAAACGATGGGGCTATAGCTCAGCTGGGAGAGCGCCTGCTTTGCACGCAGGAGGTCTGCGGTTCGATCCCGCATAGCTCCACCATCATTACTGCAAACACAAGAAAACTTCAGAGTGAACCTGAAAAGGTGCACTGCGAAGTTTTGCTCTTTAAAAATCTGGATCAAGCTGAAAATTGAAACGACACA
>NZ_PIOK01000042.1:0-297 GCF_002810515.1 Klebsiella sp. D-Nf1
CGACGACGTTGATAGGCCGGGTGTGTAAGCGCAGCGATGCGTTGAGCTAACCGGTACTAATGAACCGTGAGGCTTAACCTTACAACGCCGAAGCTGTTTTGGCGGATTTGAGAGAAGATTTTCAGCTGATACAGATTAATCGATGCGTCCGCAGGACGTGTTGATAAAACAGAATTTGCCTGGCGGCGACAGCGCGGTGGTCCCACCTGACCCCATGCCGAACTCAGAAGTGAAACGCCGTAGCGCCGATGGTAGTGTGGGGTCTCCCCATGTGAGAGTAGGGAACTGCCAGGCATC
>NZ_PIOK01000043.1:0-264 GCF_002810515.1 Klebsiella sp. D-Nf1
TAGCACGTCCTTCATCGCCTCTGACTGCCAGGGCATCCACCGTGTACGCTTAGTCGCTTAACCTCACAACCCGAAGATGTTTCGTAAAACATTTTCGTGTCGCGAAAATTTGAGAGACTCGAACACACCATTAAAGATGTGTCGTTTCAATTTTCAGCTTGATCCAGATTTTTAAAGAGCAAAACTTCGCAGTGCACCTTTTCAGGTTCACTCTGAAGTTTTCTTGTGTTTGCAGTAATGATGGTGGAGCTATGCGGGATCGAA
>NZ_PIOK01000044.1:0-233 GCF_002810515.1 Klebsiella sp. D-Nf1
CGCAAATTTGGTAGGCCTGAGTGGACTTGAACCACCGACCTCACCCTTATCAGGGGTGCGCTCTAACCACCTGAGCTACAAGCCTGTAGAGGTTTTTACTGCTGTTTTTCATCAGACAATCTGTGTGGACACTACAAAGGCAGGTTCTTTAAGGTAAGGAGGTGATCCAACCGCAGGTTCCCCTACGGTTACCTTGTTACGACTTCACCCCAGTCATGAATCACAAAGTGGTA
>NZ_PIOK01000045.1:0-233 GCF_002810515.1 Klebsiella sp. D-Nf1
CGCAAATTTGGTAGGCCTGAGTGGACTTGAACCACCGACCTCACCCTTATCAGGGGTGCGCTCTAACCACCTGAGCTACAAGCCTGTAGAGGTTTTTACTGCTGTTTTTCATCAGACAATCTGTGTGAGCACTACAAAGGCAGGTTCTTTAAGGTAAGGAGGTGATCCAACCGCAGGTTCCCCTACGGTTACCTTGTTACGACTTCACCCCAGTCATGAATCACAAAGTGGTA
>NZ_PIOK01000046.1:0-233 GCF_002810515.1 Klebsiella sp. D-Nf1
CCCTCGGGGATTCGAACCCCTGTTACCGCCGTGAAAGGGCGGTGTCCTGGGCCTCTAGACGAAGGGGACACTGAAGTCTCAATCGCAAGACGCCTTGCTTCTTTACTTTCATCAGACAATCTGTGTGGACACTACAAAGGCAGGTTCTTTAAGGTAAGGAGGTGATCCAACCGCAGGTTCCCCTACGGTTACCTTGTTACGACTTCACCCCAGTCATGAATCACAAAGTGGTA
>NZ_PIOK01000004.1:0-468877 GCF_002810515.1 Klebsiella sp. D-Nf1
CGCTCCCGGCTACCGGCGCCAGGGATTCGAGGTTGCCGGCATAGGTCAGGCAGTCCATCACACGGACTTCGTCCAGGGTATTTTCGATGATATGACGAACTACGGCAGAGCCGATAAAGCCTGCGCCACCTGTTACAAGAATCTTCATGATAATCTGGTCCGAAATAGTTTCTTTAATAAAAGGGCACGTCATTTTTAAATGCCCTTTTAATATAAGAGAGCAATTAATGAAACTGTTGATATAGAAAAACATGTAATGTCTTTCAATAACAAAAAGTATTTTCATTAAAGGCTTAATAAATTTATGAAAGGAGATTAAGTATTTCTATTGTTTTATTCTCCATTAGGCTGATATCCGCTCTGGACTCTACGTTCAGACGCACCACCGGCTCCGTGTTGGACGTGCGCAGGTTAAAGCGCCACTCAGGGTATTCAATACTGATACCGTCCGTTGTGTCGATGTGTGCGGCCGCCGGCTCATACTGCGCCCGGATGCGCGCTATCGCCTCCGCCGCATTCCCCAGCTTGCGGTTGATCTCCCCCGACGCCGGGAACGCCGCCTGGCGGTCCGCCACCAGCGATTTCAGCGAACTGTTCTTCAGGCACAGCAGCTCCGCCACCAGCAGCCACGGGATCATCCCGCTGTCGCAGTAGGCGAAGTCGCGGAAGTAATGGTGCGCGCTCATCTCCCCGCCGTAGATGGCGTCTTCCTGGCGCATCCGCTCCTTGATGAACGCATGCCCCGTCTTCGACATCACCGGCTGGCCGCCGCTGCGGGTCACGATGTCCACCGTGTTCCACGTCAGACGCGGGTCGTGAATGATTTTCGCCCCCGGCTGCTTCTGCAGGAACGCTTCCGCCAGCAGGCCGACAATGTAGTACCCCTCGATAAACGACGCCTCGTCATCGAACAGGAAGCAGCGGTCGAAGTCGCCGTCAAAGGCGATACCCATGTCCGCCTGATGCGCACGCACCGCGTCGGCGGTGTCCTGGCGGCACTCCGGCAGCAACGGGTTCGGGATACCGTTCGGGAAATGGCCGTCCGGCTGGTGATGCACCTTGATAAAGGTCACCGGCGCCCCGGCCGCCGCGAAGCGTTTCTCCACCTCATCAATCACGTGTCCCGCCGCCCCGTTGCCGGAGTTCACCACCAGCTTCAGCGGACGGGTAAAGTTCGCCAGGTCCACGTAGCCCATCAGGTGGTCGACGTACTCCTTCAGCACCGATATCTGACGCAGGGTTCCGCGACGCGCCGGGTCCACCGGTGGGAACTGGTTTTCCTCCGCCAGGCGCTGGATATCCCGCAGGCCGGTGTCGCCGCTGATGGGCTTCGCGTTCTCGCGCACCAGCTTCATGCCGTTGTAGTTCATCGGGTTATGGCTCGCCGTCACCTCGATGCCGCCGTCCACCCCGAGGTGGAAGGTGGCGAAGTAAATCTCTTCGGTGCCGCTCAGGCCGATATCCAGCACGTCGGTGCCGGCGTCCATCAGCCCGCGGGCCAGCGCCAGCTTCAGCGACTCGCTGGTGAGGCGCACATCGCCTCCCACCACTATCTTCCCGGGTTTCAGAAATTCGCCGTAGGCGCGGCCGATACGGTAGGCGATGTCCTCGTTCAGCTCCTCGCCCAGTTCACCACGGATGTCATAAGCCTTAAAGCATGTTAACTGTGTCATTCTGCGTTTTGTCCCGAAAAAAATTAGCAACGACCATACTGGTCTTTAATACGAATAATGTCGTCCTCGCCGAGGTACGACCCCGACTGGATCTCCAGCACTTCCAGCGGAATACGGCCCGGGTTTTCCAGGCTGTGCTCGGCGCCAATCGGAATAAAGGTGGACTGGTTCTCGGTCAGCAGGAACTGCTTGCCGTTGACCGTCACCTGGCCGGTGCCGGCGAGGATGACCCAGTGCTCGGCGCGGTGGTGGTGCATCTGCATCGAGAAGGCGCCGCCCGGTTTCACCGTGATGCGGTTGACGTTGAAGCGCGGGGTCTGGACCACCACGTCGCAGCGGCCCCAGGGACGGTAAATCTCGCGGTGGCGCTTGTACTCGCTGCGCTGGTTCTGCTTGAGGAACTCGACCGCCTTCTTCACGTCCTGGGAACGCTCGCGGTTCATCACCAGCACGGCGTCCTTGGTGCTGACAATCACCAGGTTCTCCACGCCGATGGCCGCCACCAGCTTCTCGTCGCTGTTGATGTAGCAGTTTTCGCTGTTGTGCACCCACGCGTCACCGCTGAGGACGTTGCCCTGCTCGTCTTTCGGGCTGACCTCCCACAGGGCGGACCAGGAGCCGACGTCGCTCCAGTCGGCATCGAGACCGACCACCACCGCGTCGGCGGTTTTCTCCATCACCGCGTAGTCGACGGACTCGTCCGGGCACTCGCAGAAAATGTCATGCGGAATACTGATGAAGTCGCTGCCGTTGTCGGCGGCATTGACCGCGGCCTGGCAGGCTTCGAGGATATCCGGGCGGAATTTGGCCAGCTCGGAGAGGTATTTTTTGGCGCGGAACATAAACATGCCGCTGTTCCAGTAGTACTCCCCGGAGGCGAGGTAGGCCTCGGCGCGCTCGCGGTCCGGCTTCTCCACGAAGCGGGCCACCTGGTATGGGGTGTGGGCGCTGTCGGTGAGCGCCACGCCGCGCTGGATGTAGCCGTAGCCGGTTTCCGGGGCGTTCGGCACGATACCGAAGGTGACCAGATGGCCTTCATCGGCATACTGCTCGGCGACGCGGATGGCGTCGTGGAAGACCGGCTGGTTATTGATGATATGATCGGCAGCGAGCACCAGCATCAGCGGGTCGTCGCCGTGGCGGGTGGCCTGGAGGGCCGCCAGGGCGATGGCCGGGGCGGTGTTGCGCCCGACCGGCTCAAGAATAATGTTGTTGGACAGCTTGTTGAGCTGACGCAGCTGTTCGGCCACCAGGAAGCGGTGCTCTTCGTTACAGATGACCATCGGTTCATGGATTTCAAGGCCCGAGAGTCGGGTGATGGTTTCCTGCAGCATGGAGTTCTGCCCGTACAGCCGGAGGAACTGTTTCGGGTAAAGCTCGCGAGACATCGGCCAGAGACGACTGCCGGTACCGCCAGCCATTATCACAGGAAGTAACATATTAATTTCCTTTAATTAAAACCCTGTTATTTAACACCCAGTAATTTACTGAGGCCAGAAGCAGATTAATATAGGCGTACAAGATAATAAATATGGCAAATTCTTAAAAAGGTTAAAAATTAGATATTAGAAATATTTTTAGAAAGGAAATGCTTAAGGTCAGGTTGCAACATTAAATATAAAATTAAAAACAGTCAGGCCAAATGGCCTGACTGTGTGAAGAAATTTATTCCAACCACTCTGTGTGGAATACACCTTCTTTATCAGTACGCTTATAAGTGTGCGCACCAAAGTAATCACGCTGAGCCTGAATCAGGTTAGCTGGCAGAACTGCGGAACGGTAGCTGTCGTAGTAGGCAATTGCGGCAGAGAACGTCGGTACCGGAATACCATTCTGCACGGCATAAGCCACCACATCACGCAGCGCCTGCTGATAGTCATCAGCGATCTGTTTGAAGTACGGCGCCAGCAGGAGGTTAGCAATGCCAGCGTTTTGCACATAAGCATCGGTGATCTTCTGCAGGAACTGCGCACGAATGATGCAGCCAGCGCGGAAAATCTTAGCGATCTCGCCGTAGTTAAGATCCCAGTTGTATTCATCAGAAGCAGCACGCAGCTGGGAGAAGCCCTGAGCATAGGAAACGATTTTACCGAGGTACAACGCGCGACGCACTTTTTCGATAAATTCCGCTTTATCACCGGCCGGTTGAGCCTGCGGACCACTCAGCACTTTCGACGCGGCTACACGCTGGTCTTTAAGCGAAGAAATATAGCGAGCAAACACGGACTCGGTGATCAGAGACAGAGGTTCGCCGAGATCCAGTGAGCTCTGGCTGGTCCACTTGCCGGTACCTTTGTTTGCTGCTTCATCAAGAATAACATCAACGAGGTATTTACCCTCTTCATCCTTCTTGGTGAAGATATCTTTGGTAATATCGATCAGGTAACTGCTTAGCTCGCCTTCGTTCCATTCGGTGAAGGTTTGCGCCAGCTCTTCGTTGGAAAGTGCCAGACCGCCTTTCAACAGCGCATAAGCTTCAGCAATCAGCTGCATGTCGCCATACTCGATGCCGTTATGAACCATCTTCACATAATGGCCAGCACCGTCAGCACCGATATAGGTCACACATGGCTCACCGTCTTCAGCAACTGCAGCAATCTGCTTCAGAATCGGAGCAACCAGCTCATAGGCTTCTTTCTGCCCACCAGGCATGATGGAAGGCCCTTTCAGAGCACCCTCTTCACCACCGGAAACACCGGTACCGATAAAGTTAAAACCTTCGGCAGACAGCTCGCGGTTACGACGGATTGTGTCCTGGAAGAAGGTGTTGCCGCCATCAATGATGATGTCGCCTTTGTCGAGGTAAGGCTTCAGGGAATCGATGGCGCTGTCGGTGCCAGCCCCGGCCTTCACCATCAACAGGATACGGCGTGGTGTTTCGAGGGATTCAACGAACTCTTGTACTGTATAGTAAGGGACCAGCTTCTTGCCTGGATTTTCGGCAATCACTTCTTCGGTCTTTTCACGGGAGCGGTTGAAAACGGAGACGGTATAACCACGGCTTTCGATGTTGAGCGCTAGGTTGCGCCCCATCACGGCCATACCGACAACCCCGATCTGTTGCTTGGACATTACATACTCCTGTCAGGTGTGGTCACTGCGACAAATTCGCAGTTTAAGTGGTCACTATGTTAGCGCAAAGATGACAAATATAATAGAGAAAGGATATTGAAAAATCTGAACTGAACAGGGCTTATTCAAGGTTAAAAACACTATAAAAAACAATCAATAAGCGCGGTATGAATAAAAATAAAGCATGCCAGTCTGAACACATTACTACCTGAGTATCAGATATGCCAACAAATCTTTAAAAAAAGGATATGTTAAATTTAACCTCAACAAAAAAAATTAAGTATCATAATTTGTAAAATTCAATATGCAGACTTATTAATAAACCCTTTAAAAACAGTTAGAAAAATTATTTTTAAATCCAACCAAATACTCCACCCACGGATATATAACAGATCGTACTCAATTCTTTTCTCCATTTTTTCAAGAGTATCCGTTTCCCCTCTCCATCCATTAATTTGTGCAAGACCAGTAATACCAGGTTTAACTTTATGCCTCAGCATATATCCTTGTATCAAAGATCTATATTGTTCATTATGTGCAACTGCATGAGGTCTTGGTCCAACAACAGACATTTGGCCAAAAAGAACATTAAAAAATTGAGGTAACTCGTCCAAGGAAGTACTTCTTAAAAATCTACCTACTTTCGTTACCCTGGTATCATTCTTAGTTGCTTGTTTAACACTGCTGTCATTTTCCATAACCGACATACTTCTAAATTTCCAAACTTTGATAGGTTTACCATCCATACCGTATCGTATTTGCCTAAATATAACTGGCCCAGGTGAGGTAAACTTAACGGCACATGCAATAACAATCAGAATTGGCGAAATAATAAACAGAATAATCGATGCGACGATTATATCCTCAAGTCGCTTAAAAACCATATTAATGCCATTCAATGGTGTATCGAAAAGAGGAACGACAGGAACTCCGTTAATTTCTTCGGTACGTGACTGCAGAATATTGAATGTGAATATATCAGGTATTAATAAAACAGAACAAGTAGTATTAGTTAGCTGAGAAATAACATTTTTAATTACAGCTTCATCCTTCATGTTTAAAGCGATATAAACTCTATCAATTTTACCATCTTTTGCTTCATGAATTAGTGCATCCAAACTTCCACCATAAGGAACACCATCTAAATCTATTTGCGCATTATCATCATATATTCCCTTAACTACAAAACCTAACCATGGCTCCTCCATAAACCCTTTAAGTAAGTTGATACCTACAGGGGTTGCCCCAACAACAGCAACAATACGGTTGTTATAGCCTAATTTCCTTAGAAAACCAGCACATAACCGAATTCCAGAACGGCAAAAAACAAACCCGATCGTAACAAAAAAAAACCAAATAATTAACACATGAAATGGAATATCGAAAGATGGCGTAAGTGATACTATACCCAGTGTTAATAAAAAACTAAGGGACCAATTTTTAAGAATAAGAATTAATTCAGTAGAAATTTTAACACCACGCCAGGAACGATAGAAATCAGTAATCCCACCTATCATTTGGAAAATCACTATTACCGACAAAGCAATTACAAGATCTTTATATCCGAAGTCAACCCCACTGAAAACACAAACTAAATATAACCCAAGAAAAACAATAGATATGTCTGAAAATCTTTGAACCATTGATATTAAAGATGCATTAGCATTAGCACGAGCACGATGCGTGAAAGTTTTCATAGAAATCTCACCATAACCATGGCAGGGTATTGTTTAAACATAAATATTTTTAACCCCAAAACGTTTAATAAGTGATTTTTTTAGATTCCTGAAATTTTAACCACTTGTCCTTAATGAAATTGTCCATTTCGTTTTTAAATCGCGATGATGAAAATCTAAGAGAATTTAACCGACAATTTTCAGGTTCGAAAATTTCAGAATTCTTTTCGAAAGCATTTACTTGACTAATAATCGATTCAATAGTTTGTTCACTGAAAAATAAACCTGTTGGATTATCTACTCCTAAAGGCCGGATTGTTTCCAGCGAACCTCCTTTGCCAAATGCAATAACAGGGGTCCCGCAAGCTTGAGCCTCAACAGGGGTTATACCAAAATCTTCTTCAGCTGCAAAGACGAAAGCTTTTGCGTTTTGCATATGCTCTAACATTATATGATTGGGTTGATATCCCAAGATTTCAACATTTTTTGAAGCTTTTGACTTTACCTTACCTATTTCACTGCCATCACCTATAACTACCAGTTTTTTTTCAGGCATTTTAGAAAATGCTTCAACAATCAAGTCAATACGCTTATATGGCACCATTCTTGATGCAGTAAAGTAATAATCTTCCTTTTTATCATTGAGTGTAAATCGTTCTACGTCTACAGGAGGATAGATGACCGTAGACTCACGATTGTATACTTTTTTGATACGCCTTGATATAAATTGAGAGTTTGCAATGAAATGATCAACTCCATTAGCCGTTCGATAATCCCAAAGTCTGATTTTATGTAATAAGTATTTTACAATAGAGGCTTTAATTCCTTTATTAAAGCCTGCTTCCCGTAGATATTGGTGTTGTAAATCCCATGCATAACGTATTGGTGAATGGACGTAACTTATGTGTAATTGGTCAGGACCGGTTAAAATACCTTTAGCAACAGCATGACTACTAGATAGAATAATATCATGCGAAGAAACATCCAATTGCTCAATCGCTAAAGGCATTAATGGCAAATACTTTTGGTAGTTCTTTTTGGATTTTGGTAAATTTTGAATAAATGACGTTACAGCATTTTTTCCATGTAATTCATTCCGAGCTTCAGGCTGCAAAAAATCAACTATAGAGTATAGCTCTGAATCTGGAAAAATATCCAGGAATTCTTTTATTACACGTTCAGCCCCTGCATAAGTGACCAGCCAATCAGCAACAATTCCAACATTCGGTTTTTGTGACATAAGGAATCCTAACACACCATAAATTTTTGTTTAAAGGTTCTATATCATAGAAAGACAGTAATAAACCTAAGCTTACCAGCAACCTTTACTTTTAAGAGAACTTACAATTGGTTTATCATCCCAATTATATTTATAAATACCAAACCCCGGTTCTGTAGGATGCGAATTATTTGGTAGCCCATCTCGTATCTGATAAATAATAACAGCAGAAATGCCAATTTTCTTTGCATCACAAATAGCATTACTAATAAATTGGTTTTGCGAGCTTTCACTTACACCTTTATTAGAGTTTGCTGTACTCCAGCCTATTTCTGTAATAAAAAGAGGTTTATTAGAAAATCCCCTACTTTGTTTAATAAGGCTAGACGCATATTTTATTTGTGATAGATAGGCCCAGTAGCCGTTATATGGTGGAGTCCTATATATAACATAAGGATGAATACCAATTACATCAGTATAGTTGGCCATATCTTGTGACAAGAAGACTCTCAAGAAATCCTCAGAAGTAAGACCCAACTCTTTATTAAATGCACCATTAGAAAATTCACCGGTAATGATGACTGACGCCGGATTTATTTTTTTTATGACCGGATAAGCAGCCTTAACTAATATCTTGTAATCGCGAACACTACCTACTGAAGTTGCTCCGGCTGTACCATTCCATTCATTCCATATTTGATAATATTTAACACGTCCCTTAAAATGATTCACCACATATGATGCATATCTTACATATGCATCAATGCTATCTTTATCTGTAGGCTTGTCTCCATTTTGATAATTCTTATTGCCATAAGCCAGTATCAAAATAGGCTCTAAACCTAATGCTTTTTGCTCATTTATTACTTCATCCCATTTTTGCGGGATTGATAATTGGCCTTTATTGATTTCAACATCGCGCCATAAAGCATCCATTCTTACATACTTAATACCAGCCGCTTTTATTTTGGTATTGGCAGTGCTTGGGTTTAACGAAGTCGGATTATTTGATAATAAATGAGCCGCAATTCCTAGGTTGAAATCTTGTGCATAACTGACGGAGAAATAACAAACACAGCATATACATACAAACCATTTTGACATATAAGCCTCATCTGCATAGCAGCTAAGTTATTTAATATTATTGATATAGCCAGAAATATTAGTAAACAAAACAGGTAATGAAAAGTCTTTAGTAGCCTTCTCTCGCCCATTATTAGCAACAATTTTATACTTATCTCTATTAGCGTTAATGTCATTTATAGCTTTATTAAGACTTTTTATGTCCCCTGGCGGAACTAATATACCATAAGATTCATCATTGATTATTTCAGGAACACCTCCAGAATCAGTCGCTATAACAATACGACCGGCAAGCATACCCTCAACTACAACTCGTCCAAAAGGTTCTGGAGAAGTCGAAGAATGTATAAATATATTACACCATGAAAGATGCTCTTTAATATCTAATGAGAAAGGACAAAACTCTACTCTATGTTGCAAATTATAATCTGATACAAGTTTTTTTAAATGATTAAAATATTCATCTTCTCCGAAGTTGGCAGAACCTACAATTCTTAGTTTTACGAATTCAAGATCTTTAATTGCTTCGATTACAATATGTTGCCCTTTCCAAGGAGATATGCGACCTAAAGATAATATATTTAAAGACTCATCATAGAAGTTAATATTATCAATATCTAAAAAATCGTCGCTGTTAACCGCATTTAATATAACTGTACATTGTTTACTATTACCCCCAGAAGATACAAAGCACTCTTTAGTATAAGAAGAATTTGCAATGACATTTGTATGGAATACTTTGGTAAAATTAATGACAGTTTTTATAACAATGGGAGAAAAATTATCTTTTGTCAGTGCGTCTCGCAAGTGAAGTATAACCTTCTTTCTTATACCAATAAGACTCAAAGAAGATATTACATACGATTTAAAAGAGTTTGTATACACTATGTCATACTGCTTCAATAGTTTTCTAATAGTAAATAATTTGGAAGCCAGTAAAAAAGCAGACTTGCAAACTTTGAATATACTAACATCTCTTCTTAACGGATATAATATTTTTTCTAAATCATATAGTTTTACATCAACGTTTTTATCTTGAAGCATTTTGTGAAATGCACCATCTCCGAAGAGTAAAACGGATGAGTTTTCTTTCAAGTGAACAGCTATATCGAATAATGAAAGTTGAGCCCCCCCAATACGAGATGTATGGTCAACAAATATTGTTTTTTTCATGATAGTTCCTTTTTATTGGTGCATATATTTTTAATACGCATAGAAATATACTCACCAAAATTTTTCCATGTATTATTTTTGATAAAGTTAGACAAATTATCAGAGTATATATCTTCTATATTTTCAATCAAGCCGCCAATTTCAGAGTAATTAGAAAAAGTCTTGCATACTCCTTCTTTTTCCAGATCCTTGAATGCCCCAACATCAGGTCCAATAGCAAGACCACCTAAAGCAATGGTATCCATTAATGCACCAGAACTTGAGATGGAACCTGACTTGTAAGGAAATAATACGCACTTACTGTCTTCAATTAACAAAGCTAATTCTGAAAAATCGACTTTCCTATTGTGAATTTCAATGTTATTTGGGCAATAATTCAAAAGCTCCTGAAAATAACTTTCATTTTTACACCTACCAATTATTAGCATTTTATCAATATTTATTGTTTTTGTAGAACTATAGAATTTTAGAAACTCCAGTATTCCTTTATAAGGTTCAATAGTCCCCCAAATAATTGCATCATATTTTTTATTTTCTTTATTGATTTTGTAGGGTGGTGATTTTATATTTATTAATGAATTATTAATTGGATGATGTACGAATATAATTTCGCCTTTTGTCTTTTTATTACCTTTTAAAAAATCCTCAGCCTGCCTAGAATGAGTGATAATTATATCACTTTGATTATACAACAAATGCAACATTAGTTTAACAAGCTTATTCTTCCCTTTGTGCGGAAATATATTATGCATTACCCATATGATTTTTACATCCCGTACTCTTAGAACAATAAAAATAAAAACAGCAATAATAAATTGAATTATCGCAAACCTTTTAGTCGCAACATTCTCTATCCAATTTAAAATCACAACATCGCTCTTAAAAGAAGAGAAAAAGAAGTCTAAAATGTCCACGGAACACTTTGATTTCTTATTGATGTTAAAATCAGTGTTTAAGGAATCAATAAACTCTTGGCAATAGGGATTGTTTACTACTTTTGCTTCATCATTCCGAGGTGGTGGATAAAAATATATGTTCATTATATTACCTAGACTTGGCTTTCGCTTTTTTTAAAGCAAGTAAGTTGATAAAGACATAGTCTTTCAATGAAATGTTATATTTCTTGAGCTTTGACAACCAATAAAAAAAATTATAAAAATAGTTTTTTCCATTGAAGAAACCACTATACGCTAGTGTATGAATGTTTTTTTTACGTTTCAACTTACCTAAGTCTTTTATAATTATATGTTTGATTTGCTCGTCTTGTTCATTAAGATTGGAGCATTCTGATAAAAATTTATTATACCAATTATACTCATATACAATAGCTTGTAGTTTTAACTCAACAGAACCAGAAGATGAAATAGTTATCGGACTTCTTCTGTAATTTAATAAGGGCTTATTAATATGAATGATACCATTATTCCGCATTGCTTGATATGCAGTTATATCATCAGATGCCCAAGCTAACTTATTATAAAAAAAACCATTATTTTCAATCAGGAACTTACGTTTATAGATAAAATCAGAAATAAATTGCTGACGAAATCCATTTAATCTATGCCACATGTTATCTAGCAAAGATTCATATTGAGGCCAACTTTGAGTTAACGATATAGTAACTGAATTTTCGTCAATTATTTTTGATCTGCAGTGGAATACATTAAACTCTGGATACTTCAAGATTGTATTATAAAACTCTTGGAGATAATTCTTATCCAAGGTATCATCATCACCCATCAGTAAAAAATAGTCACCTGTTGCAAATGATAAACACTTATTCCAATTACCTATAACTTCTTCAGCACCATAATTTTTTTCATTTCTAGTATAAATTATGCGATCGTCATTAAACTTATGTATTATACTATCCAGATCTTCTGGAGATGCATCATTTACAATTATTAACTCAAAATTTACATATGTCTGATTAATTATACTTAGTACGCAATCATATAAATACTTAGCCTTGTAAGCTGGTATGCCGATCGAAAATTTAATGTCATTCATTCTATATCCCATTATTAATTAAAAAACCTAAGAGTATTGGTATTTTAGTTTGTTAACCCTGCTGAGATTATCCATTTCTAATAGATAAAAAGAAATACATATTGGTATTATGTCTTTAAATATCCATGACGATGTTACAGATACACATGCTATATAAATTATAAACATCTTTGCGTAAACAATATCAGAAGAAACAGATTGTTTAGCAGCTCGCAGAAACATGAGTATATATAGAAATAACCCAATAAAGCCAAATCGAATAAAGACTTCTGCATATCCAACGTCACTTAAAAAATAGGCAAATTGCTCTTTAATGTTCACTTCCTTATGCCCATATAGTGACTCTACATGTGGAACCCCGTTCCCAAAAATATCAGTGAATATATTTTTGGAATAAGAGGTTAAAAAATATTGATACTCTAATAGTCTAACATTTTCATTACCCGTGTTATGATCTTGTAACTGTTTAGTACTAATGTAGATTAGTCTACTTACTAAACTATCATCGTTCACATTAATATTAATGCCATTCACTATGATAACGAGAGTAGTTAAAGCAACTATAATCCAAAGCCATTTCGTTTTTCTCAAGAGATATACTGTAGAAATCAAAAAACTAAACAGAATCATTTGGCGAGCAACTTGCAATATAATTATCGCGAATAAAAACACAAAGCATATAATCCATTTAACATTTCGCTCATAAGCATATTTAGTTACAGCAATAAAAAAACCAAGAACTAGAAAACCCTTCCCTTCTAATGATAATCTAAAAATACCTCGGCTATCGTCAATGCCAGCATCAGGGTCAGAACTAAAAATCACTTGTGGGGCTTTTATCATACCATAGCACCATAAGATTATATAAACACAACAAAAAAGGAATGCAATCCTCTCTAATTGTTCTTTTTCGGGTTTTACTTTCATTAAAAGGAAAAAATATATCAACCCTAAATATGGTGCTGTCGCCCTAAAAGATAATATTATATCTTGCCCCCAAAATAGTAAGGAGCTGAACATGGAAAAAACGATAATTAAAAGTAAAAGACGAAATGGAATTTCATACTTGGATTTTCTCTTTATTTTAAAAAGACTTGGCAGTAAATAAATGATCAATCCCGAAATCATTGCAAAAAATAACAATTTTGCAATAGTTACATTAATGCTAACATAATGATAGAATTGATAAAAAATTACGGGGTATATATATAACATATAAAGCCCGATATTATTTTTATTTATTTTCATTACAAATCTCTTTAAATAATCTTGTTGTTATGGTTTATAATTTCTATATCACCAATAGCACCCATCTTCAACTTTTGAAAACCCCTCAATCTTAGTTTTTTGGCCGGGTCTAACCCAATGCTCATTATAAAACCTACTAATTTGTGGCAAATCATCCCAACGTTTTCCTTTAATACCGAATAGAACCTGAGTCCACCCAGCCAGATGAATTGATTGTTTCCCTAAATCCTTTATAAAAGAAGCTAAAGGTAAACCGTAGGCTCCACAGCCAATTATTGCCACATCGAAATCCATTTTCTTAATATCATTTTGCATCTTTTCTAACGCCTCAAACCATGTTTTGAACTCAGTTTTGTTATCGAGCATAGAAACTATTGGTTTGTATGTTAGTAGTTCAAAGTTAGGTAATACATCAGGATCTGACCATATATTCTCGCGATTCTCATATTGGCTTTTTATTTCATCAATGAATGGATGTATAACTAAAACTTTACGTCCCTCTAAATTTTTAGTCCAAGGTTGCTTATATAAAAACGGCGCGTAATATCCATTTAAATTTACTTTAACTGAGTTTACTAGGTCTTGGGAAAAGTACTTTTCATTATAAATATAACTACCAAGCACATCGATATTTTTAATTCCCTGATGATAAACTTGATAAAATTGTGCTAATAACGAACAATCATTAGGAAAGAAACCGGCGTTACTGCATAATGAATCAAGTTTAATCTTCCACCAAAGTGTTGGTTTTTCACCTCGAAAATAATCAATATAATCTTTTAAATTATAGGACTTTTGCTTATTACATAGATGAGATACAAGTGCATTCAATTCTATGGTGCCAAATTTAGCTACCATAATTGGTTTTTGGCTTTTGATTATGTTTGAAATATAATCATTTGCCTCCTGCCCCTTTAGTTGCACATAACCTTCATATAATTTTGTACCTTCTTTTCGCCCAGTAGCATAGACTATTATTTTTCGAATAATTCTAAAAATCACCATGGCTTCAACCTATAAGTATTATTTAAATTTATCGAGCACTGGGAAAGGAGCAATCGACAATAAGTTATCCTGCATTTTTTTAAGATCAGTGGTTATCCTACTGATTTTGGCATGTTCTAAAAATGCCGATTCATAATCTTTTACTAATTCTTCATAGTTTTCAAAACCATCGTATGGCTTAATTCCTACAGAATCAAAATAATCATAGAATTTTATACCATCAGTATTTATATCATTATGCTTAATCCACAATGTAGGTATATCATATGCTTGCGCTACAATGACTCCGTGCAGTGAAGTAGAAAGAATGTATTCACAAGAAATTATCTCATCAACAACAAACTCTATATCCTTCGTTTTTAAATCTATAACTTTTATATGTTTATTACTTCCATACTTGTTTTTAAAATAATCATAGTCTTTAAGGTGAGGAATGATACCAACCTTATACTCTATTTTCTTTTTAGGGTAATATACTCGTGGTAAAAGTAAGCCAGGATCCCCCCAAATAGAACAATATGGAAATCCTTCTTTATGGAGCTTTTCTGCTGAGAACCGCCCTCTCACAGCATGTAATGTGCCACCTTCGGCCCTCTCAAAATTGTTCATATAGCCACTTCCCCAAACGGAAAAGTTATTTCGTGAGCGATCAAGCAAAGAACCGATTCCTAATACAACATTCTCGCGACTGTTATACGGTAACATTCGATTAAAATCGTACTTTCTGAATGTTAAAAGACATTTTGCCAATGACCTTAACTCTTTATAATATGATGGTGTTTTGTAATTTCTATATTTAACAGGTAGCCCTGATAATTTTGATATCAAATAAGGATTAAGTGCATCCCCAAAGTTTTCAATATTACACCAATGTACTTTAACTTCTTTCATTATTTTAACCTTTCTTTTTAAGTATTTTTGACATTTTGTTAAATAAATAAATTCTTTCTTCGTTTGTTATACCAATAGAACAAATTGTGGTTATCGTACAAATGAAACAGAGCATGAAAATAATTACAATGGAAACTATATCTTGACCTACTAACCAATAATTCTTGACTAATATTGGAATAACTGAAGCTATTACAGATACACTCAAACAACTAAAAATTACTTTTTTGAAGTATATAATTATTTTTGTTTTTAATAACTCTCTGTAAATCAATAACCTGACTACAACACAAATTAATGAAAGCGCACAAGTAAGAATTACTGTTACTTCAGGCGATAACCCCAAACTTAACAGCATATAGGCAAGAGGTACAGACGTCAGCAGGATGCAACCAACGATAGTTTGATATTTTCTTATATTACCTGTGGCTTGAATGGCTGAAGTTACTGTACCTGAAATAGTTTCAATCAAAATATTAATAATTACTAGCTGACAAAATAATACTGTATGGGGAGGAATGTTTATTAGCCACCATTTCAATATTGTGTCTGTTTCTAGCAGAAACGGGAGCGCAACCACAAACATAAAATAGTACGTGACGCGAGAACTTAATAGTACGATACGTTCCATTTCATCATGCTTACCCTCAGCATATAACTTAATAATATGAGGGTTTGCAGCCATCTGAACATTTCCAACAAATGTTGTAACTTGAGCCTTTATTTGATAAGAAATACTTCTCGCAGCGTTTACTACTGGTCCAAAAAAAATATTTAATGTAATGTTTATCCCTTGGTCAACCATTATATTTGCTATTGATGTAAAAGAATTCCAACCAGCATAACTCGTTAATTCTGAATATATTTTTCTTTCTTTTACTAACATTAACTTCGTTTCTATAAATGCTAACTTACAAAACACATAGTATGCGAAAGTTATTACGACAGCGACCAAAAGCATTAATAATGAATACAACTTCAACTTATCAAATGAAATATATACAATGGTGAAAGCTAAACCAAGTTTAAGCAATGCCTCAATGATACTGCTCCAGGCAAAAAAACTCATTCTTTCTTTTGCAATAATAAAAGATGTAAATGGCACCCTAATGATTGTAAATATAAATGTAAAGATGGACGCATGATATACAAATATAGCAGCGTCATATCTTTCTTTAGGTATATTTAAATGATTACTAACGAACCAATAACCAACAGATTCCGCAAGAATAAAGATAATGATTGCAAAAGCAAGATATATAATAAATGTTGCAGAGAATAGCCCTCTTAGTTTTTCAACATTACCTTTACCTATTTCATATGAAAAAAATCTTTGGGATGCACTAGCCATTGTATTGCTGATAAACGAAAACATCAATACAACACCACCAGTCACATTATATATGCCAAAATCGGTAACCCCTAACGTATTTAGTACAACTCTCGACATATATAAATTAACTAGTAGCATTATGCTCATGCGTATATATAGCATGAAAGCATTCTTTGCGACTTTTTTACCACTCATTATTGTATCCACGGTTAATAGACATGATATCTATATGATTTTGACATATCGATAAGTCAGGAAAGGCATATCATTTAACCATGATATGCCCATCTCTAATTATTTTTTATCTGTATAGCTATAACCGTAATGATTGTATCCGTAACTATAGTAACTGCTTGCTTTTTTAACTACACCATTTAAAATACATCCTTTAACTTTCACACCGCTTTGTTCAAAACGTTTATAACTTACTTCAATTTCTTTCGCAGTATTTAGTTCAAATCTAGCAATTAGCATTGTTGTTCCTGCATAATTGCCAATTATTGCTGCATCGGTCACTGCTAAAATAGGTGGTGTATCAATAATGATTAAGTCGTAATTCTGATTTGCCCAATCTAAAAGTTCATTGAACTTCGAATTCATCAATAGCTCAGCTGGATTTGGCGGTACTATACCTCGAGATATAAAATCAAAACCGGGCTCTTTCAATCGTTTAACTGCCTTATCAACAGTCACTGTACCTGAAAGTATTCCCGATAAACCATTGTCGTTTGATACATTAAATAGTTTATGCGTATATCCTTTGCGTAGATCAGCATCGACGAATAAAACTTTCTTACCAGTTTGTGCGATTACTGCGGCTAAGTTAGTACTAACAAAAGTCTTACCTGCGTTCGGGCTAGCACCAGATATCATAAGGATGTTGTTTCGAGATTCTAACATTGCGAAATGAAGGCTCGTTCTTAATCCCCTTATAGCCTCTATAGCTAGATCTGCAGGGTTCTCGACAGCTAAAAATCCAGCAGAATACTCACTATTCGCTTTCTTTTTAACACTAATTGTTTTTGCTGCCTGCATTGCTTGTTTAGAAAAGGCCTCTGCTACCGGAATACTCGCATAGACATTAATCCCGATTTCCTCTAGTTGCTCTGGTGACTCAATTCCTCTTCTAAGGAAAATTTGTAAAAAGACTAGTCCAATCGACACAACCCCACCACCTATTATACCAAGAAGCACAATAATGGCTTTTTTAGGTTTTATTGGCTTTGGCTGAGTAACGGCATTGTCGATAATTCTAACGTTGCCAATGGCACTGGATTTGGCAATGTTTAATTCTTGCTGTCTGTTCAACAACTGCATGTATACTGCTCGCCCAGACTCGACATCGCGACTTAAACGGAGTATTTCCTGTTGCGTTTCTGGCATAGCAGCCACACGCTTATTCAGTTTTCCTTTCTCATCCTGTAATGTTTTCCTTTTCTCCATTAATGCTTTATATGTTGGATGCTCTTTTGTATAAAGTTGTGATATTTCTGATTCTCTAAATGTCAATTCATTTAACTGATTATCGACATTAACAATTTGATCCAATACTGATTTAGCTTCTAAGGATAAATCAACCGAATCATTTTGGCGTCTGTACAGATTTAATTTATCTTCTGCATTATCTAACTCACTCCTTACTTTAGGTAATTGAGCACTCAAAAATTCTAAACTTTTTTCATCCTGCGCAGCTTGTCTAGATATGTTTTGAGCTAGATAATTATTACTAATACTATCAATAATATTCTCAATTAGTTTTGGATTGTCACCTATTAAAGATAATATTAATATCCCGGTGTCTTTTCCTTGATCAGAAACTGTTAATTGTTCCTGGATATCTGAAATTGCTTTCAACTTGCTAACATAGGATACAGTAAAAGAGGTGCCGGGTTGAGCAGATATACTGTCAACTTTAATCGAAACGCCTTTCTCCTCAACTAATTCTCCAACAACACCTTTGAACTTGAAGTCATCCGTTTCAATTATATAATTTTTTTCATCCTGAACTATCAAGTTAACCTGAGGTGTATCACCGTCCATTTTCGGTATATAGAGATTGGAAATTTTAACTTCTGACTCTTTTTTACCAGAAATTCTAGCCCAACCTCGTCCAAATAAAGGGAAATAATTCTCCTGCACACGAATTTGTAAATTCAAGTCATCGACAGTTTTACCTAAAATCATTCGTGATTGTAACAGTGCAATTTCCGGAGCGGATTGTGGCTGACTATCAGGTAACATTTGACTCAAATTACTTAAAATTGCGTTTGCTTGTTTTTGCTCTACTTGGACTAATGCGTCAGCTTGATAAATTGGGGTTGAAAAAATAGCATACACTAAGGCTAATAACGTGAATAATGCAGTTATTGAAATAATTAGTTTACGATGATCAATTAACTCACCGATGATTCGACCTAAATCTATTTCATCTGCTTCTTTTGTATTGGTATGTTTATTTCCCGATGACATGAAATTGTTCCTGATCTTATGAGCTTAATTTTTCAATCCAGCTATCGCCAGCTAGTTTGATTAATTGATATACAGATGCGAATGCTTCGTCACTTTTCCGATACGGATCGGGAATCTCTCGATGATTCATCCAATGACCAAAAAGCATTGTTTTACCTCTAGCTTCAGGAGCTAACTTTCCAATTTCTTCAATATGAGTTTTATCCATGACTAATATCAACTCATATTTCCTCGCTAACTCAGATGTGAACTGTCTAGCTTTGTGACCCGCTAGGGAGAGATCGTTTTGCAAACTTATTTTTTCAGCACTCGGATCTGCGGAACGATCCACTAATGCTCCAGTTCCGGCCGAGTCTATTTTTTTGGTTGGTAGATGTTTTCTCAAATATCTTTCACCAATGGGAGAGCGACATATGTTCCCTGTACAAACGACAAGAATTGAATCGAACATTTATGGCCAGTCCTTAATGAATTTTGCTGTTTCAGTCATATCATGTACACCAGAAATGGTTGGTACAAGCTGCGAAATTACGCGATTCCAACGAACCAAAGGTGCAGTTGTCACATACACAATATCATATGGTTGTAACTGAAACTCAGTGCCAAGAACCATAGCAGAAGCATCTTGCGCATTAAGTTGATAAATATTTGCTATTTTACCCTGCTTATCACCCTTTAACTGGCGAATGACAAATACCCCTGTTGCGTCGCTGAATGCTTGAGACATACCTTCGGCATTACCTAATGCTTCCGCTAAAGTCATTCCACTCCGATCCATTTTCATGGTACTTTGTTTACCCACTTCGCCCATAACAAACACTTTCAGATCGTCATTGCGGGGTACAAAGAGAATATCTCCGGGGAAAAGCAAGTGGTTCTCAGTTAAGTCGCCTTTTTGCATTAACGCGTACAATGAAACTTTAGTATCTTTACCGTCATGCGTTAATACAACATTTCGCCAATCTGCATCAGGGGCGAGACCTCCTGCAGCGTTAATAGCATCCATAACTGTTAATGGAATGTTCGTTATCGGCTGCTGGCCCGATTTTGCAACCTCACCGGTTACATAGACTTTCTGAGATCGAAACGCTGCAACGCTTACATCCACCTGCGGGCTTTCAATATAGGTGGTCAAACGGCTGGCTATATCCTGACGTACTTGGCTAAGGGTTTTCCCCGCCACCTGTACCTTACCGATATAAGGATAGAAAATAGTGCCATCGGAGTTAACCCAGTTACCAGTGTCGCTGGCGCTTCGGTATTGGCCTGCAGGCGTTGTCAATTCTGGGTGATCCCAAACAGTGACCATAAGTACATCGCCAACCCCAATGCGATATTCATAACTACGCAGTAAATTATCCAGCTGCGGATTAGGACGAGCAAGTACACTTTCAGGGCGAAGCTGATCGATCAGCCCCGGCGTCATTGGATACACATTAACCAGTTTATCCAGATCGTAGTCGCTGTCCGGCAGCTCAACCACGTTCTTCCGCAGACTATTTAACCCTTGACCGGGGATAATCGTACAACCCGATAAAAACCCGATTGCCAACGCTAATGCCGAAAATCTAACAAGTTTTTTCTTCATAATGTCACATCATCAGTAAATCAAAATTTGCCAATTCCTGAGCAGCTGTCATAGCCGTTGCTTCCCTGCCGGCTTATGGAGAGATAAAAGCTGACTGCGTCCTGCAGCGCTACCACCCTCTCTCCCCTGTTTTCAGCATTCAGCCTTATAAACTAAACGGTATTTCTATCCCTGCGCTGGCCCCAACGTCATCGCTGTCGCTGTTGTTTGCGTTGGTGTACCACAGTGAAGTATTCAAACGGACCGACTGATAAACATCTCCGCTCCACCCCAGCTGTACACCCTTCAAGGTATCAGCATGAGGGAATGCTTTATTGATCGACTGATCCTCCGGGTTAACCTTCGCGTATACCAAACGCGTGCTCCAGCGCTGGTTATCCTCCGTAATAAGCTCAACCTTACCGGCAACGAGTTGACCATCCCCGCCCATCGCATCACCCAGCGGATAGCCCTGCTGATAGTAACCATCTTTATAGATGTGATGGTTGTAGCTGTAATTGGTTCGGCTCATATTACTGCGTGTATCATGCGCTTCCAGATACCAGTTAACCGCATCCTTACCCCAACCGTGATGGCCTTCCACTCCGCCCAAAAACATATTCGCGGATGGCAGATAGCCAGACTCATCTTCACCAATCATTTGTCCATAGAAACTTACTGGCCAGCCGAGGGTTGGCTCGAGTTTAAACTTAAAATCAAACCCTGCCAGTTGGTTACCCGGCTCGTTAGCCGTACCAGTATTATCTTTTCCGGTAAAGCCATCCCAGAAGCTGCTAAAGGATTGCGGGCGCCCTTCCCCACCCCACTGCATAATACGCGATGCGCCTAATTCTAAAGACTGGAACGGTGTGAAAGTAAAACGTCCGCCGATAATTTTGGCATGGGGTACAGCGGTATATTGATTCATTTGACTAGCAGAGATTTGGTACTGCCATGGGCCCACCCAGCGCAGCCACCAGGTTTCCGGCGCCGCCTGTTCGGCTCTCTGCATCAGGAAACCGGTCATCGGCCGCATCGCATCCCCGCGGATCAAGCTACCTTCATACCCAGGCCCCCACCACTGCGGAACCTGACCAAAGGAGAGCCACTGGTTCCAGAACTTCACCGCGCCGTAGGCGCCGCTGGCGTTGAAACGCGATCCGTTGCTGATTCGCTCTCCCCCTTCAACGTTGCCCTGGAGGTGAACGTCCCACCACTCGCCGCTGTTATTGAACGCCAGGCCTAACGAATTATCCGCCGGCTGCGTCTGGCCAAACCCCTGCGGGGTGCCCGGCTGGTCGGTTGAGGTGTAGCCGGTGACCCGGAAATCAGCTTTTAAAGCAGACAGTCGCTGGTTGATACGGGCCAGGACCACTTGTTCAGAAGAATAGGACGGTTTGGCCTTTTTTAGCGCCCGGGCGATTTCTTCCTGACTTAGCGGCCAGGTTGACAAGCTCAGATGGATGACCCCACGATCGGAAAGCCAGGCAAGGTCGTTACGCAGATCATTATCATTTACTACTAACCCGGCCGCGTAAGCCTGGACTCCCAGTGAGGAAAGCAAGCCCAGCGTCACGGCAATGCGCGCAATTTTTATCATTGTACAAGATCCATTTTCAGCCCCGCTGTCGTATCTCAATGAGAATGAGGGGAATACCAAGATAGAAAGCGCTCGCGGCACCAGCTGACTTCACTGTGCAACACCTGCGAGGCAAGTACAGTTACCCTAAGCTGCTTGTCACCCTTATCACATCCACCCAGCTCACAATGTAGGCGAATTTTACCGTACAGGCTATCGATGAGACGGGAAAGTTGGTGTACAGGCGATATCAGCAGCCGCTCCTGACCCCTTATATGGGGATATCTGATGAGCATGATAGATATCTTATGGCGTTAATCACCCAAAGTGCATCGATTTTTATAGACGTTCAGAGAAGGTATTTTGTGCAGCAGCACGTGGTTTCAGCGACGCTACCGCCCCTGGCTTAACAGCTACCAGCGCACTGACTACCTGAACGGCGTATTTAATCGGCCTGTGGGTGATAAATTGGTCAGGCCTTTATTTTTTGCGGCGTTAAGTCTACGGGATTTCGGTCACAATTGGGAGTCTTGCTGCCGAATATCTGCCAATTAATCCCATCCGCTGTTTTATTGGCGGAAAATAGCCGGCTCGCCAATAAAGATTATTTATTGTTCTCAACTATCGAACATCTGCCTGGCGCTGCCACACCAGCACAGATACAGCTAACCAGTTGAAAAAATTAAAATTTCTTGCGCCACTGACATCATCCAAAAATCAGATGATGGCGCCATAGTCAACTACAATTTCTAATAGTTTCTCGTTGCTGGGTTATTCATCCAACGTGGAACAGGTGCTTTCTGAACGCATTTAAGAAACGTCTGACCACGGCTATATCCAGGCAAATTGACAATAACAATGTAGTAGCACTGCGTTATTTCATAAATATGAATTATCAATTACCTGGCATATAGTAGATTATTTTCTTATTTGTCTAATTAACCGGCGAAAACTTAATTTCCCCTGTAAAACAAATGGCGATTACCAGACCTGCTTGTGAAGGTCTTCTCTGGTAAAAGGTTTATCCAGCGGCCCAATTGCGGTGGCGATTTGCCCCAACAGGGATTGAGTCGGTGCTTTACTGCCGCTATGTAACAGGACAAGCGGGACCATCACCAGGCACGCAACCCCACCCCAAGGTATAGTCTTATTGTCGGAATTAGAAATGCCTTTTTGCAGCAACAGGAACAAAGCGCTGCCAGCAGCACCGAGCAGCAGGCCAGCGATCACTTCCGAGACGGAATGCGCATGGATGACCAGCCGTGAATAACCCACTACAGCGGCCAGAATATAGCCGGTGGCGACGGCTGCTTTTTGCAAACCCGTGGAAAAACGGGCACTGAGCAGCCACAGGAAGATAGGCCAGAAGGCTGCGGAGAGCGCTGAATGGCCGCTGAAGCCGGTGTAATCCAGCTCGCGAATGCCCAGGCCCCAGCCCATAAAGGCCAGTTTGGAGGCGCAGACGATGGCGCCGGTGATGCCGAACAGCAAACTCCACTGCCACGCCAGCAACCGCGACGTTTTACGCAGTATCAGGACAATAAACAGCGCCGCTGCGCTGGGCAGCAAAACGGTGCTATCGCCAAAAAATGAGATGAGTTGCCAGTTCATATACCTGTGATCCTTCGATGATGTCCACTGCCGTGCTCAGGGATTATCCGTAATGTCTGTACCAGCTCGCATGCCAATTCATTTCACATTTTTATGCATGCAAGTGAGATGTTTAAAGCGGAAACATGATCGCAGTCAAGTTTTATTTTTGGCTGACGTTGACCGCTTTCCCTGCGCTTTAAGAATTGTCGCACTAAGTGACTATTCACAAAGCATTATTGCCGCTACTCCGACCATTGCACCACAGAGGCCAGAGACAAACTACCAGAAGTCTCCGAAGCCATACGTTTCTTTACAATCGTTATAACATTCACGTTATGAATAATTTCTGCATAACGTTATGAGCGGCGTGGCGAAAGCCTTTGCCCTGCCGCTCATCTTCACACCAGCTGTCAGGCCAGCAGTTTTTTAATGCTTTCGCGGAATTTGGCGCCTTCTTTCAGGTTACGCATTCCGTAGGTGACGAAGGCCTGCATGTAGCCCATTTTTTTACCGCAGTCATAGCTTTCGCCGGTCATCAGCATCGCATCAACGGACTGCTTCTTCGCCAGTTCGGCAATGGCATCGGTTAGCTGGATACGGCCCCAGGCGCCCGGCTCGGTACGCTCCAGTTCGGCCCAGATATCTGCCGACAGCACGTAGCGGCCCACGGCCATCAGGTCGGAGTCCAGGGTCTGCGGTTCGTCCGGTTTTTCAATGAACTCGACGATACGCGCCACCTGCCCTTCGGCCACCATCGGCTCTTTGGTCTGGATCACGGAGTATTCGGAGAGGTCCCCCGGCATGCGTTTCGCCAGCACCTGGCTGCGGCCGGTCTCGTTAAAGCGGGCGACCATAGCGGCGAGGTTATAGCGCAGCGGGTCTGCGGTGCCGCCGTCGAGAATGATATCCGGCAGCACCACGACAAACGGGTTATCCCCGACTACCGGGCGGGCACAGAGGATGGAGTGGCCCAGACCCAACGGCTGTGCCTGGCGCACGTTCATGATGGTTACGCCCGGCGGGCAAATGGCCTGGACTTCTGCCAGCAGCTGGCGCTTCACACGCTGCTCAAGCAGGGCTTCCAGCTCGTAGGAGGTATCAAAGTGGTTTTCCACCGCATTCTTCGAGGAGTGCGTCACCAGGACAATCTCTTTGATCCCGGCGGCGACGATTTCGTCAACAATGTACTGAATCATTGGCTTATCAACGATCGGCAGCATCTCCTTAGGAATTGCCTTTGTGGCCGGCAGCATATGCATGCCTAGTCCTGCGACCGGAATAACCGCTTTCAAATTCGCCATATTCATCTTCACCTGTTTGGTTGCAAAACACGCAGTTTTGCAAAATTGTACATGTCACAAATCCATTGGAACTGATAATACACGGATACTGCCCGGGCATCTGCCCGCCAAATTCTTAAATTCACTGTCACCTAAAAGAATACACACAACTTTCTTTTATCAACAGGTCGAAGTGAGAATAATCTTATTCTCCATCGGGTTATTCAGCGGCCCGCTTCCCTGCACAGCGCGATGTCGCCGCGAGGCCCGTACATCGCGGCCTTTGGCACGCAGCCCCTGCCAGCTGCTGGCTGCGGCGTTCATATGTCCGGAAAGAATAGATATAGATAATTAATTTCGCCAGGCAATATATTTCAGCATAAACAGCCAGATATGGCAGGATAATAACCGTAAACCACGGCAGAGAACTGCGATCGGCGCTATTCTGCGCTCACTTCATGATGTGAATTATGCCGATTTTGTGAGCGGGCTTCGCACTTCACCCGGGGATGAGGAAGGGTGCCTACCGTGGCGAACGACGGGACTGCCCGCGCTTTTGCGCCGGGCAGAACGCAGCGGGTTATGGTTCTGATATCAGCAAGCTTATTCCAGCGCGTTCCGCCATATTGTTATTTTTCCGCTGATCTTTTCTGGAACATAATTCTTATCTGTTCACCTAATTTGCTGGAAATATATCCACCTCCGGCGGAGTGATATCCGCGTCGTTATTGCATTTTAGACTCATCTTATCCATGATCGTGGTAACACATACCGCAGTCGTACAGGTTTTATTACATATGGAATGGATTGCCGATCCGTCAATCTGGGCAGGTCTCGTCACGCTGGTGGTTATCGAACTGGTGTTGGGTATCGATAACCTGGTTTTTATCGCTATCCTCGCCGAAAAGCTGCCGCCCGCTCAGCGCGACCGCGCTCGTATCACCGGTCTGCTGCTGGCGATGGTCATGCGTCTGCTGCTGCTGGCCTCTATCTCATGGCTGGTGACCCTGACCAAACCGCTGATTGTTTTTCACGACTTCAGCTTCAGCGCCCGCGATTTAATTATGCTGTTCGGCGGCTTATTCCTGCTGTTTAAAGCCACCGTCGAACTCAACGAACGGCTGGAGGGGAAGGACAGCGATAATCCCACCCAGCGCAGAGGGGCGAAATTCTGGGCCGTGGTGGCGCAGATCGTGGTGCTCGATGCCATCTTCTCCCTCGACTCGGTGATCACCGCCGTCGGCATGGTCGACCACCTGGCGGTGATGATGGCCGCGGTGATCATCGCTATCAGCCTGATGCTGATGGCCAGCAAGGCCCTGACGCGCTTCGTTAACAGCCACCCGACCATCGTCATCCTCTGTCTGAGCTTCCTGCTGATGATCGGCTTCAGCCTGATTGCTGAAGGCTTCAGCTTTATTATTCCGAAAGGCTATCTGTACGCGGCGATTGGCTTCTCGGTCATGATTGAAGCCCTTAACCAGCTGGCGCTGTTTAACCGCCGTCGCTTCCTGTCGGCCAATCTGACGCTGCGTCAGCGCACCACCGAGGCGGTGATGAACCTGCTGAGCGGCCAGAAAGAAAAAGCTGAACTGGATGCTGACACGGCGTCGTTAGTCGCCGATCAGGATCATCATCCGCTGTTTAATCCGCAGGAACGGTTGATGATTGAGCGGGTGCTGAACCTTAATCAGCGCAGCGTCAGCAGCATTATGACATCGCGCCATGATATCGAGCGCATCAACCTCAGCGCGCCGGAGGAAGAGATCCGCAGCCTGGTGGAGAAAAATCAGCACACCCGGCTGGTGGTGACCGGCGGGAAAGATAATGAAGACCTGCTGGGGGTGGTTCATGTTATCGACCTGCTCCAGCAGTCCCTGCGCCAGGAGCCGCTGGATCTGCAGGCGCTGGTGCGGCAGCCGCTGGTCTTTCCGGAGGGGTTACCGCTCCTCTCCGCGCTTGAGCAGTTCCGTCAGGCCCGCACCCACTTTGCCTTTGTGGTCGATGAGTTTGGTTCCGTCGAGGGGATTGTGACCCTTAGCGACGTGATGGAAACCATCGCCGGTAATCTGCCCAACGAGGTGGAGGAGATCGACGCCCGGCACGATATTCAGCATCATCAGGACGGTTCGTGGACTGTTAACGGCCATATGCCGCTGGAGGACCTGGTGCAGTACGTTCCGCTGCCGCTGGATGATAAACGGGAGTACCACACCGTTGCCGGTCTGCTGATGGAGTATCTGCAGCATGTGCCGCAGGTGGGGGAAACCATTGAGATTGACGGCTATACCCTGCGCACGCAGCAGGTCGACAGCCATCGGGTACAGAAGGTGCAGATCGTCCCGCCAGTAAAGCGGGATGAGCTGGATTATGAGGTGTAATCGTCAGGCATAAAACTGGCCCGGGGTATCCCGGGCGGTGGGATGGATAATCAAACCCATGCCTGATGGCGCTTCGCTTATCAGGCCTACATGGATAGCGACGCAAGCTGATGATATTGCGCACATCCCAGGCCGGGTCAGGCATAGCCGCCACCCGGCATCGACGTGACATCACACTTTGACGACATTCTTTCATCACGGGGAATTGATGCTCTAGAGCAGCCACACTGCCTGATGGCGCTTCGCTTATCAGGCCTACATGGATAGCGACTCAAGCCGATGATATTGCACAAAACGTAGGCCGGGTCAGGCGCAGCCGCCACCCGGCGTCAACGGGGCTCCACACTTTGACGACATTCTCTCATCACGGGGAATTGATGCTCTACAGCAGCCACACTGCCTGATGGCGCTGCGCTTATCAGGCCTACATGGATAGCGACTCAAGCTGATGATATTGCGCACATCCCAGGCCGGGTCAGGCGTAGCCGCCACCCGGCATCATCGTGACATCACAATTTGACGACATTCTCTCATCACGGGGAATTGATGCTCTAGAGCAGCCACACTGCCTGATGGCGCTGCGCTTATCAGGCCTACATGGTTAGCGACGCAAGCTGATGATTTTGCGCAAAACGTAGGCCGGGTCAGGCGCAGCCGCCACCCGGCATCAACGTGGCATACCCTTTGACGACAATCTCACAGCCCGGAAGGCCCGGGCCGCGGTGGTGGAGATTACAGCTTATCGAGCAGCTTTTTGGCGTCTTTGCTCTCTTTGCTGCCTTTATTACGCTCAACCCAGTCGTTGAGGCGCTGCTTCGCTTCATCCTGTAGCTGTTTCCGCAGGATCTGATCGACCTGCAGGCTGTAGCTCAGCGACTGCCAGTCGCCGTAGATGCGCAGCGGGATGGCGGTCTGTTTCAGGCGGTCGATAAGTTTGCCCTCCCCTTTCCAGCCGCCGAGCACGCGCACGTTAAAGCGCATATCGCAGTTCTCTTTCTGCAGATCGAGCTGACCTTCGCCGGTCATCGCCATCATGTCGGACTGCCCCTGCAGGCGGTTCAGCGTCACCACCCCGTTATCCAGCGTCAGCTGGCTGCTCACGGAATCCAGGCGGGTGGCATTGTCGTAATTCTCCTGCGCCCGCACGTTGGTACTGCGCTCCACGGCCTGCTGCACCAGCTGCTGGAAGTTCAGCCCCTCGGTACGGGTATCGGCCATCTGGAGCTGGGCCTGCCCCTGCCAGTGACGGCGGAAATCATCCGCGTCAATGCGCGTTCCGGAAAACTCGCCGGTCAGCGACAGCTTGCCGGTCAGGTTTAATGAATAGTTAAAGGCTTTGATCAGCGAACCGATCTCTACGTTCTGCAGCGCCGGCTGGAATGTCGCCTGCGGTGTGTCGCCACGGGCATCGAGGGTGCCGGGGAGGGAAAGCTGCCCGCCGTCGAGGTTACCCTGCATTTTGCTGACCGTCAGCAGCCCCTGCTGGTTGCTGATTTCGCTCTGCACCTGGGTGAAGTTCAGGCCGCGCCATTGCAGCTGGTCGGCGCTCAGGGCCATCCGGCCGTTAAAGCCGCGCAGGCTCTGGTAATCTTCGCGCTCATCGCTGTCGGCGATCACCGGACGCAGCGGTCGCGTCTGGCTCTGGCCCTGCTGGCTGGCACTGCTGTCGGTCGCTGGCGAGGAGGGCGCCAGCAGGCTGTCGAGATTCAGGGTGGTCGCGTGGAGATCCAGCGACCAGTCCGGGCGATCCCCCAGCACCACGCTGCCGTTGCCGGTAAGGGTGCTGCCGCTGGCCATCAGATTCAGGTTGTCAAAGCGCAGGGTTTTGCCATCTTCCTGCCAGCTGGCCTGCAGACTGCCCTGGCCATTAATGCCATCAGGGGGCAGCTCGGCGCCGCGCAGCTGCCAGCTTAGCTGGCTAAAGTCGGCTTTTAAGGAGTGGGGATAGTCGCCGCCCTGCACGGTAGCGGAGAAGTTCAGCGCCAGGTCGCGCTGGTCGCGGTTGATCCGGCCGGAGAAGTCGACGGTGGCCCGGTGATTCTCATCCTGCTCCATTTGCAGGCGGATATCACGCACGGTCACCTGCTCGCCGTTCTCATGCTGGAAGAAGAGCACGCTGTCGGCCACCTGCAGCTGGCGCACGTCGTAGGACCATCCGCGGTCCTCCGGAGCCTGCGGCAGGGTGTTGTCATGAGGTACCACCGGCGCAGCGCTATCGCGAACCGCCTCGGTTTTCGGGGTCAGCTGGATCACCGCGCCCTTAAGCATCACCTGCTTCACCTGCAGCTGGTGCGAGAGCAGCGGCAGCAGCGCCACGTCGAGGCGCATGTTGTCGGCGCGGATCACCGGCTCTTCGGCGCCCCGGGCGGTCAGCGTCATGCGTCCGCTGAGAATGCTGAGCTGCGGCCAGACGTGCCAGCGCAGCGGGCCATCGAGTTCAAGCTGATAACCGCTGCGCTCTGCCACCTCATGCACCATATAGGCGCGAAAATCGTTGGGATTGACCAGCAATACCAACGAGGTAAGCCCGGCGACAATGACCGCCAGCAGGATCATCAGCGTTGTCAGTATTCGTCTCATGGCACCCTCAGCAACACCCCGTTGACGTTATCAATCCTTGTCGATTCTGCTCGCCACCGCGCCCTGCTGGTCGCGATATTTGGCGTCTTCACGGCGGTTATACGGCCGGGCCGCCGGGCCCGATAATGGCTCAAAGCTCAGCGCGCCGATAGGCATGCCCGGACGCAGCGCCAGCGGCAGTTTGCCGGAGTTGTAGAACTCAAGCACGATGCAGCCGGACCAGCCCGGGTCGATGCGGTGCGCGGTAACGTGCACCATCAGCCCCAGCCGCGCCAGTGAGGAGCGTCCGTCCAGCCAGCCCACCAGATCGGCTGGCAGAGTGACTGATTCATAGGTCACCGCCAGCGCCAGTTCGCCCGGATGCAGGAAAAAGGCCTCCCCTTCCGGCAGGACAATCTCTTCGCTCATCACGCGGTCCAGCGCGGCGCTGACCTCGGCCTTCGGTCCGCTTAAATCGATAAACGGCGCCGTGTGGCCGCGGAAGGTGCGGAATTTATTACCCAGCCGTACATCAACCGTCGCGCCATTAATACGCTCAACGGGTGGGCGCGGATTGATGGCGAGTCGCCCTTCATCCAACCAGGCTTCGATATCTCGGTCACACAGACGCATGGGCTTTCTCCTTATAAGGCTGCTTCCCGCACGCTTCGCGGCGGACAGGGCAACAGGGCTACTCTTTGCACGTTACACAATTCGGCCAGGTTATTCAAAGAACTGACTGATTTTGGCCTTCAGAATATCAATCGCGATGCGGTTTTTGCCGCCGCGCGGCACGATGATGTCGGCATACTGCTTCGACGGTTCAATAAACTGCAGGAACATCGGGCGCACGGTCTTCTGGTACTGGGCCATCACCGAGTCCATAGAACGGCCGCGCTCGTTAACGTCGCGCTTAATACGGCGCATCAGGCAAATATCGAGCGGGGTGTCGACGAAAATAGAGAAGTTAAGCTCGTTACGCAGGCGCGCGTCGGTCAGCAGCAGGATCCCTTCAAGAATGATCACCTTCTTCGGCTCGACGTGAATGGTGTTCGGCGTGCGGGTATGCTCGACGTAGCTATAGACCGGCAGTTCAATCGGCTGGCCGCTTTTCAGCATCTGCAGGTGCTGGAACAACAGACTGTGGTCCATTGAGCTCGGGTGGTCATAGTTGGTTTTGACGCGCTCTTCCATCGACAGATGACTTTGATCTTTGTAATAGCTGTCTTCCGGAATGACGCCAATATGTTCGTCGCCAACTTGTTCACGCAATTCGCGATAGAGAGTACTGGCAATAAGACTTTTGCCAGAAGCCGATGCGCCGGCGATACCTACAATGACGCACTGATGGGACATATCAGTCATAAATTTTTGCGACCTGATTAACCTGGATAGAGATGGAGGGTGGCGGCGGACCGCCAAACGCGGCAATTATAGGGATTTCAGCGTCCCGATACCAGTGGTATGCGCCCCGGACGGCTATTCCGCCGCCGGGATCCAGTCATCGGTATACCAGATATGCAACAGCGCATACGATCGCATCGGCTGCCAGCGACGGGCATAGCGGGCGATGGCGGCCGGGGTCATTCCCGGAAAGCGCTGTTTAATCAGGTAATCATCCGGCAAAAAGATATCTTTCGCCTGCCAGCCGCGCAGAGCAAAGTAGTTTGCCGTCCAGCGGCCAATGCCGGGCAGGCTCTGCAGTTGACGCAGCCCGGCGTCGATGTCCGCTGGCGCCGTCAGGGGCAGCTCGCCGCTGAGTGCCTCCCGGGCGAGGTGGATCAGCGCCTCCGCGCGCCGAAGCGGCATTCCCAGCGCCTTCAGCGCCTGCGGGTCGGCCCGGGACAGCGCCTCTGGCGTCGGGAATAACACATAGCCGGGCGCGTCCGCCAGCGGTTCGCCCCAGCCAGCCGCCACTTTAGCGGTGAGCCGGGCGGCCATCGCCACGCTCACCAGTTGGCCCAGCACCGCACGCACCGCCTGTTCGAAAGCATCCAGCGCCCCCGGCAGGCGCAGCCCCGGCCGCGCCTGGGCCAGAGAGCCCAACGCCCCGGCGACCTGCTGCGGGTCGCAGGCTAAATCAAACAGCTGGCCAATTCGCGCATAGCAGATCTCCGCCACCGGTTGCAGCCCCGGGGAGAGGGTCACCCGCAGGCCCTGCGCCTCTTCGTCCGGCGCCAGATGAATCAGCCCGCGATGCCCTTGAATGCCAAAGCTGCGACTATAGCCTCCTTCATCAAAGCGCTCGACGCCGGCGACGGCACGCGCCTGCAAAAAACCAACCATCCACGCCCAGTCGTAAGGCGGGGTCCAGGGTAACAGCACCATAAGCTCTCCTTTATATAGCGTTTCAATGATAGTCGCCCTTGACCGTCAACGCCTTGCTTTTAAATTCCAGTTGTCGCCATGGCGACGATCCGCTAAAGTCGCCCCCCTTCTTCACCGGCATGGGGATTTTGCAGACGATGTTTATTGGTTTTGACTACGGCACCGCCAACTGTTCGGTGGCCGTAATGCGGGAAAACACCCCTCAGCTGTTGACGCTGGAAAACGGCAGCGCGCTGCTGCCCTCGATGCTATGTGCGCCAACGCGCGAAGCGGTCAGCGAGTGGCTCTATCGCCATCATGACGTCCCCACCCACAGCGATGAAAACCAGGCGCTGCTGCGCCGGGCCATTGCCGCCAACCGCGACGAAGACATCGAGGTGCTGCGCAACAGCGTGCAGTTCGGTCTCGCCTCGCTGCATCAGTATGTTGAAGATCCGGAAGAGGTCTACTTCGTTAAATCGCCAAAATCCTTCCTCGGCGCCAGCGGGCTGAAGCCGCAGCAGGTGGCCCTGTTTGAAGACCTGGTCTGCGCCATGATGCTGCACATCAAACTGCAGGCTGAGAGCCAGCTGCCCGAGCAGATCGACCAGGCGGTGATTGGCCGACCGATTAACTTCCAGGGCCTCGGCGGTGACGACGCGAACGCCCAGGCGCAGGGCATCCTTGAGCGGGCGGCTCTCCGCGCCGGTTTCCGCGATGTGGTCTTCCAGTTTGAACCGGTTGCCGCCGGGCTCGATTTCGAAGCCACTCTCAATGAAGAAAAACGGGTGCTGGTCGTCGATATCGGCGGTGGGACCACCGACTGTTCCTTGCTATTGATGGGCCCGCAGTGGCGGGAGCGCGCCGACCGCCAGCAGAGCCTGCTCGGCCACAGCGGCTGCCGCATCGGCGGTAACGACCTCGACATTGCCCTGGCCTTCAAATGCCTGATGCCCCTCCTCGGCATGGGCGGCGAAACGGAGAAAGGCACCGCGCTGCCGATCCTCCCGTGGTGGAACGCGGTGGCCATCAACGACGTGCCAGCGCAGAGCGATTTCTACAGCACCGCCAACGGCCGTCTGCTTAACGATCTGCTGCGCAGCGCCCGGGATGCCGACAAGGTGGCTCTGCTGCTGAAGGTCTGGCGCCAGCGTCTCAGCTATCGTCTGGTGCGCAGCGCCGAAGAGAGCAAAATCGCCCTCTCCAGCGCCGCCAGCGTCGAAACCGCGCTGCCGTTTATTCAGGACGAGCTGGCCACCGCCATCGCCCAGCAGGGTCTGGAAGCCGCGCTGGATCAACCGTTGACCCGCATTATGGAACAGGTGCAGCTGGCGCTCGATAGCAGCCAGACCACCCCGGACGTGATCTATCTTACCGGCGGCAGCGCCCGCTCGCCGCTGATCAAAAAGGCGCTGGCCGCCCAGCTGCCGGGTATTCCGCTGGCTGGTGGCGATGATTTTGGCTCGGTAACCGCCGGGCTGGCCCGCTGGGCGCAGGTGGTTTTCCGCTAACCCCCTCCTGGCGCTACCGCACAGCAGGTCTGTCCTGATCGTGGCGCTGCAGATTACGCTGGAATATTCCTGGTCTCCCACGCAAAATGGCCTGTTCTTCCGGACAGGCCTGTCCATTCTCCCCCGCTTCCGGGGACGTATTATCCATACCGTAGCCAGACGTCTGCGGTCTGTATCGTTGGCATGCCGCAAGGGGGCGTGATTGAAAAGGGTGTCTGCGATCTTCGCAGCGGTCCGGCGTTGCCGGCCGCGGTTCCTGGCAGGCTGGCTGGTCAGCTGTGGATTACTCTTGCTGCTGGCCGCCCCACAGGCGCAGGCAACAACGCGCCAGGTGGGCATTGATATTCCGGTCCAGTGGTACGCGGACGCCAGCGGCCAGATGACGGTCGATCGCTTCGCCGCCCTGCCCACGGACCAGCTCGCCACCACCCGGCAGATCCCCTCCTTTGGCTATTCGCGAAAAACCTGGTGGCTGCGCAGCGAGCTGCCGGGAACGTGGTTTGCCGGGGAGCCGCGCTGGCTGCAGCTGGGCCCCTCTTTTGTCGACCATCTGACCATTTACTACCGGCCACTGGGCAGCGATGCCCCCTGGACACAGCGCACCTTTGGCGACCGCGACGTCGCCCGCGAGAGCGACCTGCACTACCGGGAAAGCGTGCTGATCCTCCCCCCGCCGCCGACCGACGCCGGCTATGAGGTGGTCTTTCGCCTGCACAGCACCAGCACCCTGATCCTGCTGGCCTCGCTCTCCTCGCCGCAGGAATTTGTGCAGCGGGCGACCGCCGACACCGCTTTCTGGAGCTTCTATTTTGGCCTGGCCGCCGTCGCCAGCGGCGTGGCGCTGTGGCTGGCGCTGGCCCTGCGCCGACGCCTGCTATGGGGCATTTGTCTTTTCTCGCTCAATTATCCGCTGGTTGCCGCCCTGCACGGCTTCCCGGAGTGGTTTTTCGGCAGCGCCGCGCTACCGTACCAGGACTTTATGATCAGCAGCCTCTCTCTGTTCAGCTATGCCACCGCCCTCTGGCTGCACAGCGAGATTTTTGATTTGAAGAAGAATATGCCGCGGCTTCATCAGCTACTGATCGCCGCGGTGGTCCTCAACCTGGTGCTGCAGGTCAGTATTCCGCTGGGGTTTTACGGCTTCGCGATGCAGATTGAAGGGGTGATCTTTATCATTATCACCCCGGTGCTGCTGTTCACCTCCTGGTGGCTGTGGCGCAAAAAAGCCATCGACCGTAACACCCTTCTGCTGGGTCTGCTGCCGCCGTTCTACGTCGCCGCCGCGGTGCTGGTGCAGTTGTCGATCCACGGGATTATCCCGTTCCATGTGGCGATCTATTCCCTCTGGCAGTATGCGCTGATCGTCCACATCATTACGGTGCTGATCATTGCCATCCTGCGGGTACGCGCTGAGAACCGGCAGTTGGAGCAGAAGCAGCGCCTGTCGCGTGAGCTGCAGATTGAGCGCGAAGCCAGCTTCCACCAGCGGCAGTTTATGGGCATGGTGGCGCACGAATTCCGCACGCCGCTGGCGGTGATCCAGGCGGCGCTGGAGAATCTCCGCCTCTCGGCGGCCTCGGCCAGCCAGGAGGCGCGCTTCGATCGCATCGGGCGCGCCGCCACCCGTCTGGTGCAGCTCACCGATAACTGCCTCGCCGACGCGCGCCTGGCCTCCCACGACCTGCACGTCGACCGCCAGCAGACCGCCCTGCTAACGGTGATCAACATGGCCGCCTCGGTGGTGGCCATCTCCCACGACCATTACCTGAACATCCGCCATCACGGCGCGGTGGAAAGCCCGCAGCTGCAGGCCGATGCCGGCCTGCTGTGCATCGCCATCGCCAATCTGCTGGATAACGCGGTGAAGTATTCGCCCCCCGGTGAAATCGCCATCGATATCCGCTCCGATGCCGGGCACACCGAGTTGCGCATTCGCGACCACGGCCCGGGCCTGCCCGATGGGCAGGCAGAGCTGATCTTTGAGCGCTACCGTCGCGGCGAGCACACGTCGCCGGTGCCGGGCGGTACCGGTCTCGGTTTGTATGTTGCGCGTCAGATCGTGCAGGCTCATGATGGCAAACTGTGGCTGGCCGAGCATGGCCCGGACGGCTGCACCTTTATTCTTACCCTCCCCACGGTTGCTTAAGAGGAGAATGATCCATGGCTTTACGACTGGCAATAATTGAAGATAACCCCGATCTGCTGGATGAATTGCTGGCCTGGCTGGGCTATCGCGGCTTCGAGGTGTGGGGCACGCGCAGCGCCGAAGCCTTCTGGCGGCAACTGCACAGCCATCCGGTGGACATCGTGCTGATTGATATTGGCCTGCCCGGTGAAGATGGCTTCAGCGTGCTGAACTACCTGCATGAGCTGGGAAACTACGGCCTGGTGGTGGTCAGCGCCCGCGGCCAGCAGCAGGATAAACTGCAGGCGCTCAGCCTTGGGGCCGATGCATACCTGATTAAGCCGGTTAACTTCGCCCATCTTGCGGAGACCCTCACCGCCCTTGGCGCCCGCCTGCAGCAGGATCGACCGGCCGTCCTCCAGCCGGAGCCAGTCAGCGCCGCGTCCTCCGCTACCACCGGCCTGTGGCGTTTGCATGAAGATAAACTGATCTCGCCCGACGCCCGGACGCTGGAGTTAACCCAGCAGGAGTACCGTCTGGTGGAGCTGTTGATGCGCAATCGCAACGAGGTATGCAGTAAGCTGGACCTCCATGCCTGCCTGTTTTCCCACGAAAGTGAGCCTGACCTGCACCGCATCGACGTGGTGATTAGCCGCCTGCGCCATAAGGCGCGCCAGCAAGGGATCCACCTGCCCGTTCGTGCGATCTTTGGCAAAGGACTGGCGTTTATTTCCTGATCGATGGCGCGCTCTGGGCACTGCGCCGGATATGAATAACTCGCAAGTGTTAATTTTTCTCATTTTCTGAGAGAAATGAGAGGAATGAGACTGACGATGCGCTTAAGAACTTTCTTATAGTGCTAGCACATCAGGATGATGTCGTATGATTTTCAGTGGACAGGAAAACATATAACAAAACGTAATAGCCGTTCGCGGTAAATTCTGACAGCATACAGCACAGACAAGGTAAAAACGATGGCCATGCAAACGTGGTTAATTTTATTGCTATGCATTTTTTTCTTCAGTATCTCTGTATACAGTTTTATTTCCTATCTGAAAGACAGGAGACGGCAGAAGTTTACGTTTAACGATAAGCGTTCGACGCGTCGTAAATAATTCACTTTATAATAATAAAAAACGATTGCAGGTACTTTTATAAAATCAAAACACCGCATACGCCCGGAGGATTTGTCACAGCATGGCGTTATGTTTTGCATAAGGAAATAACGCCATGAGAAACATTAATGTCACCATCAACACCCGCAACACCTTTGTGCGCGAATCGCTGGTCGCCATGGTTAATGACCTCGCCCGCGACGATATGCGGGCCCGTTTCTCCTGGCGCAATAACGACCTGTCAGGCGAAGACATTATTATTTGCGAAGTGATCCCCGGTGAAATTTACCTGTGTAATGCCTTGATTAAAAACAGGAAAAAAGGCAGCTCCCTGATCATTCTCCACAGCTATGACCAGCTGCCGGAAGACGATTTCATGATTAATTGCCTGAAAGGGGTGATTTTTGTTTCGCTGAAAACGGCCAGTATTCCTCAGCTGCTGGCAATCATCAAAAGCGAGCTACAGCATTGCATGGACCCGTCGGCCACTGACGCCACGAGCCGGGAACTGAGCTGCGCCAGCTGCCCGCATCGCGTACTGTCGCGATCGCAGACCGCTGTAGTGCACGGTATTCTTGAAGGGCTGGATATGAGTAAAATCGCCGCCCTGCAGCGCGTCAGTCCCCGCACCGCGGCTTACCATAAGAATAAGATTATGGAAAAATACAGCCTGAATAATAACCATGACTTTTTCCAGTTTATGAATCTGTTACGTGAGCGCTGGTAGGCAAATAGCGAACGGAAGAGAATAAGATATTCCCGTAGTGATATTGTCGGGAATCCGAAAATAGCCGCAGGATGCTAAAAAAGCGCCAGCGCTGCCGAACATAACGTTAAACTCTGACGCTTCCTCGGTATAAAGACGTTACCGCGCGTTTTTATATAAGAAAAAAGACTATTTACGAGGAAAACTGATACTTCGTCACATTGCCCCTGGCGTGCCTGTCAGGGGCCTTTTTTTCCGTGTGGAATAGCGCCCTCAGTGGAAGGGCGCGGCAGGATCAGGCTTCCGCTTTCTCTGCCTCCCATGCCGGTTCATTCCCCTCTTCGGCCAGCAGACCTTCGTTTTTCGACAGCATGGCGGTGGCGATGCCGTTACCCAACACGTTGATGGCGGAACGCCCCATGTCGAGGAAGTGGTCGATGCCCATCAGCAGCAGGATCCCGGCAACCGGAATATTGAAGCTGGGGATCGTGGCCGCCAGCACCACCAGCGCCGAGCGCGGCACCCCGGCGATGCCTTTCGAGGCCAGCATCAGGGTCAACATCATGACCGTAATCTCGCTAAAGCTCAGCGGCACGTTATAGGCCTGGGCGATAAACATCGCGGCGAAGGAGCAGTAGACCATCGAGCCAACGAGGTTAAACGAGTAGCCAATCGGCAGGACGAACGAGACGATATTGCGCGAGCAGCCAAACTTCACCAGGCGCTCAAGGGTTTTCGGATAGGCCGCTTCGGAGCTGCTGGTAGTAAACGCCACCAGCACCGGGTCCTTCAGCATGTTCAGCAGACGGAAGACCTCTTTCTTCAGCACCATATAGCCGACGGCAATCAGCACCGCGCTGGTCAACAGCACCGCCAGGTAGTAACCGCCAATGAATGAAGCGTAGTTGAGCAGGATCCCCAGCCCCTGCGAGGCAATCACCGAGGAAATGGCGGCGAAGATAGCCAGCGGCGCAACGTACATCACATAGCCCGTCACCTTCAGCATAATGTGCGACACCACGTTGAGCGCCGCCACCAGTGGGGCATTAAACTTCTCGCCCAGCGACGCGCCGGCGATGCCAAAGAACATCGAGAACACCACGATCTGCAGGATCTCGTTGTTGGCCATCGCCTCGGTGATGCTGGTGGGGATGGTGTGCGACAGGAATCCTTTCAGGCTCATACCGCTGACCGCCAGACCGGTATCCACCGCCTCTTTCGGCACCGCCAGGTTTAACCCTGCGCCCGGGTGCTGGAAGGTGACGATCACCAGCCCGACGAGAATGGATAATACCGAGGAGGTGATGAACCACACCATCGCCTTCCCGCCTACCCGGCCAATGGTCGCCGTCTCGCCGAGGCGCATAATGCCGACCGTCAGGGTGCTGAACACCAACGGCGCGATGACCATTTTGATCAACCGCAGAAACAGATCGGTCAGCAGCGTAATGTTGTCCGCCCAGGCGGAGATAGTGGTCGGCGTCGCGTAGGCATGGATAGCCGCGCCGGAGAGGATCCCCATCAGCATAAAGATGACGATGAAGAGCGTGAGTTTGTTTGCGTTTGCCACAGCAATGACCCCTGATTATTTAACACGTTGATTTTTAAGTGCATATTTTATTATTATGGAAATGCACTGATTTATTCACCGCATAAATCTAATTAAAGCCCTCCCGGATACAACTGTTTTTTACTTTTTTAAACTAAAAGTTGATATCACCACAGGAATCGGTTGCGAGACCGCCCGGCGTCGCGGCGGTTATCCAGACATTTCTCAACCTTCTTTTCATAATTCCTCCATTTTTACGGCCCCTTCCCTCACTAAACTAGTATCATTCAGCGAAACGCTTCAGGATGAGACCGTAAACTAATGAAAGGCAGTAACATACGTCGTTGGGGCGCCGCGCTGGCGGTAGTGATTATCGCCGGAGCCGCCTACTGGTTCTGGCACGATCGTGACACGAGCGGCAGCAGCGCTCCCGCAGCAGGACAAGGCCCGCAGGGGCCGGGCGGCGCGCGTCATGGCCGTTTCGGCGGCGCGCTGGCGCCGGTGCAGGCGGCCACCGCGACCGAACAAGCGGTGCCGCGCTATCTCACCGGGCTGGGTACCGTGACGGCGGCCAATACCGTGACCGTGCGCAGCCGGGTCGACGGCCAGCTGCTGAGCCTTCACTTCCAGGAGGGACAGCAGGTCAAAGCCGGCGACCTGCTGGCGCAGATCGACCCCAGCCAGTTTAAAGTCGCCCTCGCCCAGGCGCAGGGTCAGCTGGCGAAAGATAACGCCACCCTGGCGAACGCCCGCCGCGATCTCGCTCGTTACCAGCAGCTGGTGAAAACCAATCTCGTCTCCCGCCAGGAGCTGGACACCCAGCAGTCGCTGGTGGTGGAATCCGCCGGCACCGTGAAGGCCGATGAAGCCGCCGTCGCCAGCGCCCAGCTGCAGCTCGACTGGACGCGCATCACCGCGCCGATTGACGGCCGCGTCGGCTTAAAGCAGGTGGATATTGGCAACCAGATCTCCAGCGGGGATACCACCGGGATTGTGGTTCTCACCCAGACGCACCCGATCGACGTAGTCTTCACCCTGCCGGAAAACAGCATCGCCACGGTGGTGCAGGCGCAGAAAGCGGGCAAAGCGCTCAGCGTCGAAGCCTGGGATCGCACCAATAAACAGAAAATCAGCGTCGGCGAGCTGCTGAGTCTCGACAACCAGATCGATGCGACCACCGGGACCATCAAGCTGAAAGCGCGCTTCAGCAATCTGGACGACGCGCTGTTCCCCAACCAGTTCGTTAACGCCCGCCTGCTGGTGGATACCGAAGAGAACGCGGTGGTGATCCCCGCTGCCGCCCTGCAGATGGGCAACGAAGGGCATTTTGTGTGGGTGCTGAACGACGAGAATAAGGTCAGCAAACACAGCGTGACGCCCGGCATCCAGGACAGCCAGAAAGTGGTCATTAGCGCCGGGCTTTCCGCCGGGGATCGCGTGGTCACCGACGGGATTGACCGCCTGACCGAGGGGGCGAAGGTGGAAGTTGTCACCGCCAGCGGCAGCGAGCAGGCGCAGCCCGCTCCGCGCCAGAGCGGTAAACACGGAGCGCGTTCCTGATGCAGGTGTTACCCCCAGGCCGCACCGGCGGCCCGTCCCGGCTGTTTATTATGCGTCCGGTCGCCACCACCCTGCTGATGGTGGCGATCCTGTTAGCCGGGATCATCGGCTACCGCTTCCTGCCGGTCTCCGCCCTGCCGGAGGTCGATTACCCGACCATTCAGGTGGTTACCCTCTATCCGGGCGCCAGCCCGGACGTGGTGACCTCCGCTATCACCGCCCCGCTGGAGCGCCAGTTCGGCCAGATGTCCGGCCTTAAGCAGATGTCGTCGCAAAGCTCCGGCGGCGCCTCGGTAGTCACGCTGCAGTTCCAGCTGACCCTGCCGCTGGACGTCGCCGAGCAGGAAGTGCAGGCGGCCATTAACGCCGCCACCAACCTGCTGCCGAGCGATCTGCCCAACCCGCCGGTGTACAGCAAGGTGAACCCAGCGGATCCGCCGATCATGACCCTCGCCGTCACCTCCTCCGCGATCCCGATGACCCAGGTGGAGGATATGGTGGAGACGCGGGTGGCGCAGAAGATCTCCCAGGTTTCCGGCGTCGGTCTGGTGACCCTCGCCGGCGGCCAGCGCCCGGCGGTGCGGGTGAAGCTTAACGCCCAGGCCATCGCCGCCCTCGGCCTGACCAGCGAAACCGTGCGCACCGCTATCACCAGCGCCAACGTTAACTCCGCGAAAGGCAGCCTCGACGGCCCGGCCCGCGCGGTGACGCTTTCCGCTAACGATCAGATGCAGTCCGCTGAGGATTATCGCCGGCTGATTATCGCTTATCAGAACGGGGCGCCGATCCGTCTCGGCGATGTCGCCAGCGTCGAACAAGGCGCCGAGAACAGCTGGCTCGGGGCGTGGGCCAACCAGCAGCGGGCCATCGTGATGAACGTCCAGCGCCAGCCGGGGGCCAACATCATCGACACTGCCGACAGCATTCGCCAGATGCTGCCGCAGCTCACCGAGAGCCTGCCAAAATCGGTGAAGGTGCAGGTCCTCTCCGACCGGACCACCAACATTCGCGCCTCGGTGCGTGACACCCAGTTTGAGCTGATGCTGGCCATCGCCCTGGTGGTGATGATCATCTACCTGTTCCTGCGCAACGTCCCGGCGACCATTATTCCCGGCGTCGCGGTGCCGCTGTCGCTGGTGGGCACCTTCGCGGTGATGGTGTTCCTCGACTTCTCGATCAACAACCTGACGCTGATGGCCCTGACCATCGCCACCGGCTTTGTGGTGGATGACGCCATCGTGGTGATCGAGAACATCTCGCGCTATATCGAAAAAGGCGAGAAGCCGCTGGCCGCCGCGCTGAAAGGCGCCGGGGAAATCGGCTTCACCATTATCTCCCTCACCTTCTCGCTGATCGCGGTGCTGATCCCGCTACTGTTTATGGGCGATATCGTCGGCCGTCTGTTCCGCGAATTCGCCGTCACCCTTGCCGTCGCTATTCTTATCTCGGCGGTGGTCTCCCTGACCCTGACGCCGATGATGTGCGCCCGCATGTTAAGCCACGAATCGCTGCGCAAGCAGAACCGTTTCTCCCGGGCCAGCGAGCGTTTCTTCGAACGGGTGATCGCCGTCTATGGCCGCGGACTGAGCCGGGTGCTGAACCATCCGTGGCTAACGCTCGGCGTCGCGCTGAGCACTCTGGCGCTGTCGATCCTCCTGTGGGTCTTTATCCCGAAAGGCTTCTTCCCGATCCAGGATAACGGCATTATTCAGGGCACCTTACAGGCGCCGCAGTCGGTCTCTTTTGCCAGCATGGCCGAGCGCCAACAGCAGGTGGCCAGCATTATCCTTAAGGATCCGGCCGTGGAGAGCCTGACCTCGTTCGTCGGCGTCGACGGCACCAACCCGGCGCTAAACAGCGCCCGTCTGCAGATCAACCTCAAGCCGCTGGATGAACGCGATGACCGCGTCCAGACGGTGATCAGCCGCCTGCAGCAGGCGGTGGACGGCGTCCCGGGCGTGGCGCTCTACCTGCAGCCGACCCAGGATCTGACCATCGACACCACGGTGAGCCGCACCCAGTACCAGTTCACCCTGCAGGCGAACTCCCTGGAGGCGCTGAGCACCTGGGTGCCGCCGCTGCTCAGCCGCCTGCAGGCCCAGCCGCAGCTGGCTGACGTCAGCAGCGACTGGCAGGACAAAGGCCTGGCCGCCTATATCAAGGTGGATCGCGACAGCGCCAGCCGTCTCGGCATCTCAATGGCCGATGTCGATAACGCACTGTACAACGCCTTCGGCCAGCGGCTGATCTCCACCATTTACACTCAGGCGAATCAGTATCGCGTGGTGCTCGAGCAGGATACTGAGGCGACGCCGGGCCTGGCGGCACTGGATAATATCCGCCTGACCAGCAGCGACGGCGGCATCGTGCCGCTGACCGCCATCGCCACGGTGGAGCAGCGCTTTACCCCGCTGTCGGTGAACCACCTCGATCAGTTCCCGGTGACCACCATCTCGTTTAACGTCCCGGACAACTATTCGCTGGGCGAAGCGGTGGACGCGATCCTCGCCGCCGAACAGTCACTGGATTTCCCGACCGATATCCGCACCCAGTTCCAGGGCAGCTCGCTGGCCTTCCAGTCGGCGCTCGGCAGCACCGTCTGGCTGGTGGTCGCCGCGGTGGTGGCGATGTATATCGTGCTGGGGGTGCTGTATGAGAGCTTTATCCATCCGATCACGATCCTCTCCACCCTGCCCACCGCCGGGGTCGGGGCGCTGCTGGCGCTGTGGCTGGCGGGGAGCGAGCTGGATGTGATCGCCATCATCGGCATCATTCTGCTGATCGGCATCGTGAAGAAGAACGCCATCATGATGATCGACTTCGCGCTGGCCGCCGAACGCGAGCAGGGCATGCCGCCGCGGGAAGCGATCTACCAGGCCTGTCTGCTGCGTTTTCGGCCGATCCTGATGACGACCCTCGCCGCCCTGCTCGGCGCCCTGCCGCTGATGCTGAGCACCGGCGTCGGCGCGGAGCTGCGGCGTCCGCTGGGGATCGGCATGGTCGGCGGGCTGATGCTCAGCCAGGTGCTGACCCTGTTCACCACCCCGGTGATCTATCTGCTGTTCGACCGCCTGTCGCTGCACCTGAAGCGCCGCTTCCCGCGTCAGGAAGAGGAGGCGTAAGTGAAGTTTTTCGCCCTCTTCATTTACCGCCCGGTGGCGACGATCCTCATCTCGCTGGCCATCACCCTGTGCGGCATTCTCGGCTTCCGGCTGCTGCCGGTAGCCCCGCTGCCGCAGGTGGACTTCCCGGTGATCATGGTCAGCGCCTCGCTGCCGGGGGCCTCCCCGGAGACCATGGCCTCATCGGTGGCCACCCCGCTGGAACGCTCCCTGGGACGGATTGCCGGGGTCAATGAGATGACCTCCTCCAGTTCGCTGGGCAGTACGCGCATCATTCTTGAGTTTAACTTCGACCGCGATATCAACGGCGCGGCGCGCGACGTTCAGGCGGCGATCAACGCCGCGCAAAGCCTGCTGCCGAGCGGGATGCCCAGCCGGCCGACCTACCGTAAAGCCAACCCGTCGGATGCGCCAATCATGATCCTGACGCTGACTTCGGACACCTACTCCCAGGGTGAGCTGTATGATTTCGCCTCCACCCAGCTGGCGCAGACCATCGCGCAGATCGACGGCGTGGGTGATGTCGACGTCGGCGGCAGCTCCCTGCCGGCGGTGCGCGTCGACCTCAACCCGCAGGCGCTGTTCAACCAGGGCGTGTCGCTGGACGCGGTGCGCACCGCCATCAGCGACGCTAACGTGCGCAAACCGCAGGGGGCGCTGGAGGACAGCGCGCACCGCTGGCAGGTGCAGACCAACGATGAGCTGAAGACCGCCGCCGACTATCAGCCGCTGATCGTCCACTACCAGAATGGCGCCGCAGTGCGGCTGGGGGATGTCGCCACCATCTCGGATTCGGTGCAGGATGTACGCAACGCCGGGATGACCAACGCCAAACCGGCGATCCTGCTGATGATCCGCAAACTGCCGGAAGCCAATATTATCCAGACAGTGGACAGCATCCGCGGCCGCCTGCCGGAGCTGCAGCAGACCATTCCGGCGGCCATCGACCTGCAGATCGCTCAGGACCGCTCGCCGACCATCCGCGCCTCGCTGGAGGAGGTGGAGCAGACGCTGGTGATTTCGGTGGCGCTGGTGATCCTCGTGGTGTTCCTGTTCCTGCGCTCGGGGCGCGCCACGCTGATCCCGGCCGTCGCCGTCCCGGTTTCCTTAATCGGTACCTTCGCCGCGATGTATTTGTGCGGCTTCAGCCTCAATAACCTGTCGCTGATGGCTCTGACCATCGCCACCGGCTTCGTGGTGGATGACGCTATCGTGGTGCTGGAGAATATCTCCCGCCATCTGGAAGCGGGGATGAAACCCCTGCAGGCGGCGCTGCAGGGGAGCCGCGAGGTCGGCTTTACCGTGCTGTCGATGAGCCTGTCGCTGGTGGCGGTGTTTCTGCCGCTGCTGCTGATGGGCGGCCTGCCCGGCCGCCTGCTGCGCGAGTTCGCCGTCACCCTGTCGGTGGCGATCGGCATCTCGCTGGCGGTGTCCCTCACCCTGACGCCGATGATGTGCGGCTGGCTGCTCAAAAGCGGCAAGCCCCACCAGCCGACGCGCAACCGCGGCTTTGGCCGCCTGCTGGTGGCCGTGCAGGGCGGCTATGGGAAATCGTTAAAATGGGTGCTCAGGCACAGCCGGCTGACCGGCCTGGTGGTGCTGGGCACCATCGCCCTCAGCGTCTGGCTCTACATTTCGATCCCGAAAACCTTCTTCCCGGAGCAGGACACCGGGGTGCTGATGGGCGGCATTCAGGCCGACCAGAGCATCTCCTTCCAGGCGATGCGCGGCAAGTTGCAGGACTTTATGAAGATCATTCGCGAAGATCCGGCGGTGGATAACGTCACCGGCTTTACCGGCGGCTCGCGGGTCAACAGCGGGATGATGTTTATCACCCTCAAGCCACGGGACCAGCGCCACGAGACGGCGCAGCAGGTGATCGACCGGCTGCGCAAAAAGCTGGCCAACGAGCCCGGGGCCAACCTGTTCCTGATGGCGGTGCAGGATATTCGCGTCGGCGGCCGGCAGTCGAACGCCAGCTATCAGTACACTCTGCTGTCCGATGACCTGTCGGCACTGCGCGAGTGGGAGCCGAAGATCCGCAAAGCGCTGGCGGCACTGCCTGAGCTGGCGGACGTCAACTCGGATCAGCAGGACAATGGCGCCGAAATGGACCTGGTCTATGACCGGGACACGATGTCGCGCCTCGGCATCAGCGTCCAGGACGCCAACAACCTGCTGAACAACGCCTTCGGCCAGCGGCAGATCTCCACCATCTACCAGCCGCTCAACCAGTACAAGGTGGTGATGGAGGTGGATCCGGCCTACACCCAGGACGTCAGCGCCCTCGACAAGATGTTTGTTATCAATAGCGAGGGCAAGCCGATCCCGCTGGCTTATTTCGCCAAATGGCAGCCGGCCAACGCCCCGCTGTCGGTGAACCACCAGGGGCTGTCGGCGGCGTCCACTATCTCCTTTAACCTGCCTACCGGCCGCTCGCTGTCGGAAGCCAGCGACGCCATTAACCGCACGATGACCCAGCTCGGGGTGCCGTCGAGCGTGCGCGGCTCCTTTGCCGGTACCGCCCAGGTATTCCAGCAGACCATGAACGCGCAGGTGATCCTGATCCTCGCGGCTATCGCCACGGTCTATATCGTGCTGGGGATGCTGTATGAGAGCTATGTGCATCCGTTGACCATCCTCTCGACGCTGCCCTCCGCCGGAGTGGGCGCCCTGCTGGCACTGGAGATATTCGATGCCCCGTTCAGCCTAATCGCCCTTATCGGGATCATGTTATTAATTGGCATCGTGAAGAAAAACGCCATCATGATGGTTGATTTTGCCCTTGAGGCGCAGCGTAACGGCAATCTGGCGCCGGAAGAGGCGATTTTCCAGGCCTGCCTGCTGCGTTTCCGGCCGATTATGATGACCACTCTGGCGGCACTGTTCGGCGCCCTGCCGCTGGTGCTCTCCGGGGGCGATGGCTCCGAGCTGCGCCAGCCGCTGGGGATCACCATCGTCGGCGGTCTGGTGATGAGCCAGCTGTTAACGCTCTACACCACGCCGGTGGTCTATCTTTTCTTTGACCGTTTACGGCTGCGTTTTTCGCGTCACTCCTCTCAACCGGTAAGCGAATAACATGACAGACCTCCCGGCCAGCGTGCGCTGGCAGCTATGGATAGTGGCGTTCGGCTTCTTTATGCAGTCGCTGGACACCACCATCGTTAACACCGCCCTCCCCTCGATGGCCAAAAGCCTCGGGGAGAGCCCGCTGCATATGCATATGATCATCGTCTCCTATGTCCTGACGGTGGCGGTCATGCTGCCGGCCAGCGGCTGGCTGGCCGACCGGGTCGGGGTGCGCAATATCTTCTTCACCGCCATCGTGCTGTTTACCGCCGGGTCGCTGTTTTGCGCCCAGGCCAGCACCCTTGACCAGCTGGTGATGGCGCGGGTGCTGCAGGGGGTCGGCGGCGCGATGATGGTGCCGGTCGGTCGCCTGACGGTAATGAAGATCGTCCCGCGCGATCAGTACATGGCGGCGATGACTTTCGTCACCCTGCCGGGCCAGGTTGGCCCGCTGCTCGGCCCGGCGCTGGGCGGGGTGCTGGTGGAGTATGCCTCCTGGCACTGGATCTTCCTCATCAATATCCCGGTGGGGATCGTCGGCGCCATCGCCACCCTCTGCCTGATGCCCAACTACACCCTGCAGACCCGGCGCTTCGATCTCTCCGGCTTTCTGCTGCTGGCCGCCGGGATGGCGACCCTGACCCTGGCGCTCGACGGTCAGAAAGGGCTCGGTATATCGTCACGCTGGCTGGCGGGGCTGGTGGCCGTCGGCCTCGCCGCCCTGCTGCTGTACCTGTGGCACGCCCGCGGTAACGCCCGGGCGCTGTTCAGCCTCCACCTGTTTCGCAACCGCACCTTCTCCCTCGGCCTCGGCGGCAGCTTCGCCGGACGCATCGGCAGCGGCATGCTGCCGTTTATGACCCCGGTGTTTCTGCAGATCGGCCTCGGCTTTACCCCCTTCCACGCCGGGCTGATGATGATCCCGATGGTGCTCGGCAGCATGGGCATGAAGCGGATCGTGGTCCAGGTGGTTAACCGCTTCGGCTACCGCCGCGTACTGGTCGTCAGCACCCTGGGCCTGGCGGCGGTCAGTCTGCTGTTTATGTTTAGCGCCCTGGCCGGGTGGTATTACGTGTTGCCGCTGGTCCTGTTTCTGCAGGGGATGATCAACTCCAGTCGCTTCTCCTCGATGAATACCCTGACGCTGAAAGATCTCCCGGACGATCTGGCCAGCAGCGGCAACAGTCTGCTGTCGATGGTGATGCAGCTGTCGATGAGTATCGGCGTGACCATCGCCGGGCTGCTGCTGGGGTTGTATGGCCAGCAGCATATGAGCCTCGACGCCGCCAGCACCCATCAGGTCTTTCTCTATACCTATCTGAGCATGGCGACGATCATCGCCCTCCCGGCGCTCATTTTTTCCCGGGTACCGGATGACGTCGGCAGTAATACCGTCATCCGTCGACGCAACAGGAGTGGATCGTGAAATTTTGGCGCCCGGGCATTACCGGTAAGCTGTTCCTCGCTATTTTCGCCACCTGCATCGTGCTGCTGATCAGCATGCACTGGGCGGTGCGTATCAGTTTCGAACGTGGGTTTATCGACTACATCAAGCGCGGTAATGAGCAGCGGTTAACCATGCTCGGCGACGCGCTGAGTGAGCAGTATGCCCAGCATGGCAGCTGGGCGTTTCTGCGCAACAACGACCGCTTTATCTTCCAGCTGCTGCGCACCTTCGAACGGGACAATGACGACCACTCGCCGCCAGGACACGGCATGAAGCCGGGTCCGATGGAGGGTCAGGGGCCAGATGGGCCGCCGCCGGATGGGCCGCCCGACGGCCCCAGCGACACCCCGCCGCCGAGGCCGGAAATGCCGCCCCACGGCTGGCGCACCATGTTCTGGGTGGTTGATCAGTCGGGCCGCGTGCTGGTGGGGCCCCGTGAGCGCGTACCGGAGGACGGCACCCAACGCAGCATTATGGTCAACGGCGTGGAGGTAGGCAAAGTGATCGCCTCGCCGGTCGAGCGGCTGACGCGCAATACCGATATTAACTTCGACCGGCAGCAAAAGCGCACCAGCTGGCTGATTGTCGCCCTTGCCACCCTGCTTGCCGCGCTGGCCACTTTCCCGCTGGCCCGCGGCCTGCTGGCGCCGGTGAAGCGGCTGGTGGAAGGCACCCATAAGCTGGCGGCGGGCGACTTTTCCACCCGAGTGACGGTGACCGGCGGCGACGAGCTCGGCCGCCTGGCGCAGGATTTCAACCAGCTCGCCAGCACCCTGGAGCGCAACCAGCAGATGCGTCGCGACCTGATGGCCGATATCTCCCATGAGCTGCGTACTCCGCTGGCGGTGCTGCGCGGCGAGCTGGAGGCGATTCAGGATGGAGTCCGGCGCTTCACCCCCGAGTCCATCCCCTCCCTGCAGGCCGAGGTGGCTACCCTCACCAAGCTGGTGGACGACCTCCATCAGCTGTCGATGTCCGATGAGGGGGCGCTGGCCTACCAGAAAACGTCGCTGGATATCATCACCCTGCTGGAAGTGGCCGCGGGCGCTTTTCGCGAGCGCTTCGCCAGCCGGCAGCTGAGTATTCAGGTGTCGTTCCCGGAGCAGGCGATGATCTTCGGCGACCGCGACCGCCTGATGCAGCTCTTCAACAATCTGCTGGAGAACAGCCTGCGCTATACCGACAGCGGCGGCAGCCTGCTGATCACCGCCAGCCGCAGCGGCCGGATGCTGGTGATTGACTTTGCTGATAGCGCCCCCGGGGTCAGCAATGAGCAGCTGGCCCGCCTGTGCGAGCGCTTTTACCGGGTGGAAGGATCGCGCAACCGCGCCAGCGGCGGCTCCGGCCTCGGGCTGGCGATTTGCCTCAATATTGTCGCGGCCCACGGCGGCACCCTGCGTGCCGACCATTCGCCTTTTGGCGGGGTTAGCATTAAAGTTGAGTTACCTCTGGAACATGATTTACCGAGAGACGTATGACTGAATTGCCTGTAGATGAAAACACCCCACGCATTCTTATCGTGGAAGATGAACCGAAGCTCGGCCAGCTGCTGATTGATTATCTGCAAGCCGCCGGCTATGCGCCTACGCTGATTAACCACGGCGACAAGGTCCTGCCCTACGTTCGGCAGACGCCGCCGCACCTGATCCTGCTGGACCTGATGCTGCCCGGTACCGATGGTCTGACGCTGTGCCGGGAAATTCGCCGCTTCTCCGACGTTCCGGTGGTGATGGTGACGGCGAAAATCGAAGAGATCGACCGACTGCTGGGGCTGGAGATTGGCGCCGACGACTATATCTGCAAGCCCTACAGCCCGCGGGAAGTGGTCGCCCGGGTGAAAACCATCCTCCGCCGCTGCAAGCCGCAGCGCGATCTGCAGGCGCTGGACGCCCAGAGCCCGCTGATTGTCGACGAAGGTCGTTTTCAGGCCTCCTGGCGCGACAAGCTGCTGGACCTCACTCCCGCCGAGTTCCGGCTGCTGAAAACCCTCTCCCAGGAGCCGGGCAAGGTCTTCTCCCGCGAACAGTTGCTCAACCATCTGTATGACGATTATCGGGTAGTGACCGACCGCACCATCGACAGCCACATCAAAAACCTGCGGCGCAAGCTGGAGGCGCTGGACGCCGAGCAGTCGTTTATTCGCGCCGTTTACGGCGTTGGCTACCGCTGGGAAGCGGACGCCTGCCGGCTGGCGTAGTTAGCCTTTTCCCGGCTGGCGCTGCGCTTAGCCGGGCTACACGTTCACCGCCGTCTGCAATCCGTAACCCGGGTAAGGCGTTTACGCCGCAACCCGGGGAATTCCATAAAGCCTATCCCACCAGGCGTTATTAGTGCTGTCAGTGTGAGCACAGCCCAGGTTCAAAATGGCAAACCAATTAGCCATGCTGAAAGATACCCATCTGATATTTACTCCCCTTCGCCGCGGCGCTACAATGCCCGCCCTTAATGTGGGGACACTCCCCAACTCGCCGCACCAGGTGCGGCGAATCTGACCTGTCATCAGAACGAGAACACCATGTTTAAACCAGAACTCCTCTCCCCGGCGGGAACGCTGAAGAATATGCGCTACGCTTTCGCCTATGGCGCTGACGCCGTTTATGCCGGCCAGCCGCGCTACTCGCTGCGCGTGCGTAACAACGAATTCAATCACGAAAATCTGCAGCTCGGCATCAATGAAGCCCACGCGCTGGGTAAAAAATTCTATGTGGTGGTCAACATCGCCCCGCATAACGCCAAGCTGAAAACGTTTATTCGCGATCTGAAGCCGGTGGTGGAGATGGGGCCGGACGCGCTGATCATGTCCGATCCGGGTTTAATCATGCTGGTGCGGGAACACTTCCCGGAGATGCCGATCCATCTTTCAGTGCAGGCCAACGCCGTCAACTGGGCGACGGTCAAATTCTGGCAGCAGATGGGGCTGACCCGTGTGATCCTCTCCCGTGAACTGTCGCTGGATGAAATCGAAGAGATTCGCCGCCAGGTGCCGGAGATGGAGATCGAGATTTTCGTCCACGGCGCGCTGTGCATGGCCTACTCCGGCCGCTGCCTGCTCTCCGGGTATATCAACAAGCGCGACCCGAACCAGGGGACCTGCACCAACGCCTGCCGCTGGGAATACAACGTGGCGGAAGGCAAAGAGGACGACGTCGGCAACATCGTCCACAAATATGAGCCGATCCCGGTGCAGACCGTGGAGCCCACCCTCGGCATCGGCGCGCCGACCGATAAAGTCTTTATGATTGAGGAAGCCAAACGTCCGGGCGAGTACATGACCGCCTTTGAGGACGAACACGGCACCTACATCATGAACTCGAAAGATCTGCGGGCTATCGCCCACGTTGAGCGTCTGACCCAGATGGGCGTTCACTCGCTGAAGATCGAAGGCCGCACCAAATCCTTCTACTACTGCGCGCGCACCGCTCAGGTTTACCGCAAGGCCATCGACGATGCCGCCGCCGGCAAACCGTTTGATACCAGCCTGCTGGAGACCCTGGAAGGACTGGCCCACCGCGGGTACACCGAAGGCTTCCTGCGCCGCCATACCCATGACGATTACCAGAACTATGAGTACGGCTACTCCCTCTCCGAGCGCCAGCAGTTTGTCGGCGAATTCACCGGGGAGCGTAACGGCCCGCTGGCGGCCGTGGCGGTCAAAAATAAGTTCAGCGTCGGCGACAGCCTCGAGCTGATGACCCCGCAAGGTAACGTCAACTTCACCCTCGAGCATATGGAAAATGGCAAAGGTGAAGCCATGCCAGTGGCCCCGGGCGATGGCTATACCGTATGGTTGCCTGTGCCGGACGACCTGCCCCTGCAGTATGCGCTGCTGATGCGCAACTTTACTGGTCAGACAACCAGAAATCCGCACGGTAACTAGTTAATTTGCGTTATTTTTTCACGAAGTAAGGATATTAGAATCGGATCACATACCGTTTCGATCGAAACAGGTATCATCCATTTCGCTGAAAAACATAACCCATAAATGCTAGTTGTACCAGGAACCACCTCCTTAGCCTGCGTAATCTCCCTTACGCGGGCTTATTTTTTTGCCTCTCCTCCGGTCTTCGCTTTCGTCATGCGGTACACTTTATGCAACATTGCGCAATAAAGGTTCCCTTGATGATGTCTACGTTTCCTGCCAGCTTACTGATCCTTAACGGCAAAGGTGCCAATGAACCGCAGTTACGCGAGGCGGTTAACCTGTTACGCGACGAAGGGATCGATATTCACGTCCGCGTCACCTGGGAAAAGGGCGATGCCGTGCGGTTTATCGATGAAGCCCTGCAGCTGAACGTTGAAACGGTGATCGCCGGCGGCGGCGACGGCACCATTAATGAAGTGGCGACCGCGCTGGTGGAGCGCGGCAGCAAGATGGCGCTGGGGATTTTACCGCTGGGCACGGCCAACGACTTTGCCACCAGCGTCGGTATTCCGCAGGATCTGGCCAGCGCCCTCAAGCTGGCGATCGTCGGCCGCGATGTGCCGATAGATATCGCCCGGGTGAATGATAAAACCGGCTTTATTAATATGGCGACCGGCGGGTTCGGCACCCGGATCACCACCGAAACGCCGGAAAAACTCAAAGCCGCGCTCGGCGGTGTCTCTTATTTAATCCATGGTCTGATGCGCATGGATACCCTGAAGCCGGACCGCTGCGAGATCCGCGGGGAGAACTTTCACTGGCAGGGCGATGCGCTGGTCATCGGCATCGGCAACGGCCGCCAGGCCGGCGGCGGCCAGCAGCTGTGCCCGGAGGCGTTGATTAACGATGGTCTGCTGCATCTGCGCATTTTCACCGGCGAAGAGCTGATCCCTGCCCTGTTCAGCACCCTGGCGAATCCGGAAAACTCGCCGAATATTGTTGACGGTGTCTCCTCATGGTTTGAGATCACCGCGCCCCATGAGATGACGTTTAACCTCGACGGCGAGCCGCTCAGCGGCAAAACCTTCCGCATGGAGCTGTTACCGGCGGCCCTGCGCTGCCGGCTGCCGCCCGACTGCCCGCTGTTGCGCTGATCAGGCTTCGCAAAGCAAAGACGCCGCCCGGCTGGTATACAGCAGCCGGGTTCGTTGAATGAGCCTCTGAATGTTGAGGTAAAACGGCACCTGCGGCTGCAGGAAAAACCTGTGCAGGATATCGATCCAAACACCGCACTTACATTAATAGACGATATCTACAACCTAAAACCCCTATAATATCAAATAGTTACCCATTAAAATGGGCGCATCTGCCGTGAGACAATGCGCCATAAAGCTTAGTATTCCGCCACCTCGCGCGCCATTTCGCGCGTATATTGCCGACTGGCGTTAACCAGCATCTGCGAATAGGCCGTCCGCGCCTCGCCGCTGACCAGCGCATCGACCGTCAGGGTTTCGAGGATCTTCCCGTACTGCATCACCGCCACTTTCTGGCATAAGTGGGCAATAACCCCGAGATCGTGGGTGACCATCAGGTAAGTGAGCTTAGCCTCCCGCTGCAATTCTGCCAGCAGGTTAAGGATCTCAGCCTGCACCGACACATCCAGCGCCGACGTCGGCTCATCCAGCAGCAGCACCTGAGGCTCAAGAATCAGCGCTCTGGCTATCGCCACGCGCTGCCGCTGCCCGCCGGAGAGCTGATGCGGATAGCGCTCACGAAAGGCGCGGTTGAGGCCAACTTTATCCAGCAGCGCATTGATCCGCCGGTCGCGGTCGTTGATACGATGGATCTGAAGCGGCTCTTCGAGGATATCGCCAATGGTGTGACGGGGATGCAGCGATCCGTAGGGGTCCTGAAATACCATCTGCACCTGACGGCAGCGCTCGCGGCTAATTTCATGCCCTAAGGGCTGAGCATCGATGGTCAGTTCCCCCTGCCAGTGGGTAAACAGCCCCGCCAGGCACTTGAGCACCGTCGTTTTACCGGAACCGGACTCTCCTACCAGACCGTAGATCTCGCCAGGCTTAACGTGGAAACTGACGTCATACAACACCTGGTTACGCTTCTCCCCCTCGCCAAACGCGAGGTTGAGATGTTGAACTTCAATCATTATCCGCTCCTTAATCCGTTAACCAGCTGGCCTGACGCTGCAGCACCGGCAGTATCGGGCGACGATGCTGCATATCCGGCAGCGAGTTAATCAATCCCTGAGTGTAGGGGTGACGGGCGTTATCGAGATCTTTAGCGGCAATGGACTCCACTACCCGTCCGGCATACATCACCAGTACGCGGTCGCAGAAGCTACGCACCAGGTTGATATCGTGGCTGATAAAAATCAGCCCCAGCCCGCGCGACTGAACCAGGTCGTCCAGCAGGCCCAGCACCTGCAGGCGCACCGACACGTCCAGCGCGGAGGTGGGCTCATCGGCAATGATCAGTTCCGGGTCGGTAATCAGCATCATGGCGATCATGATGCGCTGCCCCTGTCCGCCGGATATTTCATGCGGATAAAGCTGATAAACGCGCTCCGGCTGGCGAATACGCACCACCTCCAGCATCTCCAGCGCCCTGGCTTTCGCCTCATCTTTGCGCCCGGGATGATGAGTAAGCCAGGCCTCGGCGATTTGCTTACCCACGCAGACCACCGGATTAAGCGAATATTTCGGGTCCTGCATAATCATAGAGATACGTTTGCCACGTACGCCGCGCATCTGCGCTTCGCTAAGATGATGCAGATCGAGGTCGGCAAACTGCATCCGGCTGGCGCTGACGCGGGCCTTTTTCGGATGCAGCTGCAGCAGCGCGCGCCCAACGGTGGACTTACCCGAACCGGACTCGCCGACAATGGCCAGCTTCTCATGCCCCAGCTGGAAGGAGACGCCGCGCACGGCGTGGGTCACCGCGCTACCGTTAACAAAGTCGACGCACAGATCGCGCACGTCGAGCAGCGGTGCATTATTCACTGCGGGGATCGAGGATGTCACGTAGGCCATCTCCTAAGAAGTTGAACGCTAAGCTGTTGATCAGAATCGCCAGCCCCGGAATGGTTACGACCCACCAGCACTCCATCATATAAGTGCGCCCGCTGGAGATCATCGCTCCCCACTCCGGCTCTGGTGGCTGCGCGCCGAGGCCGAGAAAGCCGAGGCCGGCCGCGGTCAGAATGATCCCGGCCATATTCATGGTGATACGGATAATGACCGAGGGCAGACACAGCGGCACGATATGGCGCCAGAGGACGCGGGCCGATGAAGCGCCCTGCAGACGCACGGCGGAGATAAAATCGGCCTGGCGCAGCGAGAGCGTTTCGGCGCGCGCCAGACGGGCAATCGGCGGCCAGGCGGTCAGCGTGATGGCGATAACCACGTGCTCCAGCCCCGGTCCTAAAGCGGCGACAAACGCCAGCGCCAGGACCAGACTCGGGAAGGAGATGAAAATATCGGTGACGCGCATCAGCACCATATCGACTTTACCGCCGAAATAGCCGGCACTGACGCCCAGTAGCAGCCCGAGCGGACCGACAGTCACCGAGACCAGCAGCACGATATAGAGCGTGATGCGGGAGCCGTACACCAGGCGACTAAAGATATCCCGGCCAAACTCATCGGTGCCAAACCAGTGCTGTGCATTCGGCGCGACCAGCGCACTGTTCAGGTCCTGTACCAGCGGGTCATAAGGCGCAATCAGCGGCGCGAAAATCGCCACCACCAGCAGCAGAAAGATAATTCCTCCGCCGATGGCCGTGAGCGGATTGCGCGCCATTTTGCCGATAAACCCGACGGCCCGCGCCGCCCGAAAGCGGCGAATCCAGAGAAACGGTCATGATTTTGTCCTCGGGTCAAAGAATTGATACAGCAGGTCGGAGAGCAGGTTGAGCATCACGAAGATCACGCCCACCAGCAGCACGCAGCCCATCACCGCATTCATATCGCCCAGCAGCAGGCTACCGGTAAGGTAGGAGCCGAAACCCGGCCATGAGAAGACGGTTTCAATCAGCACCGCGCCTTCCAGCAGCGCGCCGTAGGCCAGCGCCACCACCGTCAGCAGCTGCACGAGGATGTTACGAAACGCATGGTTCCAGATAACCTGACGCTCGGTCAGCCCTTTCACCCGGGCGGTAATAATGAACTCCTGCGACAGCTGGGCCAGCATAAAGCTGCGGGTCATACGGCTGATATAAGCCAGCGAGTGAAAACCCAGCAGCGAGGCGGGAAGAATCAGATGATTAATGGCGTTCCAGAACACCTGGCCGTTGCCTGCCAGCAGCGCATCAACGGTCATCAGGCCGGTGCGGCGCGGCACCACACCATCCAGCCCGAGGTCTACCCTCCCGGCGCCGCCTACCCAGCCAAGCCAGGCATAGAACACCAGCAGTCCCATCATTCCGACCCAGAAGATCGGCGTCGAGTAGCCCGCCAGGCTGATAATGCGTACCACATAATCGGAGACGCTGTTGCGCCGCGCCGCCGCCAGCACGCCCAGCGGAATACCAAGACCCGCGCCGACAATAATCGCCATCGTTGCCAGCTCCATGGTGGCCGGGAAGACACGGATAATATCGTCCACCACCGGTTTCCCGGTCAGCAGCGCGTTGCCCAGATCGCCGTGCAACAGGTTGACGAAATAGATACCAAACTGGGTGGTCAGCGATTTATCAAACCCCAGCTGCTGGTAAACCTGCTGATAGGTACTCTGGTCAGCATCCGGGCCGACAATCGCCAGCACCGGGTCGATGGGCATGACGCGGCCAATGGTAAAGGTCAGCAGCAGCAGGCCGAACAGTGTAATTACCACCTGCAGCAGCCGTTTGGATAAGCGCCGGCCGCGTGAGCCGGGCGCAAGGATTGCGGTACTCATCCTTTATCTCCTTCGCGGACTTTATAGACGTCACGCAGAAAAGTGGTGGCGGAGGGGTGCGGCTGATACTCCCGTACCTCGTTGCGCACGACGACCGAATCAACCATCTGCGAAAGCGGAATTAAAGCCGGAACCAGCTGGTCGTAGCGTGTCTGGATGGCCTGGTAGTCAGCCACCTGTTTTTGCGGATCGCGTTCCAGCAGGGCCTGGTCAATCATCGTATTAAGCTGCGGGTCGTAAAAACCGGTACGCCAGCCCTGGAAGTTGGTCAGGCGCGCCTTATCGCTGTTATCCGGGTTATAGACCAGCGCGCGCAGGCTGGAGTGCGGATGCGGCTCCATCCCGCTGCCGCCGCGTCCCACCAGCAGATCAAATTTACGCTCGCGCATCGCGCCGTAGATCTGGTTACCGGTGCCGGTGATGATTTTGGCGTTAATCCCCGCCTGCATCAGCGTCGACTGCACGGCTATAGCGATGTTAAGAAATGGCTGATCGGAGAGTACCCGCAGCGTGGTATCAAAGCCGTTGGGATATCCCGCTTCCGCCAGCAGCTTTTTCGCCCGCGCCACGTCCAGCTTATAGCCAGGGTCGGGCAGCGTGGATGGCATGCCCGCCTTAATCGGCCGCTGGTGCAGCACGCCGTAGCCCGGCATCAGCGCTTTATTGATACCCTGATAATCAATCAGATAGCGCACCGCCTCGCGCACTTTCGGATTGGCGAAGTGCGCCTCTTTCATGCTCATCGCCACGTAGTACATGGTGCCGCGCTGCACCGCATCGACGGTCAGCTGCGGGTCGCTGCGCAGGGCGTTGATATCGGAAACCGCCATGTTGTTGGCAATATCGAGGTCGCCTTTTTCGATCATCAGGCGCAGGGTTTGCGACTCCTGGAAATGGCGCAGCACCACGCGGCTCATTTTCGCCTCGCCGCGCCAGTAGTCGGGATTGCGCTTCATGCGCAGCACCTCTTTTGCCTGCCAGGTTTCCAGCGTAAACGGCCCGGAACCGGCTTCATGGGTGGTTAGCCAGCGGTTACCCCAATCGTTATCCTGCTGGTGGCTTTGCACCGTTTTACTGTCCAGCACCCCGAGGTTGCCCAGCGCCGCCAGCGAGTAAATCACCAGTTGCGGATCGTTATCTTTGGGTAATACGATTTGCACCGTGAAGCGGTCCGGCGCGCTGACCTGGCTGTCGATATTTTTCTTACTGAAGCCATAGGATTTCCATACCGAGGCCTGGGCCAGGTTGAGGTGCAGGATGCGCCGCATTGACCACACGACGTCGGCGGCGGTCAGCGGGTTGCCGGAGTGAAACTTAACGTCATCGCGCAGATGAAAGGTCAGGGTTTTGCCGTCGGGGCTGATATCCCAGGATTTCGCCAGCGCGGGCTTAACGGTGGTGAGCTGCTCAGGGTCAAGCTCCACCAGCGAGTCGTAGAGGTTGACCACGATCCCCACCACTTCGTTACCGGTCATCGCCGCCGGGTCAAGGGTGAGCAGGTTATTCATATTCATGCCGATAATGAGCTGATCGGGCGGCGTTTTCGCCACCGCCGCCCCGCTCCCCATCGACATGGCGAGCGCGAGAATACACGCTGCCAGTAAGGAGGTTTTTTTCATATCTCTGTTTGCCTGTACTGTAGGGTACATGTTGCCGGATGGCGGCATTTTCGCCTTATCCGGTCTACCGGGCCGCAGACCCGATAAGCGCAGCGCCACCGGGCATTTATTTTTTTAAATCAGTCGTGGCTAACGGTATTGGCTTCGATATACGCAAAATTAATGTCTTCACCGAGGCCTGGACGTTGTGACAAATGCACAAATCCCTGATCATCCATCGGATCGACAATGCTGTTGAGATAAGCCGCTGGTTCATCGTAGTCGAGGAACGGATGCAGCAGGCCACGCTCATACCAACGGCAGTTACGAATCGCGCCGACCACCGCCAGGCTTGCCGCGCCGTTGCCGTGGACTTCGCAATCCATGCCGAAAGATTCCGCCAGCGCCGCGACCTTCATGGTCGGGGCAATACCGCCCACGCCGTTAGCGCCGGCGCGCAGAATGTCGCAGGCTCCGGCTTTCACCCATTCGGCGCGCATGTGGTGCTTGCCGCCGAAGCTCTCCGGCCCGACGATGGGAATCGACAAGTTTTCCGCCAGCCACGCGTAGGAGGACATCGAATCCTCCTCCATCGGCTCTTCAAACCAGGCGAAATTGAGTTTTTCCAGCGCTTTGCCTATCCACAGCGCCTCGGCGCGGCTGTACCAGTGATAGCCATCAATCATCAGGTCAATATCCGGCCCTACCGCTTCGCGCACCGCCGCGCAGGCTTTAATATCCATTTTGGGATTGGGCGCAAAAGAGATTGGCGGCATCCAGGTGTGCAGTTTGATGGCCTTGTAGCCGCGGGCGACCAGCTTTTCGGCAAAGGCGGCATACTCTTCCGGGGTCGACAGGCCGCCCGGTAGATCGTCGCCGCACATGGTGCTACCGTAAGCCGGGACGGTGTCGCGATAGCCGCCAAGCAGCTTGTAGACCGGCATCCTGAGGCTGCGGCCAATCAGGTCCCACAGCGCTTGTTCAACAAACGACAGCGCGCGCTCCGTTAGCTGATGTGCGCTGCCGCGCTGCCAGTGGTTAAGATCCTGCCAGATACGCTCGCGGTTAAACGGGTCCTGTCCCACCAGCACTTTGCGAAAAAAAGTATTCACCACGAACGGGCGCACGACTTCCGGAGGCGCAAACGAAAAACCCTGCGCCCCATCATCAGCGGTGATGGTCAGCATCGCCATTTTGGCCATGCTTTCAGCCCCCGGATGGGAGTGCCCGGCGCTGTCGGAAACCCGACGAGTGGGATACTGGAAAACGGTGACATTTACAGATTCAATTTTCATGCTCAATCCTTATCACGGCCAAATCCGATCGACAGAAGTAAATCGGCAAAGCGGTTTCACATTATTGAAAATACGTTTCAATATATAATCTAAGCACAATTACGTAGCAGTGCCTCGGACAAACACCGCTAAGCAAGGCCATAAATTTGGGCATTGGCACAACAAGACGTGACTGTTTTCACAAAAGATGAGCGAAATGTGAGGCGGATCGGCATGGAGAAAAAAGGGCGTGAGCGCAGAAAAGAGAGTGACCGACCGTGTACATCCCGGGATTTTCTGCGCTCACGAAAGCGTAAGTTATGCGACCGCCGCTGGCTCCGCGTTAAGCGCTTCCAGCAGTTCAGGTAAGGTTTGATAGCGGCCCACCGCGGCCTGATAGCGACCCTGCCGGCTATCTTCGGCAACCACCGCCGTGGGAATACCCGCCGCCTGAGCCGCGCAAAAGCCGTTGTAACTGTCTTCAATCACCAGACACTGGCTGGCGTTGAGATTGAGCTTGCGCAGGGTCGTCAGGTACACCGCCGGGTGCGGTTTGCCTCGTGATTCATCGTCCGCGCTGGAGACCACGTCGAAAAAGTGCCAGAGCGAGAGTTTGTTCAGCACAGCAGCAATAACCTGATGGGATGATGACGTGGCGAGCGCAATCTGATAGCCCGCCTCGCGGAAATAACGTAACGCCTCATGTACGCCGTGCATCGGTTCGCCTTCTGTGGCGATCAGGCCGGTAATACGCTGCAATATCGCGGCTTCAAGCCGCTGCGGGTCGAGCTCAAGCTTAAAATAGCGGCACCAGATGCCGGCGATTTCGTCGAGGCGTTTGCCTTTAGTCAGGGTTTCACACTCAACCACGCTCGCCGTTGCCCCCCACTGCGCGAGAGCGTCAATCTGCGCCTGTCGCCACAGCGCCTCGGAATCAATAATCACGCCATCCATGTCAAAAATAACTGCCTGCATACTCATTCGTTCACCTCATTAAGGCTGGCATGAAGCGCATGCCAGCCGCATCACCTAAGAGAATTCAACCTGCTCGTGGGCGGTTGCTTCCTTGTGGGAGAACCCCGGCTGCTCCACGCGGATAAAGGCGCAGAGGAAAAAGGCCACCACGTACAATGCGGTATAGGCGATCACCACCCCGATGGTGCTGAAGAACGGCAGCAGCACCACGGCAATCGCCGGCGCGAGAAAGTTCGACATCCCCGCCGACAGGTTATAGACCGAAATAGCCGCGCCTTTGTGCTTCGGCTCCAGCGCCGGGAACACGGCGGCCAGCGGCACGAAGGCGGCGACAAAGATCCCGAGGGCGATGGCGGGGATCAACGCCATCGCAAAGCTATGGCCAAAGTGCTGAGGGATGTAGTAAAACGCCAGACTGGAGAGCGCCATCCCGATGCAGCCGAACCAGCGCACCACCTTCATCCAGCCCAGTTTTTCCCCCAGGATCCCCCACAGCACGTTAGAGAAAATGGTGGTGAAGAAGAAGACTGCCCATACCTGGAGCCATTCTGAAGTGGTGAAGCCCAGCTCATCGACGAACATCATCGGCATAATGACCGCAAAGCCGAACAGCGAGAGGGTATTGATAATCCTGACCATGCTCGACAGCAGAATATTGCGGTTGGTATAGAGCAGCGTCGCGGCGCGTCCCAGCTCAGAAAACTTCTGGCGAGTGGTGAGATTCTGCATATGCTGCGGCGTCTGAATATGGCGCAGGGAAGCCAGGGCAATCACGCCTCCGGTGACGCAGAAAGCCAGCGCCAGCCACAGGGTGCCCAGTTCGCCAATATGCGGAATAGTGAAGCTTGGAATATAGCTGCCGAACACGCCGATGCCGATGGAATACACCGCCCAGAACCAACCGATGGCCGAGCTGGCGTTGTCGCTTTTTACGTTGTGAATAATGGCGACGATAAACGAGTAGAGGAACAGCGGATAGGCGAAGCCGCGGATGCCGTAGAAAATCAGGATCAGCGCATAGTTGGCGTGACCGAGGCCGAAAACGAGGAATAGCACGTGGAACACGCACCATAGCACGAAGCCAATCATCATCGTTTTTAGTGGGGTGATGATTTCTGCCACCACGCCGGAAATCCATGCCGACAGCGCGGCGGCCAGGCCGTAGAGGGTAAAGGCAAAGGAGGCCTCCGCCGGAGAGAAGCCGAGCGCTTTGATATAGTGCGACAGAAAGGCTAATTCAAAACCGTCGCCGGTCATAAATACGGCAATGGCGATGTATCCCCAGAGCAGGTTCAGGGGTAAACCGAGCCACTGTTTATTATTGATAGACATAATGACCTCGTTTTCAGGGTACAGGGTGGCCGCTCCGCGACGTGCAACGGAGCGGCTGTTATGATGAAAATCAGTGCTGCCGATAATTCAGATCGTTTAAATACAGGTCTTTAAACTGCGCGTAGCGTTGCATCAGGGTGTGGTGGCGAACGGGATCCGCACGCCAGGTCTGCCAGACTTCCGGTTTTTCACACACCGCGGCAATCGGTTTGCCCGCCGCCAGGCAGGCCAGCCGCGCCGCGCCCAGCGCGCCACCGGTCTCTCCCCCTTTATGGGTCACCACCGGCATAGCGAGAATGTCGGCCAGCAGCTGGGCCCAGAAAGGACTGCGGGCGCCGCCGCCCACCAGCGAGCACTGCGCGATCGGCGTACCGCTCTCTTTCAACGCCTGCAGGCCGTCATTGATACCGAAGCTCACCCCTTCCAGCACCGCGTAGCCAAGCTGGGCGCGGAGACTGGCGTGGGTCATGCCCCAGAACATGCCGCGCGCGTCAGGATCGTTATGCGGGGTACGTTCGCCGGAGAGGTAGGGCAAGAAAAACGGGGCGTGAGCTTTCTCCTCCTCGCTGAGCTCGGCAATTTCCGCCAGCAGCGCCACCTCCGTGGTGCCGGTCAGGCGGCAGAACCACTGCAAACAGCTGGCGGCGCTCAGCATGACGCTCATCTGGTGCCACAGGTTCGGCAGCACGTGACAAAACGCATGTACCGCCGACTGCGGCGCCGGACGATAGGCGTCGGTCACCACAAACAGCACCCCGGAGGTGCCGAGCGAAATAAACGCATCCCCCGGCGAGACCGCGCCGACGCCAATGGCGCTGACCGCGTTATCCCCCCCGCCCCCGGCCACCACCACCGAGGCGTTCAGCCCCCAGCGCGCCGCCACCTGCGGATCAAGGGTGGCGGAAACCTCGCAGCCTTCGACCAGCGTCGGCATTTGGCTGCGCGACAGGCCGCACTTGTCCAGCAGAGCGTCGGACCAGTCGCGCTTCGCCACGTCCAGCCACAGCGTCCCGGCGGCGTCCGACATATCGGAGACTTTCTTCCCGGTCATCCGATAGCGCAGATAATCCTTCGGCAGCAGCACCGTGGCGGTGCGCTGAAAGTGTTGCGGCTCATGACGGCGCACCCACAGCAGCTTCGGCGCGGTAAAGCCTGGCATCGCCAGGTTTCCCGCCACCTGATGCAGCTCCGGCGCCATCTCCTCCAGCTCGGTGCACTCTGCGGCGCAGCGGGTGTCGTTCCACAGAATAGCCGGACGGATCGTCTCCCCCTCGTCATCCAGCAACACCGCGCCGTGCATCTGCCCGGAGAGGCCAATCGCCTTAATGGCCGGCCAGTGCTGCGCGCATTTTTCCCGTAGCGTGTTCATCAGGTACTCCGTCGCCTCCCACCATAACTCCGGCGATTGTTCTGACCAGTGCGGATGGGGCCGCTGAATACTCAGCGGCGCGCTATGGCTGGCGATAACCTCATAGTTCTCATCAATGACCAGCGCTTTGACTTCCGATGTGCCGAGATCGATACCCAGATACATAGCCACCTCTTATTTAATCAGCGTGTAAACGGCGGCGACTTTCTCGCGCATCAGCGCCAGGAAATCCGCGTTGTTGGCCAGGTCACCAAACAGGGCTTTATCGCGGGCGTAGACAGCCACCGGATCCTGAGCCTCATACATCTCATGCACCGCCTGCGCATCCAGGATGCCGTCCTGGTACTGATACGGCAGCGTTCCCTTATGCCACTGCTCCATAAAGACGAAGAACAGCGCCGGCAGCATGGCGGTCGCCTCAGGGCGGACGCCGCGCTGATAGCACTCCTGCAGCGTGGGGGCGATCATCGCCGGAATTTTCGAGAAGCCGTCGGCGGCGACGCGCTGGTTGGTGTCCTGGATATACGGGTTGGTAAAGCGCTTAAGCACCACATCCCGGTAGGTCGGCAAATCAATGCCGTTATCGCCGAGGCAGGGAATGACATCCTCCGTGACGTAGCGGTCGGCAATGGCGTAGATAGCATCGGTGAGCGTGCTTTCATGAATATACTGCTGGCCGATTAAGGTTCCCGCCCAGGCAATGCAGCTGTGCGACGCGTTCAGAATGCGAATTTTCGCCTCTTCATACGGGATGACCGACTCCACCATCTCCACGCCGACCGCCTCGAGGTTCGGGCGGGCATCGCGGAAGTGGTTTTCCACCACCCACTGGATAAAGGTCTCCCCCATCACCGGCGCTTTGTCATCAATCCCGGTTTGCGCTTTGATGCGGGCAGGCAGATCGGCCGCCGGACGCGGGGTGATGCGGTCTACCATGGTGTTCGGACAGGTGGTATTGGCCGCCATCCACTCAATGACCGCCTGTTTGCCGGTGAGCTGCAGGAACTCCACCATGCCGTCGTGGAAACGCTCGCCGTTGTGGCGCACGTTGTCGCAGTTGAGCAGGGTCAGCGGCCCGGCGTTGTCGGCCATGCGCTTCTCCAGGATCCGCGCGAGGGTGCCGTAAATGGTTTTGCACTCGCCTTTCAGGTCGGCCTGCAGATCGGGGTTACTGGTTTCCAGCTGATGGCGGGTGTTCAGGTAGTACCCCCCTTCTGTCACGGTAAAGGCGATAACTTTGGTCTGCGGGTTGGCCCCTTCGTCAATCAGCGGCTGCAGCCCGGCCTGCCACGGCAGCAATTTCTGGATAGAAGTGATTTCTTCATATTCGCGCTCCCCTTCCGGGCTGACGGTCTCCAGGACGTAACGTCCTCCCTGCGCCGCCAGCGCCTGCACCACCTGCTCGGCGTCGTTACGAATATTTCCCGCCGCGATGTGCCAGCGCTTATCCCCGGACGCTATCAGACGATGCAGATACCACGCCTGATGCGCGCGATGAAAAGAACCCAGACCAATGTGAAGCCATGTGAATTGATTGTTCATGTTCTGTTCTCCTTGAGTTGATGGCGCCACTGTAATTGATCATTTGACCAAAATAAGAGCCACGGATCACAAAAGAGCAATTACCCAATTAAATTACAAATGACCAGATAAGAGCAAAAGCTTGCCAGTTATCTCAACCACGGCGAGAATGCGGGTATTCGCCGGGCCAATTGCGAGCCCTGGTTAGCAACTTAGGGCGGGAAACCATGAGTAAAGAAGACGATATCCGGTTGGATCAGAAGGTGCGTGCCGCATGGATGTACTACATCGCCGGTCAGAATCAGAGCGAGATTGCCAGCCAGCTAGGCACCTCCAGACCGGTGGTGCAACGGCTGATCGCCGCCGCGAAAGAAGAAGGGATTGTGTCGATTAATCTGCACCATCCGGTGGCGAACTGCCTCGATTATGCGCAGTTGTTGCAGGAAAAATACGGCTTAATCGAGTGTAATGTGGTCCCCGCCTTTAGCGAAGAAAGCACCCTCGACAGCGTGTCGTTTGGCTGCTATCAGCTGATGGCTCGCTATCTGCAGGATGATAAAGAGAAAATCATCGGCCTGGGCTCGGGCCTGACCCTGAAAAAAGCGCTGCAGCGCATCGATTTTGACAGCCTGAATACCCGCTGCGTGGCGCTGATCAGCGCCATGAACGCCGACGGGGAGTGCAACTATTACGATGACGTGCCCCTGCTGCTGACGCGCAAAATAAAAGCCAAGTACTATCAGTGGCCGGCGCCGCGCTACGCCCACAGCGCAGAGGAGTATGAGATGTGGTGCACCAACCGCTTATTCCGCAGCGTCTCCGGCGTCGCCCGAGAGGCGGACGTGATTTTTGTCGGCATTGGTCCCCTGGGCACACAAAGTCCGATCTTTAAAGACGGGTTTATCAATCAGGCGCAAATGGATGAGCTGACCGCGCGCGGCGGCATCGGAGAGATCCTCGGACGGTTTATCGATGCGGAAGGCCACGTGGTAGACAGCGAGATCAACCGCATGATCACCAGCTATGATATCCGTCAGAACTACTGCCCGCGTATTGCCGCGGCCTGTGGAGAATACAAACGACCGGCGATCCTGGCGGCCCTTAAAGGCGGCTGGATCAATGGTCTGGTGACCGATGAACATACCGCCCGCTGGCTGCTGACGCGGTAACGGCGCGGCCTGAAGGCGCATACACAACGGTAACCCCGGTGCGCGTCGCGCCACCGGGGATCCCAACGATACCGGTGCTTATCAGGCGATAGTCACTTTCCCGTCGAGGTAGACGTCCTGCACGGCATTGATCAGCTTCACGCCGTCAGCCATCGATTTCTTAAACGCCTTCCGGCCGAGGATCAGCCCCATACCGCCGGCGCGTTTATTGATCACCGCCGTGCGCACCGCGTCGGCAAGGTCTGTCTCCCCGCCCGCAGCGCCGCCGGAGTTAATCAGCCCGGCGCGGCCCATATAGCAGTTGGCCAGCTGGTAGCGCACCAGATCGATGGGGTTATCGCTGGTCAGTTTGCTGTACACCCGATCGTCGGTATAGCCGAAGTTAACCGCTTTGTAACCGCCGTTATTCTCCGCCATTTTTTGCTTAACGATATCGGCGCCGATGGTGGCCGCCAGGTGGTTGGCCTGACCGGTCAGGTCCGCGGAGACATGATAGTCGACGCCGTCTTTCTTGAACGCCGAATTGCGCAGATAGGCCCACAGCACGGTGACCAGGCCCAGCTCATGCGCCCGCTCAAAGGCGGCGGAAATTTCTTCTATCTGACGACGCGATTGTTCCGAGCCGAAATAGATCGTCGCTCCCACGGCCACCGCCCCCATATTGAACGCCTGCTCGACGCTGGCGTAGAGGGTCTGGTCGTATTCGGTGGGATAGCTCAGCGTTTCGTTATGGTTGAGCTTCACCAGGAAAGGGATGCGATGCGCGTAGCGGCGCGACACCGAGGCCAGCACGCCATAGGTCGACGCCACGCAGTTACAGCCGGCTTCGATCGCCAGCTCGACGATATTTTTCGGATCAAAGTACAGCGGGTTGGCGGCGAAGGAGGCGCCCGCCGAGTGCTCCACGCCCTGGTCAACCGGCAAAATGGAAAGGTAGCCGGTTCCCCCCAGGCGTCCGGTATTGTACAGGGTCTGCATATTGCGTAGCACCGCCGGTGGTCGGTTGTTATCCACCATCACCCGATCAACATAATCTGCCCCAGGCAGATACAGCTGGTCGGCCGGAATGGTTATACAACGGTGCTGCAACAGGCTCTCGGCATCTTTGCCCAGCAACTGCGTAATATCAGTCATAGCAATCTCCCGTAAGGCCGGCCGAAGCCGGCATGCATTATCCCAACCCAATTTTTTTGGGCAGGTTAAGCCTGGTACCGACTTAGCCTATTTTCCAGCCGGGGGGCCATTTTTTCAGGAGATTCTGCTGTCCCGTTGCGCTGCCATTTACCACCAGGCGTGGAAATGGTGCACCGGCCCGATGCCGTGGCCCACTTCCAGAGAGTCGGCCTGCGCCAGGGCCGCCGACAGCCAGGCCTTCGCCTCGGCGACGGTGGCCGCCCAGTCCGCATGACGGGGGCGCAGCGCCGCCAGCGCGGCGGAGAGCGTGCAGCCGGTGCCGTGGGTATTTTTGGTCTGCACGCGAGGCGTGGTAAACCGCTGTTCCCCTTCGCGGGTGAAGAGCCAGTCCGGGCTTTCGGCGTCGTCGAGATGGCCGCCCTTCATTAATACCGCGCCGCAGCCCAGCGCCAGCAACGCCCGCCCCTGCTCCAGCATCTCGCGCTCGGTGCGCGCATGGGGGGCATCGAGTAGCGCGGCCGCTTCCGGCAGGTTCGGGGTGATCAATGACACCTGCGGCAACAATCGTTGACGCAGGGTCTCCACCGCCGAGGCCGACAGCAGCGGATCGCCGCTTTTCGCCAGCATGACGGTATCCAGCACCACGTTGGCCACCCGGTAGCGCGCCAGCCGCTCGGCCACGGCTTCCACAATATCGGTCTCCGCCAGCATGCCGATTTTGGTGGTATCGATACGCACATCGCCGAACACCGAGTCGAGCTGTGCGGCCACAAAATCCGGTTCGATGCGATAGACCGACTGCACGCCACGGGTATTCTGCGCCACCAGGGCGGTGATCACCGAGCAGCCATAGGCCCCCAGCGCGGAGAAGGTTTTCAGATCGGCCTGGATACCGGCCCCACCGCTGGGATCGGTGCCGGCGATGGTCAGGGCGTTGATGCGTTTCATCCCTGCACCTCCTGATACAGCGCGTCGAGAAACGCCGGAATAAAGCTGCCAGGGCCTCCCTGACGGGCGGCGATCTCCCCGGCCTGCTTCATCAGCCCGCAGGCGGCGGCCACGTTTTCCAGCCGGTCTCCCGGCAGCGCCGCGCTCGCCGCCACCACCGCCGACAGCGCGCAGCCGGTGCCCACCACCCGGGTCATCAGCGGATTACCCCCCGCCACGCTGAGCACCCGCTCGCCGTCAGTGACGTAGTCCACCTCGCCAGTGACCGCCACCACGGTAGCCAGCCGACGAGCCAGCGCCTGGGCTGCCGGCAGCGCCGCGGCGGCCGTATCGGTGGTATCCACCCCGCGCCCGCCGGCGCTCATCCCGGCCAGCGCCAGAATTTCAGAGGCATTGCCGCGAATGGCCGCCGGCTGCAGGGCCAGCAGCTCATGACAAAAGTCCGTGCGCACGGTCAGTGCGCCGACCGCCACCGGATCCAGCGTCCAGGGCTTCCCGGCCTGATGGGCGTGCTCTACCGCGGCGCGCATGGCCACGGCGCGATCTTCGGTCAGGGTACCGACGTTAATTAACAGCGCATCGGCGATGGCGGCAAACTGCGCCGCTTCGCGGGGATCGATCACCATCGCCGGCGAGGCGCCGACGGCCAGCAGAACATTGGCGGTAAAGGTCTGCACCACGTCATTGGTCATGCAGTGGACTAGGGGGGAATGGGCGCGCAGCAGGTGGCGCAGGTGCGCGACAGGCGCGGGATTCAGCAGCTCAGGCATGGTTTGCTCCCGCCAGACGAGGGAGAAGCAATGACCCTGCGGTCTCTGACTTCCCTACGCTGGCATTATCCAGATCAGGTGGTACGGGTATTTCTCAGCCTTCAACGAAGAAGGGCACCCCGAGTCATAAAAGCGGTACAACATTTCCAGTCAGCAGGGTACGAAATGTGGCGGTGTAACACAAGCCAACCTGATTTCTTTTCCCGTTTATGTAAGTACTACAAAAGGAGTAAAACACGCATTTTTTGTAAGCAAAACTGGATGAATGTTAATGCATGGTTATATTTAGAAAATCTGTAACAAACAGTCACCTGCATTAGATCGGTAAAACCGAACGAACCATGCAATTAATGAGGATTCCAATGAAATTGACCCCGATAGTGAAAGGGTTAGCGTTAGCGGGTTTATTAAATAGTCTCGCTTTCGCCGCCTGGGCGGATACGTCAGCCAAAGAGGCGACCGAAGCGACCAAAAAAGCGAACGATGCCCTCTACAATCAACTTCCCTTCTCCGATAACACCGATTTCACCAATGCGCATAAAGGCTTTATTGCCGCCCTGCCGCCGGAAGTCATTAAAGGCGAACAAGGCAATGTTATCTGGGATCCGGGCCAGTATGCCTTCATCAAAGAAGGGGAAAAAGCGCCGGAGACAGTGAACCCGAGCCTGTGGCGCCAGTCGCAGTTGATTAACATCAGCGGCCTGTTTGAAGTGACGGACGGGGTCTACCAGATCCGCAACCTCGATCTCTCAAATATGACGATTATTGAGGGTAAAGAGGGGATCACCGTCGTTGACCCGCTGGTCTCGGCAGAAACCGCCAAAGTGGGCATGGACCTGTACTACAAAAACCGCGGTAAAAAACCGGTCGTCGCGGTGATCTACACCCACAGCCACGTTGACCACTACGGCGGCGTGCGCGGGGTGGTTGATGAGGCGGATGTGAAATCCGGCAAAGTGAAAATCTACGCGCCAGCCGGCTTTATGGAAGCCGCAGTGGCGGAAAACATCATGGCCGGGAACGTCATGAGCCGCCGCGCCAGCTATATGTACGGCAACCTGCTGAAACCAGACGCCAAAGGCCAGGTGGGCGCCGGTCTGGGTACCACCACCTCTGCGGGTACCGTCACCCTGATTGCGCCAACCAACATTATTGACAAGGACGGTCAGAAAGAAGTTATCGACGGCCTGACCTACGACTTTATGCTGGCGCCGGGCTCCGAAGCGCCGTCAGAAATGCTGTGGTATATCGAAGAGAAGAAACTGATCGAATCCGCAGAAGACGTCACCCATACCCTGCATAACACCTACTCGCTGCGCGGGGCGAAGGTCCGTGAACCGCTACCGTGGTCGAAATATATCAACCAGGCGATCGTCCGCTGGGGCGATAAGGCTGAGATCATTATGGCTCAGCACCACTGGCCGACCTGGGGCAACGAGAACGTGGTTAACCTGCTGAAGAGCCAGCGTGATCTGTATCGTTACATCAACGACCAGACCCTGCGGATGGCTAACGAAGGCCTGACCCGCGATGAAATCGCCGCTAACTTTAAGCTGCCGGACAGTCTGGCCAACACCTGGGCTAACCGCGGCTACTACGGCTCGGTCAGCCACGATGTGAAAGCGACCTACGTGCTGTATCTCGGCTGGTACGACGGCAACCCGGCCACCCTCGACGAACTGCCGCCGGAAGAAGCGGCGAAGAAATTCGTCGATTATATGGGCGGCGCGGATGCGATCCTGAAGAAAGCGAAAGAAGATTACGACCAGGGTAACTACCGCTGGGTCGCCCAGGTGGTCAGCAAAATTGTCTTCGCCGACCCCAACAACCAGCAGGCGCGTAATCTGGAAGCCGATGCCCTGGAGCAGTTAGGCTATCAGGCGGAGTCCGGCCCGTGGCGTAACTTCTACCTCACCGGCGCCCAGGAGCTGCGTAACGGCGTGGTGAAAGGCCCGACCCCGAACACCGCCAGCCCGGACACCGTCCGCGCCATGACCCCGGAAATGTTCTTTGATTACCTGGCGGTCCATATCAATGGCGAAAAAGCGGGTAATGCGAAGTCGGTGTTCAATATCGATCTGGGCAATGACGGCGGCAAATATAAGCTGGAACTGGAAAACGGCGTGCTGAACCACACCGCGAATGCGGAAGCCAAAGAGGCGGATGCCACCCTGACGCTGGATCGCGCCACCCTGAATAAAATCATTCTCAAAGAAGAGACCCTGAAGCAGGCGGAAGAGAAAGGGGAAGTTAAAATCAGCGGTAACGGGGCTAAACTCGATGAAATGCTGGGCTATATGGACAAGTTTGACTTCTGGTTTAACATCGTGACGCCGTAATGATCTGCTGACGGCTATCCTGAGTAACAAGGCGGCGAGCCCGCCTTGTTACCCTTCTCAGCGTCGTTCAATAGTCCACGGGCAGCGGGCGATCGATAGAGATAAGCTTGCCCCGTTTCATGGTGATGTATCCTCCCGCCTTTAAGTCCGCCAGCACGCGAAACACATGGGTGCGCGAAAGATTGGTACGTCTGATGATAAATAACGCCAGTCCCTCATTTTCACCCTCATGGGTGTGCTGTCGATAAAGATAGCGATATAACATCGGGCGAATCGTCTGATAGCTGGTCACCTGACGGCGTTCATTGTGCAGGTCGATGGTAAAGATACTCATGAACACCAGCACTTTCGCCAGCGCCTCAACGCGCTGCGGATGATTTTCAATAAACAGACGATCGAAGGCCGCGTAAGTGATTTTTCGCAGCGTCACCGGGCCACTGCCTGTATATTCAAATTTCGCCAGCGGGCAATACCGCTCCATCAGGCCAATCGGCATATACTCAATTGAATTACCGATACTCAAGCCATCATCCGGCATTAATATTGATAACGAACCCTCGGTACAAAAATAAATATAACCCGACTCCGGGCGCCATTTTTTATTAGCGGTGAGAATAATCTCTTCACCTTCCGTAACGATATCGGCAAAAAAGTCGGCTATGGCTAACGTTTGATAATAACTATGTATTTCCTGGAAATTCATCCTCTGCCCTCGCCTGCGCCGTTAGCAACAGTATAGCAGCCCTCGTCCGGCGAAGACGAGCGGATCCTTAAGCAACACCCTGTCAGTCCCATATGGGACTATTCAGCACAATATTTGTCTTTAGAATAAACCGCATGTCATTCATTTTTAAAAACGGAAAACATTTCTTTATTTCCGCGGAATAAATTACCTGAGAGGTAGTCATGAAATTAAATCAGATAGCCAAAAATCTGGCGCTGGCCGGAATGTTATCGTCTTTGTCGATAACCGCCTTCGCCGCCGCGCCACAACAGGATGCCACACCGGCCACACGTGAGGCGAATCAGGCGCTATACAACAAACTGCCGTTTGCGGATAAAACCGACTTTAACAACGCCCATCAGGGTTTTATCGCCCCCCTGCCGCCAGCGATGCTCAAAGGCGCACAGGGAAATACTATCTGGGATCCCGCCAAATATGATTTCGTCAAAGAAGGCGAAAAGGCGCCGGACACTGTTAATCCCAGCCTGTGGCGACAGTCACAATTACTCAATATCGGCGGCTTGTTCAAAGTTACCGACGGTGTTTACCAGATCCGTAATCTCGATCTTTCCAATATGACCATTATCGAAGGCAAAACCGGGATTACAGTCATCGACCCCTTGCTGAGCGCCGAACCGGCCAAAGAGGCTCTGGCGCTCTATTTTGCCCACCGGCCGAAAAAACCGGTGGTGGCGGTGCTGTTTACCCACAGCCATGTGGACCACTACGGCGGTATCCGTGGCGTAGTCGATGAAGCTGACGTGAAAGCCGGTAAAGTGAATATTTACGCCCCTGCCGGCTTTATGGAGGAAGCGGTTTCCGAGAACATCATGGCCGGTACTGCGATGAGCCGCCGCGCCAGCTACATGTACGGCAACCTGCTGAAGCCGGACGCTAAGGGACAGGTCGGCGCTGGCCTCGGCACCACCACCTCCGCGGGTACCGTCACGCTGATCCCACCGACCCACTACATTACCCATACCGGTCAGCAGGAGGTGATCGACGGCCTGACCTATGACTTTATGATGGCGCCGGGCTCGGAAGCGCCGTCTGAAATGCTGTGGTATGTCAAAGAGAAGAAAATGATCGAGGCGGCAGAGGATGTGACCCATACCCTGCACAATACTTATTCGCTGCGCGGCGCCAAAATCCGCGATCCGCTGGCGTGGTCGAAATACATCAACGCCGCCATCGACCGCTGGGGCAACGAAGCGGAAGTGATTATCGCTCAGCACCACTGGCCGACCTGGGGGAACGACAATATCGTTAAACTGATGAAAGGTCAGCGCGATATGTATCGCTATATCAACGATCAGACCCTGCGTATGGCGAACTTAGGCATGACCCGCGATGAGATCGCCGCCAACTTCAAGCTGCCGGATTCGCTGGAGAAACAGTGGTCCAGCCGCGGCTACTACGGTTCCGTCAGCCACGATGTAAAAGCGACCTACGTCTTCTACCTCGGCTGGTTCGATGGCAACCCGGCCACCCTCGACGAACTGCCGCCAGAGCAGGCGGCGAAGAAGTTCGTGGAATATATGGGCGGCGCCGATGCCATCATGCAGAAAGCCAAAGCCGACTACCAGCAGGGGAACTACCGCTGGGTGGCCCAGGTGACCAGCAAAATCGTCTTCGCCGATCCGCACAATCAGCAGGCGCGTGATCTGGAAGCCGATGCCCTGGAGCAGCTCGGATATCAGGCGGAAGCCGGGACCTGGCGCAACTTCTACCTCACCGGCGCTCAGGAGCTACGTAACGGCGTGCAGAAACTGCCGACGCCGAACACCGCCAGCCCGGATACCGTGCGGGCGATGACGCCAGAAATGTTCTTCGATTACCTTGGGGTGCATATCAACGGCGAAAAAGCCGGGGCGGCTAAAGCGGTCTTTAACATCGACCTGGGTAAAGACGGCGGCAAGTACAAACTGGAGCTGGAAAACGGTGTGCTTAACCATACCGCCAACGCGGTGGCGGACAACGCCGACGCCAGCATCACACTCAGTCGCGATACTCTGAACAAGATAATCCTCAAGCAGGAAACGCTGAAGCAGGCTGAAGCTCAGGGCGAGGTCAAGATTAGCGGCAATGGCGCTAAGCTCGACGAAATGCTGAGCTACATGGACACGTTTGCCTTCTGGTTCAATATCGTCACACCATAAGCGTTTAACGCGGACATCCCCCGTCGCCGGTCAGGCCGCGGGGGATTTTTTGATCCCCCCGCCACGACAATCAATGCGCGGAACAGGCATCAGCGCGACGCAATTCTCCCTGCAGCAGGGAAAAACAGGCTTCGATAAGCGGCGGCAGCGCCTGCGGGCCGCGCATCAGGGCCACCGTACGGGTCAACGCCGGCTGCTGCAGGTGGGCGATCTTGAGCGCCGGGTCCTGCAAATGGGTAGTGTACAGCGCCGGCAGAATGGCCACCGCTAAGCGCGAGCGCACCAGTCCATACAGGGTTTCGATATAGTCCACCTGATAGCGGGTGGTCAGCGTCAGGCGATGGCTCTCCACTAATGCCGCCACCAGCCGCTGAATATTACCTTTCGAGAACACGGCAATGTCCCGCCCCACCAGCTGTTTCCACGGCAAGTGCGCCTGCGCGGCCAGCGGATCGTCGCGGTGCAGCACCGCCACGAAGGGATCTTCGCGTAGCGCATAGACCAGCAGTTCACCAGGCACAGAACTGTCGATCGCCCCGATGCCGAAATCAATCTCGCCGCGCTGCAGCGCCTGGATAAGCGCATCGTTGGTCTGATCGTGAAATTCAATGCGCAGACGCGGAAAGGCCTGGGCCAGGGTCTGCGGCAGCAGCGGAAACAGCAGCGAACTGACCGACGGCACCAGACCGATGCGCACTGTCCCGTCGCCGCCCGCCTCGACGATCTGCTGCATATCGAAAAAGGCCGCCTGCGCCACGCTGAGGATCCGCTGGGCGTGGGGTAAAATCGCCGCCCCCAGTTCAGTCAGGGTGACCGCCGAAGCGGTACGGTTGACCAGCTTGCCGCCGAGCACCGTTTCAATCTGCCGCAGCGCGCTGCTCAACGCCGGCTGGCTAATCGCCAGCCGACTGGCGGTATCGGTAAAATGGCGCAGCTGGGCCAGAGTGACGAAATACTGAAGCTGTTTAAGAGAGAGCGCGGGCAGCCGCTGCCAGGGTTCGTTCATTATCGGGTTCGCTACGGTGGTCCTGCACAATAACCCGAGCTTATCGGGTGATAAATTTATTCATCTGGGCAAACGTTTGCTGTGCCCATAGAGTATCCGCATTATCCTTGTGCCGGAGTGGTTATGTCCAGCAATGCTCAAGTCCGTCGTCGCGCCGTGCAGGCCGCGCGCGGCGAATCCCCGTTTGATCTGCTGCTGGTCGATGCGCAGATCGTCGATATGGCCACGGGCGAAATTCGCCCCGCTGACGTCGGTATCGTCGGCGAAATGATCGCCAGCGTCCACCCGCGCGGCAGCCGCGCCGACGCCCATGAAGTGCGTTCCCTTGCCGGTGGCTACCTGTCCCCCGGCCTGATGGACACCCACGTACACCTCGAAAGCTCGCACCTGCCGCCGGAGCGCTACGCGGAAATCGTCCTCACCCAGGGCACCACCGCGGTGTTCTGGGATCCGCATGAGCTGGCCAACGTCCTCGGCGTCGATGGCGTGCGCTACGCGGTTGACGCCAGCCGCCATCTGCCGCTGCAGGTGATGGTCGCCGCGCCGTCCAGCGTCCCCTCCACGCCAGGCCTCGAAATGTCCGGCGCCGATTTCGCCGGCGCGGAGATGGAGACCATGCTCGGCTGGCCGGAAGTGCGCGGTGTTGCGGAAGTGATGGATATGCACGGCGTGCTGCACGGTAGCGAACGGATGCAGGAGATTGTCCAGGCCGGTCTCAACAGCGGCAAACTGATTGAAGGCCACGCCCGCGGCCTGAGCGGCGCTGACCTGCAGGCCTACCTCGCCGCCGGCGTCACCTCCGATCATGAACTGACCTCAGCGGACGACGCGCTGGAAAAACTGCGCGCCGGTCTGACGATCGAGATCCGCGGTTCGCACCCCTATCTGCTGCCGGATATCGTCGCGGCGTTAACAACGCTGCCGCACCTCTCCTCGCAAATCACCGTCTGCACCGATGACGTACCGCCGGATATGCTGCTGGAGAAAGGCGGGATCATCGCCCTGCTTAACCTGCTGATCGAGCACGGTTTACCGGCGGTCGATGCGCTGCGATTCGCCACCCTCAACGCCGCTATTCGCCTGCAGCGCCACGATCTCGGGCTGATTGCCGCCGGGCGGCGCGCGGATCTGGTGGTGTTTGATTCCCTGGAGAAACTGGTGGCCCGTGAAGTCTACGTAGGGGGGGAACGGCTGGCCCATGCTGGCCGCCTGCTGAAGCCGATCGCCCCCGCGCCGGGCGTGACGCCGCCGCGCGATACTTTGCAGATCGCCCCCCTCCGCGCCGATGACTTTATTCTGCGCGTCCAGGACATTCGTCACGGCGTCGCCCGCCTGCGTCATATCCGCGGCGCGCGCTTCACCCAGTGGGGCGAAGTGGAGGTGCAGGTTCGTGACGGGAAAGTCCAGCTGCCCGCCGGCTTCAGTCTGATCTGGGTTAAGCACCGCCACGGTCGCCACCAGGCGACACCGCAAATCGCCCTGCTCGAAGGCTGGGGTGAGCTGCGCGGCGCCATCGCCACCAGCTACTCCCACGACTCGCACAATCTGGTGGTGCTCGGGCGCGACGCTGATGATATGGCGCTGGCGGCCAACCAGCTTATCGCCTCCGGCGGCGGGATGGCGCTGGCGCAACAGGGCGAGATCCTTGCCCATGTGGCGATGCCGATTGCCGGCATGCTGTCGGATCTCCCGGCCGCCGAGCTGGCGCGTCAGTTCCGCGAGCTGCGCGATCTGAGCAGCCAAGTCGCCGACTGGGAACCGCCGTACCGGGTGTTCAAGGCCATTGAAGGAACCTGCCTTGCCTGTAACGCCGGGCCGCATTTAACCGATTTGGGTCTGACCGACGGCGGCAGCCGTCAGATAGTCGACCCGTTGATAGCCTGCCGGGAGACCCCGGAGCCAACCGATCACAACAATAATCCTCAGGGAGCCTGAGCATGGCCGATAACACACTTCACTCATCCGACCGCGCTAACTGGCTGGAGCGCCGCTTTGCGCTGCGCTCGCGCGGCGGTACGCTACGCACCGAATGCCTGGCCGGGATCACCGGTTTTCTCGCCGCCGCCTATTTACTGGTGGTCATCCCGGGGCTGCTGGCGATCGGCGGGATGGACAAAGGCGCCGCCACCACCGGCACCATTCTGGTCTTCGTCGTCGGCTCTCTGCTGATGGCGTTTTATGCCAACCTGCCGTTTATCGTCGGCCCGGGGATTGGCGGCTCGGTGCTGGTGGGAGTGACGCTGGCCGGTAGCGAAGGGATTGGCTGGCAGACTGGCCTCGGGATTGCCTGCTGGTCGGGGATCCTCTTCTTTCTGCTGACCCGCTTTGGCCTGCGCGAAGTGGTCACCCGCTCGGTGCCGCAGTCGATCAAGCTGGGGCTCACCGCCTCCATCGGCCTGTTTGTCGCCGTGCTCGGCTTTCGCAATGCCGGGCTGTTGCTGGCCAATGCTAAAACCAACGCGCTGATGCTCGGCGACTTTCTCGCCCCCGGCGCGCTGGTGGCGCTGTGCGGCCTGTTCCTGGCGATAGCCCTGCAGGCGCGTAAGGTTCCGGGCGCGATTTTGTGGGCCATTCTGTGCGCCACGCTGGTGGGCATCCCCTTCGGCGTCACCCATCTGCCGACAAGTTTTATCGACGTTCCCCATTCGCTAACCCCGGTGCTGGGGCAGGTTGACCTGCTGGGGGCGTTAAACATCGCCTTCCTGCCGTTCCTGTTCGTCTTTTTCGCCTCTGAGTTTTTCTCCACCATGGGGACGACGCTGGCGGTGGGCGGCGAGGCGGGTCTGCTGGATGAAGAAGGCAACATGCCGCAGATTAATCGCCCGTTTATGGTCGATTCGATTGCCGCCGCGCTCGGCCCGTGGGTGGGCATTCCGGCGGCGACGGCGCTGATTGAGTCTTCGGCGGCAGCGGAAGCCGGCGGCAAAACCGGCCTCACCGCGCTGTCGGCGGCGGTAATGTTCCTGCTGATGCTGCTGTTCACGCCGGTGGCGTTGATGATCCCGAAAGAAGCCACCGCCCCGGCGCTGATCCTGATTGGCCTGAACATGTTCAGCGGCCTGCGCAAAGTGGATCTTGGCAACTTCACCGACGGGCTGCCGGTGCTGATGATGGTGATGATTACGCTTATCGCCAACAGCTTTGGCACCGGGATTGCCGGCGGGCTGCTGTTTTACATTGTGATCAAGGCCATCGCCGGTAAGTGGCGGGAAATCCCGATTGGCCTGTGGGTGCTGGCTGTCCCGCTGGTGTATTACTTCGCGACCTTAGTCAGGCATTAAGCCCTTCACAATGTGATTTCACCTCTTCATATAACAAACGCACCGCGGCAGAGAGCTGTTTGCGGTGCGGACAAATCAGATTCAACGGCACCACATCCCCCTGATAACGCGGCAGCAGGCGCCGCAGGCGCCCCGCCCGCAGATCGTCGCTGACATCGAGCATCGATTTATAGGCAATGCCCTCCCCGGCCACCGCCAGCCGACGGATCACCTCGGCGTCATCGCTCATCACCGTGCCGGAGACCTTCTGCTGCTGAACCACGCCGTCGAGGCTCAGCGACCAGCGGTCGAACGGACGGCCGCGCAAAATGTAGATCAACGCATTGTGCTGGCTGAGCTCCTCGAGGGTCTGCGGCTCGCCGTGGCGGGCGATCCACTCAGGCGAGGCCACCAGCACCCGACGATTTTCCGGCGCCACCGGCAGCGAGATAAACGAGGCATCGTCGTTATTGCCATAGCGAAACGCGACATCCACCGGATCTTTAAACACGTCGGTCAGCTGGTCGGAAAAGAGCAACCGCAGACGCAGCGCCGGGTGGCGTTGGCGGAAATCGCGGAACAGGGTCAGGAGCAGGTTACGCCCGAGGTCCGACGGCACGGCAATCTGCAACATGCCGCGAATTTCATCATCCGGGGTCTGGATCTTCTGCAGACCGGCCTCGAGGGTATCGAGCATCTGGGTGGCGTAGGGCAGCCAGGTCTCCCCCTCCGGCGTCAGGCGCAGGCTGCGGGTCGAACGGGCAAACAGGCGAATATTGAGGATCGTCTCCAGACGCTTAATCGCCGCGCTGACCTGCGCCGGCTGCTGCCCGGATTCGCGCGCCGCATCGCTAAAACTGCCCAGTGCCGCGGCGCGGACAAATAAGGTCAGATCTTCCAGCCTGAACATGCCGATTCTCCCCTGCTTCAGATTGCTCCCAAAATACGCATCACCGTCGCTGCAACGCAAGCGGCACAAGACTTGTGCCGTGTTTTGCTTACACTTTTTAAAAATCCAGTGCTTGCCATTTCAGCAACGCATCAGGAATGATACGAGGCTGCTAATTTGAGTCCAGGTAATATTGAGGAAATTATGCGTAAAACAAAAATGATGCTTCTGGGCGTACTTCTTGCCACCGCTGGCGCCAGCTGGACGGCTACTGCCGCGGGGATCGATCAGTATGCGCTGAAAGAGTTCACTGCCGATTTCACCCAGTTTCACATCGGCGACACCGTTCCGGCGATGTACCTCACCCCGGAATACAACATCAAACAGTGGCAGCAGCGTAACCTGCCTGCACCGGACGCCGGTAGCCACTGGACCTACATGGGCGGTAACTACGTGCTGATCACCGATACCGAAGGCAAAATCCTCAAAGTGTACGATGGCGAGATCTTCTATCATCGCTGAACCGCGCAACCTCCACGTCCGCCCCGGCGAGCCAGCGGACTCTCCGGCGCTGCGCCAGATCTTCCTGCGGGCGCGCAGTTTATCGTGGACCTGGCTTCCCTCCGCGGCGTGGCGGCTGGAGGATTTCGATGCCGCCACCGCGGATGAACAGCTGTGGGTCGCGGAATGCGACGGCCAGCCGGTGGGCTTTGCCGCCGTATGGACCGCCGATAATTTCCTTCACCATCTGTTTGTCGACCCCGACTGGCAGGGCAAACATATCGGCAGCGCGCTGCTGGCGCAGGTCGAACGGACCTTTACCGCCAGCGGAACGCTGAAGTGCCTGATGGAAAATAAAAACGCCCTGCGCTTCTACCAGCGTCATGGCTGGACCATCGAAGCACAGGGCGCGTCGCCCGAGGGCAGATACTGGCTGATGCGCTCGCCGCGGCCTTAAACGGCGCGGAAGGCAATCTCACCCGGGATCACTTCTCCCTGCCAGTACATCTGGGCCGCCACCCGGCCCGCCAGCTGGCGGTAGATGTCGGTAAATTCGCTGTCCGGACGCGCCACCACCGTCGGCGTGCCGTTATCCAGATCTTCCCGCAGCGTAATATGCAGCGGCAGCTGGCCCAGCAGCTGGGTGTGATATTTCTCGGCCAGTTTTTGCGCGCCGCCGGTGCCGAAGATAGGCTCGTGGTGCCCGCAGTTGCTGCAGATATGCATGCTCATGTTTTCCACGATCCCCAGCACCGGCACTTCCACTTTCTCAAACATCACGATGCCTTTTTTGGCGTCGATCAGCGCGATGTCCTGCGGCGTGGTGACCACCACCGCGCCGGTCACCGGAATGTTCTGCGCCAGGGTCAGCTGGATGTCGCCGGTGCCCGGCGGCATATCCAGCACCAGGTAGTCGAGATCCGGCCACAGGGTCTCCTGCAGCATCTGCATCAGCGCCTTGCTGGCCATCGGACCACGCCAGACCATAGCGTTGTCGTCGGTCACCAGGTAGCCGATAGAGTTGGTGGCCAGGCCATACTTGATGATCGGCGCCATATGGGTGCCGTCCGGCGAAGTCGGGCGACTGTCTTCGGCGCCCAGCATGGTCGGAATCGACGGACCGTAGATATCGGCATCCAGAATGCCCACCTTCGCCCCTTCCGCCGCCAGGGCCAGCGCCAGGTTTACGGCAGTAGAAGATTTACCAACGCCGCCTTTGCCGGAGCTGATGGCGATAATGTTCTTCACGCCGTTGACTCCGGGCTGGTTTTTCACGCGCTTGAGGGTCGCGATGCTGTGGGTCAGCTTCCAGTCGATGGCCTTCGCGCCGGTGATGCGCAGCAGCTCGGCGCTGCACTGCTCTTTCAGCACTTCGAAGGCGCTGCTCCAGACGAACGGCATCTGCAGCTCAATATGAACGGTATCGTCCAGCCAGGCGACATGGTGCAGCGCCTTGAGGGCGGTGAGATTATGCTTCAGGGTTGGGTGCTGGAAATTGGCCAGCGTCCCGGCGACCATCGCACGTAGGCGCTCAGGGGATTTGGCCTGGGATTGCGAATTCATCCCGACTCCTTTGTTGTTTTGAGATGCTTTCAGTAATCACAGAGTTTATCACAGCTAACGATTATCCATATATGGGCAGCCATTTATGGCGCACCCACAGCCCTTTTGGTAATATCGGAAGCCCTTTTTACAACAGAAGATGTAATGCTCACTATGACTCAAGTCGCGAAGAAAATTCTGGTAACGTGCGCCCTGCCGTACGCCAACGGCTCCATCCACCTCGGCCACATGCTGGAGCACATCCAGGCTGATGTCTGGGTCCGTTACCAGCGAATGCGCGGCCACGAGGTCAACTTCATCTGCGCCGACGACGCCCACGGCACGCCGATCATGCTCAAAGCGCAGCAGCTCGGTATCACTCCGGAGCAGATGATTGGCGAAATGAGTCAGGAGCATCAGACCGATTTTGCCGGCTTCGACATCAGCTATGATAACTATCACTCGACGCACAGCGACGAGAACCGCGAGCTGTCGGAGCTTATCTACACCCGTCTGAAAGAGAATGGTTTTATTAAAAACCGCACCATCTCTCAGCTCTACGATCCGGAAAAAGGCATGTTCCTGCCGGACCGTTTTGTGAAAGGCACCTGTCCGAAGTGCAAATCTCCGGACCAGTATGGCGATAACTGCGAAGTGTGCGGCGCGACCTACAGCCCCACCGAACTTATTGACCCGAAATCGGTGGTCTCCGGCGCCACGCCGGTAATGCGTGACTCCGAGCACTTCTTCTTCGACCTGCCGTCGTTCAGCGAAATGCTGCAGGCGTGGACCCGCAGCGGCGCGCTGCAGGAGCAGGTAGCGAACAAGATGCAGGAGTGGTTCGAATCCGGCCTGCAGCAGTGGGACATCTCCCGCGATGCGCCGTACTTCGGCTTCGAAATTCCCAACGCGCCGGGCAAATATTTCTACGTCTGGCTGGACGCGCCGATCGGCTACATGGGCTCCTTCAAGAACCTGTGCGACAAGCGTGGCGACACCACCAGCTTCGACGAATACTGGAAGAAAGACTCCACGGCCGAGCTGTATCACTTTATCGGCAAGGACATTGTCTACTTCCACAGCCTGTTCTGGCCGGCGATGCTGGAAGGCAGCAACTTCCGTAAACCGACCAACCTGTTCGTGCACGGCTACGTGACGGTTAACGGCGCGAAGATGTCCAAGTCGCGCGGGACCTTTATTAAGGCCAGCACCTGGCTGAACCATTTCGATGCCGACAGCCTGCGCTACTACTACACCGCCAAGCTCTCTTCGCGCATCGATGACATCGACCTGAACCTGGAAGACTTTATCCAGCGCGTTAACGCCGACATCGTCAACAAGGTGGTTAACCTCGCCTCGCGCAACGCCGGCTTTATCAGCAAGCGTTTCGACGGCGTGCTGGCCGCTGAGCTGGCCGACCCGGCGCTGTACAAAACCTTCACCGACGCGGCAGAAAGCATCGGCGAAGCATGGGACAGCCGCGAGTTCGGTAAGGCCATCCGCGAAATCATGGCCCTCGCCGACGTGGCTAACCGCTACGTCGACGAGCAGGCGCCGTGGGTGGTGGCGAAACAGGAAGGCCGCGACGCCGACCTGCAGGCCATCTGCACCATGGGCCTGAACATGTTCCGCGTGCTGATGACCTGGCTGAAGCCGGTGCTGCCGCAGCTGGCCGCACGTGCGGAGGCATTCCTCAACAGCGAACTGAGCTGGGATGCCATTCAGCAGCCGCTGCTGGCGCATAAGGTGAATCCGTTCAAGGCGCTGTACAACCGCATCGAGATGAAACAGGTGGAAGCCCTGGTGGAAGCCTCTAAAGAAGAGGTGAAAGCCACTGCGGCGCCGGTCAGCGGCCCGCTGGCGGACGATCCGATTCAGGAGACCATCAGCTTTGACGATTTCGCCAAAGTCGATCTGCGCGTGGCGCTGATTGAAAACGCGGAATTCGTCGAGGGCTCCGACAAGCTGCTGCGCCTGACGCTGGATCTCGGCGGCGAGAAACGTAACGTCTTCTCCGGCATCCGTTCCGCTTACCCGGATCCGCAGCCGCTGATTGGTCGCCTGACGGTGATGGTCGCCAACCTGGCGCCGCGCAAAATGCGCTTCGGCATCTCCGAGGGCATGGTGATGGCCGCCGGCCCTGGCGGGAAGGATATCTTCCTGTTAAGCCCTGACGACGGCGCGAAGCCGGGTCAGCAGGTGAAATAACAAAAAAGCCGGAGAGTATCTCCGGCTTTTTTTTGCCCGGCGGCGCTACGTTTGCACGGGCCTACGGGTTTTGTAGGCCGGGTAAGACGAAGCCACCACCCGGCTAAATATCACGCCTTCGGGTGATGCACCCGGTGGGTCAACCCGCGCAGGAAGTTGCGCATAAACTGATCCCCGCACTCGCGGTAGTTTTTATGCTCCGGGGCGCGCATCATGGCGGTGATTTCCGGCACCGACACGCGATATTTCTGCTCGCTCATGATCGCCTGGATATCGTCCGTTTTCAGCGAGAAGGCGATCCGCAGCTTTTTCAGCACCGTGTTGTTATTCACCCGACGCTCCAGCGCCAGCTCCGGCGCCGAATCATCTTTGCCGCGCTTGTCATAGATAAGGCCGTTGAGGAAACCCGACAGGATAATATCCGGGCAGCGGACAAAGCCCTCTTCATCCTCTTTCGTCATCCAGGTATCGAAGCTGGCGGCGGTGGATTCCATATCGCAAAGCGCAAGAATACGCACCATATCGTTATTATTGGCTTTCAGGGTGTAGCGCAGGCTACGAAGAATATCATTACTGAGCATGAGTGCCTTTTACTGTCGATGTTGCAATGGGGCGCAGTGTAGCAGTTTTACAGGCCAATCGCTTCTTTCAGGCTTTTTAAATAGCGCCGGCTCACCGGCACCGTTTGCCCGGCGCGCATCAGCAGCTCCGCCTGGCCGTTCTCTTCCAGACGAATCTCCTTCAGGTGTGCCATATTCACCAGATACTGGCGATGGCAGCGCAGCAGCGGCGTGCGGCTCTCGAGGGTGCGCAAGGTCAGCTCGGTAAAGCCCTCTTTTCCTTCGCGATCGGTCACGTAGATGCCGCTCATCCGGCTGCTGACGAAGGCCACATCCTCCATCTGCAGCAGCCAGATACGGCTGTGGCCGGTACAGGGAATGTATTTCAGCGTCTGCCGGGCATCATCCAGCAGCGACACGTCCTGCAGGCTGCGCTCCTGACGCAGGCGAGCCAGGGTTTTCTCCAGCCGCGCGGCCTCAATCGGCTTGAGCAGATAGTCAAAAGCGTGCTCCTCAAAGGCTTTCACCGCGTATTCATCAAAGGCGGTGAGAAACACGATATAGGGACGATGCTCCGGGTCGAGCATCCCGACCATCTCCAGGCCGCTGATGCGCGGCATCTGGATGTCGAGAAACAGCACGTCAGGGCGCAGCTTATGTACTGCGCCAATCGCCTCCACCGCGTTGCCGCACTCGCCGACGATCTCGATATCGCGCTGAGTCTCCAGCAAAATGCGCAGATTTTCCCGCGCCAGCGGCTCATCATCGACGATCAATACTCTCAGCATGCATTCTCCTCCAGGGGCAAACGTAGGGTGACACGGGTAAAGCGTTCCGGTTCACAGGTGACGCTGATGCCGCAGTCGGCGCCAAAACGCGCCCGCAGACGCCTGTCCACCAGATTCATCCCCAGCCCGCTGGCCTGGGGGTTGGCCCGGTACAGTCCGGCGTTATCTTCGATATCCAGCTGCAGCCAGCGATCGTCCTGGCTGGCGCGAATGGTAATTTCGCCGACGCCAAGATGTTGCGATGTGCCATGCTTAATCGCGTTCTCCACGATCGGCTGCAGTGTGAAAGCGGGCAGCTGGTGATGCGCCAGCCCCTCGGGCACCGCCATCTGGATCTGCAGGTTAGCCTGGAAGCGAGCCTTCTCAATCTGCAAATAAGCGTTAACGTGCTCGATCTCATCGGCAAGAGTGACAATTTCCGTTGGCCGTTTCAGGTTCTTACGAAAGAAGGTCGACAGATACTGCACCAGCTGGCCGGCCTGATCGCTGTCGCGGCGGATCACCGCCTTCAGCGTGTTAAGCGCGTTAAACAGGAAGTGCGGGTTGACCTGAGCGTGCAGGAGCTTGATTTCAGATTGCGTCAGCAGCGCCTTCTGCCGCTCGTACTGCCCGGCGAGGATCTGCGCCGACAGCAGCTGGGCAATCCCCTCCCCGAGGGTGCGGTTGATCGAACTGAACAGGCGATTTTTCGCCTCATACAGTTTAATGGTGCCTATCACCCGCTGGTTCTCACCGCGCAGGGGGATCACCAGCGTCGACCCCAGCTTACAGTGCGGATGAATCGAGCAGCGGTAAGGCACCTCGTTGCCGTCGGCGTAGACCACCTCCCCGGTCTCAATCGCCCGTTGCGTATACGAGGAGGAGATAGGCTTGCCCGGCAGATGGTGGTCGTCGCCGATGCCGGTAAACGCCAGCAGCTTGTCGCGATCGGTGATCGCCACCGCACCGATATCCAGCTCCTGGATCAGCACCAGGGCCACCTTCATACTGTTCTCTTCGTTGAATCCCTGACGCAGTATCCCCTCGGTCGACGCCGCCACCTTCAGCGCCGTGGCGGAAAAGGCGGAGGTGTATTTCTCGAACATCGCCCGTTTATCCAGCAGAATGCGCATAAACAGCGCCGCACCGACGGTATTGGTGACCATCATCGGCGCGGCAATGCTCTGCACCAGATGCAGGGCGTCCTGGAACGGGCGGGCAATCAGCAGAATGATCATCATCTGCACCAGCTCGGCCACGAAGGTGATCGCCCCGGCGGTCAGCGGACTAAAGACTTTGTCCGGCCGGCCGCGTTTGACCAGCACGCTGTGCACCAGCCCGCCCAGCAGCCCCTCGACGATGGTGGAGACCATGCAGCTTAAAGCGGTCATTCCCCCCAGCGAGTAGCGGTGCAGGCCACCGGTCAACCCCACCAGCCCGCCGACCACCGGGCCGCCGAGCAGGCCGCCCATCACGGCGCCGATGGCGCGGGTGTTGGCGATGGAGTCTTCGATATGCAGACCGAAATAGGTCCCCATAATGCAGAAAATGGAGAAGGTGACGTAGCACAGCAGCTTGTGCGGCAGGCGAACGGTGACTTGCATCAGAGGGATAAACAGTCGGGTTTTGCTCATCAACCACGCGATGACCAAAAATACGCACATCTGCTGAAGCAGCAGCAACACCAGATCAAACTCGTACATACCCGCAAACCACACATTACTGAAAGCGCGTACCATACCCTGACTGGCGAAAACTTTCTTTGAAGCCCTGCATAAAAATGAAAAATGACGGACAGGATCACACTTTTTTCCGGCGCGTTGCTCAGTAAACGCGGCAAAAACCCCGGCGCGGCGCGCTAAACCGCAATTAATGTTTCATTAACACCTGTGCTTCACCGTATAATCCCCCTGTTAACATCAGGAGCCTATTATGAAGCCAGCGAAAATCGCGGTCGTCACCCTCTTCTTACTTATGGCCATCGGCGGGATCAGCGGCGTGATGCTGGCCGGCTATTCCTTTATTGTGCGTGGCGGTGTCGGCTGATCCAGCGGGTCAGACGCTCAAACGCGCGGTCGACGATAATCGCCGCCAGCGCCACCAGCAGCGCCCCCTGCACAATATAGGCGGTATTAAAGCCGCTCAGACCGATGATGATCGGCGTCCCGAGCGTACTGGCCCCCACCGTCGAGGCAATGGTCGCGGTACCAATATTGACGATGACCGAGGTGCGGATCCCCGCCAGTATCACCGGGGCCGCCAGCGGTAGCTCCACCTTATACAGACGCTGCCAGCCGGTCATTCCCATCCCTTCGGCCACCCCTGACACCCCCGACGGTATCGACCCCAGCCCGGCCAGCGTTCCCTGCAGCACCGGCAGTATGCCATACAGCGCAAGGGCGATGAGCGCGGGCAGCCAGCCAAATCCCAGCACCGGCACCGCCATCGCCAGCACCGCCACCGGCGGAAAGGTCTGCCCGATAGCGGCGATCGTCTCCACCAGCGGGCGAAACGCGCTGCCGGCGGGCCGGGTGACCGCCACCCCGGCCCCCAGCCCCACAGCGGTTGCCGCGAGACTGGACGCCACCACCAGCCAGCCGTGATCGAGGGTTAGCGCCCAGAAGCTCTCCTGCAGATAGACCGGCCGCGGCAGTTCCGGGAACAGCCGACTGAACAGCGGCGCGCTGTAGGGCAGCCCTACCAGCAGGCCGATAAACAGCGCGATAAGCCACCACAGCGGCTCACGAAGCGCCTTCATGGCTCATCTCCTGGCGCAGCAGATCGGCAAAATGCAGCGTGCCGCAGGGCCTGCCTTCGGCATCGACCACCGGCAGCGCCTCGCAGTGCCGGGCGACAAACTGCGACAGCGCTTCCCGCAGGGTCATGGTGACGGTCAGCCCCTCACCCGCCAGCCGTTCGCCGGGACGCAAATAGTCCCCCACCTCGCGCAGCGACAGCAGGCGAACGCCCAGCTCACTGCGGCCAAAAAAGGTCTGCACAAAACTATTTTTTGGCCGCAGGAGCATCTCCAGCGGCGCCCCCTGCTGGACCACCTCGCCCCCGTCCATCAGCACCAGGTGGTCCGCCAGACGCAGCGCTTCGTCAATATCATGGGTCACCAGCACAATCGTCCGGCCCAGCAGGCGGTGGATGCGCAGCATCTCCTGCTGCAGCGCCTCGCGGGTCACCGGGTCGAGGGCGCCGAAGGGCTCATCCATCAACAGCACCTCCGGATCCGCCGCCAGCGCCCGCGCCACCCCCACCCGCTGCTGCTGGCCGCCGGAAAGCTGATGCGGGTAACGGTCGCGCAGCGTCGCCTCCAGCCCTAACAACGCCATCAGCTCGTCGACCCGGTCGGCGATCCTCGCTCGCGGCCATTTTTGCAGCTGCGGCACAGTGGCGATATTCTGCGCCACCGTCCAGTGCGGAAACAGGCCGATGGACTGGATGGCATAGCCCATCCGCCGCCGCAGGGTCAGGACCGGCTGCTGGCGGATGTCCTCGCCGGCAAAACGAATAGTGCCCCGGTCCGGCTCCAGCAGGCGGTTGATCATTTTCAGCGTCGTCGACTTGCCCGAGCCGGAGGTCCCCACCAGCACCGAGAAAGCGCCTTCGCGCAGCTGCAGGGTCAGATCCTTCACCGCCGGATGGCCGGCAAACACTTTACTGACCCCGTCAAACTCAATCATTGGCCTCTCCTTTTAGCCAGGCGCCCCACAGGGCGAACAGGGCATCCACCACCACCGCCAGGGCAATGGTCGGCACCACACCCAGCAGCACCAGATCCAGCGCACTGCTCAGCAGCCCCTGAAACACCAGCGCGCCAAAGCCGCCGGCACCGATCAGCGCAGCCACCACCGCCATGCCGACGGTTTGCACGCTGACCACCCGCAGGCTGCGCAACAGCACCGGCATCGCCAGGGGAATCTGCACCTGACGAAAGCGCTGCCCGGCGCTCATGCCCATCGCCGTCGCGCTCTCCAGAGCATCCTGCGGCACCTGCTGCAGGCCGGTCACCACCCCGCGCACCAGCGGCAGCAGCGCGTACAGCGTCAGGGCGATCAGGGCTGGCGCCACGCCGGTCCCGGAGACGCCCAGCTCGCCCAGCGCCGGGAAATAGCGCGCCAGGCCGGCAAGTGGCGCAATCAGCAGGCCGAAAAGCGCCACCGACGGGATAGTCTGGATCACATTGAGCACAGTGAAGGCCGGCGCCTGCCAGCGCGGACGTCGCCACAGCCATACCCCCAGCGGCAGGCCAATGAGCAGGCCCGGCAGCAGGGTGCCGAACAGCAGAAGCAGATGCTGGCGCAGGGCGTCGTCAAACACCTCCTGGCGGTTGGCATACTCCTTCAGCAAAGAGAGCTGATCGAGCGCCCCGACGGCGAGCAGGATGATGGGCAACAGCCAGACTTGCGCATTGAGCAGCCAGCGCCACAGCGGCCGGACGGTAAGATGACGGATGGCCTCGCTGGCCAGCAGCAGACAAAGCGCCAGCGACAGCCACAGACCGCTGCCGGGCGAGGTGCGCGCCAGCGGCGAGCCATGTCGGGAGAGTTCAAGTGCCGCCTGTCCGCTGCCCCAGATAAGCAGCGGGAAGAGCAGTTCGGCCAGCAGCAGGTGAAGAAGCGGCACGACCCTGCCTGGCAGCCAGCAAAGCAGCATCCCGGCAAGGGCTGCCGCCAGCTGAATGCCGGCGAGCCAGGGCATCACCAGCCACAGCCCACGCCCTTCGCCGGAGAGTAAGCGATTCGGCGCGTAAGTGATAAACGGCAGCGCCAGCGTAACCAGCAACAGACCTGTCAGCAGCAGGCCGACGCGGTGAGTACAGCGAATGGTCACCGGTGGCTTACTTCAGCAGGCCTTTCTGCTGCAGATAATCTGCCGCCACGCGCTTCGCATCCTGGCCTTCCACCGCAATACGGGCGTTCAGATGCTGCAAGGTTTTTTCATCGAGGCTGGCAAAGACCGGCTTCAGCCAGTCGGCGATTTGCGGGTAGGCCTTGAGCACTGCCTCACGCACCACCGGCGTCGGGGCATAAATCGGCTGCACGCCCTGCGGGTCGCTCAGCGTCTGCAACCCCAGCGCCGCGACCGGGCCATCAGTGCCGTAGGCCATCGCCGCGTTAACGCCCGAGCTCTGCTGCGCCGCTGCTTTGATGGTCACCGCCGTATCGCCCCCGGCCAGCGACAACAGTTGGTTCTGGTTGAGGTTGAAGCCATACGCTTTTTCAAACGCCGGCAGCGCGTCCGGGCGCTCAATAAACTCCGCCGAGGCCGCCAGCTTAAATTCGCCGCCCTGCTGCAGATAGCGGCTGAGGTCGGCCAGCGAGGTCAGGTGATTTTTCTCCGCCAGGTCCTGGCGCACCGCGATGGTCCAGGTGTTGTTCGCTGGCGCCGGGGTGAGCCATACCAGCTGATGTTTCTCCTGGTCGAGACGCTTCACCTTCTCATAGCCCTGCTGGGCATTCTTCCACGCCGGGTCGTTTTCATCTTTAAAGAAGAAAGCGCCATTGCCGGTATATTCCGGGTAGATATCCAGCTCGCCGGCGACAATCGCCCCGCGCACCACCGGCGTGGTGCCGAGCTGGATTTTATTAATCGTTTTTACGCCGTGGCTTTCCAGCACCTGCTGGATCATATTGCCCAGCAGCGCCCCTTCGGTATCAATTTTCGAGCCGACCTTAACCGGCTCCGCCGCCTGCAGCGGCACACTTATTATCAGGGCGGCCAGCGCCAGCGCGCCGGACCATTTCATTGCCATCTTCATCCCGCTTCCCTCAGTTCTTTTGCGCTTCGCTTACAGAAGCTTAAGAGAAAAGCGTAGTCCATTTGCTGGCGATACGAAAAAGAAAAGGCCGATTAATCGGCCTTTAACGTGTCACGTTGAGCTTAAGGGCTATTCCTTACAACAGTTCAAACTCGCTCTGCTTCACGCGGGCGGAGTCCACGCCGATAAAGACATTGAATTTGCCCGGCTCAGCAACGTATTTCATCTGCTGGTTCCAGAACTTCAGCGCGTCGACGTCAATCGGGAAGCTGACGGTTTGCGTTTCGCCCGGCTTGAGGTTGACCTTTTTAAAGCCGCGCAGCATTTTCACCGGCCGGCTCATGGAGGCAGTGACGTCCTGCAGATACAGCTGAATGACCGTTGCCCCTTCGCGTTTACCGGTGTTGGTCACCTGCACGCTGGCGGTCACGCTGCCGTCGCGCGGCAGGGTGGCTGACGACATGGTGACATCGGAGACGCTAAAGGTGGTGTAGCTGAGGCCGTAACCAAACGGATACAGCGGGCCGTTGGCTTCATCGAAGTAACGCGAGGTGTACTTGTTCGGCTTCTCCGGATTATACGGCCGGCCGGTATTCAGGTGGCTGTAGTAGGTTGGGATCTGCCCCACCGAGCGCGGGAAAGACATCGGCAGTTTGCCCGACGGATTGTAATCGCCAAACAGCACATCGGCGATGGCATGGCCACCTTCGGTGCCGGCAAACCAGGTCTCCAGCAGCGCATCGGCTTGCTGATCCTCTTTCACCAGCGCCAGCGGACGCCCGTTCATCAGCACCAGCACCAGCGGTTTGCCGGTGGCTTTGAGGGCGGCAATCAGATTGCGCTGGCTCTGCGGCAGAGTGATGTCGGTGCGGCTGGAGGCCTCATGCGCCATGCCCTGTGCTTCGCCCACCACGGCAACCACCACGTCGGATTGCTTCGCCGCCGCGACGGCTTCGTCGATCATTTCCTGCGGCGAGCGCGGGTCAACCTGCACCGCTTTCTCATACAGGTTAAGGAAATCGACAATGCCTTTATCGTCGGTAACGTTCGCCCCTTTGGCGTAAATCACTTTACCGTTATCGCCCAGCGCTTCTTTAATGCCGGTCAGGACGGTCACCGACTGGTCTGCCACCCCGGCCGCGGACCAGCTGCCCATCATGTCGCGTTTGCTGTCCGCCAGCGTGCCAATCACCGCGATGGTGCCGGATTTTTTCAGCGGCAGCGTATCAAGACGGTTTTTCAGCAGTACCAGGCTTTCACGGGCCACTTCGCGTGCCTCTTTGCGATGCAGGCGGCTTTCCGCGTTGGTGTCCTGCGGGTCAGAATCTTTTGGCCCCAGGTGGCTGTACGGATCGTTGAACAGCCCCATGTCATATTTCACGTTGAGCACATGACGGGTGGCGTCATCCAGCTCGGCCATGGTCACCTTGCCAGACTTCACCAGCTCCGGCAGGTACTTGCTGTAATACTCGTCACTCATGCTCATGTTGATGCCGGACTTGAGCGCCACGCGCACCGCGTCTTCCGGATCGGAGGCCACGCCGTGCTTAATCAACTCTTTGATGGCGCCGTGGTCGGAAACCGTGATGCCTTTAAAGCCCCACTGGTCGCGCAGGACGTCTTTCAGCAGCCAGGAATCGGCAGTCGCCGGGGTGCCGTTCAGCGAGTTCAGGGCCACCATCACCGCGCCGCTGCCGGCATCAAGCCCGGCTTTATACGGCGGCATATAGTCGTTGAACAGGCGCTGCGGACTCATGTCGACCGTGTTGTACTCTTTCCCGCCCTCCACCGCGCCGTAGGCGGCGAAGTGCTTGACGCTGGTCATCACTGAATAGCGGTCCGCCGGACTCTTGCCCTGCATCGACTCCACCATCGCCTGGCCCATCATCGTGGTCAGATACGTGTCTTCCCCGAACCCTTCGGAAGCGCGTCCCCAGCGCGGGTCGCGGGAGACGTCGACCATCGGCGCCCAGGTCATGTTCAGGCCGTCATCGGCGGCTTCATAAGCTGACACGCGGCCCACGGTCTTCACCGCGTCAAGGTTAAACGATGAGGCCAGGCCGAGGCTTATCGGGAACACGGTGCGCTGGCCGTGCAGCACATCGTAGGCAAAGAACAATGGGATCTTCAGGCGGCTAAGCTGCATCACCTGATCCTGCATCGTGCGGATATCCGGACGGGTGACGGTGTTAAAAATCGCCCCCACCTGACCGTCTTTGATCATTTCACGGATCGCTTCTTTCGGGTTATCCGGGCCGACGCTTATCAGACGCAGCTGGCCGATTTTCTCGTCCACCGTCATTTTTTTCAGCAGGTCGGTGACAAAGGCATCCCGCGCCTGCGGGGTCAGAGGGTGGTTACCAAACAGTTCATCCGCCAGCGCGGGTTGCAGCGCCAGACTCACGGCGACGCCTACAGTGCAGAGCCATTTCATTGTTATCTCGCTTTTTCTCAGACGGGGACTCGGTAAAACATAATAAAAACCGCAGTTTGCCATATATATAAACAACGCGCCCGCAGAATGCTAAGGTTCTTCTCTGATTTTTGCGAAACATTCATGCATCAAATTGTCATACAAAGCGCTATGCTTATCCTCGATATTTCGCGCACCACCACAAGGAGTGGAACATGTCATCTGCACCCACTAATACCCATAAAACGTTTCTGGCGGATCTGGCGCGCCTGGTTGGCCCTTCGCATCTGCTGACCGACCCGGCAAAAACCCAACGCTACCGCAAAGGCTTCCGCTCCGGTCAGGGCGAGGCGCTGGCGGTTGTCTTTCCCGGCACCCTGCTGGAACTCTGGCGCGTGCTCAACGCCTGCGTAGACGCCGATAAAATTATTCTGATGCAGGCGGCCAACACCGGCCTGACCGAAGGTTCGACCCCCAACGGCAATGATTACGATCGCGAGATCGTGATTATCAGCACTCTGCGCCTGGATAAACTGCATCTGCTGGACAAAGGCGAGCAGGTGCTGGCCTGGCCCGGCACTACCCTCTATTCGCTGGAAAAAGCGCTCAAACCGCTGGGTCGCGAGCCGCACTCAGTGATCGGCTCGTCGTGCATCGGCGCATCGGTGATCGGCGGGATCTGCAACAACTCCGGCGGTTCGCTGGTGCAGCGCGGGCCCGCCTATACCGAGATGTCGCTGTTCGCGCAGATTGACGCCGACGGCAAGCTGAAGCTGGTCAACCATCTGGGCATTGATCTCGGCAGCACGCCGGAGCAGATCCTCAGCCGCCTCGACGACGAGCGCATCAGCGATAGCGATGTACTGCACGACGGCCGCCACGCCCACGATCACGACTATGTGACCCGCGTGCGCGATGTCGATGCCGACACCCCGGCGCGCTACAACGCCGACCCGGACCGCCTGTTCGAATCCTCCGGCTGCGCCGGCAAGCTGGCGGTTTTCGCCGCGCGTCTGGATACCTTCCCGGCGGAAAAACGCCAGCAGGTGTTTTACATTGGCACCAACCAGCCGCAGGTATTGACCGAGATCCGCCGCCATATCCTCGCCGAGTTCCAGCATCTGCCGGTGGCGGGGGAATATATGCACCGCGATATTTACGATATCGCCGAGAAGTATGGCAAGGACACCTTCCTGATGATCGACAAGCTCGGCACCGACAAAATGCCGTTCTTCTTCACCATGAAGGGGCGCACCGACGCGATGCTGGATAAAGTCTCGCTGTTTAAGCCGCACTTTACCGACCGCTTTATGCAGAAGCTCGGCCACGTCTTCCCGGCGCACTTACCGGAGCGGATGAAAACCTGGCGTGATAAATATGAACACCATCTGCTGCTGAAGATGGCCGGGGATGGCATCGAAGAAGCGCAGCGCTGGCTGACGGAATACTTCCAGCAGGCCGAGGGAGATTTCTTCGCCTGTACGCCAGAAGAAGGCAGCAAGGCATTCCTGCACCGCTTTGCCGCCGCGGGAGCGGCCATCCGCTATCAGGCGGTGCATGCTGATGAAGTCGAAGATATTCTGGCGCTGGATATCGCCCTGCGCCGCAACGATACCGAGTGGTTCGAACATCTGCCGCCGGAGATCGACAGCCAGCTGGTGCATAAGCTCTACTATGGCCACTTTATGTGCCATGTGTTCCATCAGGATTACATCGTCAAGAAAGGAGTCGACGCCCACGCTCTGAAAGAGCAGATGCTGGAGTTACTGAAAGCGCGCGGCGCCCAGTACCCGGCGGAGCATAACGTGGGCCATCTGTATGAGGCCCCGGAGAGCCTGAAGCAGTTCTATCGCCAGAACGATCCGACCAACAGCATGAACCCAGGGATTGGTAAAACCAGTAAGCAGAAATACTGGGGTGAAGCGGCACCAACGCCGGTCTCCCCGGCGGATCCGCAATAATCAGCGGCAGGACTATTCAGCCTGGCGCTTCTGTATTACGCTGCACGCCGGAGAATGTCTCTCCGGCAGATTCAGGAGCGCCGCCATGCCCGCAGAGGCCCCGTTACTCGACAGTGATTTAGAAATTCGTGAAGCGCTGCCCGACGATGCGCACGCCATCGCCGCGCTGTATGTCTGGCACGTGCTCAATGGCCGCGCTTCCTTTGAAGAGATCCCCCCTACCGTTGACGAAATGCGTAAACGGATCAAAACCGTCCGCGATAACGGGCTGCCCTGGCTGGTGGCGCTGTGGCGCGGCGCCATCGTCGGCTACTGCTACGCCACCTTCTATCGGCCTCGTCCGGCCTATCGCTACACGCTTGAGGAATCGATCTACGTGGAATCCGGGATGGGCGGGCGCGGCATCGGCAGCGCGCTGCTGTCGCAGCTGATCGCCGAATGCGAGAAAGGCCCGTGGCGGCAGATGCTGGCGATCATCGGTGATGGCCATAACAATGCCGGTTCGCTGGCGATCCATAAAAAGTTTGGTTTTACCGTGGCGGGTCAACTGCGCAGCGTGGGCTACAAGATGGGCGACTGGCGGGATACGTTGATTATGCAGCGCGCGCTGGGTGACGGCGACTGGACGCTGCCGGAGTGATATCCGGCGTCAAATCCCCGGCTCGCGGCGTAAACGCCTTAGCCGGGCTACCGTTCAGCGAGGTTCCGGAGAGGCGTCAGCCGCCATCCGGCACAAACACCAGCACTCGGCCTGATTGCCCGGCGGCGCTGCGCTTGCCGGGCCTACGAAGGGGGCGAACCCGGTGCCAAATAATGTAGGCCGGATAAGGCGCGAGCCGCCATCCGGCACAAACGCGGCACGGTGTCGGGTATATTGTCCGGCGGCGCTGCTCTTGCCGGGCCTACGAAGAGGGCGAACCGGGTGCCAAATCACGTAGGCCGGATAAGGCGCGAGCCGCCATCCGGCACAAACGCGGCACGGTGTCGGGTATATTGCCCGGCGGCGCTGCGCTTGCCGGGCCTACGAAGGGGGCGAACCGGGTGCCAAATCACGTAGCCCGGATAAGGCGTCAGCCATCATCCGGCACAAACACCGGCACTCGGCCTGATTGCCCGGCGGCGCTGCGCTTGCCGGGCCTACGAAGGGGGCGAACCCGGTGCCAAATCACGTAGCCCGGATAAGGCGCAATGCGCCGCCATCCGGGGGACATGCAGATTAATCGTTCTGCGCGGTCTGCGCGCCGCCTTTCAGCATCGCCTCTGCCATCTGCGCTTCGCGCTGCTTTTTATAGCTCAGCGCCGAGGCGGGTACCGGCATCACCTTCCCGGTCTCGATCCAGGTCCGCAAGCGGCTGGCGTCGGCGAAGTGGGTGTATTTACCGAAGGCATCCATCACTACCAGCGCCACCGGGCGTTGGTTAATCACCGTACGCATAATCAGGCAGTGGCCGGCAGCGTTGGTGAAGCCGGTTTTGGTCAGCTGAATGTTCCAGTTATCGCGATACACCAGATGGTTGGTGTTGCGGAACGGCAGGCTGTAGGCCGGATGGGCGAAGGTGGCAGTCTCTTCTTTGGTGGTGCTCAGTTGGCCGATCAGCGGATACTGCTCGCTGGCGATCAGCAGTTTGGACAGATCGCGGGCGGTAGAGACGTTATGTACCGACAGGCCCGTCGGCTCCACGTAGCGGGTATGGGTCATGCCCAGCGCCTGCGCTTTGGCGTTCATGGCGCGAATAAAGGCGTCGTAGCCGCCAGGGTAATGATGCGCCAGGCTGGCGGCCGCGCGGTTCTCAGAAGACATCAGCGCCAGCAGCAGCATTGTGCGGCGGCTGATTTGACTGTTGAGCCGCACGCGGGAGTAAATCCCTTTCATTTCCGGCGTCTGGCTGATATCCACCGTCAGCATCTCATCCATCGGCAGATGGGCATCGAGCACCACCATGGCGGTCATCACTTTGGTGATCGACGCCATCGGGCGCACCAGATCCGGCTGGCTGGCATAGATGATTTTTTTGCTCGCCAGATCGACGATCATGGCGCTGCCGGAGGCGATATCCGGCTGCGAAGCGGCAACCGCCGCGGAGGTGTTTGCTAACGCCTGGGGCGCAAAAGGCACAGCCAGCAGCAAGGTCAGGCTGAGCAAAGAGACTCGAAATTTCGGCATCATGGGCATTCTGAAAAGTATTTTTGCACGTTATGGAACGTACGCCGCGAGGTTAAGTGGGCAACATCGCTGGCAAACGCCATCATACCGCGCCGTAAGGCCCTGCGCCTAATAAGAATCGTGAAGAAATGCTGCATTGCCGACACAAAATACATATTTGCCGGCAATGCATAATAACCCGAGACGTCCGATCAGAAGAGTCGGTAGCCATACCCCCACAGTACCACGGTGATCGCCAGCAACACTTCCAGCACCAGTACCCCGATGGCCAGCGTCGAACTGGCGAAGCTTAACCCCTCTTCCCGGTTAATGCTCAGGAAGGTCGGGATGCCCAGGTAGAGCAGATAGCCGGTGTAAAACAGCGCGATGGTACCGATCAGCGCGCACAGCCAGACCAGCGGATAGAGCGCCACAATCCCGCTCAGGAACAGCGGCGTGGCCACATAGCCGGCAAACACCATGCAGCGTTTCAGCGAAGGCTGCTGCGGATACTGCCTGGCCATCCACCAGATAACCCGCCCCATGATCGCCACCCCGGCCAGCATCACGGCGTAAAACAGTACCGCCAGCGCCAGACCGGTCAACATCGACAGTTTAATAACGGTGCCGTCGCCGAAGTTCCAGCCCAGCTGCGTGGTGCCGATAAAGGCGCACACCACCGGAACCGCCGCCATCAGCAGCACATGGTGCGTATAGTGATGAGAAATGGTTTCATTCTCGCTCTTAATCACGCTCATTTCCCGGTTGGGATGAGCGAAGAGCCCCCAGACATGGTTCATAGCGTCCCCCTTGTCACGGCTTCGTACTGCACTGATCCAAGTATAATTCACCCTGTAGATTATTTTGTGTACAGCGCAAAAAATCTGCGTCGCCGCGTTTTGGTCAGCAGGGTGTATGATTAACAGGTGATGAGATAAGGAGATAAGCTGTTTATGGATATCAATCACCTGATTTCCCAGTATGGCTACGCGGCGCTGATCGTCGGCAGCATAGCGGAAGGTGAGACCATTACCCTGTTGGGCGGCGTCGCAGCGCATCAGGGGTTACTGAAGTTTCCCCTGGTGGTGATCGCCGTCGCCCTCGGCGGGATGATTGGCGATCAGCTGCTCTATCTGCTCGGCCGCCGCTTCGGCGGGCGCATTCTGCGCCGTTTCGCCAGCCAGAAGGCGCGAATACGTAAAGCGCAGCGCATGATCCAGCACCGGCCGTGGCTGTTTGTCATCGGCACCCGCTTTATGTATGGCTTCCGGGTAATCGGCCCCCTGCTGATCGGCGCCAGCCGCCTGCCGCCGCGCATTTTCCTGCCGTTGAATATTGTCGGAGCGCTGGTGTGGGCCCTGCTGTTTACCACCATTGGCTATCTCGGCGGCGAGGTGGTTGGCCCGTGGCTGCACCATCTGGACGCCCATCTGAAGCACTGGATCTGGCTGATCCTCGCGGTAGGACTGGTGGTTGCCGCCCACTGGTGGCTCAGGCGGCGAGAAAGGAAGAAGAAAGACTAAACGGCGCACCCGCAGGCGCGCCGTTGCGCCGGTTATTTCACGCTCTGGTGATAGCCGCCTCCGAGAGCAGAAGTCAGCTGAATGCTGGCGTCAATCCACTGGCCGTGCAGGCGCAATGCGGTAATGCGCTCCTGCAGCGCCGGGAGCTTCGCCATACTGACTCTGGAGCCTGGTAAGATCCCCGCCGCCATTCGGGCCTGCGCCAGGTTCACCACCCGCTGGGCGTCTTTTTCAACCTGCTGCTGCTGCTGGCTTTTGGCCATCAGCGTCTCGACCTGGCTGGCGGTTTTCGCCACCTGGTTGACGGCATCCACCACCGCTTTGTTGTACTGCGCTATCGACAGGCTGTTCTGCGCGCTGGCGATATCCAGATTGGCATTGAGGCGACCGCTGTCAAAGATCGGCAGCGTCAGCCCGGCGGTGACGCCCATCTGCTGCGCCGAGTGACGGAAAAGATCGCTTAAGTGCAGGGCATCCTGCTGCAGGAACGCCATCAGATTGATGTCTGGATAAAACGCTGCTTTCGCCGCGTCCACTTCACTCAGCGACGCCTCAATATACCAGTGAGCGACCTGCAGATCCGGGCGGCGCGCCAGTAGCTCATAGCCGAGGGTATCAGGCAGCTGCGCGCTGACGGTCGGCAGGCTGACCGGTTTGAGGTTCAGCGACTGACTCTGGCTGTTGGTCAGGGCCATCAGACGTGCTTCAATCTCTTTCATCGTGCCCGCGACGTCCGCCAGCTGCTGGTCGGTTTTGCTGACGTTAATATCATTCTCCGCCCCTTCGGCAGAGTTGGTGATCCCGCGCTGCAACAGCGCCTTGTCGACCGTCACGATATTATTTTGCTCACTCTTCACCTGCTGCAGCACGGCTTGAATCGCCGCTTCCGTCTGCCACTGCCAGTACAGGCGCGCCACGCTGCCGGAGAGCAGCTCGCGGGTCTGGGCCTGCTCTGCCACCTGAGCTTTCAGCTCGCCGATACGGGCTTTTACCAGCGCGCGGTTTTTGCCCCACAGGTCCAGATCCCAGCCGGCGGTCAGGCCGAAGGTGCCGTTGGTGTACCACGGGCCGGTGTTGCCGTCGGTGTCGGTGGCGAACGGCCCCATCAGGCCTTCAGCGGACATTTTCTGCCGTTCGATATCGGCGGAGAAATCCATCTCCGGGCCAAGATTCGCCTGCGACATTCGCGCCTGCGCTTCGGCAAGCCTGATGCGCTGTTCGGCAATTTGCATATCCGGCGCATTAGCGAGTGCGCGCTGAATCAGATTATCCAGTTGGGCATCGTGGTAGTCTTTCCACCAGTCGGTCTGCGGCCAGCCATTTTTCACGGCGGCAGGGAGATCCATGGAAACATGGGAGGCTGGAATTTGCTGCTGCGGCGGATTAGCAACCTCATGAGATGGCGCGCAGCCAGCCAGCGCGATGGCCAGGGGCAATGCCGCCAGCACGCTTTTATTTAATATCAATTTCATTAGACAGGTCAGATAACTTAATCAGGTTGGTTATCATAAGTTAATTGAATTAAACGCGTTTAGTAAAGCGCGTGACTAAATTATTAGTTAGCTAAAAATAAACAACCTTATCAATTCAAGGGATGAATATGAGTCAGAATATTTATGACGACCCGCAGTTTTTTGCCGGCTATGCGACCCTCGATCGCTCGGTGAAGGGACTGGATGGCGCACCGGAGTGGCCTTCCCTGCAGGCAATGTTGCCGCCGATAACCGGTTTGCGGGTGGTGGATCTCGGCTGCGGCTACGGCTGGTTTTGCCGCTGGGCACAGCAGCAGGGAGCCAGCCAGATAACCGGTTTTGATATCTCCCAGCGCATGCTGGCGCAGGCGCGGGAGATGACCCGCGGGGATGAGATTGTCTACCGCTGCGCCGATCTGCAAACCCTGACGCTGCCCGCCAACAGCTGCGATCTGGTCTACAGCTCGCTGGCGCTGCATTATTTACCGGACATTGCCCCGCTCTTCGCCACCCTGCAGCAGGCGCTGGTTCCCGGCGGCACCCTGGTCTTTTCCGCCGAACATCCCATCTATACCGCCCCCTTGCAGCAGGGCTGGCGGGTGGATGACCAGGGACAGAAAAGCTGGCCGGTCAGTCACTATCAGCAGGAGGGTGAGCGCGTCAGCAACTGGTTTGCCGAGGGCGTCATCAAGCAACATCGCAAGCTCTCAAGCTGGATAAACGCGCTTATCGCCGCGGGTTTTGTGCTGGAGCAGCTGGATGAGTGGGGTCCGAGCGCCGAACAGATTGTCCAACAGCCCGCCCTGGATGAAGAGAAAGAACGTCCGATGATCTTTTTACTGCGCGCGCGTAAACCGGGCTAATCCCCCGCCCGGCGATGGCCGGGCGGGCATCCTTTACGCTTTCAGGCTGGCGCCGCGGCTGGCAATCACCTCTTTATACCAGTCAAAACTCTTCTTCTTACTGCGCGCCAGGGTGCCGGTGCCGTCATCATGACGGTCGACATAGATAAAGCCATAGCGCTTCGACAGCTCCGCCTTCGAGGCGCTCACCAGGTCAATCGGCCCCCAGCTGGTAAAGCCCATCAGCTCAACGCCATCGTCAATGGCTTCCCGCGCCTGCACCAGATGGTCGTTCAGGTAACTGATGCGGTAGTCATCGTTAATGCTGCCATCGGCTTCCACCTTATCCTTGGCGCCCAGACCATTTTCCACGATAAACAGCGGCTTCTGATAGCGATCCCACAGCACGTTCAGCAGCGTACGCAGGCCCAGCGGGTCTATCTGCCAGCCCCACTCCGAGCTCGCCAGGTGCGGGTTCGGCACCATGCTGAGAATATTGCCGCGCGCCTGCTGGTTCAGCGCCTCGTCGGCGGTGACGCAGCCGGTCATGTAGTAGCTAAAGGAGATAAAGTCGACGGTGGTTTTCAGCGCCTCGCGATCGGCATCGGTAATGGTGAGCGTGATGCCGTTGTCGCGGAAAAAGCGCTGCATATAGCCCGGGTACGCGCCGCGCGCCTGCACGTCGCCAAAGAACTGCCAGCTGCGATTCTCCTGCAGCGTCTCAAACACATCTTCCGGTTTGCAGCTCAGGGGATACATCAGCCCGCCGAGCAGCATATTGCCGATTTTGCCCTCGGGCACCAGCTCGTGACAGGCTTTAACCGCCAGAGCGCTGGCCACCAGCTGGTGGTGAATCGCCTGATACACCTCGCCTTTGCTGCTGCCGGCCGGCAGGCCGACGCCGGTCATCGGAGCATGCAGCGACATATTGATTTCGTTAAAGGTCAGCCACAATTTGACCTTATTTTTATAGCGGCTGAACACCGTGCGGGCGTAGCGCTCAAAGAAACCAATCACCTCCCGGCTGCCCCAGCCGCCGTAGTTTTTTACCAGCGCCCACGGCATTTCATAATGCGACAGCGTCACCAGCGGGGTGATGTTGTGCTTCGCCATCTCGTCGAACAGCTTGTCGTAGAACGCGAGACCGGCTTCGTTGGGCTCGGCGTCATCGCCATTGGGATAGATGCGGGTCCAGGCGATGGACACCCGCAGGCAGTTAAAGCCCATCTCGGCGAACAGAGCGATATCTTCCGGGTAGCGATGGTAAAAATCGATCGCCACATCCTTAATACCGCTGTCGCCGGGTACGCGCTCGACCACCTCGCCGAACACGCCGTGCGGCTGCACATCGGAGGTGGATAAGCCTTTGCCCTCTTCCAGATAAGCCCCTTCCACCTGATTCGCCGCGGTCGCGCCGCCCCATAAAAAATCCGCCGGGAATGTTTTCATCTCTCTCTCCTGTGATTAATGGCTGACTGACAACAGCGGCTGGCCGGCTTCGACGGCGCTGGACGCCACCGTATCAATTTCCCGGTAGTCGTCGCTGTTGCTGATAATGATCGGGGTCGCCAGGTCGTAACCGGCATCCAGAATCGCCTGACGATCGAACTCGATCAGCAGATCGCCGGCCTGCACCCTGTCGCCCTCTTTGACATGTGCGGTAAACGGCACGCCGTCGAGTTTGACCGTGTCGATGCCGACGTGGATCAGCAGCTCAATGCCGCTGTCGCTCTGCAGGCCGATGGCATGTTTAGTCTGAAACAGGGAAGCCACTTCGCCCGGAAACGGGGCAATCACTTGGCCCACCGCCGGGATAATGGCAACCCCTTTACCGAGCAGGCCGCTGGCGAAGGTGCTGTCCGGCACCTGCTCGAGGGCGATAACGCTGCCGCTCATCGGCGCCAGAATATCGTTTGCCGAGGCCGGGGCTACCGTCACGGCGCCCGGTGCAGCGCTGGCGCGCGGCATGCCGGCGAAGAAGGTCAGCACGCAGGCAAGCACGAAAGCCACGCCGGTGCCGATAAGCCCGCCCCAGACACTGGCGTCAATCCCGCCAGGCGGGATCATCTGCGCCGGGAAAAAGATATTCGGCACACCGAACGAGTAAGCATGGCTATTACTGAAGGCAGTGATCGCCCCGCCGATGGCGCCGGCGATACAGCCGAAGATAAACGGACGACGCAGCGGCAGGGTCAGACCGTAGATAGCCGGCTCGGTGATGCCAAACAGCCCGGCAGAGAAGGCGGAACCGGCCAGCATCCGCTGACGCGCATCGCGGGTGGCCAGCAAAATCCCCAGAACCGCCCCCACCTGGGCAATCACCGCCGGAAGAATAATCGGCAGCATGGAGTCGTGACCAAGTACCGTCATGTTGTTGATCATCAACGGCACCAGCCCCCAGTGCAGGCCGAAAATAACGCACACCTGCCACATGGCGCCCAGTACCGCGCCCGCCAGCCATGGGGCAAACGCATAAATGAACTGGTAGCCGTTGGCCAGCAGATGGCTCAGCCAGGTGGCGACCGGGCCAATCACCAGGAAGGTGAGCGGGACCACCACCGCCAGGCAGATCGCCGGAGTGAAGAAGTTTTTCATCGATGACGGCAACAGCGCGTTGCTCTTGCGCTCCAGCCAGCAGCAGACCCACGAGGCGAGAATAATCGGGATCACTGACGAGCTGTAGTTGATAAAGGTCACCGGGATGCCGAGAAAGTGCTCCACCGCCGCGCCCGGCGCCTGGCTGGCCTCAAAGGCCTGAATCATCAGCGGGTGGGTTAACGCCCCGCCAATCACCATCGAGATAAACGGGTTGCCGCCAAACTTCTTCCCGGCGGTATAGCCAAGAAACAGCGGGAAGAAAAAGAACAGCGCGTCGCTGGCGGCAAACCAGATTTTATAAGTCCCCTGCTCCGGCGTAAGCCAGCCGCAGGTCACCGCCAGCGCCAGCAGGCCTTTCAGCAGACCGGTCGCCGCCATCACGCCGATAAACGGTGTAAAAATGCCGGAAATGATGTCGATAAGCTGGCTTAACACCGATCCTTTAGCCGCTTTTTCCCCGGCAACCGGTTCGCTGTCATCGCTTAACCCCGCCTCCTGGCGCACCGCCAGCCAGACGTCGTGAACGTGGTTGCCAATCACCACCTGAAACTGGCCACCGCTCTCCACCACCATAATGACGCCCGGATTGGCCTTCAGCCCTTCGGCATCGGCTTTGCCGTTATCTTTCAGTTTAAAACGCAGACGTGTCGCACAGTGAACCAGACTCACAATGTTCTCTTTGCCGCCGACGCGGTTGAGAATATCCTGCGCGAGTGCTTTATATTCCATGCTCTTTTCCTTACTGCCGCTGCCCGCAGACAACCGGCGACTGAGTAGTAAAAAATAAAAAAACCCGAGAACCACGCCGGTGGGCGTCGCGCTCAGGTTTTGCCTGCATCATGCAGTAACAATCCAGTTTTGTTGGGGGAATTAACGCCCCTCTTTTCTTACCCGTGCGATATGAATGGCAAGAAACATAATCTCTTCGGTGGTCAGCGACCGCTGATACTGCTTTTGCAGATGCGTCGCCACCGTTTCCGCACACTTCCACGCTTTGGCGTAGTTATCTTTCACCGCGCTGTGCAGCGAGACGTCGTCATCTTCCACCACCGTGCGCGTCAGCATCCGCTGGGCGAAAAATTTCAGGTGGGTAACGAAGCGCTGATAGCTCAGCGACTCCTCGTCGTAATTCAGCTGCAGCTGATACTTCACCAGTTGCAGGATCTCCTGCATCACCCGGGTCACGTGCATGACCTCCGGCATTTCGCTGTTGAGCTGCGCCGTCACCAGATGCAGGGCGATAAATCCGGCTTCATCCTCCGCCAGCTCCACGCCAAGCCTTTTGGCAATAATGGCCCTTGCCTCCTGGCCCAGCGCGAACTCCTTCGGATACAGCCGCTTAATCTCCCACAGCAGCACGTTACGCAGTGCGATACCCTTTTTCTGCCGCTCGATAGCAAAATGACAGTGATCCGTTAACGTGATGTACAAACTTTCCTGTAGCTTGCCCAGCCGCCCGCGTGCCAGTTCGATAATGCGATCGCAGGTGGTCATCACTTCTAACGGTATCTGACTGAGTAACTCACCTAAGCGGCCTACCAGTTCATCGCTCTGTAAGGCGAAGACTTTTTCAATTTTACTGTCGTCCAGCACGTCGCCCGGGCGTTTCTGAAAGGCCAGCCCTCGCCCCATCACCACCTGTTCGCGCCGGTGCTCGTCGAGAACCACCACCACATTGTTATTGAGTACTTTGGCGATTTGCATATAGACCCCAGAAACAAAAAAACCTGACCCCCGACGAAACGCCAGGTGATCAGGTTTTGCCTGCCGCAGCAGTTGCAATCCAACACCCGCACTGTAACAACTTCTGCTGCGCGCTCAACCTGACAAGTGAAAAAACGTGATTAAGATCGCGACTATCAGAAAGTCACCACCGTTTTCCACTCCACCACCCACGCGTCCTGGGTCTGCGCGACGCCGCCCGGACGGTGCCAGTACTGCAGGCCCGGCTGCAGCTCCAGCCAGGAAACCGGGCGGAAGCGATAATAGAGCTCGCCGTTCAGCGAATGACCGGCCACCGGCTGGTAAGCCGGATCGTTATAGTCGGTGGCCCCGCTGATCTGGTTCATATAGCGCTGGTTGCGTGCGTAGTGGCTGCTCATGTCGATCCACGTCAGACCAAAGCCAATCCAGTCCTCCGGGCGGGCGTCAAACAGCCCGCGGTAGCGCATTGAGGCGGCGACGGCGGAGTGGATATAGTTGCTGCGCTGGTCGCTGAGGCTGCCGCTCAGCGAGACGCTCATCCCCCGCAGCGGGTCGTCGGCGTGGCGAGTGATCTGCTGGTTCAGGCCGGCGTACATAAACCAGGTGCTGTCGTGCTCAGCGTAGCCTTGCGGATCGGTCGCCCCGGCGCCGCCGGATTTGCCGCTATAGAGGTCGGTTTGCGGTGCGTTAGTCCAGACCACACCCAGGTTATAGGCTCCCGGCAGGCCATTCATCAGCGGACGGGTTTCGATCTCCATCGGCAGTAAAATGCCTTTGCTGCCCTTCGTCGACCAACTCCAGGCGTGACTGCGCGCGGTAGCCTGCGGGTTTTGCTCCATCACCCCGCCTTTCAGGGTGACCGTCGGCGTCAGTTTGTACTCCAGGGTGGTGCCCCAGGTGTGGATGTTCCAGTTATTCCAGGTCAGCGAGTTGGCCGATTTACCACCGCACTGGGTCAGCAGCTGAAAATCGCAGGGTATGATCTGGTCGAAGGTTTGCACCTTGTTCATCATGCCGATGCGCCAGGTCAGGCGACGGTCGTCAAAGCTGCGGGCAAAGGTCAGCCAGCCGAGGCGGGTGATCGACCCGCCTCCCCAGCTCTCCTGCGACAGATCGTTGAAACTCACCCGCGGATCCTGCAGCCGTTTCGTGGTGAGGTTATCATCGTGGTTACGGTTGACGATGTTGCCTTCGAGACGCGCATCCGGTATGCCGGTCCAGCGCTCCAGATCCTGGGTAAAGGTCAGCGCTACCTGGTCAATATAGGCCAGGTGTTTATCATGGTCATAACCGCCTCCGGCGTTGTATGCCATCTCGTTAAGATACCCGAGATTATAATGAAAGCCGTTCTCTTCGAGGATCGGACGAATGCCCAGCATATCGCCCAGCAGCCCCTGCTGCCCGGCTTCGAACCCCAGCACGCTGCCGTTCCACGCCGGAGTTTCCGCGGTGCTCACGGCAGGCACCATTGCCGCCAGCGCCGCGCCGATCAAAATCTGATTTATTTTTTTGTTATGCATTGTGATATCCACCGTGACTGAATAAAAACAAAGGGGATCCCCAGGCTATTTATTTACCTGTTTTCTTTTTTAAAAAATGAATGGCAAGGGGCGTCCGCCGGTAATAAAACCGCGACGATGCCAGAGAAAGCGTTAATTACAATTCATTGTTTTACATCATCATTTTTCACCATTAAATTTTAGCCAAAAAAAAACCTAAGCACTTTCCGCCACGAATGACGAAAGTACTTAGGTTTTGCCTGGGTTCAGTAGCAATCCTGAATTGATTGACCGCACATTATCACTTTATTCAACTCATGCCTACCAGCAATAGGCAGGCAAGTAATAATATGTGAACCAAATAACAGTATGGCGTTTAATAACGGGCAATGGCCGCTGCTATTTCAGCAGATGTTTGCAGGGCACGAATTTCATTAAACAGGGTCAGCGCCTCGCTATATTCCTTGCGTAAATAGCCTAACCACTGCTTAATTCTCGCCACATGATACAGACCGGTGTCGCCCTGCTTTTCCAGGCGGGTATATTTTTGCAACAGCTGGACCACCTGCGGCCACGGCATCCGCGGTTCATTGTATTTGATCACCCGGCTGAGGTTCGGTACGTTGAGCGCCCCGCGGCCAATCATCACCGAATCGCAGCCGGTGACGGCCATACAATCCTGGGCGCTTTGCCAGTCCCAGATCTCGCCGTTGGCGACCACCGGAATGGTCAGACGCTGGCGGATCTCACCGATCGCCTGCCAGTTAATGCGTTCGGCTTTGTAGCCATCTTCTTTGGTGCGGCCGTGAACCACCAGCTCGCTGGCCCCGGCCTGCTGTACGGCATCGGCGATTTCGAAGCGCCGTTCGCCGCTGTCCCAGCCGAGTCGCACCTTGACGGTCACCGGCAGATGATCGGGAACCGCTTCGCGCATGGCTTTCGCGCCGCGATAGATCAGCTCCGGATCTTTCAGCAACGTCGCCCCGCCGCCGCTGCCGTTCACCAGCTTAGACGGACAGCCGCAGTTTAAATCCACACCCCACGAACCCAGCTCTACCGCGCGGGCGGCGTTTTCCGCCAGCCACTCGGGATATTGTCCCAGCAGCTGGACGCGCACGCGGGTTCCGGACGGCGTGCGACTCTGGTGATGCAGTTCCGGGCACAGCCTGTAGAACGATTTTACCGGCAGCAGTTGATCCACCACGCGCAGAAATTCGGTGATGCACAGATCGTAATCGTTAACCTCGGTCAGCAGCTCGCGCACCAGCGAATCGAGCACGCCTTCCATCGGCGCCAGTAGAACACGCATATCGTTACCCGGAAAAAAAAGAGGCGCTATGGTAGCGCCTCCGGGCATTGGTTGAAAGCGCTCAATGCGTCTGGCCCGCCGTACGCCGTTCCCCGTTCGGCGAATGCGGCAAAGCGAGGAGATAATCTCTATGCTTTACAGGAGTCTGCGCCGTCTCATGCCGCCTTTATTTGCCGCGCCTCGTTCAAAAAGGTAGCGTGGGACCCGATATACCCTAAGCTGCGAGCTGTCGGGTCCTGCCAGGAGAGGCTATTGTTCCCGTACGCTATCAGCGCTATGCGTAGAATTCATGATGTGATCGGTAGCACATTTTAGGGATTAATTGTATGATGAATTCACTTCATCAAGGGTTATTACCATGAGTAAATCGCTGACTATTATCTGGCAGTACCTGCGGGCCTTCGTCCTGATTTACGCCTGCTTATACGCCGGAATTTTTATCGCCGGGCTGCTGCCCATCACTATCCCCGGCAGCATCATCGGCATGCTGATCCTCTTCGTGCTGCTGGCGCTGCAAATTATGCCGCCGCAGTGGGTCAATCCTGGCTGCAATATCCTGATCCGCTATATGGCGCTATTGTTCGTGCCCATCGGTGTCGGCGTGATGCAGTACTGGGATCTGCTGCGCGCCCAGCTGGGGCCTGTGGTTATCTCCTGCGCCATCAGCACCCTGGTGGTATTCGTGGTGGTGAGCTGGAGCTCTCACCTGGTGCATGGCGAACGTAAAGTGATTGGGCAAAAGGAAAAGAAAAATGATGCATGAAATCTGGTGGTCGCTGCCGCTAACCCTGATCGTCTTTTTTCTCGCCCGCAGGCTGGCGGCCCGCTTTAAGTTCCCGCTGCTCAACCCGCTACTGGTGGCGATGGTAGTCATAATTCCGTTTCTGCTGCTGACCGGGATCTCCTATGAGCGTTATTTTGCCGGCAGCAAAGTCCTGAACGATCTGCTGCAGCCGGCGGTGGTCGCGCTGGCCTTTCCACTGTATGAGCAACTGCACCAGATACGCGCGCGCTGGAAATCAATCATCACCATCTGCTTTATCGGCAGCTGCGTGGCGATGATCACCGGTACTACCGTCGCCCTGCTGATGGGCGCCACGCCGCAAATCGCCGCCTCTATTCTGCCTAAGTCAGTCACTACGCCGATTGCCATGGCGGTCAGCGGCAGCATCGGCGGCATTCCGGCCATCAGCGCCGTGTGCGTGATTTTTGTCGGCATCCTCGGCGCGGTATTCGGCCATACGCTGCTTAACCTGATGCGCATTCGCACCAAAGCGTCACGCGGCCTGTCAATGGGTACCGCCTCGCACGCCCTCGGCACCGCCCGCTGTGCGGAACTGGACTATCAGGAAGGGGCGTTTAGCTCGCTGGCGCTGGTGCTGTGCGGGATCATCACCTCGTTGATGGCGCCGTTCTTATTTCCGCTGATCCTCGCGGTGGTGGGGTAAAACGTGATTTAAGTCACATCTTTTAATGCAACAAATCAAAGTTGCACAAACAGTGAGACATTCATCACATATGAGACCGCTGGACGCCCGTACACTGGCTTCCCATTACATTGTTATGAGGCAACGCTATGCACTCACGTTTTCAAGCTGCTTTGACGACTCTGGCAGCAGACCTGCAGGCGGCCATCGCCCCGATGCTCGCCGACCCGCACTTCCCGGCGCTGCTCGAAGCCGATCAGGTGGCGACGCTGCAGCAGGCGACAGGTCTGGACGAAGACGCGCTGGCCTTTGCGCTACTGCCGCTTGCTGCCGCCTGCGCACGCGCCGACCTTTCTCATTTTAACGTCGGGGCTATCGCCCGCGGCGTCAGCGGCCGCTGGTACTTTGGCGGCAATATGGAATTTCTCGGCGCGACCATGCAGCAGACCGTTCACGCGGAACAAAGCGCCATCAGCCACGCCTGGCTGCGCGGCGAGACCTCCCTGCGCGCTATTACGGTGAACTACACGCCGTGCGGCCACTGCCGTCAGTTTATGAACGAACTGAACAGCGGACTGGCGCTGCGCATTCATCTGCCGGGTCGCGAAGCGCATGCCCTCCAGCACTATCTGCCGGACGCCTTTGGTCCGAAAGACCTGGAGATCAAAACCCTGCTGATGGATGAACAGAATCATGGCTTCCCGGTGAGCGGCGATGCCCTGACCCAGGCAGCCATTCAGGCCGCCAACCGCTGCCATGCGCCCTACAGCCACTCGCCCTCCGGCGTGGCGCTGGAGCTGAAAGACGGCACCATTTTCAGCGGCAGCTATGCGGAAAACGCAGCGTTCAATCCGACGCTGCCGCCGCTGCAGGGGGCGCTGAATCTCCTGAGCCTCAATGGCTATGATTATCCCGATATCCAGCGGGCAATCCTCGCGGAGAAAGCCGACGCGGCGCTGATCCAATGGGATGCGACCGTCGCCACCCTGAAGGCGCTGGGCTGCCAGAATATTGAGCGGGTACTGTTAGGTTGATCGGCCTGCCAGCCTGAGCAGATTGCCGGATGACGGTTTCGCCTTATCCGGCCGACCTGTTATACCGTGATGTTGTCGGGTGGCGCTACGCTTACCCGACCTACCGTCCGATCCATTGCGAGCTGAAGATCTCTATGTCGGGTGTCGGCTCACGCCTTCCCCGACCTGCGTTCGGCGATCTGTCTATATTGCTGAAAATCCCCGCAATCAAACGCGGGTTTCTTGCGCTTACCCGGCGGGTAAAGTAGCCTGAAGACTCCGTTGTCTATTATTGAGCCAAGTTCATGTTAAAGCGTGTGTTCTACAGCCTGTTAGTCCTGCTCGGCCTGCTGCTGTTGACCGTGCTGGGCCTTGACCGCTGGATGAGCTGGAAAACCGCGCCCTATATCTATGATGAGCTGCAGGACCTGCCCTACCGTCAGGTCGGTGTGGTGCTGGGCACCGCCAAATATTACCGCACCGGTGTCATCAATCAGTATTATCGCTACCGCATCCAGGGTGCGCTGAACGCCTACAACAGCGGCAAGGTCAACTATCTGCTGCTGAGCGGCGATAATGCTCTGCAAAGCTACAATGAACCGATGACCATGCGTCGGGACCTGATTAAAGGCGGCGTCGATCCCGCCGATATCGTGCTGGACTATGCCGGCTTCCGTACGCTCGACTCGATTGTCCGCACCCGCAAAGTGTTCGACACCAACGACTTTATTATCATCACCCAGCGCTTCCACTGCGAACGGGCGCTGTTTATCGCCCTGCATATGGGGATCCAGGCCCAGTGCTACGCGGTGCCATCGCCGAAGGATATGTGGAGCGTGCGGCTGCGCGAGTTCGGTGCCCGCTTTGGCGCGCTGGCAGACCTCTATATCTTCAAACGGGAACCGCGCTTTCTCGGCCCTCTCATCCCGATTCCGGCTCAACAGCATGACGTACCGGATGACGCCCAGTCCTACCCGGCAGTCACCCCGGAGCAGCTGCTGGAGCTGCAGAAAGAAAAGTAGCCACCATCAACGCATTCGTTTCAGATATAAAAAACCCGCGCCAGGCGCGGGTTTTTTATGCGTTCAATCTTATTTCTTACGGGCGTATTTCAGGGAGTCCAGCGCCACGGCGAAGATAATAATCGCCCCCTTAATGATGTACTGCCAGTAAGGGTTGACGCCGATATAGGTCAGGCCGTAGTTGATGACGGTAAAGATAATCACCCCGGTCACCACGCCGAATACGGTCCCTACCCCGCCGCTGAACGATACGCCGCCTACCACGCAGGCGGCAATGGCGTCCAGTTCATACATAAAGCCGAGGTTATTGGTCGCCGAGCCGATACGCCCGGCTTCCAGCAGGCCGCCGAAGGCGTAGAACACGCCGGAGAGGGCATAGATCATCAGCAGGTTCAACGCTACGTTAACCCCGGAGACTTTCGCCGCTTCCGGGTTACCGCCGATAGCGAAGATGTTTTTACCAAAACGCGTCTTGTTCCACAGGATCCAGACAAAGAAGACGGCAATCAGCGCGTAGAAGGTAATGTAGGACAGGCGGAACGAGCCCAGCGCCACAAACCCTTGGGCGAAATGGGAGAAGTGGCTGTCAAAACCGGAGATCGGCGACGCGCCCACAAAGTCGTAGTACAGCGAGTTAATGCCGTACACGATGATCATGGTGCCGAGGGTGGTAATAAACGGCGTCACGTTCAGGTAGGCGATGACAATCCCGTTAATCAGGCCGATGACCGCCCCGATGGCGCACACCAGCAGGATCACCAACGGGATCGGCATGGTCGCCATATCCGGGAACACCTTGTTGGCATTATCCACCGCCTGCAGCATGGTGGCGGCAATGACCGCCGCCAGTCCCACCTGACGTCCGGCGGAGAGGTCGGTCCCCTGCGTGACGATAAGTCCGGCCACGCCCAGGGCAATAATAATACGCACCGAGGACTGGGTCAGAATATTACTCAGGTTGAGCAGACTTAAAAATGTCGGATCCTGGAAAATAATAATGGCCAACAGGACCAGAAGGACGACATATATCCCACCCTCTTTCAGGTAAGTGAGAAAACTCTTTTTATTTAACGCACTCATGTGAAGCCCCTGATCTTAAAGGTGCAATGACGCAAGACGCAGTATCTCGTTTTGCGTGGTGGTTTTAGTCTCAACAATGCCCGCGACAAGGCCATTGCTCATCACCAGAATGCGGTCGGTAATCCCCAGCAGTTCCGGCATTTCGGAAGAAATAATAATGATCCCTTTGTCTCTTTTAGCCAGCTCGGCAATCAGCTGGTAGATCTCGAATTTTGCGCCGACGTCGATACCACGCGTCGGCTCATCCAGCATCAGGATCTCCGGCTGGGTCAGCAGCCAGCGGCCTATAATGACCTTTTGCTGGTTACCACCGGAAAGCGAACCGATCTGCGTATGCTGGCCGGGGGTTTTAACGCGCATCGAGTCAATGACCCACTGGGTATCGCTCTTCATTCGCGAATTATCCAGCAAGCCAAGGCTGTTTTTATATTTCTTAATATTGGAGATCAGCGAGTTAAAACCGATATCCAGATAGGCGTAAATCCCTGTGGACCGCCGCTCCTCGGTCACCAGTGCAAAACCGTGGTTAATCGCCTCGTTGGCGCTGTGGTTGTTGATCTTCTTACCGTGCAGGGTGATGGTGCCGCTGGCCTTCTCACGGATCCCGAACAGCGTCTCCACAATATCGGTGCGTTTAGCGCCCACCAGGCCGGCGATACCGAGAATTTCGCCTTTATGCAGGTCGAAGGAAATATCACGAATGGACGGCTGGCGCAGCGACGTCAGATTGCGCACCTCGAGGATCACTTCGCCCGGGGTGTTTTCGCGATCCGGAAAACGCTGATTGAGCGAGCGCCCGACCATCATGGCGATGATCTTGTCCATATCCAACCCTTCCAGCGGCTGGGTGGCAATCCACTGGCCGTCGCGCAGGATGGTAATTTCATCGCACAGCTGGAAAATTTCTTCCATCTTGTGCGAGATATAGACGATACCGCAGCCGCGATCTTTCAGCTTGCGGATGATCTTAAACAGATGGTTGACCTCTTTTTCCGTCAGCGATGACGTGGGCTCATCCATGATGACGATTTTAGCGTCATAGGAAAACGCCTTGGCGATCTCAATCATCTGCATCTGGGATACCGATAAGGTGCCGACGCGGGCGCGCGGGTCGATATCAATATCCAGTTCATCAAAAATCGCCTTGGTATCCCGGTACATTCTCTCCTGATCGACGAACATGCCTTTAGTTGGATAGCGCCCAAGCCACATGTTATCCATGACCGAACGCTGTAATACCAGGTTTAATTCCTGATGCACCATCGATATACCGTTTTCCAGGGCTTCTTTCGCCGAATGGAAATCGATCTCTTTTCCCTGAAAAAGAATGCTACCGGAATCTTTTTGATAGATCCCAAAAAGGCATTTTAATAATGTCGATTTGCCGGCGCCGTTCTCACCCATTAACGCATGAATGGAGTGCGGACGAACCTTCAGGTTGACATTATCAAGAGCCTTGACGCCAGGAAACGATTTGTTGATGTTGGTCATCTCCAACAAATACTCGCCTGACCGTTCGCTATTATTGCTGACCATAGTTATACCTGGCTGCGTTCATGCACGCCCCGTCCGGCGCAATAACGCCAGCAGGAGTCTGGTTCTGTATCAGGAATAATCGGGCGTGGATGAACCACGCCCGCAACTCACATCACGATTATTTGCCGGTAAACTGGCTCAGGTTGTCTTTATCGACGCCCACGTAAGGTACGCGAACAATCTTGTTCTCAATTTTCCAGTTGGTGCCCGCCGCGGCTTCTTTACCTGCTGCAAGGTTTTTCGCCAGATCGAAGGTTGCTTTCGCCTGGTTGTTGGCATCATTCAGCACGGTACCGGCCATCGCACCGGATTTCACCAGCGCCAGCGCTTCTGGCAGGGCATCGACGCCGAATACCGGAATGCTGCTCTTGTTGTGCGCTTTCAGCGCTTCAACCGCACCCATCGCCATGGCATCGTTGTTGGCGATCACCACTTCAATCTTGTTCGCATTCGGGCCGGAGAGCCAGGCGTCCATTTTGTCTTTCGCCTGAGCGGTATCCCACATGGCGGTATCCAGCTGCAGCTGTTGGGTCTTCAGACCTTTATCATTCAGCTCTTTGATAACGTAAGTGGTACGCGCTTCCGCATCCGGATGGCCCGGCTCGCCTTTCAGCAGGACGAACTGGATCTGGCCATCTTTGTTCAGATCCCAGTTCGGGTTGGCTTTCCAGTGCTTGGCGATCAGATCGCCCTGAATAATCCCGGACTCTTTCGAGTCGGTACCGACGTAATAAGCTTTGTCGTAACTATCCAGTGCTTTGCGGGAAGGCTCTTTGTTGAAGAACACCACAGGAATATTCTGCCCGCGCGCTTTTTCGATCACCGTTCCCGCTGCCGCCGGGTCAACCAGGTTAATCGCCAGCGCCTTCACGCCTTTCGCCAACAGCACGTCAATCTGATCGTTTTGTTTCGACTGGTCGTTCTGCGAGTCATTCATCAGCAACTGGACGTCAGGCGCGGATTTGCCATCTTTTTCAATCGCCTTACGCACCACCGACATAAAGTTGTCGTCATATTTATAAATCGTCACGCCGATACGGGTATCTGCTGCGTGTGCTGCGGCGCCAAATAACAGACCAGCCATTACAGCAGACAGGGTAAACACCTTCTTATTCATGGAATCTCCGGTTTTATTATGCAGGGTCATTATTGTGAAAAAGTGCGGGCGGGATTTGTTGCATTAGTGTTACCGCACAACGCATTTCACGACGAAAATTCGGTCTTCCGTGTCGGGTAACGCTCCAGAAAAATACGACTCTAAAACTCATTTAACGCCTTGTTCCTACTTAAAAAAGTGAGGATAACCCATCACCTCGTGGTTCAGACTGGTAAACGCTGCCATCATAATCAGGCGAATGTTAATATACTGTGAATTTACTCACAAATTGAAAGCGGTTACATCCCATCACCGCTTCAGTTAGTGATCGGCCCCACAGTTTGCCGCTGGGCAACGGAATGACGGCGCACCAGCGTCGGCATAAAGCAGTGCGTTGCCTCGCGATCCAGCTTGCCGGCCGCCCCCAGCAGCGCCAGCTCGGTGGCCAGTTTCGCCATCGACATCACCGGATAGCGCACGGTGGTGAGCTGAGGATCGGTGTAACGGGAAATAGGAATATCATCAAAGCCAATCAGCGACAGATGCTGCGGCACGACAATGCCGTTGTCCTTCAGCGTCGTCAGCGCGCCGGCCGCCATGCTGTCGTTATAGGCAAACACTGCGGTGAGACCGAGATTACGCCCCAGCAGTTCGACCATCGCCGCTTCGCCGCCCTGCATATCCGGAGAGCCAGAACCGACCCAGCTATCCGGGGCGATGATGCCCTGCTCCTGCAGCGCTTTGCTCCACCCTTCCCGGCGCATATCGTCATCTTCAATGCCGTGATTCGAGGAGAGGTAGCCGATGCGCTGGTGGCCGTTATTGAGCAACATGCGGGTGGCCATCAGCGCGCCGCTGACGTTGTCGAGCCCGACGCAGCGATGGGCAAAGCCCGGCACGATGCGGTTGATCAGCACCATCCCCGGGATATGTTGCATAAAGTCGCTCAGTTCATCATCGCTGAGCGCTTTCGAATGGACGATCAGCGCCGAGCAGCGCTGGCGGATCAGCACCTCGATGGCGTGGCGCTCTTTTTCTGCCTCGTGATAGCTGTTGCCGATCAGCACATACTTCTGATGCTGCTGGGCGACGGTATCCACCGCTTTCACCAGCGCGCCGAAGAAGGCGTCGGAGACGTCCATCACCACCACGCCGATGGTATCGCTCACCTGGGTGGCCAGCGCCTGGGCGTTGGCGTTGGGCCGGTAGCCCAGTTGGGTCACCGCTTTCATCACGGCGTCGCGCGTATCCGGACTCACCAGCGCGCTGTTGTTCAGCACCCGCGACACGGTGGCCACGGATACGCCCGCCTGGCGGGCGACATCACGAATGGTGATCATACTCTGCGACCTTAAGAGAATTACAGCACGTCACATTCACCTCCTGTGCTCAGCAAGGAGGCTATTCTGGCAGCGACCTGCGGTCCGCTACGTGAGTGAAGTCACATGGCTGGAAACGTTTACATCCGTTTTGTTAATGATTGTGATCGAGATCGTTATCTGGATGTGTCTTTCAATGATGTGCCTGACGCACGCAGGGTTAACTGACGCCACAGCCATTCCACCGGCCCCTGGCGGAAGCGGCGCAGCCACAGCGATGAGACGAGGAGGTTAACAGCCCAGATGGGGGGAACAAAGGCCAGCAGCTGCAGACGATCGAAGCGCATAAACAGCCCGAGATGATAAAACAGGGTGGTGCAGATCAGGGTCTGCAGCAGGTAGTTGGTCAGCGCCATGCGTCCAACGCAGGCGATAGCGCCCACCAGGCGGAAACGGCACAGCTGCGGCCAGTAACCCCAGGCCAGCGAGGCATAGCCGATAGCCTGCAGGGGGGCGCTCAGTTCGCGCGGCGCCTGCAGCAAAAACGCGCACCAGCGATAGTCCCAGGCCAGATACCACTGGGCGAATATTGCCGGCAGATTCACCGCCATCCCGGCCACCACCAGCAGCGCCCCCGTGCGCCGGTAGTGACGCAGGCTGAACTGTCCTTTGAGCCAGCCGCTGCGCATCAGCGCTGCGCCCATCAGCATCATCCCCGCCAGCTGCCAGCCATACTGGGCGCCCAGTGCCAGCAGATTGTCCGAGAGCATATCCGCCCGGTTACTGACTGCCTCCATGCCGCCGTGCAGCTTCCAGTACTGCTCATACTGCAGGTTCGCTGCGTCCGGCACCCAGGAGCGATTCGCCGCCGTCCCGGAGATCATCCCCAGCAGGACCAGCACCGCAATGCCGATGAGGTAGAGCACCACCCCGGTATTGAACAGCGATTTGACATGGTGCGCCTCACGCACCATACGCCAGCTCACCAGCCCCACCAGGGCGTAGGCCAGCAGAATGTCGCCATCCCAGAAAAAAAGACCGTGAATGAAACCGAGCAGCGCCAGTAGCGTCAGCCGCGACTGGATCCAGCGCTTCCCTCGCGGGAGCAGCAGCTGCAGACCGGCGCCAAACAGCAGTGCAAAGAGCGTGAGAAACTTAACCTGCGCCAGCAAGTCGAGGAGTGCCCACGTCCAGGCATCGCTGAGGGACGCGCTTCCTGACCAGGCGGGATTGAGGTAAGCGGCCTTCGGCAAGCCGAAGGCGCTGATATTGAGAAGCAGGATACCGAGGATGGCGACGCCGCGGACAAAGTCCAGCGTGACATTTCTCTCCATGTACCCTGCTCCGTTTTAGTTGTGGTGACGTACTGCGCGCAGGAATTCCTGGCGGGTATTCTGGCTGGATTTGAACAGGCCACCGAGGGAGGTGGTGGTGGTTGCGCTGGTCGCGTCGCGGATGCCGCGCGCTTTCACGCAGTAATGCACCGCGTCAATGGATACCGCCACGTTGCTGGTGCCGAGCAGCGTCTGCAGCGCCAGCAGGATCTGCTGGGTCAGGCGCTCCTGGACCTGCGGGCGCTGGGCGAAGAACTGCACGATGCGGTTGATTTTCGACAGGCCGATCACCGAATCTTTCGGGATATAGGCCACCGTCGCTTTACCATCGATGGTGACAAAATGGTGTTCGCAGGTGCTGGTCAGAGTGATATCGCGCACGGTGACCATTTCATCGACCTTCATTTTGTTTTCAATGACGGTGATTTTCGGGAAGCGGGTGTAATCCAGCCCGGAGAAGATCTCATCGACATACATTTTGGCGATGCGATGCGGCGTCTCCATCAGACTGTCATCACTCAGATCCAGATTCAGCAGTTGCATAATCTCGGTCATATGACCGGCAATCAAACGCTTGCGTGTTTCGTTATCAATTTCTTGTACTGGCGCACGCAGCGGCGTCTCCAGCCCACGAGCGACCAGCGCTTCATGAACGAGGACGGCTTCTTTACTCAGTGATGACATTTGGGTTTCTCCTGCAGGTGTGGCGCTCTTTGCTTTTTATGGGGGCAAAGTTTGTATTCATTGTGCGTGAGGTGGCGCACAGAATCCAGTAGCCGTAACGATAATTATTGAAATTGGCGCTGCCTTTTATTAGGGCCTGGAGCCGCACCTCAGGCACATCGCCAAATCCTTATCACCGAATCCGGAATGATCTAACCGCTGTACGCATCCATAAGCGCCATCGCTACACCGGCATGTTGGCTATAAGTTGCATTAATGATGCAGTAAGTTCTCAAAAGGAGAAAGTGAAAGTTACTCACCGGCTAATGAAATATCTGTATTATGAACGTTTACGCGCCCCCCCCTTGTTCGAGGAGCCTTGCATGGAACTGCTTGAAGAGCATCGCTGTTTTGACGGTCGGCAACAACGCTGGCGTCATCACTCCCCTGTCCTGAACTGCGCCATGACGTTCAGCATTTTTTTACCGCCTGAGCGCGAAACGCCGCCGCCGGTACTGTACTGGCTGTCCGGGCTGACCTGTAACGACGAAAACTTTACCACCAAGGCGGGCGCCCAGCGCATTGCCGCTGAGCTGGGCATCGCGCTGGTGATGCCGGATACCAGCCCGCGCGGTGATGAGGTCGCCAACGATGATGGATACGATCTGGGGCAAGGTGCCGGCTTCTACCTGAATGCCACCGAGGCGCCGTGGGCGGCGCACTATCGAATGTATGATTATCTGCGCGATGAACTGCCCGCGCTGATCCGTAGCGAGTTTAGCGTCGGCGAACGCTGCGCCATCAGCGGCCACTCGATGGGCGGTCACGGCGCGCTGGTAATGGCGCTCAAAAATCCAGGCCGCTACGCCAGCGTCTCCGCCTTCGCGCCGATCGTCAATCCCGGCCAGGTGCCGTGGGGCAAGAAAGCGTTTACCGCCTATCTGGGCGCGGATGAATCGACATGGCAGTCGTGGGACAGCTGCGCGCTGATGCAGGCCAGCCAGCCGGCTGACGCCGTGCCGACGCTGATCGACCAGGGCGATAACGATCCGTTCCTCGCCGGGCAATTACAGCCGGCCGTACTGGCGGAAACCGCCCGCCAGAAGGCCTGGCCGTTAACGCTGCGTATCCAGCCTGGCTACGACCACAGCTATTACTTCATTGCCTCGTTTATTGAAGACCATCTGCGCTTCCATGCGCAGCATCTCTTTGGCTAAACGCCAATGCGCCGCGAAGCAGCTTCGCGGCACATGCTCGGGCCCGCAGGCCACGTTTTAGTGCCGACGATCAGAAGCGATAATCCACCGCCATAAAGTAGCGACGGCCCTCTTCGGTATAGCTGTAGTCGTCCCGGCTCAGATCTTTATCACCCACGTTCTGCACCCCGGAGCGCAGTTTCACGTTTTTGGTCACCTGCCATGCCGCGCCAACGTCAAACAGGGTGTAGCCGCCCGGCGTTTTGCCGGTGGCGCTCACCGAGCGCTGCTGGCCGGTATAGTTGGCCGTCACGTAGAAGGACCAGTCGTCCAGCGGTTTCCAGTCAAGCGTGCCGTTGGCGGTATGGAACGGCAGCGTCTGCAGCGGTTTGTCGCCGCCATTGCTCAGATCGCGGCCATCGTTGTAGGTGTAGTTCATCGTCAGCTTCCACTCATCGCCAAACGGGATCTTCACCTCCGTCTCCACCCCTTTGATGCGGGCTTTGTTGACGTTGAAATAGCGGAAGATCGGCACGCGCTTGCCGTTGACGGTTTTCCAGCCGACAAAGTTCGGGTAGCCCGGCGCTTCGCTGGCGCTGGAGGTGCGCAGAACATCGATCATATCGTCGACATTATTCTGGAAGGTGGTGATGCTGCCTTCGACATCTTCCAGCCAGCCCTCTTCCCCACGGTAGTAGAGACCGAGCTCGAAGCTTTCACTGGTTTCCGGTTTCAGATCCGGGTTACCGATGATGCTGCACGACCCGCGGCAGGAGTTGGTGGTCCAGTCGGGGTTAAGCTGCAGCAGCGACGGGGCTTTAAACGCCGTCGCCCAGCCGCCTTTGACGGTGACGGTATCGGTGGCGTTATACACCAGATAGGCACGCGGGCTCCAGTGATCGCCATAGGTCTGGTGGTCGTCCATACGAATGCCGGTGGTCAGCGCCAGCGGCTCGATGATGCGCCATTCGTCTTCGATAAACAGGGCATACTGGCTGGCGGAGGTCGACTGGCTGCCGCTGCTCAGGTTGACCGGATCTTTCAGTTTATCGTGGCGCCATTCGCCGCCGAAGGTTACCAGCTGGTTAATCATGTCCAGCGGCAGGACATACTTGCCGTCGATGGCATTGCTTTCCGAGGTAATGGTCCCGTTCTGCCCCGGATTTTTGTTATCCACCTTTTCGCCGTAGAACTTGAGCTCACTGTTGCCCATATCCCAGCGGCCGTTATGGCTCAGGGAGTAGTTCTCACGCTCAAGGCGGTTGCGGTCAAGGGAATCGGAATCACGATCCTGACGGTCAAAGCCATAGCCCGCCGTAAAATCATGGTTTTCGCCCGGCGTCCAGGCGAATTCAACATTGCCATCGCGGCTGGTGAAGCCCTCAATGCGCGGCGTCTCGCCAGTGGCGCTGCTGGAAGACTGCGGATCGTCCTTGGCGCGTTTTGCCAGGCTGCCGTAGGCCTTCATCCCGAGCACGCCGTCGATCAGCGGACCGCTGGTGAAGAACTGGCCGTTCCAGGTATCGCCGCGGTCGCGGTGCTCCTGAATGGTGGTATCGGCACTCAGCGTCCCGGTCCATTTCTGGCCGATTTTTTTGGTAATAATGTTGACCACGCCGCCGAGCGCATCGGAGCCGTAAAGGGAGGACATCGGACCGCGCACCACCTCGATACGTTCGATGGCATCCACCGGGATCCAGTTCAGGTCGAAGTCATTATGGCGGAAGACGGCGTTCCGGGAGTTGACGCGTTTCCCGTCGACAAGGATCAGGGTATAGCTGCTGCTCAGACCGCGGATGCTGACGCCCTTGCGGTTATCCCCTTCGTTAGTGAGCTGGACCCCAGGGACATCGCGCAGTACGTCTTTCAGGTTCTGGACGGGCTTACGTTGTAAATCCTGCTGGGTGATGACGCTGATGCTCGCCGGCGCGTCTTTGACGCTCTGTTCAGTGGCCGAGGCGGTCACCACCAGCGTTTCTTCATTTACATCGGCGAGGGCCGGAAACGCCAAGGATACGACGGACGCAGACAATCCCGCCCGGATAAAAGGGTTTAACCTGAACATTCCAAATCTCCATGAGGTGTACAACCAAACAAACAAAAAGGTGCTGCTCACACGCGCTGGCGGCCTGTCGCTCTGTCGGCGGCATGCTCGCGCTGTTTTCTCGTCGATGTGGCTGGTCGCCCAATGTCAGTCTGACCAAATGGCAGAGACGGGGAGTGGCTTCATCCGTAATGGACGAAAATGATAAAGATAATGATTACGATTATCAATATAATTATGAAGAATTGTGTCAAGCTGTAACCGTGCGGACATAAAAAAAGCCCTCTTTTCAGAGGGCTTCCGGGTGATGACAAACCTGTTTTCGTTATTGTGCTCATATTTCTGCCGGGTGGCGGCTTTCGCCTTATCCGGCCTACGAAAGATTGCAATATCAAACAGTTATGCAGTTATCTGTAGGCCCGCGCAAGCGCAGCGCCGCCGGGCAATCCCTGAAGATTGCACTTTGCCAGCAATATAAAGCCCTCTTTTCAGAGGGCTTTTGCCGTATAACCGTGAGGATTAACGCTTAAAGCGGTCCGGGAAGGTCATTTCGCTGTAGCGAACAAAGCGGGTGCCTTTCGCCAGCTTGTAACCAAACCAGATGACGAGGAACAGCGGAATACCGATGTAGGTCGCCGCCACACCGCCCCAGTCAATAGTGTCCTTGAGGAACGCTTCGTAGTTCTGTCCAAGGGTGATGATCAGGCACAGCACGAAAGCGAAGATTGGCCCCAGCGGGAAGAACCCGGAACGATACGGCAGATTATTAATATCGTTACCCTGCATGACGTAGCCGCGACGGAAACGATAGTGGCTGATCGCAATCCCCAGCCAGGCGATAAAGCCCGTCATCCCGGAGGTGTTCAGCAGCCACAGGTACACCGTCTGGTTGCCGAACATGGACGTCAGGAAGCACAGCGCCGCGATAACAGTGGTCGCGTACAGCGCGTTGCGCGGCACGCCGCCACGCGACAGCTTCGAGAAAATACGCGGCGCTTTGCCGTCGCAGGCCAGGGTGTACAGCATACGCGTGGAAGCGTACATCCCGGAGTTACCGGCCGACAGAACGGCGGTCAGGATAACCGCGTTCATGATCGCCGCCGCCGACAGCAGACCGGCGTGCTGGAAGACCAGCGTGAACGGGCTGACGGAGATATCCTTCACGTCGTTGCGCAGCAGGCTCGGGTCGGTGTACGGAATGATCAGGCTGATAATCAAAATGGCGAAAACGTAGAACAGCAGGATACGCCAGAAGACCTGGCGCACCGCGCGCGGGATGTTCTTCTCCGGATCCTCAGACTCACCGGCCGCGATGCCGATAAGCTCGGTGCCCTGGAAGGAGAAGCCGACAATCATTGCCACGCCGATCATCGCCGAGAAGCCGCCGGCGAACGGCGCATCCGCGATCCCCCAGTTGCTCCAGCCGGTAGGCTGCGACCCTTTGAAGATGCCGACAATCATCATCACGCCGACAATAATAAAGATAATGACGGTGGCGACTTTGATCAGCGAGAACCAGTATTCCGCCTCGCCAAAGCCGCGAACCGAGATCCAGTTCAGCAGGAACATAATGCCAAGGAACAAGGCGCTCCAGATCCAGCCCGGAGAGTCAGGGAACCAGTAGCTCATCACCAGCTGCGAGGCCACGAGGTCAACGGCGATCGTCACTGCCCAGTTGTACCAATAGTTCCAGCCCAGCGCGAAGCCAAAGCCTTCTTCAACATAATTCTGGCCGTAGGTGGCAAAGGAACCGGACACCGGCATAAACGCCGCCAGTTCACCCAGGCTGGTCATCAGGAAATAGACCATTAAACCGATCAGAATATAAGACAGCAGCGCCCCGCCGGGACCTGCTTGCGAAATGGTTGCGCCAGAGGCAACAAAAAGACCCGTACCGATGGAACCGCCGATGGCGATCATGGTCAAGTGGCGCGCCTTGAGTTCACGACGTAGCGTGGGCGCTTCTGTGGTTTTAGTTTCCGAAACCATGTGATAATGCTATCCATCCAAAAAATGAGGCGCGATTGTAGCAGACGATCGGGGTTCCATCCGGTACAAATGCAAAGTTATAAGAGAGCTTCATGATCGCCCGCAAATTATTAGTAAAGCACTAACCTGCGGAATTGCCAGCGAATTCAGCCCGTTATGAGGCGGAAAAACCGGGTGCTACACCTGGCAATAATGCAGAAAACGTTGTAATGCTTTGGAAATATGCTTCTGCCGATGATGGATCCGCCACAGCGTGCGCGTCAGCCGAGGCAATGGCACTTTCAGCTCCGCCAGCGTGCCCGAGGCCAGTTGTTCGGCAATTACCCGCCGCGATAAACAGCTGATGCCCAGCCCATGCCGGACGGCGTGCTTGATCGCCTCCGAGTTGCCCAGCTCCATGCCCATATGAAACGCCGGCAGATGCGACAGCAGAACATAATCGACAATCTCCCGGGTACCGGACCCATGCTCGCGCAGGATCCACGGCGCCTCGGCCAGCTGCTGCAAAGTCACTTCCCCCGCCAGCAGCGGCGAATCAGGCGCGGCAAACACCACCAGCTCATCTTCCAGCCACGGCTCGGCAATAATATCAGCGGCATGGCACGGCCCTTCAATCAGACCGAAATCCACCCGCAGGTCGGCGACGGCGTTGATCACATCCAGACTGTTACCCACGCTCAGCTCAACCGGCAGCTCCGGGAAGTCATGGCGATAGCGGGCAATGATCTCCGGCATAATATAGTTACCGATGGTGCTGCTGGCGTAGACCCGGATTGCCCCATTATCGCCGCGAAACAGCTGTTCGATCTCCAGCGCCCGCTCCAGCAGGGCCAGCGCACGCGGGTACAGCAGCCGTCCGTGCTCATTCACCACCAGTCGTTTACCGACGCGGTCAAACAGCTGAACGCCGAGCTGCCCTTCCAGATCGGTCAGCGCGGCGCTGACCGCAGATTGCGAAAGCGCCAACATCTGTGACGCCTGAGTGGTTGACCCACTCTTGTGGACTTCGGCGAACACTTCCAGCTGCCGCAGCGTAATATGCATAACCCACCCGTTTAGTAATCCAACCTGAATAACCTTCCTTACTATGGTGACACAAATCGAGGCGGCTGAAGGAAGGAAAATCCGCTTATGTCACAAAATCATCGTCTTGCCGGGGGAAACCGCCCCGCTTCCGCCGCCTCAGGCCCCAGCCCCGTTGTCAGCGACGATGCGGTCATTAACCACTTATTACGATTGATTATAAACATATAATCAATTTTATATTTAACCGCGCGCGGCGTAACCTTTAGGCAGACAAAGGAGAAGGTTATGACAGCACTCACTTTACCCACCAAACATCGTTCCCTGTGGCATTTTGTCCCAGGCCTGGCGCTGACCGCCGCGCTGACCGGCGCCGCCCTGTGGGCCGGTAGTTTCCCGGCCATCGCCGGCGCAGGCTTTAGCGCCCTGACCCTCGCTATCCTGTTCGGGATGGTCGTCGGCAACACGGTCTACCCGAAAATCTGGCAGCCCTGCGACGGCGGGGTGATCTTCGCCAAGCAGCACCTGCTGCGCCTGGGGATCATCCTCTACGGCTTCCGCCTGACGTTCGCCCAGATTGCCGACGTCGGCGTGAGCGGTATTTTGATTGACGTACTGACGCTCTCCAGTACCTTTTTCATCGCCTGCTTCCTTGGCCAGAAAGTGTTTGGTCTCGACAAACACACCAGCTGGCTGATCGGCGCCGGCAGCAGCATCTGCGGCGCGGCGGCCGTGCTCGCCACCGAGCCGGTGGTCAAAGCCGAAGCCAGTAAAGTGACCGTCGCCGTCGCTACAGTGGTTATCTTCGGTACCATCGCTATCTTCCTCTACCCGGCGATGTACCCGCTGCTGGCGCACTGGTTTACCCCGGAGACCTACGGGATCTATATGGGTTCCACCATGCATGAAGTGGCGCAGGTGGTTGCCGCCGGCCATGCGGTCAGCCCGGACGCGGAGAACGCGGCGGTTATCGCTAAAATGCTGCGCGTCATGATGCTGGCTCCGTTCCTGCTGTTCCTGGCGGCGCGTGTTAAACAGCTGACCCCGGCAGGCAACGGCGAGAAAAGCAAAATCACCATTCCGTGGTTCGCGATTATGTTCATCCTGGTGGCGGTGTTTAACTCCTTCCATCTGCTGCCGAAAGCCGTGGTGGATATGCTGGTGACGCTGGATACCGTTCTGCTGGCGATGGCAATGGCCGCCCTCGGGGTCACCACTCACGTCAGCGCGCTGAAAAAAGCCGGGGCGAAACCGCTGCTGATGGCGCTGATGCTGTTCGTCTGGTTGATTGTCGGCGGCGGGGCTATTAACGTCGCTATCCACAGCCTGATGGCATAAAGCACTACATCTTTCTCCAGTTAAGCCGCTATCATTACCCACCCCCCAGCGGCTTTAACTGGAGTTTTTTTATGAAATACGTAGGAGCGCACGTGAGCGCCTCAGGTGGACTGGCCAATGCCGCCATTCGCGCCGCCGAAATCGAAGCAACCGCCTTCGCCCTCTTCACCAAGAACCAGCGCCAGTGGCGCGCCGCGCCGCTCAGCGACGAGACCATCGCCGAATTCAAAGCCGCCTGTGAAAAGTATCACTTTGGCCCGGGGCAGATCCTGCCGCACGACAGCTACCTGATTAACCTCGGCCACCCGGTGGAAGAAGCGCTGGAAAAATCCCGTGATGCCTTCATCGATGAGATGACCCGCTGCCAGCAGCTGGGGCTGACGCTGCTCAACTTCCACCCCGGCAGCCATCTGCAGCAGATCCCGGAGGAGGCGTGCCTGGCGCGCATCGCCGAATCGATCAATATCGCGCTGGCGAAGACCGAAGGCGTTACTGCGGTTATCGAAAATACCGCCGGCCAGGGCAGCAACCTCGGCTTTAAGTTCGAGCACCTCGCGGCGATTATCGACGGCGTGGAGGATAAATCCCGCGTCGGCGTCTGCATCGATACCTGCCACGCGTTCGCCGCCGGCTATGACCTGCGCAGCGCGGAAGCGTGTGAAAAGACTTTCGCCGAGTTTGCGCGCATCGTCGGGTTCCAGTATCTGCGCGGCATGCACCTGAATGATGCCAAGAGTACTTTTGGCAGCCGCGTTGACCGTCACCATAGCCTTGGCGAAGGCAACATCGGCCACGACTGCTTCAGCTGGATCATGCAGGACAGTCGCTTCGACGGCATTCCACTGATTCTGGAAACCATCAACCCGGATATCTGGGCGGAAGAGATTGCCTGGCTGCGGGCACAGCAGACCGCCGAAGTGGCGTAAAACAGAGATAAAAAAAGGGCCGAACAATCGGCCCTTTTTTATTACGGTAAGATTATGCTGCTTTTTCGACTTCCACTGCCTGCGCTTCCGGGCGTTTCAGCACCGCGTAGGAGAGGCCCGCCACCAGCGTCCCGGCAACAATCGCCAGCAGGTAGCCCAGCACTGGCGTAATCGCTCCCGGGATCAGCAGGACAAACAGACCGCCGTGCGGCGCCATCAGTTTCGCGCCAATCGCCATCGAGATAGCGCCGGTTACCGCGCCGCCGACGATACAGCAAGGCAGCACGCGCATCGGGTCACGGGCGGCAAAAGGAATCGCCCCTTCAGAGATAAAGCACAGGCCGAGAACCAGCGCGGCTTTCCCCCCTTCACGCTGCCCTTTGTCGAACTTATTGCGGGCAACCAGCGTCGCGATACCCATCGCCAGCGGAGGCACCATACCGGCCGCCATGATCGCCGCCATCGGCGCGTAGGTCTGGGTACTCAGCAGGCCCACGCCAAAGGCATAGGCCGCTTTGTTCACCGGCCCGCCCATGTCGGTACACATCATCGCGCCGAGGATCGCGCCCAGCAGAACCGCGTTCGCGGTGCCCATGGTTTGCAGCCAGTGGGTCAGCCAGGTGAGGATACCGGCTACCGGTTTACCGATCAGGTAGATCATCGCCAGACCCACGATCAGGCTGGAGACCAGCGGAATGATCAGGATTGGCTTCAGCGCTTCCATACTCTGCGGCAGTTTCAGCTTCGTGCTGATGGCTTTCGCCACGTAACCGGCAAGGAAACCAGCGATGATCCCGCCGATAAAGCCGGAGCCGCCGCTGACCGCCAGCATACCGCCGATAAGACCCGGGGTCAGACCCGGACGGTCGGCAATGGAGAAGGCGATAAAGCCTGCCAGCACCGGCACCATCAGCGCGAAGGCCGAGCCGCCGCCGATTTGCATCAGCGCCGCCGCCAGGGTGTCTTTCACTTCAAACGCTTTGATCCCGAAGGCAAAGGAGAGCGCGATACACAGGCCCCCGGCCACCACCATCGGCAGCATGTAGGAGACGCCGGTCAGCAGGTGGCGATAGGCGCCCGCCGACTCTTTTTTCCCTTCGCCAGCAGCCTGAGGTTTACCGGAAGGCTGGTACGGTTTGGCTTCGGCCACTGCTTTATCCAGCTCCAGCGCGGTTTTCTTCAGCGCCAGACCGGTAGTAGTGCGATACATCGGCTTACCGGCGAACTTCGCCAGGTCCACCTCGATATCGGCGGCGACGATCACCAGATCCGCCTCGGCCACCTCTTCCGGGGTGATAGCATTGCCAGCCCCGACGGAGCCGCGGGTTTCCACCTTCACCCACCAGCCGCGTTTTTTCGCTTCGGTTTCGATGGCTTCCGCCGCCATAAAGGTATGGGCAACGCCGGTCGGGCAGGCGGTGACCGCGACAATACGTTTCGGTCCGCCGGTGGCCGCCGGGACTGCTGCCGCGGCAGGGGCCGCGTACGGCGTCGCGTGACCTTTGGCTTCGCTGAGGAACAGCTCCGGGTGCGCCACGGCGCGATTAATATCGCCAAGGTAGACCTGTTTGCCGTTCAGCGCGCTGTCGGTGGGCAGCGCCGCGCCCAGCACAATCACCAGTTCGGCATCGTTCGGGTTATCAATCAGTTCAAGGTGCGCTTTAGGCGCTGCCGCTCCCAGCAGGGTTTTCGCCATATAGGCGCGTGCCTGTCCGAGTCCGGCATCAATAATCAGCAGCGTTTTCATTATGCCTCTCCTGCTGTCAATTAAAGGGTTGTAAGTCGACGCGCGCCATCATCGCGGCCAACTGGGTACGGTCGGTAATACCCACGTTGCTCTGGCTGACGGCCAGGGCAGCGACGGCAGTCGCCAGGCGCAGGGTATGCTCGCTGGATTCACGCATCAGCAGGCCGTAAATCAGGCCGCCAACCATCGAATCGCCGGCGCCGACGGTGCTGACCACTTCCACTGAAGGCGGTTTGGCAATCCATTCACCGGAGGCGTTCACCCACAGCGCGCCCTCTTCACCCAGGGAAATCACCACGTGGGCGATACCCTGCTCGCGCAGCGCATGGGCGGCTTCGATAACATCTTTCATCTCCGGCAGCTTGCGCCCGGCCCAGATTTCCAGCTCGCGACGGTTCGGTTTCACCAGCCACGGCGCCGCTTTCAGTCCGGCAACCAGCGCTTCGCGGCTGCTGTCGAAAATAATGCATGGGCACTGGCTGCGCAGACGGGTCATCCAGTCGGTGAAGGCCTCCGGGCTGACACCGGACGGCAGGCTGCCGCTGACGCAGACCATATCGAACTGCCCAAGCCAGCTCAGGGAGTCGTTGACGAAGCGTTCCCAGTCGCCCGGGGTGACTTCAAAGCCGGAGAAGTTGAAATCCGTCACTTCGCCATCTTTTTCCGTTAGCTTAACGTTGATGCGGGTCCGGCCCTGCACCACCTGGAAACGGTTGGCGATACCCAGCTCGCTGAACAGCTGCTGAAAGCCATCCTGGTTGTCTTTGCCCAGGAAGCCGCCGACGGTGACATCAATGCCGAGATCTTTCAGCACTTTCGCCACGTTGATGCCTTTCCCGGCTGCGTGCAGGCCGGTGGTGCGCACCAGGTTCACTTCACCGCGTTCAACCTCCGGGGTGAACCCCACCAGATCGTACGCCGGGTTTAACGTAATCGTTGCTACACGTCTGCTCATTTATGCGCCCTCCCCAAGGCCTGCGGCGATCGCTTCGCCAATCGCATCCAGCGCTTGTTGCGCATCCTCACCCTGCGCGGTGAAACGCAGACGGTGACCTTTTTTCACACCCAGCGCCACGACCTTCATCAGGCTACGACCGTTGGCCGGCTTGCCGGAACCGTCGAGGTTGGTGACGGTGACGTCGCTGGAGAATTGTTTAATCGTATTGACCAGCATAGTGCCCGGACGGGCATGCAGGCCATGCTCATTGCGCACGACGAATTCGGCGCTCAGCACATCTTCCGCAATGGCATCGTCGCTGGTCAGCAGCGCCAGCACGGTGGCGGCGTCGGCTTTCAGCAAACGGTCAGCTTTCTTATCCAGCAGCAGCTTGCTCAGGCGGTTCAGCACCGCAGTCGGCTGCTCATCGGCCATCGCCACCGTGACCAGCAGGGAAACCGGCTGATCGTCGCGGGTAAAGGCATTAGCCGCACGACTGACCGCCACGGCGCTGCGCAGATTGCCTTCCGCACTGTCGTTCAGCCAGATGCCCTGACCGAGGTTCAGCGGCGTATCGTTGATAGCGTGGCTAACGAATGCCGTGTCAGCAGCACCTACTTCTTTCAGCCGCGCCGCGTTCAGCGCCTGCAGGGTCAGCAGATCGCTGGCCGCCACGTCAAGGCTCAGGGTCTCGTTGTCCAGCTTCAGCGCTTCGCTCTGTTTTTCCCCCATCAGCAGCGCACGCAGCTCTTCCGCGGTGGTGGCGGACTGCAGCTGAGCGGCTACCGCGTCATCACTTAGCACATGGGTCAGCTGACGCAGCAGGCCGAGGTGTTCATCTGAGCTGGCGGCAATACCGATCGCCACATAGGCGGTCTGCCCTTCGCCCCAGGTGACGCCCTGCGGGAACTGAAACACCTGGACGCCGGTCTTCAGCACCTGGTCACGGGTGTCCGTCGTGCCGTGCGGGATCGCAATCCCGTTGCCGAGGAAGGTCGAGGTCTGCTGCTCGCGAGCCAGCATACCGTTCACGTAGCCATCAGCCACATTGCCGGCGCTGACCAGCGCGGCGGCGACCTGCCGGATGGCCTCTTCTTTATTACCGGCCTGCTGGCCGGGATGAATATCCTGCACAGATAACTGGAACATGGTTCTCCTCTCCTGCTGAATTGAATCGTTTCAGCTAACTTGAGAAAAAAGGCGCCATCTGACGGTGAACGGATTGTCGAATGACGCTGAAACGTTTCAAGAATTTTGTACCTTTCTTGCTCAACGCGCAAGGTACGTCAGCGACTTGATTGCAGAACTTAGAGGTACTGCACACTTTTGCTGAAGCCTTTGCTAGCGACCACCGCAAACGTCAGCTTTTTGCTGAACATTGTATTTTGAAACGCCTTTTTAATTATTCGTGCCATACTACTGTTTATTTTCAGCCAGCAGGCGTAAACTCCGCGCCGTCTCCTGAAACTACAGAAAACCGAACATGCAAAACCGTAGCGCCGCCCTTCCCCGACGCGGGTTCGATGTAACCTCTTCCGCATTCTTGATCGTCGCCTTTCTGACAGGCATTGCCGGGGCGTTGCAAACCCCAACCCTGAGCCTCTTTTTAACCAACGAAGTGCACGTCCGCCCGGCGATGGTCGGCTTCTTTTTTACCGGTAGTGCCGTCATTGGCATTCTGGTCAGCCAGTTCCTCGCCGGCCGTTCCGACCGCAGGGGCGATCGCAAGCAGCTGATTGTCATCTGCTGCCTGCTGGGGGTGCTGGCCTGCCTGCTGTTTGCCTGGAACCGGAACTACTTCATCTTGCTGTTTATCGGCGTCTTCCTCAGTAGCTTTGGCTCGACCGCCAACCCGCAGATGTTCGCCCTCGCGCGCGAGCACGCCGACAAGACCGGTCGCGAAGCGGTGATGTTCAGCTCCATTTTGCGCGCCCAGGTCTCCTTGGCATGGGTGATTGGTCCCCCGCTGGCCTATGCCCTGGCGATGGGGTTTGGTTTTACCGCGATGTATCTCAGCGCCGCGGCGGCGTTTATCGTCTGCGGGATCATGGTCTGGCTGTTCTTACCCAGCATGCGTAAAGCGACGGCAGTGGCGACCGGCCGGCTGGAAGCCCCGCGCACGCACCGTCGCGATGCGCTGCTGCTGTTCAGCATCTGCACGCTCATGTGGGGTACCAACAGCCTGTACATCATTAATATGCCGCTGTTTATCATTAATGAGCTGCATCTGCCGGAGAAGCTGGCCGGGCTGATGATGGGCACCGCGGCCGGACTGGAAATTCCTACCATGCTGATTGCCGGTTACTACGCCCGGCGCTTCGGCAAACGCTTTCTGATGCGCCTTTCCGCAGTAGCCGGTGTGTTGTTTTACGTGGGCATGTTGACGGTGCATACGCCAGCGCTGCTGCTGGCGATGCAGGTGCTGAACGCCGTCTATATCGGGATCCTCGCCGGGATCGGCATGCTCTATTTCCAGGATCTGATGCCGGGACAGGCGGGCGCGGCCACCACCCTCTACACCAATACCACCCGCGTTGGCTGGATTATCGCCGGTTCACTGGCGGGGGTCGTGGCGGAGATCTGGAGCTATCACGCGGTGTTCTGGATTGCGCTGGTCATGGGTATCGCCGCTCAGGCTTGCCTGTGGCGGATCAGGGATGTGTAGGCAAGACGGCCCGGCCGCGACCGGGCCATCCTGATTAATGATCCAGATAGAGGTAATGCAGCCAGCTGGTCATCCGTAGCAGGACTTTGCGCATAATCGACACATGGGCAAAATAATCGGTATAAACCGCCGCCTGCGCACTAACCCCGTCCGGTAAATGTTCCACTTCCGGGTGGGGATCGAGGTCGATCAGCACATAGATACCCTCTTTTCCGGCTCCGGCGCTCAGCCCCTGCAGCGCACCGCTGGCCTGATAGCTGCCATCCGGGATCGCCGGTAGCACCCGCGATACCTTACCGCTATAGACGCTGCCCGGCAGACCATTAAACACCACCTCCGCGCTATCCCCGGCCGTCAGACGCAGAACCGAGTTCTGGCGGAATACCGCCACCACCTGGCGCTTTTGCTGGGGAATAAACACCAGCACCGGCTTGAAGGGCAGACGTACCGCGGTCATCCCCGGTCGCGCCAATAGCTGGGTAACGTAGCCGTCACTCGGCGCACGAACCACGGTTTGCGCCAGATTATACTCCGCCTCGAGGATCTGCGATTTCAGACTGGCAATGTTGGCATCAAGCCCGTTATAGCGGCCAGACACCTGCTCTCTGGCGTTTTGTAATTGCGCTTTCGCCGCCTGCAATACCGCCGTCTGGATCTGCACCTGCTGCCTGGCGTGAGTCACATCCTGTTCCGAGAAAGGATTGACCGGCATGGCCGCCCCCTGAGCATAACGCTGGTAGTCACGGGTAACGCGATCGTACTCGGCCTGCGCCTGCTGCACTCTGGCGCTGGCATCGTCAATGGTCGCCTGCTTCGCCCGTAGCGTCGCCTCCTCGGCCGCCAGATCGGCCTGCAGTTTGTTCAACCGCGCGCGGTAGCGGGTGTCATCGATGCGGAACAGCAGTTCGCCCTTCTTCATTAACACGTTGGTTTTACTGGTGACCTCAACCACCTCGCCTGAGACCTGAGGCACCATCGGAATAGAGACGACAATTTTTTGCGCCCGCAGCGTATAGGGATGGTTATAGTTCATCGTTAATATTAACGTGCCTACGACCACTATTCCGCCTAATATGGCAGTGGGGATCGTCCATTTATTAACTGGAATGCGAAATATCTTAAAAACGCCCCAGGCGATGGCGACATAGCAAAGGATAATTAACAGATCCATATTATTTCTCGTTATTCCCCGCTGACGCTTGCTGACTATTTTTTAACGCTGCTTCGAGTAACGCAATGCGTTTCTCCAGTTCCTCGCGTTGCAGACTATCCTCGGTCTGCGAAGCCATCCCCCACCCGCGGTCAGGGCGGTACAAGGTGGCCCAGATCCACAGAAAAGGCCAGATAGCATGCAGGGTAAACAGGCTTATCCAGCCCGCCACATGAATCGCGTCCTGATGGGGGTGCTGCCGTTTTTGCGCGATATGATAGGGAATATCGTGGATAATAATCACTCCATAAAATAATATGAGAAAAACCAGTATTAATACAAACAAAGCAAAATAATTAAGCAGCATGGTGCATATACACTCAGTAAGCCAGCGGGAAGATCGTTATTTTTAATGACGTCGAGGACCACAAAAGAAGCGATAAAACGCACAATTTTCCTTAAATAACGGACTGTTCAACGCAAAGGCCATCATACGTTTAGCGGATCAATAAATCACATGGCAATTCCGCCAAACTGGTATATCATTTTTGATATATTACAGATATCAGGCAGCGATAAGATGTTGAAAGACTTTAAAATGGATGAGCTCAGAGTTATCAGCGCCATCGCCGAAACCGCCAGCGTGAGCCGGGCGGCCCAGCGCCTGAATATGCCCCAGTCTAACGTCTCACGGACGCTGACCAGCGTGGAGCGGAAAGTCGGTTTGGCCATTTTCCTGCGCGCCGCCCGAGAACTGGTGCGCACCGAATTCGGCGAGCAGTTTATCCATGCCAGTCGCGCGGTTCTCGAACAACATGAGCAGCTTATCAACCTTGCCGACCGTTATAAGAACACGCTGCAGGGCGTGGTCACGCTCGGGGCCCCCATCGGTATCCATCAGTTTCTCGGGCGGTACATTCTGCCGGCGCTGAGAAAAACCCTGCCGGAGCTGCAGATCAATCTGGTCACCCGCAACGCCAGCGAGCGGGAACAGAAATACGGCGCCATTTTTAATAGCGACTGCGATCTGCTGATAAGCCCCTTTAAGCCGCAGAATGAAAATCTCATCGCCCGCCCCTTTACCCGGTTTCGCACCGGCGTCTTCGCCTCTCCGGACTATCTGGCGCAACATCCTATCGCCGAGCCGGAGGCGCTGGTGGATCATGAGTGCATGACCCTGCGCATGCTGGGCGGCAGCGACAATATCTGGACCTTCAAAAGCAAAAACGGCAAACCGCTTAATCTCACGGTAAAAGGGGGATTCGTTTGCGATAACACGCTACCGGCGGTAGAGCTGGCGAAGCTGGGGATGGGGATCGTCTATGCGCCCTACTATTCACTCGCCACCGAGCTGGCGGCGGGACAGCTGGTTCCCTGTCTGAAAAAGGAGCGCTGTATCGACCTGCAGGCCTGGCTTATCTTCCAGCGGCGGGACATTCTTCCCCTGCGCGTACAGGCGCTACTCGACGGCCTCAGCGCCCATATCAAAAACCTGTCTCATCTGCTGCTTTAAGCTCAGGGTGCGGTGACCAGTTCAAGATCCAGCAGCCAGGTGATGGCGTCATCACGGTTGGTGAAGCACATCTCGGGCGAGGGCTGCAGGCTGGCGCACACCTTCGGGCGCAGAGGCGAGCCGAAAATCAGGCATAAATTGTGCTCGGAAAGCTGAATACAGCGGGTATTGGCGGGCTTGCCCTGCGGCATGCCGGGTATTGGCGATGATATAGAGGGAGCGATGCAACATGCGCCACAATCGGTACGACATTCCACAACCCAGCTCCCAAACGCTCATTTTGTGCCACAGCCTAAACGTTTTGCCAGAAGATAGCAAAACTCGCGAATTCCGCTTGCCTGAAGGCGCGGGCGCGAGTAGTTTTACGCGATATTTTTGACTCGTTAAGTGACAGGATTACTGCAATGCCAAGAGCGAATGAAATTAAAAAAGGTATGGTGCTGAATTACAACGGCAAGCTGCTGATTGTGAAAAATATCGATATTCAGTCACCCAGCGCCCGTGGTGCTGCGACACTGTATAAAATGCGCTTCTCCGATGTGCGTACCGGCCTGAAAGTGGAAGAGCGCTTCAAAGGTGATGATATCGTCGATACCGTCACCCTGACCCGCCGTTTCGTTGACTTCTCCTATGTCGATGGCAACGAATACGTGTTCATGGATAAAGAAGACTATACCCCTTACACCTTTACCAAAGAGCAGATCGAAGAAGAGCTGCTGTTTATTCCGGAAGGCGGTATGCCGGATATGCAGGTGCTGACCTGGGACGGCCAGCTGCTGGCCCTGGAGCTGCCGCAGACCGTTGACCTGGAAATTATCGAAACCGCGCCGGGTATTAAAGGGGCATCCGCCAGCTCCCGCACCAAGCCAGCCACCATGAGCACCGGCCTGGTCATTCAGGTGCCGGAATACCTGACCACCGGTGAGAAAATCCGCATTCATATCGAAGAGTGCCGCTATATGGGCCGCGCGGATTAATCCTCTGTGACGCACCGACAGTAAAAAAGGACAGCCGCTGGCTGTCCTTTTTATTTGGCGACGGTATGCCCCGGTGCCGGGTAATATTCATTCAACACGGTTCCCGTATTTGTGCCGGATGGCGGCTGACGCCTTATCCGGCCTACGATGCGGGCACCCTGTCGTTAATTTATTCACTATTCTTGCTGAAACTGCCGGTGCTGGCGGCCTCAAAATCGCTGAGACGTTCCCGGAAGGCCGGGGCAGCCCGCATGGATGCGGGCTGAGGGCCGTGTTTTGCACGGACGCTGCCTCGGCCCGACCCGAAGCCTGCAGGGATAAGTCGAAGGCGCCACGAAGTGGCGATTTTGCTGGCCGGAGCCAGGGGGTACAGGGGGCGGCGGCGACTGGCCGCCCCCTGTGCGCTCCCTGCACCATGAGTGACATAACGCAGAAGAAATATCGGGAGCGCAATCTGCCCGGAAATAACAGAGAACACAGGTTTTTCCAGGGTCGACACTGTTGCAAACCGATCACAGTATCTACCCCATTGCGCCGTTATTTTGTCGGGTGGCGCTTCACTTACCCGACCAGGCTGACGCCCCGACAGTAAAAAGGGACAGCCGCTGGCTGTCCCTTTTATTATCCCTATTACCGCGATTACAGCAGTTCAGGGTATTTGGTCATTTTCAGCGCCAGCTCGACGCCACGCACTTCCGCCATCCCCTTGAGACGGCCAATCGCCGAATAGCCTGGGTTGGTTTTCTTGCGCAGATCGTCGAGCATCTGATGACCATGATCCGGGCGGAATGGGATCGGACGCAGATCGCCTGCCTGTTTACGCCGCTGCTCTTCACGCAGGATAGCATCCACCACCGCCACCATATTGACGTCGCCGCTAAGGTGCGCCGCCTCGTGGAAGGTTTTCGGGTTCGCTTCACGGCAGGTGGAGCGCAGATGGGTGAAATGGATGCGATCGCCAAAGGTTTCCACCATCTTCACCAGATCGTTATCGGCGCGGACGCCATACGACCCGGTACACATGGTGAAGCCATTATTGATGCTGTCCACCGTCTCTTTCAGCCACTGCATATCTTCGATGGTTGACACGATACGCGGCAGGCCGAGGATCGGCCGCGGCGGATCGTCCGGATGCACTGCCAGACGGATCCCCACCTCTTCGCACACCGGCACGATGGCGCGCAGGAAATAGGCCATATTGTCGCGCAGCTGCGCTTTATCGATGTGGTCATATTCCGCCAGACGCGCGCGGAACTGATCGAGGGTGTAACCCTCTTCCGCCCCCGGCAGGCCGGCGATGATATTGCGGGTCAGTTTCTCAATATCCGCTTCGCTCATCGCCTTGAACCAGGCTTCGGCCTGGCGCTGCTCTTCTTCGCTGTAATCCGCTTCCGCGCCCGGGCGTTTAAGGATATGTAGTTCAAAGGCGGCGAAGGCTATTTGATCGAAACGCAGCGCCCGGGAGCCGTCCGGCAGCTCATATTCCAGATCGGTGCGCGTCCAGTCGAGGATCGGCATAAAGTTGTAGCACACGGTATCGATGCCGCAGGCCGCGAGGTTGCGGATGCTCTGCTGATAGTTGGCAATCCAGGTCGCATACTGCCCGCTATGAGTTTTAATATCCTCGTGGACCGGAATGCTTTCGACGACCGACCAGGTCAGCCCTTTTGCCGCTAACAGCGCCTGACGCGCTTTAATCTCGTCTACCGGCCAGACCTGACCGTTTGCAATATGGTGCAGCGCAGTCACGACGCCGGTCGCCCCTGCCTGCCGTACATCATCAAGCGATACCGGATCGTTCGGCCCATACCACCGCCAGGTTTGTTCCATCGCTATGCCCTCACAAAAGTTGTTATACCAATAATGGCGACACTCATGACGACTACCATACATGTTTCTGCTCAGGCTGCAAACAGTGCCGGCGCATTGATTGATCCAGCTCACAGTCAGCGGATAATTTCGGCTTACCAATTTAATTTCCTGTCATATAACTTTAGACTGACATTGTTAATAAGCAGTTAAACAGGTGTGTGAAGAATGACAACAATTGCAACCGCTACGCTACCGGAAAGCGTGCAACGTCCTCAGTACGATCGCAGCCAGCTCCGCTCGCGTATTGTCCATTTCGGCTTTGGCGCGTTTCATCGCGCGCACCAGGCGCTGCTGACCGATCGCGTGCTGAATAACGTCGGTGGCGACTGGGGGATCTGTGAAATCAGTCTGTTCAGTGGCGATACGCTGATGAGCCAGCTTCGCGAACAGGACCACCTGTTTACCGTGCTGGAAAAAGGCGCCGACGGTAATCAGCCTATTATTATCGGCGCGGTGCACGAATGTCTGAATGCCAGGCTCGATTCACTGGCGGCAATTATCGAAAAATTTTGCGAGCCGCAGGTGGCGATTGTCTCGCTGACCATCACGGAAAAAGGCTATTGCATCGACCCGGCGACCGGCAAACTGGATCCGACGCATCCGCGCATCGTTCACGATCTGGAGAATCCGACGCTGCCGCAGTCGGCTCCCGGTATTTTAGTGGAAGCGCTGGCCCGCCGCCGGGAACGGGGCCTGCCGCCCTTTACCGTGCTCTCCTGCGATAACATTCCCGACAACGGCCACGTGGTGAAAAATGCCGTCCTCGGCATGGCGGAAAAACGCAGCCCGGCGCTGGCGAACTGGATCGCCGATAACGTCAGCTTCCCGGGCACCATGGTGGATCGGATCGTTCCCGCTGCCACCGCCGAGTCGCTGGCGGAAATCGCCGCCGTGCTGGGGGTCGACGATCCCTGCGCCATCAGCTGCGAACCCTTCATCCAGTGGGTGGTCGAAGACCACTTCGTCGCCGGACGACCGGCCTGGGAGACGGCAGGCGTGCAGATGACCGACGACGTGCTGCCATGGGAACAAATGAAGCTGCGGATGCTCAACGGCAGTCACTCTTTCCTCGCCTGGCTTGGCTATCTGGCAGGTCATGCGCACGTCAGCGACTGCATGCAGAATGACGTCTTCCGCCGGGCGGCTCGCCAGCTGATGCTTGACGAACAGGCCCCGACACTGACCATTACCGGCGTCGATCTGGAGGCTTATGCCGACAGCCTGATCGCCCGTTTCAGCAATCCGGCGCTCAAACACCGCACCTGGCAGATCGCCATGGACGGCAGCCAGAAGCTGCCCCAGCGTATGCTCGATGGCATCCGCGTGCATCTTGAGCGCGGTAGCCGCTGGCCGCTGCTGGCCCTCGGCGTTGCCGGCTGGATGCGCTACGTCAGCGGTACTGACGATGCGGGTCAGACGATCGACGTGCGCGATCCGCTGGTCGACAAGATCCAGCAGCGGGTGGCGCAGAGCGATGAGCAGCAGCGCGTCGATGCGCTGCTCGGGCTGGAGGAAATATTTGGCCGCGACCTGCCGCACAACGCGCAGTTTGTCGCCGGGATCCGCACCGCCTGGCAGCAGCTGACGACGCACGGTGCCCGCGAGGCCGTGGCCCGCACGCTGAATTCTTAACAATATTTGCGCTTATGCGGACAGAATCCGCTTCTGTCCGCCTCAGGTCTTCTCTTTTCTCCCTTTTTTCGTCAGGATAGGCGTAACTGTTACAACATTACATTTATCCTGGAGAAAAGAGTGACCAGAACCAATTTGATCACCGGCTTTCTCGGTAGCGGTAAGACGACCTCTATTCTTCATCTGCTGGCACAGAAACCTGCGGATGAAAAATGGGCCGTACTGGTGAATGAGTTTGGTGAAGTCGGGATAGACGGCGCGCTGCTGGCCGACAGCGGCGCCCTGCTCAAAGAAATCCCCGGCGGCTGCATGTGCTGCGTCAACGGCCTGCCGATGCAGGTTGGACTGAATACCCTGCTGCGCCAGGGTAAACCCGATCGTCTGTTGATCGAACCCACCGGACTTGGCCACCCGAAGCAGATCCTCGATATCCTCACCGCAGCAGTGTATGAACCCTGGATCGATCTGCGCGCCACAGTGTGCATCCTCGATCCCCGCCAGTTGCTGGATGAGAAAGTCGTCAACAATGACAATTTCCGCGATCAGCTGGCGGCGGCGGACATCATTGTGGCCAACAAAAACGATCGGGAAACGCCCGAAAGCGCCCAGGCGTTGGCCGACTGGTGGCTGCGCTGGGGCGGCGATCGTCGTCAGGTGTCGGCGACCCAGGGCAATATCGACCTCGCCCTGCTCGATGAGCCGCGCCGCAACACCGCCCCATTGCCGGCGAGTGCGGAGCATGTTCACCACTCTCGCCCGACCAGCGGTCTCGCCGCACTCAGCCTGCCCGAGCACCAGCGCTGGCGCCGCCATCTCAACAGCGGCCAGGGCTATCAGGCCTGCGGCTGGATTTTCGACGCGGAAACGGTCTTCGAGACCATCGGCCTGCTCGAATGGGCACGGCTGGCACCTGTGGCACGCGTCAAAGGTGTGATGCGCATTGCCGAAGGGGCTGTGAGGATCAACCGCCAGGGCGAAGATCTGCATATCGAGACCCTGAGCGTCGCCCCACCTGATAGCCGGATCGAGCTTATCTCGGCGAACGAAGCCGACTGGAACGCGCTCCAGACCTCACTGTTGAGGCTTCGTTTAAGTTACGACGGCTAAGGTTGCCGCCGACTGTTACAGAATCGCAATGGCTATGATGAAAAACCGAATTCCTTTAATCCTGCTGCTTAACATCGCGGGTGTGGCACTATTTTGTTCCTGGTATTTACCAGCCAACCACGGCGCGTGGTCGCCGCTCGACTCTGCGATCTTCCATTTCTTTAACCATGGCGTCAGCGTCAGCCACGCCTATGCCTGGCTGCTGGCGATTATCAACAATCGCGCCTTCGACGCCTGTTCACTGCTGGCGATGGGTTGCCTGATGCTCAGTTACTGGCTTAAAGCGTCGGCGGCGGGCCGTCGTCAGATTGCCATCATGGGCGTGGTGATGCTGCTGGCGGCGGTGATCATTAACCAGCTGGCGCAGCACCTGATGCCGGTTCAGCGCGCCAGTCCATCGCTGTTTTTTGACGATATCACCCGCGTCAGCGATGTCGTCAATTTTCCCACCAAGGATGCCTCAAAGGACAGCTTCCCTGGCGATCATGGGATGATGCTGCTGATCTTCGCGAGCTTTATGTGGCGCTATTTCGGCCGTCGTGCGCTGGCCGTGGCGCTGGTGATATTTGTGGTCTTTGCTTTCCCGCGCGTCATGATTGGCGCTCACTGGTTCAGCGATATTGCCGTGGGCTCCCTGACCGCCGTCCTGATTGGCGCGCCGTGGGTATTGATGACACCGCTGAGCGATAAATTGATCGCCCTTTTCGATCGCTCCCTGCCCGGCGGAATATCGGCCAAATAATGCCGTGCTCGCCGTCTGGCGTCATTATCTATAAGGGGACCTTTTGGGTCCCCTTTTTCAATTGTGCTTTTTTTCAACATGATGTTCATCTTCTTGTCACATTAATCCCGTGACAAATGAAGGAATTGTCTGTTTTTTACCCGATGCTGGCGCTATTTTGTCCTTTCCCGATGATTCACTTTTTGTCACCAAAATACTTATAAGAAATCGCGCAAAACCGCTCGCCATGCGGCGTTTGATAGGGTAATCTCGTTCTCGTTTTGCCTTTTCCGCAACATTAATTCAGAGCATGAATAAATTTGTGCGTGACTGCACAAATTTAAGCTTAAGGAATTGTCTCATTGCGGATGGGTATTTAGGCTCTAACACGTTTGGCATTTTTTATAACGACATTGTCGTTAAGGACAACAAGGGAAAATAAACAGCATGGTCAAATCTCAGCCGATTTTGAGATACATCTTGCGGGTAGCCCCCGCGATTGCAGTAGCGGTTCTGCTTTCCGCGTGTAGTTCAACAAGTACCGCCAGAAATATGCATTCTGAGACGCATGCTGTGGGTAGTGGCGATTTATCATCACTGCAAGCCTCTCAGGATGAATTTGAAACGATGGTCCGTAACCTGGACGTGAAGTCCCGTTTGATGGATCAGTATGCCAGCTGGAAAGGCGTGCGTTACCGCCTCGGTGGCAGCACTCGCAAAGGTATCGACTGCTCGGCGTTCGTGCAGCGCACCTTCCGCGAACAATTTGGTCTGGAACTGCCGCGTTCAACCTCTGAACAGCAGGAAACCGGAAAATCGATTTCCCGTACCCAGCTGCGTACTGGCGATCTGGTTCTGTTCCGCGCCGGCTCTACGGGCCGCCACGTCGGGATCTATCTCGGCAACAACCAGTTCGTTCACGCCTCCACCAGCAGCGGGGTGACCATCTCCAGCATGGATGAACCGTACTGGAAAAAGCGCTACAACGAAGCGCGTCGAGTTCTGAGCCGCTCGTAAACTGTCCTCTACCGCCGCCGGTTATCCCTTGGCTGGAGGCGGGATAAAAAAACACTGCCCCGGCAGTGTTTTTTTTTGCCACCTGATTCTGAACGACGCAAAATAAGCTATGTCTTTTAAGTGGGAATGAGAAAAACGACGACTGACAACCCGTTGATGCGATTCAATAAAACGGAAAGACTATAGCTATGCTTACTCGCTACTTTTCGCCCCAGCGTAAAATCTGGTTAACCAGCCTCTGCGTGGGGGTTATCGTCGCGCTGCTGGCCGGCTGCATTCAGTTCATGGTGATTTACCATAACCGGGCAGAGCGTTTCGACGCCATTATCAACAACGTTAACACTTACCTGAAAAGCTATTTTTACGATCTCCGTCAGACCATTGACGGCCTGCAGCCGCTGGTGGATCAGCCCTGCGAAAATATCGACTCCGGGCTCACCTCCCATGCCGCCTTCAGCCCTAACGTTCGCGCGTTTCTGCTGGTCAAAAACGGCGTCGTCTTTTGCTCCTCGGCGACAGGGGCCATGAATACGCCCCTCAGTCAGCTTATCCCGGCGATCGATATTCACAAACCCGTTGATATGGCGATTTTGCCGGGCACGCCGATGATGCCGAAAAGCGCAGCGCTGGCGTTATGGGTCAGCAAACCCGATGATGCAAACAGCGGCATTTTCGTATCGATTAACGCCAACCTCACGCCCTATATCCTCTATTCCGCACGACAAAATGATTTCAGCGGTATAGCGCTGGCCATCGGCCATACCGCCATCTCCACCTTCAGTAACCGGCTGGTGGATCCGCAAACGCTGGACAACGCGCCGATCCGCCAGGTACAGATCGACGGTTTACCGCTGAAGGTCTACCTGTATGCCAACAGCTGGCTGGCGGAAAATACACAGTTTGCCCTGTTGCTCGGGGTAGTGTGCGGTCTGCTGGCGGGGTTGCTCTGTTATTACGTGCTGACGATCAAATCCGATCCGCGAAAATCGATACTGCTGGGGATCAAAAATAACCAGTTCTACGTCGTCTATCAGCCGGTCGTGAATGCCCAGACCCTGCGCATCAGCGGCGTGGAAGTGCTCATGCGCTGGCGCCATCCGGTGGTGGGTGAAATCCCACCCGACGTCTTTATTAACCTGGCGGAAACCCAGCAGATGATCGTGCCGCTGACCCATCACCTGCTGGCGCTGATCGCCAGCGACGGTCAAGTGCTTAAACGGATCCTGCCCCGCGGCGTCAAGCTGGGGCTCAATATTTCCCCTGCCCATCTGCAGGCTGACAGCTTCCGCGACGATATGCTGCGCTTTGCCGACGCGCTGCCCGCCGACCATTTTCACGTGGTGCTGGAGGTGACCGAGCGGGCCATGATTGATAAAGAAAAATCGATCGCTAACTTCGCCTGGCTCCACCAGCAGGGTTTTGAAATCGCGATTGATGACTTTGGTACCGGGCATAGCGCGCTGATTTATCTCGAACGCTATAACTTCGATTATCTGAAGATCGATCGCGGCTTTGTGCAGGCGATTGGCACCGAAACCGTGACCTCGCCGGTGCTGGATGCGGTACTGACCCTCAGCCGCCGGCTGAAATTAAAGACCGTCGCCGAAGGAGTGGAGACCCAGGAACAGGCGGAATGGCTTCGTGCCCAGGGCGTCAATTTCCTGCAGGGGTACTGGATAAGCCGTCCGCTATCGCTGGAGGCGCTGGTGGCTGCGCATGATGAACCTGCGAATTATTTCACAACGCGCTAAGTCTCACATATGATGCGGGAACAGAGGTCGGCTATGGGGGCCGACCATGACAAGGTATTCTGTCGCCTATGTATGCGCGCCTCTTTTTAATCCTGCTTGCTCTGTTTAGCCTTAGCGCTAAGGCGCAAACTATAAAAGAAAGCGTCGCCTTTGCGATTATCGGTGAACCCAAATACGCTGCCAGCTTCAGCCATTTTGATTATGCCAATCCAAAGGCGCCAAAAGGCGGCACCCTCACCCTGGCGGCGATCGGCACCTTTGACAACTTCAACCGCTACGCACTGCGCGGCAATGCCGCCGTGCGCACTGAGGCGCTCTACGATACCCTGTTCACCACCTCGGATGATGAGCCCGGCAGCTACTACCCGCTGATTGCCGAACGGGCGCGCTATGCTGAGGATTATTCATGGATGGAGATCGCTCTCAACCCGCGCGCCCGCTTCCATGACGGCACGCCAATCACCGCCCGGGATGTCGCGTTTACCTTCAACAAGTTTATGACTGAAGGGGTGCCGCAGTTCCGCCTGTTTTATAAAGGCACCACCGTTAAGGCCATCGCCCCGTTGACCGTACGAATCGACCTCGGCCAGCCCGGGAAAGAGAACATGCTGAGCCTGCTGAGCCTGCCGGTGATGCCTGAGGCATTCTGGCGCCAGCACAAACTCAGCGACCCGCTGTCAAAGCCGCCGCTGGCCAGCGGGCCATACCGCATCAGCGCCTGGCGAATGGGGCAATACATCACCTATTCACGGGTCGCCGACTACTGGGCAGCCGATCTGCCGGTCAACCGGGGTCGCTGGAATTTCGATACGCTGCGCTATGACTATTATCTCGACGACAATGTCGCTTTCGAAGCCTTTAAAGCGGGAGCCGTCGATCGCCGGGAAGAGACGGTCGCCAAAAACTGGGCCACCCGCTACGTCGGTCGCAACTTCAGCCGCGGCTACATTATTAAAGATGAGCATACAAATACCTCGGCGCAGGATACCCAGTGGCTGGCGTTCAATATTCAGCGCCCGGTTTTTGCCGATCGCCGGGTGCGGGAGGCCATTACCCTGGCGTTCGATTTTGAATGGATGAACAAGGCGCTGTTTTACAGCGCCTATCAGCGCGCCAACAGCTATTTCCAGAACACCGAATATGCCGCCCGCAGCCTGCCCGACGCGGCCGAGCTGGCCCTGCTGACGCCGATGAAAAACGAACTGCCCCCGGAGGTCTTCAGCCAGGTTTACCAGCCGCCGGTCTCCCGCGGCGATGGCTTCGACCGCGACAACTTACTCAAAGCCGACGCCCTGCTCAATGCGGCGGGTTGGACGGTAAAAAACCAGCGCCGGATCAACGCCGCCACTGGCAAGCCGCTGCGCTTTGAGCTGCTGATGCCAGCCGGAGGCAATGACCGCTGGGTGCTGCCGTTTCAGCACAACCTGCAGCGCCTGGGGATCGTCATGGATATTCGTCAGGTTGATAACTCGCAGTACAGCAACCGCCGCCGCAGCCGCGATTACGACATGATGCCGAGCCTGTGGCGTGCCATGCCCTGGCCCGGCACCGACCTGCAAATCTCCTGGGCCTCAGACTATATTCACTCCAGCTATAACGCGCCGGGGGTGCAAAGCCCGGTGGTGGATAAGCTGATTGCGCAGATCCTGCAGTGGCAGGGCAATAAGCAGAAACTGATCCCCCTCGGTCGGGCGCTGGACCGCGTGCTCACCTGGAATAACTACATGCTGCCGATGTGGTATATGGCGCAGGACCGCACCGCGTGGTGGAATAAATTCTCATTCCCCGAGACCCGCCCCATTTATTCGTCAGGCCTCGATACCTGGTGGTACGACGTGAATAAAGCGGCCACCCTCCCCGCGGACAGACGTTAAGGACATCCCATGGGCAGCTACCTGATCCGCCGTTTGCTGTTAGTGATCCCCACCCTGTGGGCCATCATCACCATTAACTTTTTTATAGTGCAAATCGCGCCCGGCGGCCCGGTCGACCAGGCCATCGCCGCCGTAGAGTTTGGTCAGCACGGCGGGATGCCGGGTGCCGGCGACGGCGGGATGGGCGCCAGCCATGCCCGCACCGGCGCAGGGAACATCAGCGAGGGGCACTATCGCGGGGGGCGGGGCCTTGATCCGGAAGTCATCGCCGAGATCACCCACCGCTACGGCTTCGATAAGCCGCTGCACGAGCGTTACCTGAAGATGCTGGGCGATTATCTGCGCTTTGATTTTGGCGACAGCCTGTTTCGCAGCGCCTCAGTACTGCAGCTGATTAAAGACAGCCTGCCGGTCTCGGTGAGCCTCGGGCTGTGGAGTACGCTGATTATCTACCTGGTTTCCATTCCGCTGGGTATCCGCAAAGCGGTCAGCAATGGCAGCCGCTTTGACATCTGGAGCAGTACGCTGATTATTATTGGCTATGCGATCCCCGCCTTTCTGTTCGCCATCCTGCTGATCGTGATTTTTGCCGGCGGCAGCTATTTCGACCTCTTCCCGTTGCGCGGTCTGGTCTCACCGAACTTCGACACCCTTCCCTGGTATCAGAAGATCCTCGACTACCTGTGGCACATCACCCTGCCGGTGCTGGCGACGGTGATTGGCGGCTTTGCCGCCCTGACCATGCTGACCAAAAACAGCTTCCTCGACGAGATCCGCAAACAGTATGTGGTCACTGCCCGCGCCAAAGGTGTCGGTGAGAAACAGATCCTCTGGGGACATGTATTCCGCAACGCCATGCTGCTGGTGATCGCCGGCTTTCCGGCCACCTTTATCAGTATGTTCTTTACCGGTTCGCTGCTGATCGAAGTGATGTTTTCGCTGAACGGCCTGGGTCTGCTGGGCTATGAAGCGACGGTCTCCCGCGACTATCCGGTGATGTTCGGCACACTCTATATTTTCACACTGATTGGCCTGCTGCTGAATATCATCAGCGATATCAGCTATACGCTGGTCGACCCGCGCATTGATTTTGAGGGCCGCTAATGTCTTTCTTCAGTCCCGTTAATCAGGCCCGCTGGGCGCGCTTTCGTCACAACCGTCGCGGCTACTGGTCGCTGTGGCTGTTTTTAATTCTCTTCCTCTGCAGCCTGGGCGCCGAGCTGCTGGCCAACGATCGCCCGCTGCTGGTGCAGTACCGGGGCCAGCTGTACGTTCCGGTGTTAAAAAACTACACCGAGCAAACCTTTGGCGGCGCATTTGCCACCGCCGCCGACTATCAGGATCCCTGGCTACAGCACCAGCTGGCCACCCACGGCTGGGCGCTTTGGCCGCCGGTGCGCTTCGGCGCAACGACGATTAATTTTGCCAGCACGGTTCCTTTTCCGTCGCCGCCCTCGACCAGCAACTGGCTCGGCACTGACGCCAACGGCGGCGATGTGCTGGCGCGGATCCTCTATGGGACACGCATCTCGGTGCTCTTCGGTCTGCTGCTAACGCTGTTCTCCAGCGTGCTGGGGGTGCTGGCCGGGGCGATACAGGGTTACTACGGCGGTAAAATCGACCTCTGGGGCCAGCGCTTTATCGAGGTCTGGTCAGGGATGCCGACGCTGTTTTTGATTATCCTGCTCTCCAGCGTCGTGCAGCCTGGCTTCTGGTGGCTGCTGGCAATCACCGTCCTTTTTGGCTGGATGACGCTGGTGGGCGTGGTGCGCGCTGAATTTCTTCGCACCCGCAACTACGACTACATCCGGGCGGCGCAGGCGCTAGGGGTCAGCGACCGGCAGATCATCCTGCGGCATATGTTGCCTAACGCAATGGTGGCGACCCTCACCTTCCTGCCTTTTATCCTGTGCAGCTCCATTACCACCCTGACGTCGCTGGATTTTCTCGGCTTCGGTCTGCCGCTCGGCTCCCCCTCTCTCGGGGAGCTGCTGCTGCAGGGAAAAAACAACCTGCAGGCGCCCTGGCTGGGCATTGCCGCGTTTCTCTCCGTCGCCGTACTGCTGACGCTGCTGATTTTTATTGGTGAAGCGGTTCGCGACGCCTTTGACCCAAGTAAGGCGGTGTAATATGACCCACCCGCTGTTAGCTATCGACAATCTCTCTATTGCCTTTCGCCAGCAGGGCGAGACGCAGACCGTGGTACATAATCTGTCGCTCGAGGTGGCGGTCGGTGAGACGCTGGCGCTGGTGGGAGAATCCGGCTCCGGAAAAAGCATCTCCGCGCTGTCAGTGCTGCGGCTGCTCCCCACCCCGCCGGCCAGCTACCCCAGCGGCGATATCCGCTTTCATGGCCAGTCGCTACTGCATGCGAATGAGGCCACGCTGCGCGGTGTGCGCGGCAACCGAATCGCGATGATCTTTCAGGAGCCGATGGTGTCGCTCAACCCTCTGCATACCCTGGAAAAACAGCTCTACGAGGTGCTGTCGTTACACCGGGGAATGCGCAAACAGGCGGCGCGCGGGGAGATCCTCGACTGCCTGGAGCGCGTTGGGATCCGTCAGGCACCGCGGCGACTGGCGGACTATCCGCATCAGCTCTCCGGCGGCGAGCGCCAGCGGGTGATGATCGCCATGGCGCTGCTGACGCGCCCGGAGTTGCTGATCGCCGATGAACCGACCACCGCCCTCGACGTGTCAGTGCAGGCACAAATCCTGCAGCTGCTGCGCGAGCTGAAGCGGGAGCTGAACATGGGGTTGCTGTTTATCACCCATAACCTGAGCATTGTCCGTCAGTTGGCTGACCGGGTGGCGGTGATGCAGAACGGCCGCTGTGTGGAACAAAATCACTGTCGGGCGCTGTTCAGCGCACCAGCGCATCCGTACACCCAACGCCTGTTGGATAGCGAGCCGGACGGCGAGCCGGTACCGCTGGCCGTCGATGCCCCGGTGCTGCTGCTGGCGGACGATTTAAACGTGGCGTTTCCTGTTCGCAAAGGGATCCTGCGCCGGGTGGTCGATCACCATCGGGTGGTCAACAGCCTCAGTTTTCAGCTGCGCGCCGGCGAGACGCTGGGGCTGGTGGGCGAATCGGGATCGGGAAAAAGCACCACCGGTCTGGCGCTGCTGCGCCTGATCTCATCCGAGGGCAGGATAACCTTTGCCGGCCAGCCGATTCAGGGGCGTAACCGTCGACAGCTGCTGCCGTTGCGCCGACAAATGCAGGTGGTTTTTCAGGATCCGAACTCGTCGCTCAATCCGCGTCTGACGGCGCAGCAGATTATTGAAGAAGGATTGCGCGTTCACCAGCCGACGATGACGGCAGTCGAACGCGAACAGGCGGTGATCCTCGCCATGCAGGAGGTCGGCCTCGATCCGGCCAGCCGCCAGCGCTACCCGGCGGCGTTCTCCGGTGGCCAGCGGCAGCGTATCGCCATCGCCAGAGCGTTGATCGTCAAGCCGCAGCTGATCGTCCTCGACGAGCCGACCTCATCGCTGGACAAAACCGTTCAGGCGCAGATCCTGAATCTGCTGAAAGCATTACAGCAAAAACATCAGCTGGCCTATATTTTTATCAGTCATGATTTACGCGTGGTGCGGGCGCTGTGTCATCAGGTGATGGTGCTGCGTCAGGGAGAGGTGGTTGAACAGGGCGAGTGCCAGTCCGTCTTCAGCGCACCCCGACACGAGTATACCCGCCAGCTGCTGGCGCTGAGCTGACGGTCAGAAGGGGTTGTTGCCGGAGAAGGGCTCGGCGATGGCCACGCCAAAATTTTTCAGACGACAGGTGGCGGCGAACTCATCCTGCAGGTTAACGAACAGGCAGGGTTCGCCTTCGCACTCAAGGACGGAACAGTCGACTTCGATGTCGCTTAACGCCTGGCTGAGCTTATGCATAACCGGCCAGGCTTTCTCACCGTCCGGACTCAGCAACTTCAGGGCAACGAGACTGTTCTCGTTCTGCGCGCCGTTTTGCGGAATCGGTTCAACTCTGGAACCCGCAAAACCGGCCAGCCAGCGATAGCTCTGCGGCAGACGGTGTACGATAGAGAGTTGTTGTGTATTCACGTGGTTTCCCCGGAAGCAAAAAGCTTCACAATAAATTTACATCAATATTAACACACTGTTGACAAATAGTCCTGCCTTGACGCAGAAAACGTTTACAGCCACGGCGGGCCAGGGTTAAGCACTTATAATCCAGCGCTTTATTTTTTTACCCGGCGAGCCGATTGGCGCTATATGTACCCGTTTCTGTGATCCAAAACAACTTTTTTATCGCAACAATGCGACTTTTTACACTAATTGATTTTACATAAAGGAAACAAATCGCAGAACCCTGAAGCTCATTCTGGTTGACATGTATCAAGAAAGGGGCGATTTCGCCCCTGAAAATGTGACCTAGTGTGCGATTTTTCGCCGACGGGAAGCGTAAAGCGAGAAGAAAATAGAACAGGTTGCGCAGAAGGCAATAGAGATCAGCATCGGCCAGGCGGTGGTAAACGTTGCCATAGACAGCAATGCGCCGATGATAGCCCCAATACCAAAACGAAACGTTCCGGCCAGCGACGAAGCGGTGCCCGCCATATGCGGAAACTCATCGAGGATCACCGCCATGGCGTTAGACGACACCATCGATACGCAACCGACAAAGGCCGCCACGCCGAGCACCAGTGACCAGAAGCCAACATCGAGTAGCGCGCAAACCACCATCCATACCGCCATGGCAAACTGGATCCACAGCCCGGCGCGGAACATGCGCAACGCCCCCACCCGCCGCACAAAGCGGCTGTTGAACATGGTCATCAGGAACAGGAAAACAATGTTCAGCGCAAAATAGTAGCCAAAGTGCTGAGGCGCGACGTGGTTAATATTGATATAGACGAAAGGCCCGGCACTGAGGAAAGAGAACATGCCGGCGAAGCTAAAGCCGCTCGCCAGCATATAGCTCAGCACCCGCTTGTGACGGAACAGGGTGGCAAAATTACCCAGCGTAGTACGCAGATGGAACGGCTGACGCCTGTCAGCTGGTAGCGTCTCGCGGATAAACAGGCCGATCATCAGCGAGGCCAGCAGGGCCACCAGCGCAAGGATCCAGAAGATGGCATGCCAGCTAAACCAGACCAGCACCGCCCCGCCAACCATCGGCGCCACCAGCGGCGCAATGGTCGTCACCAGCATGACAAACGACATCATCCGTGAAAACTCATCTTTCGGATAGATATCGCGCATCAGGGCGTTGATCACCACGCTGGCCGCCGCGGCCGCCAGACCGTGGAAGAAACGCATGACAATGAGCATATCGATGGTCTGCGACAGGGCGCAGGCCACCGCCGCCGCGGCGAATACCAGCGTCCCGCCGAGGATCACCGGTTTGCGACCAAGGCTGTCTGCCATCGGCCCGTACAGCAGCTGACCCAGCGCAAACCCCAGGATATAGGTGCTGAGCGTCATCTGCGCGCTGCCGTCCGGGACGTTGTACTGGGCGGCGATCACCGGCAGCGCCGGAAGATACATATCGATCGACAGCGGCATCAACATGGCCAGCAGGCCGAGAATAAACACAATTCCCACAGAAGAATTCTGCTTCACCGTCACGTTTTACTCCGTGCCTGCGGGGCGCCCACGCTGGCGATTTCCGCTTCCGTCAGCGGACGATATTCACCCGGCGCCAGCGCGTCATCCAGCAGAATGTCGCCGATGCGCTCCCGATGCAGGCCAACCACATGGTTGCCCACGGCGGCGAACATACGTTTCACCTGATGGTAGCGCCCTTCGCTAATGGTCAGACGCACTTCGGTCGGGGTGATGACTTCAAGCACCGCGGGTTTAGTGAGATCTTTTTCGTTATGTAACTGGACGCCTTTGGCAAACAGCTCTGCGGTCCCTTCCGCCAGCGGGCTTTCCAGCTCCACCAGATAGGTTTTTTCACAGTGGTGGCGTGGCGAGGTAATGCGGTGCGACCACTGGCCGTCATCGGTCATCAGCACCAGCCCGGTGGTGTCGATATCCAGACGCCCGGCGGCGTGCAGCTTGTGCGCCACCGGCTCATCGAGGAAATAAAGGATCGTCGGATGATCGGGATCGTCGGTGGAACAGACGTAACCCTGCGGCTTGTTGAGCATAAAGTAACGTGGGCCGTGCTGCTGGGTCAGCGTGTTACCGTCATACTCCACCTCGTGCTCCGGCTGGAGCTTAAAAGAGGTATCTTTCACAATGTCGCCGTCCACGGTAACGCGGCTACCGCGGATTTCACGCCCGGCAATAGCCCGGCTGACGCCAAGCTGCTGAGCGATAAACTTATCAAGTCGCATGAGTTTTTTTTAGCCTGTAATAATGCTGGAGCGGGCAACTCGCCCGAAAAAGAAGAATTTCACTGGCTAGTATAACGGGCTCTTAACACCACTCAAGGGAAAAGATTCGTGGCATACTATTCGCGAGTTAATTAGCCCCGTGAATTCATGACTTTTACATTACGCCCCTATCAACAAGAAGCTGTCGACGCCACCCTCGCCTGGTTTCGTCGCCATACCGAGCCGGCGGCGATAGTCCTGCCCACCGGCGCGGGCAAAAGCCTGGTGATCGCCGAGCTCGCCCGGCTGGCCCGCGGCCGCGTGCTGGTGCTGGCCCACGTCAAAGAGCTGGTGGCGCAGAACCATGCGAAATACTGCGCCCTTGGCCTCGAGGCGGATATCTTTGCCGCCGGTCTGCAGCGTAAAGAGAGCCATGGCAAAGTGGTGTTCGGCAGCGTGCAGTCGGTGGCGCGCAACCTCGATCAGTTTCACAGTGAATTTTCGCTGCTCATCGTCGACGAATGCCACCGTATCAGCGATGACGACGACAGCCAGTATCAACAGATCATTAGTCACCTGCGGCAGGTGAATCCTCAGCTCCGGCTGCTCGGCCTGACGGCCACCCCGTTCCGCCTCGGCAAGGGCTGGATCTATCAGTTTCACTATCACGGCATGGTTCGCGGCGACGAGAAAGCGCTGTTTCGCGACTGCATCTACGAGCTGCCGCTGCGCTATATGATTAAGCACGGCTACCTGACGCCGCCGGAACGCCTTGATATGCCGGTGGTGCAGTACGATTTCAGCCGTCTGCAGGCGCAGAGTAACGGCCTGTTCAGTGAAGCCGATCTTAACCACGAGCTGAAAAAACAGCAGCGCATTACGCCGCATATCGTCAGCCAGATCGTGGAGTTCGCCGAAAGTCGTAAAGGGGTGATGATCTTCGCCGCCACCGTGGAACACGCCCGGGAAGTGACTGGCCTGCTGCCGGCGGCGCACGCCGCACTGATCACCGGGGAAACGCCTGGACCAGAGCGGGATCGCATCATCGAGGCGTTTAAAGCGCAGGAGTATCGCTATCTGGTGAACGTCGCGGTGCTGACCACCGGCTTCGACGCCCCGCACGTTGACCTGATCGCCATCCTCCGCCCCACCGAGTCGGTGAGTCTTTACCAACAGATCGTTGGCCGCGGCCTGCGCCTGGCGCCGGGCAAAACCGACTGCCTGATCCTCGACTACGCCGGCAACCCGCATGACCTGTACGCCCCGGAAGTGGGGACGCCGAAGGGGAAAAGCGACAACGTGCCGGTGCAGGTCTTCTGCCCGGCCTGCGGTTTCGCCAACACCTTCTGGGGCAAAACCACCGCCGACGGCACCTTGATTGAACACTTTGGCCGCCGCTGCCAGGGCTGGTTTGAAGATGATGACGGCCACCGCGAACAGTGCGACTTCCGCTTTCGCTTCAAAAACTGCCCGCAGTGCAACGCGGAAAACGATATCGCTGCCCGCCGCTGCCGCGAGTGCGACACGATTTTGGTCGACCCGGACGATATGCTGAAGGCGGCGCTAAAGCTAAAGGACGCGCTGGTGCTGCGCTGCAGCGGCATGGCCCTGCAGCACGGTAGCGACGAGAAAGGCCCGTGGCTGAAAATCACCTACTATGATGAGGACGGCGCCGACGTGAGTGAGCGCTTCCGTCTGCAAACGCCCGCCCAGCGTACCGCCTTTGAGCAGTTGTTTATCCGCCCGCATACCCGTACGCCGGGAGTGCCGTTACGCTGGATAACCCCGGCGGATATCATTGCCCAGCAGGCGCTGCTGCGCCATCCTGATTTTGTCGTCGCCCGTATGAAGGGACAATACTGGCAGGTGCGGGAAAAAGTGTTCGATTATCAGGGCCGTTTCCGTCGCGCCAATGAGCTGCGTTAATCCGCCAAAAACTGAGGTTTTGATTGCCGCTGTGCCGATTGGCGGCTATAATGCCGCCCGCTTTTGCATTCGCAAAGCAGATAATCTGCCTGCAGCTGGGTCGCCTGTTGCAGGCTTTATATATAGAGAGACATCAATGTTTACTATCAACGCAGAAGTACGTAAAGAGCAGGGTAAGGGTGCGAGCCGCCGCCTGCGCGCAGCTAACAAGTTCCCGGCAATCATCTACGGTGGCGAAGCTGCTCCGGTTGCTATCGAACTGGATCACGACAAACTGTGGAACATGCAGGATAAAGCTGAATTTTACGGCGAAGTTGTGACCCTCGTTATCGATGGCAAAGAAGAGAAAGTGAAAGTTCAGGCTGTTCAGCGTCACCCGTTCAAGCCGAAACTGACCCACATCGACTTCGTTCGCGCGTAATCGCCGATAGCAAGTTGTATGGCATAACGCCCCGGGGTCTTCGGATCCGGGGCGTTTTGTTATTTGCGCCACCCACGGCCTTAGCCGGCGAGGAGCGTGTCAGCATTTAGTGCCAGATGCTGCAACAGCATTATCGTTTTAGCATCCATGATCTCGCCATCGCGAATAGCCTGCAGCGCCCGCGCCAGCGGCCACTCCAGCACTTCAATATCCTCACCTTCTGCCGCCAGCCCGCCGCCGTCGCCCCGACGATCATCAGCCTGATATTCCGCGATAAAAAAGTAGAGCTTCTCAGTAACAGAGCCTGGGCTCATAAAGACAGTGAAGACGGGTTCGATACGCGTCACGCGAAAGCCGGTCTCCTCTTCCGCTTCGGCAACGATCCGCGCTTCCGGCGAGGCGTTATCCAGCAGCCCGGCGGCAGCCTCAATCAGATACCCATCGTGGCCGTGGGTAAACACCGGAAAACGGAACTGGCGGGTCAGGACCACCGTCCGCTTCTCACGGTTATAGAGTAAAATGACCGCGCCGTTGCCGCGGTCATAGGCTTCCCGGCTCTGCTCCTGCCAGCGGCCGTCCCGGCGCAGCAGTTCAAAAGTATATTTTTTTAAGGTGTACCAGTTGTCAGAGAGCAGCGTCTCGCGAACGTGGCGGACGTGCGGTGCGTGAGTTTGCATGTTATTTCCCCTTTGAGGTGACAGACGGCACCATAACATGCATAATCGTGCATAAACAAGATCAGCCGTGAAGGAAAATCGATGCTCGCCAGTCAGAGAAAACAACAGATCCTCCAGATCCTCACTGAGGAAAAACAGGTCATGTCCGGGGAACTGAGTCAGCGATTTAACGTCTCCGAGGACTCCATTCGCCGCGATCTGCGCGAGCTGGCGGCGGACGGGAAACTACAGCGGGTCCATGGCGGCGCACTGCCGGTTTCTGCCGCCATTGCGCCTATTGAAACGCGCAAAAGCGTGCAGATCGCCTCCAAGCAGGCGGTAGCGCGCGCCGCTGCCGCGCTGATCCAGCCAGGACAGGTGGTGATTGTCGATGGCGGCACCACCACCGCGGCGATGATCGGCTTTTTACCTGCGGAACTGAGCTGTACGGTGGTCACCCACAGCCCCGGTATTGCCGTGGCGCTAGTCGACCACCCGCGAATCGAGGTGATCCTGCTCGGGGGCAAAGTGTTTAAACATTCGGTCGTCGCTGTGGGCGCCGAGACGCTGGCGGGTATGGCGCGGATCAATGCCGATCTGTTCTTTATGGGGGTGACCGGCATCCACCCGCGGGCAGGTTTCACTACCGGTGATTATGAAGAAGCGGGCATCAAACGCGCACTGGCGGCCAGAGCGGCGGAAACCGTGGTGATGGCGTCCCGGGAGAAGCTCAACGCCGCGTCGGCCTTTGCCATCGGCGAACTGAGCCTCGCCAGTACGCTTATCGTCGATGGTGAACCCGACGCCGCGCTGCGCCAGCAGCTGGTGCAGTGCGGCGTGGAGATCATCCCCGTTCAGCGATAGCGCGTGGGACTTAATTACCGCCGGACGTCCGGCGCTGCAGCTGGTCGCGCAGATTCGGCGGAGTACCCTTAATGGTCAGGGTATCGGTGGCGGGATCCCAGAACACGCGCTCGCCTAACAGCATGGCGTCGAAGTTAATGGTCAATCCGCCGCCGCTGCCGGCAAACTTGGTCAGCTGGCGTAAGGTGCTGCGATCCGCCGGGAAGCTCTCTTCCAGCTCATAGCCCTGCTCGGCAGTGAACTCCTGGAAGCTCCTCTCACTGACGCCGGCGAGCTCTTTGGATAGCGACTCCAGCTCAATCTCTTCCCCGGCCTGCAGCTGTTCATTGCAGTAAGCGTAGACCTGCTGACGCACATTCTGTCGCTCGGATTTATCAAGCTGGGCATCGGCGGCAAAGTCATCCACCGCCTGCAGCAGGCCACGGTTCTGCGCTTTGGCGTTAAGCCCTTCGCTGGCACCGAGGAAATCCATAAAGAAGTCGGCCACTTTGCGCCCTACCCGCCCTTTCAGGAAGGTCAGATAGCGGGTCGATTCCGGGTTGGTTTCCCACTCCGTCAAATCGATGCGCGCGACGATATCGGCATGGTTAATATCCAGATAATGGGTCGAGCGGATATCCAGCTCTTCGTTGACGCGCATACTGCTCAGGTTATTGAGCACCGCCACCAGCAGATACTCGACCGCCAGGTAACGATACTGGCAGAACAGGACAATGCCCCCTTCAGCGAACGGGTATTTCGCCAGTTCATCGCGCAGACGACCAGTCGCCGCGCGGCTGAACGCCAGAAACTCTTCTTCCCCCTGACGCTGCAGACGCAGCGCCTGCGCCAGTTCACTCTCTTCATTGAACAGGCCATAGGCTTTGCTTTTGGCGCTATAGACCCGGTGCAGTTCAGCCATCATCTCGACGACCGTCGCGTTCGGCTCCAGCAGTGACTCGCGCAGCACCAGCTCCAGATTTTGTTCATCACGTTTGATTAACTGATGCAGGGCAATCTGGTCGATATCCAGACTCATGTTAAACTCTCCTTTTAGACCGGGCGGTATTCAACCACCGCCGGGTTGCCGACGCAACTGGCGCCACACATTTCGACGTTGTTACCGACGATCGGTGCGCTTTTGCGCCGCGGCGAAAAAATGCGGAAAAAAAGCTGCTGCTACGGTAATATGTTGCCCTTTCACGAACAAACAGATTTTGAGTTTATGCCGCAAATTTCCCGCTATAGCGATCAACAGGTCGAACAGTTGCTCAGTGAGCTGACGAACGTCCTGGAATCACACAAAGCCCCGGTTGACCTTTCACTGATGGTGTTAGGCAATATGGTGACCAACCTGATCAACAGTAGCGTCGCGCCGGCGCAGCGTCAGGCCATCGCCCGTTCTTTCGCGCAGGCTTTGCAGTCTTCCATTAACGACGATCCGGCGCATTAAGGATAACAGCAACAGTATATGGTGACTCTACGTCAGCCCTACCGAGAAAAAGTCTCCCAGATGGTTAGCTGGGGGCACTGGTTCGCCCTGTTCAACATGTTGTTGGCCATGGTGCTCGGCAGCCGCTATCTTTTTGTCGCCGACTGGCCGACGACGCTTGCCGGACGACTTTTTTCGTACGTCAGTCTCGTCGGACACTTCAGCTTCCTGGTGTTTACCAGCTATGTGCTGATCCTATTCCCGTTGACCTTTATCGTGGTCTCGCAGCGCCTGATGCGCTTCCTGTCGGTGATCCTTGCCACCGCCGGGATGACGCTGCTGCTGATAGATAGCGAGGTCTTCACCCGCTTCCATCTTCACTTAAACCCGGTCGTCTGGGAGCTGGTCATTAACCCTGACCAGAATGAGATGGCGCGCGACTGGCAGCTGATGTTTATCAGCGTCCCGGTCATCTTTTTGATTGAAATGCTCTTCGCCACCTGGAGCTGGCAGAAACTGCGCAGCCTGACACGTCGCCGCCATTACGCTCGCCCGGTCGCCTGGTTCTTCTTTCTGTCGTTCGTCAGCAGCCACCTGGTCTATATCTGGGCGGATGCCAATTTCTATCGCCCGATCACGATGCAGCGGGCGAATCTGCCGCTCTCCTATCCGATGACCGCCCGCCGTTTCCTCGAGAAACATGGCCTGCTCGACGCCCAGGATTATCAGCGTCGCCTGGTGGAACAAGGGGCGCCGGAGGCGGTATCGGTCCAGTATCCGCTCAGCAATCTGCGTTACCGTGACCTCGGCGCGGGTTACAACGTGCTGCTGATCACCGTCGACAATCTGAACTATTCGCGGTTTGAAAAGACCATGCCGGCGCTGGCGGCGTTCGCCAAAGAGAACGTCAATTTTACCCAGCATATGAGCTCGGGTAATACCGCCGACAGCGGCCTGTTTGGCCTGTTCTACGGTATTTCACCAGGCTATATGGACGGTGTCCTCTCGGCGCGTATTCCCGCCGCGTTGATCACCGCCCTCAACCAGCAGGGCTACCAGCTGGGCCTGTTCTCCTCCGATGGGTTTAGCAGCCCGCTCTATCGCCAGGCGCTGCTCTCCGACTTCTCGCTACCGAGCGCGAAGACCCAGAGCGACGAGCAGACGGCCAATCAATGGATCGGCTGGCTGGACCGTTACGCGCAGGATGAGAATCGCTGGTTCTCGTGGATCTCGCTCAACGGCACCACCCTCGACGACACGCAGCAACAGGGCTTTGTCCGCCGTTACAGCAAGGCGGCAGGTGACGTCGACGCCCAGATTGATCGGGTGCTGACCGCGCTACGTGCAGCCGGTAAGCTCGACAATACGGTGGTGATTATCACCGCTGGCCACGGCAAGCCGCTTAACGTCAAACACGACCCGTTCGACTGGTCGCGCGAGCAGCTGCAGGTACCGCTGGTTATTCACTGGCCGGGCACGCCGGCCCAGGAAATTGCCACGCTGACCGATAACAAAGATGTGATGACCACGCTGATGCAGCGTCTGCTCCACGTTTCGACGCCAGCCAATGAATACTCGCAGGGTGAAGATCTGTTCAGCGCCGTACGGCGTCGTAACTGGGTCACCGCGGCCAACGGCGATACGCTGGCCATTACCACCCCGACTATCACCGTGGTCCTCAACCATAACGGCACCTACACCACCTGGAGCCGCGACGGCGAGAAAATTAAAGATCAGAAACCGCAGCTCAGCCTGTTGCTGCAGGTCCTGACTGACGAAAAACGCTTTATCGCTAACTGATTGATTAATTATGAATCAATCGCGCGTGACCCGCTTGCATTCGCTCGGGGAACGGGTAATATTGTTCCCCACGCGTCGGCACGTAGCGCAGCCTGGTAGCGCACCGTCATGGGGTGTCGGGGGTCGGAGGTTCAAATCCTCTCGTGCCGACCAAATCATTCACCGGTAAGTTTCGTTAACGACCGGTAACCCCACAAGAGCCCGCACTCTCTCTGAGTTTGCGGGTTTTTTGTTGCCTGTTTTCCGCCGGTTTGATTGCCAGCCAAAACACCTTAGCTAAAGTAGCTGCTGATTGGTATGAGTTGAAAAAAACAGAGCAACTGGCACTTAACACCATTAAAGATATTTGGCGATCGCTAAAAAAGCATGTAATACCTTGGATTGGCAACCGTCCTGTCACCAGTCTGGTTGCTCGTGACTTCATTACGGCTCTGGATCCGATTGAAGCCAGTGGCAAACTGGAAGCATTAAAGCGAGTTATTCAGCGTATCAACGAGGTGATGGATTACGCGGTAAATGATGGTCTGATACTTTCTAACCCCGCTGCTAAGATCCGTAAAGTATTCCAGGCACCTGTCAAAAAGAATATGCCTACCATCAGGCCTGAAGCACTTCCCGATCTGATGAAAACTCTTTCTGTTGCCAGCATCGAGTTACAGACCCGGCTACTGATTGAATGGAAATTGCTGACCGTAACTCGCCCAGCAGAGTCCGCGTCTGCCCGTTGGTCTGAAATAGCCCCTGACACAAGCACATGGACAGTACCTGCTGGTCGCGAGCATACCATCCCCCCTCCCCTCGCAAGTGTTAGCGATTTTGGATGCTATGCGACTATCAGCGACCACCGCGAATACATTTTTCCATCCGCCAACGACCACAAACAGTCGATGAACAACCAGACTGCCAATGCAGCGTTACGCCATATGGGCTACAAAGGCATTCTTGTTTCTCATGGCTTGCGTGCCATATTCAGTACAGCAGCAACTGAAGCCGTGTTTCCGCCAGATGTAATAGAGTCAGCCCTCGCGCATATAGACACGAACGAAGTACGTCTGGACTGACCCAATCCCGGAATAGCTGCCCTTACAATTACAACCGCACGAGCGATAGCGTACTCATTTACACTCGGCACGCAAAATGTCAGGACGTATATAGCCTGTTAGTCATCTTCCCAAATAATGCCGCAACATGGACAAGGATAAGGACAATGGAATAATAAATGACATTGCCAAATACGCGGAAGCCTTCCAGAAACTAACAAACCCGTAGTTACCAGCAGTTCCATGCCCTTATCAGACGCAGCGTGAATCCATTACGAGAATTTTCATATTTTTTAAGCATTTACTTTAATCTTTTCACGTATGCATAAATACACGATGAATAAGGGTACAGACAGCGGCATGCAAAACAACCACACAATAATGAACATGCCAAACACACCGCTGTTCACGCCAATGTGACGTTCCCAAAAGTGTTTGGTCATTATCTTAAGGGCTAGTTTCTCCGAAGAATAATATGAGAATGGGTACAGGAAGGCGCTTAAAAAAAGATATGCAACCACAAATGGCATATAAGGAGCATAGGGAGGAAAAATGTGCCCGTTATTCATATCGCGCACTATAAAATAGATCAGATAGCCATAACCACACCATCCCCATAAGCAGTGCCTTAAATAATATTTCAAGGTCATCATCTATGATTCCTTCATAGCTATACCATTAAGTCTATCATATCATGACCAGTGAGTATCCGTTCCTTCTACGTTTTACAACACTGACCTGCTCCCCGTGGATTAATACACGACGATATTAGCGACCCGGCTGGGCTACCGTACTCATGCAGCCTTAAGCCGCACCTCTAAGCGCACCACCGGAAAAGCGCCGGGGTGCTGCACGGCCTGTCGCGGGAAGAAGGGTTTTAGCGCAGTCCCAGTTCACGGGTACGCCTGACCGCCGCCAGTACGCTGCGCTGAAGGCCTGCGGCAAAATCACTGTTGTTCAGCTCATACAGAGCGTGGATCCCGACTCCCGCCGGTGAATTATTGATATCCAGAAGCTGATGCGGATGCTTCTGGCTTTGGCGCAGCATCTCGACCGCGCCGAGCAGGTTCTCCAGCACCACCTCCGTCGCCTGAGGCCGCGACAGCCCCGCCAGTACGCCGGCATCAGTAAGGGACTCAATAAAGTAGTAAATATAGTTAGGCCCCGCGACGCCAAAACCGGTAAAAACATCGATCAACCGCTCTGGCAAATACAGCACTTTGCCAAAACCGCGCAGAAACGGCTCGATCTCAGCCGCGCTGGCGTGGGCGTTTAAGGTCACGCCGCTATAGCCAAATCCGGTATCGGTCAGAGTATTGGGGATCGTCCTGACAATCGGCGTTGCCTCACCAAACAGGGAGGCCAGCGTTTCCAGGGTCACTCCCGCGATCAGAGAAACCACCGTCGTCGAGCCGTTTAGCTGGGCGCGCACGCGGCCCGCCACCGCCGCCAGATCGTCCTGCGGACGGATCCCCAGCACCAGTAAAGAGGCTTCGCTTAAGCCACCGTCGCCCGACAACCGATAGCGGGAGTGCAAAGCCTCGATTCGCGCGCTGTCGATATCCTCCAGCGAGATCGCGTCCGCCCGCAGCGTACCGTTGCTTAATGACGCGCGAATAATCGCCTCCGTCATCTGTCCGGCACCAATAAAATGGACCTTTGCCATAAATCTTACTCCTTACTCAAAACGATATTCGCCGTTACCAACACCGAAGCGCCGGCTTTGTCGCGCGGGGGCGGCAACGCGAATCCCCGTTCCGTCAGTGGGATAAATCCGTCCGTCAACGTCGCCGTCAACCGTGGTGAGATTTTGCCTGCTCAGTGCCTGAATCGCCGCTTCTGGCTGATTAATAAACTGGTTGCGTGGTCCCCACTTAAGGTTGCCATTCCGCCTCATGCGACTCTGACTGATAAAAACGCAGCCGACAGGCGGCATCACCGCGAGCCAGCGCGGTCTGCACCTCTAAACGCAGCCCCGGAAACGCGTCGGTTAACGCATGATCCCCTTCCATGCAGATATCGCATAGCGTCTCAATTTCGCTGGCGCCCCGCCCCTGCTGACGCCAGCAGTTAACGTAAGGACAGTAGTGAAACAGGACGATAAATTCAGCCCGGCTGGCGCTAACGGGCTCCATCTCATAAACCTGAGATTCCAGACCGCGGGTAAACAGCCCGGCAAACTCCTGCAAATCCTGGCGATCGCGCATTTGCGCACGCAGCTTATGCCCGATATCGCGGCCATAGTGGCGTATGGCTTCACGCGCAAAATCATCCGCGATATGACGTTGTCGGCTTTCGTCCAACAGGTAACCGATGGTAGCCGCGCGTTTTTCAGTAATGGCGCGCAGCGCCAGGGTCACCTCATCGTTTAAGGTGGCGGCGTTATGCGCCGGTTCCGAGCTTATTTGCGTCATGCGTTTATTCCCAGTCGGTATTCACTTTGACGTCGCTGGCGCCCGGCAGGGCATACACATCTTCGGCGTACCATTTCCGTGAGAGCTCAGCGAGCGTGCCGTCTTTTTTCAGGGCAACCAACTGCGCATCAATCGCTTTGATCAACTGCGGGTCGGTATTTTTTTTATACAAATAGACGTTAGGAAACAGGCCGACGGAATCCGAAGCTTTCAGATTGAGATTTAGCGCCTTATTTAACGCCAGCAGTGCGCCAATGGGATAAATCGCCGCATCGTATTCCCCGGAAGCGACCGCTTTAAAGATATCGGCGGCGGACTGCTCGCCGTTGGGCTGCAGGTTAATTTGTTGGCCTGGATGTTTTTTGTTGTAGTTTTCAATCACCGTATAACGGGCGTCGGAGGTGTGAATCGGCACCAGTTTTTTCTTACCGCTGGCGAGATCGCCAAGGTTATGAATATCGTTCTCATCGTTACGTACAATCAAACGTAAATCGCTGATCCCGGTCGGCTCGCCGGAGTGGTCATATTTTTCCGCCCGCTCTTTGGTGAGATAAAAGTGATCCGCCGCAAGGGTATACGCGCCGGTCGACAGGCCGACGATCATCGCGTCGCGCGAGACCGCATTAAAATGAAACGTATAGTCGGTTAACCGCTGGTCCAGCACCTTTAACAGATCGCCATCGTAGCCGGTAATATTGTTGTTATCGTCAACAAAGCTAAAGGGAAAACCGTTAGCGTTAACGACAACCTCAATCGTCTTCGCGTGCGGACTTTTTTCAACCGCCTGTGCGGCGTTAATTCCCATTGCCAACGTCAGCGCACTCACCAGTAAAATTTTATTTTTCAAAATACCTTCCCCAAAATGATAACCGTGGAACACTCTTTTTTACGTTTCCTTGCCAGCGGGCGCGCAGAAACCGTTCTACACTGCGCAATGCTCTGGCAATTGCCAGGCACAGCACGATATAAATCACCAGCACGACGCAATAGGCTTCGACAAAATGAAACCCGCGCGCGGCGGCGATATTGGCTTTCGCCATCAGATCAATAACGGTGATGGTGTAAACCAGCGAGGTGTCTTTAATCAGATCGATCAGCACGCTGGTGAAGTTCGGCAGTGCGGATACTGCCGCCTGCGGAAAAATAATGCGTCGGAACTGCGTGAACCCGCTTAGCCCAATTGACCATGCGGCCTCGCGCTGCCCCTTATCAACCGCGTTCCAGCCTGCGCGAAAGGTTTCGGCGAAATACGCGCTGAAAATCAGCGATAGCGCGGTGACCGCCGCCACCAGTGGCGAGAGTTTATAGTGGTACATATTATCCTGCGGGCCGCCAAACAGCCCGGCGGCTATCCACGGCCAGACGTAAAAAAAGAAATACAGCATCACCAGTACCGGGACCGAACGGCTAAAGGAGAGAAATACCTTCGCCCCCCATTGAACGCCGGGAACCTGACGAATAATCACCCACGCCAGCGCCGCGCCCAGCAGAGTGGAAAAGAGTAAGGACAATAACGTTATCACCAGGGTGACCGGCAGCGCGCTTAAAATAAACGTAAAATTGTCCCGAATGAACGCCAGGCTAAACATGTTAATCTATCACTCCAACAGGAACTGATACTTCTTTTCAATACGAGTGGTAAAATAGAGAATAATACTATTCAGCACCCAGTAAACGATAATAACACTAATAAATGCCGCGACCTGTTTAGACCCATAGCTATTTTGTGAAATCTTTTGTGCACGGCCAAAAATATCTACAATACCAATAATATTGACCAGTGAGGTCATCTTCACGAGGTTAATTAAAAGATTACCAAAAACGGGAATGGCAATAATGAGCCCCTGGGGAAAAATAATCCGCAGCATTCCCTTATGCCAGGGAATATTCAAGCTGATAATGGCCTCTTTCTGGCCGATATCCACCGCACGCCACGCTGAACGCATCATTTCCGCAAAATAGGGACTGATGCTGACCGAAATAGACAACACCGCAAAGGTGGTATCGCTAATCCATAGCGGCGGCAGCGCCAGCGCAGTCAAAATTAATTTTCCGCCGAAGAAAAACAGCAGGATCAGCAGCGCCAGGGGGGCGCCACGCAGAATGTCGGTATACCCGTTTGCTACCGCGCTGAGCGGCTTAAAGCGACTAAACTGCAGCAGCACAATCAGCAGCGCGATCGTCAAACCAAGCAGCAGCGAGGCCAGCGTTATCCCGAGGGTCACGGGTAAATTTTCCAGCAGTTTCGGCAATATTCCGGCGATATCCTGCCAGTTAAAGAGCGGGTTATTGTTCATCAGTAGCCTCAGGCATGATAGTGCAGTTGCGCCAGAAACGCCCGGGTTCGCCCCTGCTGTGCTGCGCCAAATATCTGTTCCGCCGGGCCCTGCTCAACGATTTCGCCGTTTTCCATAAATACCACCCGGGAAGCGACTTGGCGGGCGAACGCCATTTCATGGGTCACGATAATCATCGTCTGACCCGCAGCGGCAATCGTCTGAATAAGCTCCAGCACTTCACCAACTTTTTCCGGATCCAGCGCGGAAGTCGGCTCATCCAGCAGCAGAACGGCGGGGTTAATTGCCAGCGCCCGCGCAATCCCGATACGCTGCTTTTGGCCGCCGGAGAGACTGTGCGGATAGCTGTCTTTTTTATGCAATAACCCCACCTGCTTTAAGAGTTGTTCAGCAATATCCTGCGCCTCCTGACGCGGGCGCTTTTGAGCGTAAATCAGTCCTTCGGTAATATTCTGCAGTGCGGTCAGATTATGAAAGAGATTCCACGATTGAAAAACCATGGCGGTTTTTGCCCGTAGCTTTTCAATCTCCTTTTTGCCCGCTTTTGCGCAATCCAGCGCCACATCATCTATTCTTATTTGCCCGCTATCGGCAGGCTCCAGGAAATTAAGCGTACGTAATAGCGTGGTTTTCCCTGAGCCACTGGGGCCAATAATGCAAATAATCTCGCCGGAATGAATACTGAGCGAGACCTCTTTTAGCACTCTTTCACCGGAGAAGCTTTTACTGATCTTATTAATAGTTATCATAATGAAATATTCGTGGATAATTTTTATTTGCCGCACGCCGGCGCTTATTGCTGTCTAAAAACTATATTGCCGCGGTTCAGATGATAGCAAACAAGAAAATCATCTATCGAAAGTTAAAAAATAACTTTTTATATATTTGTTATGACAATGAGGCTGAATTGTAATCAGACTTTCTTAGCAAAACAGGATGTCGGTACCGCACAAACTCATTCAACTTTACTGAACAATGAGAGCAAATTGTTTCGATTTTAATCATCCGACCGTCAGCCTATCATTTATCACATCGGGGCAACAACGCTCCAACACTGACAAAACACTTAAGGAATACGACCATGAAATCCATCAAAACTTTCGTTGCAGTTGCCACACTCTCTATGATCTCTTTCGGTACTTTTGCGCAGAGCATCAGCGCCAGCGCTTCCACACTGGATCGCGCAGAAGCCAAAATTGCCGCTCAGGCCGCGGAACAAGGCGCGTCTTACAAAATCACCAGCGCTCAATTCAATAACCGCGTACATATGACCGCTGAGTTGACGAAATAAAATCGCCAACATTGCCGGGCCGCCGGAAGTCACAGGCGACAGCGACAACACGATGCAATAAGGAACAGAACATGAAAAATATCGGCGTAGTCACCGCACTGCTGTTGGCCGCAACACTTTCGTCCGGCGTGATGGCCGCAGAGAATAGCTTTGCACGTCCGGAGGCAGGTTCAAATATCGATACATCGATGCATCAAAATCATATTGATGTCAGCCATGCCTTTGATAAAGAGAGCCTGACGGCAGGCAATCTTCAGTAAGTCACAGCACAAGGCGCGCGTGGAAATATCCGCTGCGCGCTTTTTTTTCTGCCCGTTTCCCCACGGATTATCCGCCATAACCTCCGCTTTTGCCGTATCGATATACTGCGCTTCTACATCTCGTCGCTTCCTGAATGAACGTTTTGCAGATGATACTGCTTTCATCATGCGTACCGGACAGGCATTAAAAGCAGCCGTAGTCAGTTTTACTGAACAGCTTCAGCAGGGTTTTATCAACTTTTCCGCCTCAGATATAGAGTACGACTATCCTGATGGTAAATTACGTCGTAGCATCTATTATTCGACTGTATGACTCATAAGCAGGAGCGGATGACATGAGAGTTAATGGACTTACCAAAGGATTTTTCATCCTTATCGTCTTTATTGTAACCCTGGCCTTTTTTGATGTTCTCTCACCCTATTATTCCGCCATCCTCTGGGCCGCGATCCTTGCGGTGATTTTTAATCCGGTCAAAAACAAGATTCGCACTCGCCTCGGCGAGCGCAATGGCCTCGCGGCGCTGCTGACCATCGTCATTATCTGCCTTATCGTTTTTACGCCGCTGGCGATCATCCTCTCGTCGCTGGCCTACGAGCTGAACGTGGTGTATAGCAAACTTCAGCATAACGACACTCAGTTCCCGACGGTGGTCGCCAGTCTGTTTGCCCACCTCCCCGGCTGGGCGAGAAGTTTCCTTGCCGAGCACAACCTCGATAGCGCGCAGCAGATCCAGCAGCAGCTCTCCGATGTTGCGCTGAAAAGCGGCCAGTATCTGGCCGGCAGCGCATTTCTGATTGGTAAAGGCACCTTTGGCTTTACCGTCAGCTTCGGCATTATGCTGTACCTGCTGTTCTTCCTGCTGAAGGATGGGCCTTACCTGGTGCTGTTGACCCTCGAATCCCTGCCGTTATCGAGCTACGTGAAGCAGCACCTGTTCGCTAAATTCGCCGCGGTCGCCCGCGCCACGGTAAAAGGCACTGTGGCTGTTGCGCTGGCGCAGGGGGCGTTGGGCGGCTTTGCCTTCTGGGTTGCCGGTCTGGACGGCAGTATTCTGTGGGGAGCGTTGATGGCGTTCCTGTCGCTTATCCCGGCGGTAGGCTCGGCCATTATCTGGGTGCCGGCGGCGATTTACCTCTTCGCCACCGGGCAGCTGTGGCAGGGTGCCTTTATCGTCGGCTTCTTTGTGATTGTGATTGGCCTGGTGGATAACATTCTGCGTCCGCTGCTGGTGGGCAAGGATACCAAAATGCCGGACTACCTGATCCTTATCGCCACTCTGGGCGGCATGGAGATCTACGGCATCAACGGATTCGTTATCGGGCCGCTGATTGCCGCCTTGTTTATCGCTTGCTGGAACCTGCTGTCGGGACGAGAGCATGCCGGCAACACTGATGAATTAGATGAAGAATTCATTGAGGAAGCGAAAAATAGCCGCAACGAATAGCTTCATCGGCCGGCGTCGGGCGCAAGGTGCGTTGATGGAATCATGCCAGTACATAACACCATTCATTTTGAAAAAATTAGTAAATAAAACTTAACATTCAGCAAAGCAATGATAGGCTGTATCAGTCAGGAACGAAAATAAAGGATGATCAACCGTGAAAAAAATCACTACGCTAGCCGTTTCTCTGCTGACCGCCGCCTGCATGTCCGCTGGCGCCCTGGCCGCAGACCAGCCGCTGGAAAAAGTCGCGCCGTTCCCGAAAGCGGAAAAAGGCATGAAGCGTCAGGTTATTCAGCTGCCGCAGCAGCAGGATGAGTCAGCGCTGAAGGTTGAGCTGATAATCGGCCAGACGCTGGAAGTTGACTGCAACCACCATCGTTTAGGCGGGAAGCTGGAAAGCAAAACCCTGGAAGGCTGGGGCTATGACTACTATGTCTTTGATAAGCTGAGCGGCCCGGTCTCTACCATGATGGCCTGCCCGGATGGCAAGAAAGAGAAGAAATTTGTCACTGCCGGTCTCGGCGATGATGCCATGCTGCGCTACAACAGCAAGCTGCCGATTGTCGTGTACGCGCCGACCAATGTCGATGTGAAATATCGCATCTGGCGCGCCGACGAAACCATCGGTAACGCCGTCGTCCGCTAAGTCGACCCATCAAACCGACAAAAAAACGGCAGCCCGCAGGCTGCCGTTTTTGTCAGAGCGTTTGTCAGAGCGCGATATCCGCCATCGGCTTACCACCGCTCAGCGGCTTCAGCTCCGCCTGCGGGGCTTCATCCGCCGCCGCGGCCGGCTCATATTTCAGCTCCAGCACTTCACTGGTCCACGCCAGCGCTTTCTCAATCTCAGCCGGGTTGCCATCAAGGCGAATACCGTAGGTCGGGATGATAGCTTTCAGCCTGGCCTGCCATTCCGGCGAATTGACTTTATCTTTAAACACTTTTTCCATCAGCTGCAGCATGATAGGCGCCGCCGTGGAGGCTCCAGGCGACGCGCCGAGCAGTGCCGCGACGGTGCCTTCGTCATCGCTGACCACTTCGGTGCCGAGGCGCAGTACCCCGCCCTTCTTCGCATCGCGCTTGATAATCTGCACGCGCTGACCGGCCTGCCACAACCGCCAGTCCTCTTTCCGCGCTTCCGGATAGTATTCGCACAGCGCAGCCAGGCGATCTTTATCTTTCTGCATCACCTGGCTAATCAGGTATTTCACCAGATCGAAGTTGTCCAGACCGACGTTGAGCATCGGCAGAATATTCGAGGTATTGGTCGAGGCCAGCAGATCCCACAGCGAACCGTTTTTCAGGAAGCGGGTCGAGAAGGTGGCGAACGGCCCGAACAGCACCACGCGTTTACCGTCGATAATACGGGTATCGATGTGCGGCACCGACATCGGTGGCGCGCCCACTTCGGCCTGGCCGTAAACCTTCGCAAGATGGTGGTTCACCACCTCCGGATTTTCGCAGACCAGGAACTGGCCGCCGACCGGGAAGCCCGCATACTCTTTGGCCTGTGGAATGCCGGTTTCCTGCAGCAGCGTCAGCGCCGCGCCGCCGGCGCCGATAAAGATGAATTTAGCTTTAATGACCCGCTTCTGACGACGGTTGTCGGCATCCGCGAGAGTGACCGTCCAGCTCTTGTCGGCGTTGCGCTTGAAGCGACGTACCACGGTACCCAGCTGCAGGGAGAAATTATCATGCTTTTGCAGGCCGGCGATCAGCTGGCGGGTGATTTCGCCATAGTTGACGTCAGTTCCCACTTCAGTACGGGTGGCGGCCACCTTTTGCTGTGGATCGCGGCCTTCCATCACCAGCGGTGCCCAGGCTTTGATCTGCTGATGGTCTTCAGAATAGCGAATACCGCGGAACAGTTCGCTCTGCTGCAGCGCCGCATAGCGCGCGCGCAGGAAGTTGACGTTATCTTCGCCCCACACAAAGCTCATGTGCGGCACGCTGTTAATGAAAGATTTTGGTTTGTTCAGGACGCCGCGCGTCACCTGATGCGCCCAGAACTGACGCGAGATATGGAAGGCTTCGTTGATGTCGACCGCTTTGTCGATATTAATGCCGTTGGCGGTCTGCGGCGTGTAGTTCAGCTCCATCAGCGCCGCGTGGCCGGTACCCGCATTGTTCCACCCATTTGAGCTCTCTTCTGCCACGCTGGACATTTGCTCAACCATGGTAATAGACCAGTCTGGCTCAAGCTCCTGCAGCCAGGTTCCCAGTGTGGCGCTCATAATGCCGCCGCCAATCAACAATACATCCGTCTCTTGCTCATGGCGGGTGTTGGTCCGAGTGCTGTTGGGACCAACCGCCTGTGAGCGTGGTACGGCCATCTTTTTATTCATCGGATTTGAGCCTTACTTTACTCGCTGTTTTTATTTAGCGCAGGTGATACGATTCTCACCACTCACGTTACCACCTAAGCTAAAAAATTTAAATATTGTTTAAATTTTAAGTTCTGTTTTGAGATCCGTTATAAAAATGTTTAATAAATGTATACACAAAATCACTTTTCATACTGGTAGCGTTGCGGATTCCGCGCTATCATCCTCGGTTTTGTGACAGACCGCACGGAAGCCGGGCCTGACACCGCTCCTCCTTTTTTTATAACCTGCGAACTTTTTTTATGCCGCCTGTTCCTGACTCCTCCGCTTCCGGCACTTTGCGTCCGATCCTCCGCTCCCCGTCGCTGCTGACGCGCGAAGTGCTGGCCGGCGTGCTTACCGCCCTGGCGTTAATCCCTGAAGTTATTTCGTTTTCGGTCATTGCCGGCGTTGACCCACAGGTCAGCCTGGTTGCCTCGGTGGTGCTTTGTCTGGCGATGTCGGTGCTCGGCGGGCGCCCGGCAATGGTGACGGCTGCCGCCGGGTCGGTGGCGTTGGTCATTGGCCCGATGGTGCATCAGTACGGCGTGGGCTACATTCTGCCGGCTGTCATTCTGGCGGGTATGATTCAAATTTTGTTTGGTCTGTGCGGCATGGCGCGCCTGATGCGTTTTATTCCCCCGGCGGTGATGACCGGGTTCGTCAATGCCCTCGGGATACTGATTTTCTTTGCTCAGGTACCGCATTTCTTGAGTCGCCAACCACTGATCGTCGGCCTGTTCGTCCTGACGCTGCTTATCGTCCTGTGGGCGCCGCGCTTCATTAAGGTTGTCCCGGCGCCACTGATCGCCATTGTTGTGCTCACTCTCTATACCGTCACCACCGGCCAGCAGTTGCCCACCGTCGGCGATGAAGGCTCGATGAGCGGCGGCCTGCCGGGATTCACCGCCCTGACCGTCCCCCTGAACCTGGCGACACTGCAGATTATCTGGCCCTGCGCCCTCAGCATCGCCTTTGTCGGCCTGATGGAGTCCCTGCTGACGGCTAAGCTGGTGGATGATCTCACCCATACGCCGTCGAATAAATCGCGGGAGAGCGCCGGGCTGGGTATCGCCAATATCCTTGCCGGTTGTTATGGCGGTATCGCCGGCTGCGCGATGATCGGCCAGACCATTGTTAACGTGGAGATGGGCAAAGCCCGCAGCCGTCTCTCAACGGTGATCGCCGGTCTGGTGCTGCTCCTGCTGGTAACGGCGCTCAGCCAGGTAATGGCGCAGATCCCGATGGCGGTGCTGGCTGGGGTGATGGTGATTGTGGCGGTGAAAACCTTTAGCTGGCACAGCATTCGCCCGGGCGAACTGGCGCGTAATCCGTGGCCGGAAACGCTGGTGATGCTGGTGACCGTCGCCGCGACGGTGGGAACCAGCAATCTGGCGATCGGCGTGCTGGCGGGGATCATCGCCATGGCGCTCATCCCCCGCCGCCTGCGCACGAAGGCGCAGGCTACATCAGAAACAGCGTCGCCAGACCAAGGAAAATAAAGAAGCCGCCGGTGTCGGTGATCGCGGTGATCATCACGCTGGAGCCGACCGCCGGGTCGCGCCCCAGCTTCACCATAACCATCGGGATTATCACGCCCATCATCGCCGCCATCAGCAGGTTGAGCATCATGGCCAGCGTCATCACCCCACCGAGCTGCGGATCGTCATACAGCCACCAGGTAATAGCCCCCATAATCCCGCCCCATACCAGGCCGTTAATCAGGGCGACCCCCATTTCACGCAGGATCAGGAAGGTAAAGCTGCCGGGCTGGATCTGCTGCAGCGCCATCGCCCGGACGATCATGGTGATCGTCTGATTGCCGGTATTGCCGCCGATCCCGGCGACGATCGGCATCAGCGAGGCCAGCGCCACCAGCTGTGAAATGGTGTGTTCGAAGCCATCGATGACCCTGGACGCGATAAACGCTGTACACAGGTTGACCGCCAGCCACGCCCAGCGCGTTTTGACCGCTTTACTGACCGGGGCGAAGACATCCTCTTCATCGCTCAGGCCGCCCATCCGGCGCAGATCGTTATCGGTTTCTTCATAAACCACATCGACGATCTCATCGATGGTCAGACGCCCGATCAGCTTGCCGTCGGCATCAATGACGGCGGCGCTGAGTAAGTCATCACGTTCGAAGGTGCGCGCCACCTTCTCGGCCTCTTCGTGCGGCTGAAAGGTGACCGGATCGCCCTCCATCACCTCCCCTACCCGCTTCTGCGCATCGTTGAGCAGAATGGTCTGCAGCTCCAGCTCGCCGAGCAGCAGCTTGTTACGGGTGGTGACGAACAGCTTATCGGTGTTCTCCGGCATTTTACCCAGACGCCGCAGATAGCGCTGCACCGCCGCCAGCGTGGCCTCCGGACGAACCGTAATGACCTCAAACTCCATGATCGCCCCGACGCTGTTGTCAGCGTAGCGCATAATCTGGCGAATACGGGCGCGCTTCTCGGCCGGCAGGGTCGCCAGCAGCCGTCCGGTCAGGTTGCGCGGCAGATGCTGCAGCAGGTAAACCTGTTCATCGATATCCAGCGGCTGCATCGCCTGCAGCAGCTCGGGGTCGCTCATCTTGTCGATGAGGTCGCCCCAGACGTTTTCTGAGGCTTCCAGCAGCACTTCGCCACGTTTATCGTCAGGCACCAGGCACCATAGCGCGGTGCGAGCGTCATAGGGGAGCGCTTCCAGCGCATCGGCGAGATCCGGCGGCGGCAGATGCGAGACCAGGATCTCGACTTCCGCCAGGTCATCGGCCAGCGTGCCTTCATCGTAACGTTCGGCCAGCGTCAGTTTGCCCAGCAGCGCGGAGGTCACCGCTTTATCGGTGCTCAAGAGCCAAATCAGACGGGCGCGCTCTTCGTCACGCAAGCGGGCGCTTTTTTTATGCAAAACGGACATCGATCGGGCAATCCTTTTGAGAATAGTGAGCCGGCCTGTGGGCCGGAAGCCTTAAGCATAGCGCGGGGAGGGGGAAATAATAACTGTCAGCAATATAGTCGCTGAAAATTTCAGCGGCGCGGCGCCCGGGTTTTCCCCCGGGCTCGCGGCGAGCATCAGGCCGTACGGGCCACCGCATCGCGGGAGGCCTGCGCCCGCTCCTCCCCGGTGAGTTCGGACAGCTGGCCGGCACGCATCTCCAGCAGGCGATCGGCGTGCTGGAAATAGTGATCGTCATGGCTGATGGCGAACACGGTTTTCCCCATCTGCTGCATCAGCGGCAGCAGCACCTGATAGAACTCGCGGCGGAAATGCGGGTCCTGATCCGCCGCCCATTCATCCAGCAGAATGATGTCCCGGGACTCGGCCAGCGCCAGCAGGAGCGCCACGCGCTTCTTCTGCCCTTTCGACAGCCGGAGGTCGGCGATTTTCCCGTTCTCCAGCTGCAGCTTGTGGGCCATTTGCAAACGCTCCAGCCACGTTGCCACCAGCGCCGGATCGGCCTCCTCGCCCTGCGGCCCGAGCAGACGGTCAAACAACCAGACGTCGGTAAACACCGCGGAGAACAGTTTGCGGTACTCCTCAGGCCTCTCCGCCGCCAGCGGCTGGCCGTCCACGAGGATCTGACCGGAAACCGGCTGATACAGGCCGGTCAGGAGCATCGCCAGCGTTGACTTGCCGCTGCCGTTGCCGCCGATCAGAAACACCAGCTCGCCGCGTTTCAGCGTCAGGTTAAGCGGCCCTACCGCAAAGCGATGGTCCGGATAATGGAAAGTGACATCGCGCAATTCCAGCGTTTGCCAGTCAGGATGCGCCTGTGGCCGGGGAAATTCGGCTTGATATGGGGCGAGAGAGAACTGGCGCAGCTTGTTAAACGCCACCTGGGCGCTGAGCAAGGTGGGCAGCGCGCCGACGGCAGAGAGCAGCGGCGTGCGCAGAAACAGCAGCGTCAGGGAATAGGTCGCTGCCACGGCGGTATCGGCCCAGCCGAGGCTGTTGGCCATCCAGAACACCAGCCCGATGGCGCCAAGCATCATAATATTCGACCAGTTAACCGCGCTGAGATGGAAGGTATCGGCGCGAACGATATGGTGCCGATACTCCCGGGCGTCCGGGAGGTAGAGCTGATTAAACACATACTCCGCGCGTTCGCGATTGAGGGTCAGCTCTTTGCGCCCCTCCAGCACCGTCTGGTAGTCGTGATACAGCTTATCTTCCGTTTCGCGCAGGCTGGCCATATGTTTGTACACCCGCGACACCAGCACAAAGCCGCCCCAGATAGTGAGCGCCATCCACAGCGCCGTCACCAGCATCATTTTGCCTGACAGCCAGGCCAGCCAGGCGGCAGAGCCGAAGGTCAGAATGATCCCCTGCACCAGCTCCGGCAGGCGCACAAAGGCGATGGTGATATTACGGATATCGCTGGTCAGCCCGGCAAGCAGCGACGCGCTGCCGATCTTCTCCACCTGTTCAATCTGAGTGTCGAGAATGCGTTTAACAAATTCGCCCCGCAGGCGATAAACAAAATGGTGGCCGAGGGTGGTCAGCGCCAGCTGGGAGCCCAGCGTCACCGCCATCAGCAGCCCCAGCAGGCCAAGAAACTCCGGCAGGACCCGCAGCGAGGTATCGACAGCGGTAATCAGGCGCAGGTTAATGAAGGCGATTAAGCCGATACCCAGCGCGGCGCTGAGCAGACTGAGGGCAATCACGCCGAGAAACGGCCAGCGATACTGACGCCAGACGAGAGAGAGAAGTTCCATAACAGGCTATCCGGAAAAGCAAAACAGCCAGCAGTTTAAACGGCTCGCCGATGACATCAAGAATAATTCTTATTTTAATACTGGCGACTGCCCGCCTGCCGAAAAGTGAGGTTGTAACGACAGTCGCCCGTTTCGGGGTGATGACCGGCTTTCAGCGGCTGAATACCATGATAAAACAGACGCGACTCGCCGCCCCAGACCACCACATCGCCATGCTCCAGCAGCAGCCGCTGCAGCGGGTCGCTGCGTTGCAACCCGCCAAACTGAAAGATGGCCGGCAGACCCAGCGAGACCGAGACGATCGGCGCCCGCAGATCCTGTTCATCTTTATCCTGATGCAACGACAGTTTTGCGCCCGGCTGATAGCGGTTAATCAGACAGGCGTCGGGGGAAAAGCCCGGATAGCCGCCGGCGGCGGCTGCCGCCAGCGCCAGTTCGCGGAATACGGCAGGCATCGGCGGCCAGGTTTGATCGGTTAACGGGTCGACCGGGGCGTACAGGTAGCCGTGGCGATCGGTGGTCCAGCCCAGCGCGCCGCAGTTGGTCATGGCGACCGACATGGTGTATCCACCCGGCGTGACCATCTGGCGAAATGGCGACTGGCGGGCGACATCGGCAATCGCCTGCAGCAGCGCCGGGGCGCGCTCGCGGGCGAAGCGTCGGAGCACCACCGCACCGGGTGCCAGCGGCTCCTGCCACGGTGGCGTATCGCTAAACAGATCGAGCATTATTCCTCCTCGTGTTGGGCCTCGCGCGCCAGCAGCTTCGCTTTCCGCGCCGTTCCCCAGCGATAACCGGACAGCGCGCCGCCCTCCCGCACCACCCGATGGCAGGGAACGATCACCGCCAGCGAATTCGCCGCGCAGGCGCCAGCCACCGCTCTTGCCGCTCGTGGCAGACCAATATGCTCTGCCACCTGGCGGTAGCTGCGGGTCTCGCCCGCCGGGATCTGCCGCAGCGCCTGCCAGACCTGCAGCTGAAACGCAGTGCCCTGCAGATCCAGCGGCAGCGACACCGGCCGCCGGCTGTCGTCGAGGTGAGCGAAAATCTCCGCCATCTGACGACGGAACTCAGGGTCTCCCTGACGCAGCTCGGCGTTGGGAAAGCGCTGGCGCAGGTCGTCAAGCAATGCCGTATCGTTATCGCCCGGCAGAACCGCGCAGACGCCGCGCTCACTTTGCGCCACCAGACAGCGACCCAGCGCGCAATCGCCCGTCGTCCAGGTCACCACGGTGGCAGCGCCGCCACGGCGAAACTGGCTCGCCGTCATGCCTAATGCCGCATCGGCCTGACGATAATAGCTGCTGCTGTCGGGAAAACCGGCTGCCAGCGCGGCGCGGGTCACCGTGTTCCCCTGCTCCAGTGCTTCCCGCAGGCGTCGGGCACGCCACGCCTGTTGCCACGCTTTGGGGGTCATACCGGTGACGGATTTGAATAAACGGTGGAAATGAAACGGGCTGACCGCCAGCTCACGAGCCAGCGCCTCAAGGGTCAGGGGCGCGTCCTGCTCCAGCAACCGGCAAGCCTGCGCCACTTTGTCGACCCTTTGCTGCTGCGGATCGTCTTTATCCGGCTGGCAGCGTTTGCAGGGGCGGAACCCCGCCGCCACGGCAGCGGCGACGTCGGCAAAAAAGCGCACATTTTCTCGCCGCGCACGACGCGAGCGGCAGGAAGGGCGGCAGCAGATGCCGGTGGTCAGTACCGCGAAGACAAACTGACCATCGGCCCGGGTATCACGTTCGCAGACCGCCTGCCAGCGGCGGTCATCGGTATCGGCAACTATCGGTTTCATGACGAGGCTCCTGCTGTAAGTGTATCCTCAGTCTGCGGCGACGCCCGCAGCAAAAAACCCGCAATCTTGCTTTTTAATTTTTCTCGCCGACGAGGAAGGTGCGGAACTGTGGCGACATCCAGGTTTTAAACCCCTCGCCCTCTTTGACGATCATATAGACCGCCAGCCCCTGCTCGCGCACCACCTGCTGCGCTTTTTCCGGCCCGAGCACCATCAGTCCGGTATCCCAGCCATCCGCCTCCAGCGCCGTTGGCGCAATGACGGTGACGGAGACCAGCTTATGGCTTATCGGCTGCCCGGTCTGCGGATCGATGACGTGCGAGATACGTTTGCCGTCAAGTTCGTAGTAATTACGATAGCTGCCGGAGGTGCTGATGCCGTGACCATTGATGTCGACAATCGCCTGGACGGCGTTTTCCCGGTCGGTCGGTTTCTGGATCGCCACCCGCCAGGGCTCGCCTTCGCCGTTCATCCCGCGGCTCACCAGCGCCCCGCCCACCGACACCAGATAGCGGGAGATCCCCTCCTGCTCCATCAATCGCGCGAGGTGATCGGCAGCATAGCCCTCCCCCACCGTGGAGAGATCGACAAACAGATCGGGGATATCTTTTTGCAGGAATTGCCTGCCGCTCTGATTGATAACCTGCAGATGCTGCAGGCCGGTGCGCGCCTTCGCCGCGGCTATCGCCTGGGCATCCGGGGTGGTGACCGGCTGTTTATCCGGGCCAAAGCCCCACAGATTGACCAACGGCCCCACGGTAATATCCATCGCGCCGTGCGTTTTGGCGCCAATCCGCAACGACAGCGTCACGATGTCCGCCATCGCTTCGCTCACTGGCCAGGGCCGGGTATCCGCCGCGTGGTTGAAACGCATCAGCGCCGAGTCGTTTTTCCAGGTCGAGAGCAGGCGATCGTCGGCATCCAGCTGGGCCTGAACTTTATCGCGCAACGCCTGAGCCTTTGCCTCATCCACGCCAATGACGCTGACCCGCCAGAAGGTGCCCATCGTTTTGCCATCCAGCACGGTGGCCGTCGAGGTGGGGGTCGCAGGGGTGGTGGCTGAATCGCAGCCAGAGAGCAATACGCAGACGCCCAGCAATGCGGCGCGAAAGAAAGTCATGTCCATTAATCGAGGCTCCTCTTACCAGGGCGACAAGAGTATACCAGCGAGGTTAAACCAGACATAAAAAAAGGCGCCAGAGGCGCCTTTTTGTTGTGCAGCTTGCGACTTAGAACTGGTAAACCAGGCCCAGTGCAACCACGTCGTCGGTAGAAACACCGGCGTTGCGGGTGAAGCTGTTGTCGTCCAGCAGGTTGATTTTGTAGTCAACATAGGTGGACATGTTTTTGTTGAAGTAGTAGGTCGCGCCAACATCAACATATTTCAGGAGGTCCTGGTCGCCGTAGCCTTCCAGATCCTTACCTTTAGACTGCAGGTAAGCAACGGACGGACGCAGACCGAAGTCGAACTGGTACTGAGCAACCACTTCGAAGTTCTGTGCTTTGTTAGCAAAGCCCAGGGAGCCGGCGCGGGTCGCGTTGTAGGTCTGGGTGTACTGAGTCGCCAGGTAAACGTTGTTCGCGTCGTATTTCAGACCACCGGTGTAGGTTTCAGCGTTGTCGCCGTTACCCAGAACCAGGTTGTTCTGATCGTCGGTACGTTTAGAGTGAGAGAACGCGAAACCAGCGCTGATGCCATCAAAGATGTCATAAGTTACAGAAGTACCGTAGCCGTCGCCGTTCTGTTTCTGCGCGCCACGACCGTTGTTGGTCGCGCCTTCGCCGCTGACGCTGCCGTTTTTACCCTGGTACTGCAGAGCAAAGTTCAGGCCGTCAACCAGACCGAAGAAGTCAGAGTTACGGTAGGTTGCTACGCCGTTAGCACGGGACTGCAGGAAGTTGTCAGAACCGTAGGTGTCGCCGCCGAATTCCGGCAGAACGTCGGTCCAGGACGTTACGTCGTATACCACGCCGTAGTTACGACCGTAGTCGAAAGAGCCCGCGTCGCCAAATTTCAGACCGGCGAATGCCAGACGAGTCCATGCCTGATCGCTGGAGCTTTCAGTGTTGTTCGCCTGAACGTTGTATTCCCACTGGCCGTAACCGGTCAGCTGGTCGTTGATCTGAGTTTCGCCTTTAACGCCTACACGCATGTAGGTCTGGTCGCCGTCTACGCTCTTGTCGTCAGAGAAGTAGTGCAGGCCATCGATTTTACCGTACAGGTCTAATTTGTTGCCATCTTTGTTATAAATTTCAGCCGCATTTGCTGCGCCTGCTACCAGCAGAGCCGGTACCAGGAGGGACAGTACTTTAACTTTCATGTTATTAACCCTCTGTTTGTTATATGCCTTTTATTATGCCACTGCTTACTGATTACCCTTCTAATCAGTCGGCTATTTCATTGTGCTGCAAAATGCAGAATAATCCAACAAGAATATGATACTAAAACTTCTAAGATGTTTCAAAATGCCCACAAGATGTTTCAATTTGTAAATTTGGCGGAACTTTTTGCACCGCAAAATGGTCTGGGAAATACGCACTAATAATCAAAAAAAATATTTAACCATTTAGAATCAATCACATACATAGAAATAACCCTATAGCACTGAATGGTAAAACAAAACTATCATTGGTGACTAAAATAACAGTCGCTATCATCATTAACTTTATTTATTACCGTCATTCAGTTCTGAATGTCTGTTTACCCCTATTTCAACCGGATGCCTCGCATCCGGTTTTTTTTACCCTTCTTTACACAACTTTAATTTATCTGTGCTACAGCCAAAGATTCCCTAACGACTATTAATCAATCAATTAGCTTGTTAGTTGCTCTTATTCAGCCAATGTCTTGTTATTTCGTGCGATTCTTATCCCCACATTTTGTCAATATCGCTACTGGTCGGCGTTGATGGCGCGGTTTCATTTGCGCTTCGATTCTAAGATAATTCCTGGAGGGTATCGCGCCGCTGGCACCATTCTGTAGTATGGATTTACGCCATTAGCCTTTATACTGCCTGCAGCATCTGCTTTGTTGCCAGTTACTCTGGCGCTACATCCTGTTTACAAACAATGATGAGTCGTTCAGCCACAAGATGACCCCGAAAAAATTCTCCCTGATCCCCGGCAACATCAGCCGCTTCTTCATTTTGATGGTTATTGTCCTGCTGGCGACGATGGGGGTGATGATTCAAAGTGCCGTCAATGCCTGGCTGAAAGAGAAGAGCTATCAGGTGGTTGATGTCTCCCACGCCTTGCACCAGCGCATTGACACCTGGCGCTATGCCACCTGGCAGATTTACGACAATATCGCCGCGACCTCGGCTAACGCTTCGAGCGGTGGCTTGCAGGAGACGCGTTTAAAACAGGACGTCTACTACCTTGAGAAGCCCCGGCGTAAAACCGAAGCGCTGATTTTTGGCTCCCACGACAGCTCGACCCTCGAGATGACGCAGAAAATGTCCGATTATCTCGATATTTTGTGGGGCGCGGAGACCATCCCATGGTCGATGTACTATCTCAATGGTCTGGACAATAGCCTGATTCTGGTCTCAACCCTGCCGTTGAAGGACCTCTCCTCAAGCTTTAAAGAGTCAACGATCAGTAGCGTGGTGGAATCCCGGCGCGCGGAGATGCTGCTGCAGGCCAATACCCTTGATGAGCGCGAGACCTTCTCGCCGCTGCGCCATCTCGCCTGGCAGAACGCGCACTACTTTACGTTACGCACCACCTTCAACCAGCCCGGACACCTGGCCACCGTGGTCGCTTTCGACCTGCCGATTAACGATCTGATCCCGCCGGGCATGGCGCTGGACAGCTTCCGTATTGAGCCAGACCCGTCGCAAAACCTTGCCACCAATCCTGACAAAGAGACCACCGACCATATCGGGATCACTTTTAACGGCATGCAGATTGAAATCGCCACTGATATCAGCACGACCGGTATGCAGTTACTCTGGACGGTACCGCTGAGCAGCATGCTGCTGGCCGCCCTGCAGAATATTCTTCTGCCGCTGCTGCTCAACATCGGCCTGCTGGCGCTGGCGCTGTTTGGTTTTACCACCTTTCGTCACTTTAAAGGACGCAGCAGTCCGTCTGGCGCCGGGCTCCCTTCCGCCGCCAACAGCGAACTGCGTCTGCTGCGCGCTATTAATGAAGAGATTGTTTCTTTGCTACCGCTGGGGCTGCTGGTCCACGATCAGGAAGCCAACCGAACCCTTATCAGCAACCCTATTGCCGACCACCTGCTCCCGCATCTGAATCTGCAGAACATCACCAATATGGCGGACCAGCATCAGGGGGTGATTCAGGCCACCGTCAACAATGAGCAGTATGAAATCCGCCAGTATCGCAGCCAGGTCGCGCCGCGCACGCAGATCCTGATTATCCGTGACCAGGACCGTGAAGTGCTGGTCAATAAAAAGCTCAAGCAGGCCCAGCGCTTGTATGAGAAAAACCAGCAGGGCCGGGCGGCCTTTATGCAGCACATTGGCAGCGCCCTGAAGCAGCCCGCGCTGACTCTGGCGGCAGAGGCGGCGGCGCTCGACAGCGCAGAGAACCGGATGCTGGCGCAGCATGCCGATGAGCTGGTCAAACTGATTGATGACATTCAGCTTGCTAATCTGCTGGAAAGCGACACCTGGAAAACCAGCCAGGCGCTGTTCTCCGTTCAGGCGCTGATTGACGACGTCGTGCCGGAGGTGCTGCCAGCAATGAAGCGCAAGGGTTTACAGTTGCTTATCAATAACGCGCTCCCTGCCGGTGAGCAGCGCTACGGCGACCGTGAAGCCCTGCGACGCACACTGGTGCTGTTAATCCAGTATTCCATCACCACCACGCCTATCGGCAAGATCACCCTCGACGTTTGCCAGGACGAGTCGGCCAGCGATCGTTTGACCTTCCGCATTCTGGATACTGGCAACGGCGTCTCGGCGAACGAGATCGATAATTTGCACTTCCCGTATCTCAACGCGACCCAGAGCGATCTGTACGGCAAAGCAAACGCCCTCACCTTCTGGCTGTGCGACCGCATGACGCGCAAACTGGGTGGGCAGTTGACCATCAAAGCGCGGGAGTCGCTGGGGACTCGCTATACCCTGCATCTGAAAATGCCGGCCAGCGAAGAGGCGCCAGAGGCGGGCGAACATCTGCTGGATGACGTTATCGTCCTGCTGGATGTGACCTCCAGTGAAGTGCGACGGATTGTCACCCGCCAGCTGGAGAGCTGGGGCGCGTCCTGCATCACGCCGGACGATCGGGCGACAAGTCAAGCGTTCGATCTGTATTTAACGGATAATCCGTCTAATCTTACTGCTTCGGGCTTGCTTTTAAGCGATGATGAGGTCGGGATACGCAAGATCGGCCCGGGACAACTGCGGGTCAACTTTAATATTAGCACGGCGATGCAGGAAGCTATCCTGCAGCTTATTGAGCAGCAGCTGGCGGAGGAGGCGGTTCAGCCCGCCACCTCAGGAAACGAGAGTAACGCCGAACTCCATGCCAGCGGCTATTACGCACTGTTTGCCGATACGGTACCGGATGATGTTCAGAGATTGTATACTGAAATCGAAGCGGGCGATTTTGCTGCTCTGGCGCAAACCGCCCACCGCCTCAAAGGGGCATTTGCTATGCTTAATCTGATACCCGGCAAGCAGTTATGTGAAACGCTTGAGCATCTGATTCGCGAAAAGGATGCGCAAGGCATAGAAAAATATATCAGCGACATTGACGCTTACGTCAAGAGCTTGCTGTAGAAGGTAGCCTTATACATGAACACTATGAACGTAATTATTGCCGATGACCATCCGATCGTACTGTTCGGTATTCGTAAGTCACTTGAGCAAATTGAGTGGGTGAACGTCGTTGGCGAGTTTGAAGACTCCACGGCCCTTATCAACAATCTTCCGAAGCTGGACGCCCATGTGCTGATCACCGATCTGTCCATGCCCGGTGATAAATACGGCGACGGGATCACGCTGATTAAATACATCAAGCGCCACTTCCCGGATCTGTCGATCATTGTTCTGACCATGAACAACAACCCGGCGATCCTCAGCGCGGTGCTGGATCTGGATATCGAAGGGATCGTCCTCAAGCAGGGGGCGCCGACCGACCTGCCAAAAGCGCTGGCCGCGCTGCAGAAAGGGAAGAAATTCACACCGGAAAGCGTCTCTCGTCTGCTGGAAAAAATCAGCGCCAGCGGCTATGGCGATAAACGCCTGTCGCCGAAAGAGAGCGAAGTGCTGCGTCTGTTCGCTGAAGGCTTCCTGGTGACCGAGATCGCCAAAAAGCTCAACCGCAGCATCAAAACCATCAGTAGCCAGAAGAAGTCGGCGATGATGAAGCTGGGCGTGGAAAACGACATTGCGCTGCTGAACTACCTCTCCTCCGTCTCGCTGAGCTCTACGGATAAAGAGTAATCCCTTTGCTTTCTCCGTCTCGCCCCGGCGAGACGGAGTTCCTCGTTATTCCCGCCCTTTACGCACCCGCGCCGCATACACCGTCAGCGTTTGCTTCAGCACGTCGAGGGTGACCGGCTTGGACAGGCAGCTGTCCATCCCCGATTCCAGACAGCGCTGCTTCTCTTCCGCCAGAGCATTGGCGGTGACGCCGATCACCGGCAGCGTCAGGCCAAGCTGACGAATGCGCTGCGTCAGACGATAACCATCCATATTAGGCATGTTGACGTCGCTGAGCACGATATCGATATGCTGTTTGCTAAGTACGTTGAGCGCGTCGACCCCGTCGTTAGCGGTCACGCACTGGTAGCCGAGCGATCCCAGCTGATCCGCCAGCAGACGGCGGTTAATCGGGTGATCGTCGACCACGAGGATCATCATGTCGTCGTTATTACCGATCTGCGCGTCCGGCGCCATCAGCGCCCGGCTATTCTCCGCGCTGTCGAGGGCGACGTGGAAAATACGCCCCAGCAGCGGCAGCAGTTCATGCGGCGTCGTCACGCTGTGCAGCCACTCACCGGCGGCTCGCTCCTGCGGGATGCCGATATGGCGGCGGCAGAAGATGACCATCGCACTTCCCCGCCAACCCGCCTGCGCTTCATCGTCAGTCAGCAAGACATCGTCGGCATCCGGCGTTTCTCCGGCATGGCGGCGTACCGACAGGCCGTGATAGCTGAGCAGCGACGTGACGAACATCGCCAGCGAGGTATTATGGATTGCCAGCCAGCAGGTCTTGCCAGCGAAACCGTCCGCCGTCACCTGCGGTGTATTCTGCACGCCATACAGCGGGATACGGATGGTAAAGCGGCTGCCCATCCCCGGCTCCGTTTCCACGGCGATATCGCCATCCATCATGCTGATCAGCTTTTCACAGATCGCCAGGCCAAGGCCGGTGCCCTGGAAGTTTCGCTGCACGCCGGTCCCCACCTGGAAGAAGGGGTCGAACAGGCGCAACACCTCTTTCGCCGGGATCCCCTCCCCGGTATCGCGGACGCTAATCTGCAGATAATCCCCCGCACACTGGACGTGCAGGATAATACAGCCGGTGTCGGTGAACTTGATTGCATTGCTTAGCAGGTTAGAGATCACCTGCTGCAGGCGCATCGGGTCGCCGGACATCTGCTCCGGGACATCCGGCTCGATAAAGCAGTACAGACCCAGCTGCTTGCGTACCACCAGCGGCAGATAGTTGGCAGAAATATGGTTCATCACTTCACGTGGGGAAAACTCCCGCGGCTCGATCTTCAACTGTTCAGACTCGATTTTCGAGAAATCGAGAATATCGCTGATGATTTTCAGCAGCAGGCTGGAAGAGTTGTTCATCGCCGTCACCAGGCGATCAACGCCCTTCGGCAGGGCCTTCGTCTGCAGTAGATCGAGGTTACCGATGATGCCGTATAGCGGGGTACGCAGCTCATGGCTGACGGTCGCGAGGAACATCGATTTCGACTGGCTGGCCTGTTCAGCCGCCTGGGCCATCTCCTGCAGCGACTCCTCCATTTTCACGCGGGCGGAAACGTCCACCAGCACGCAGATGGCGACGTTTTCATTGCGATAACGCGAATGGACAAAGCTAATCTGCAGGTTGGTATGGTTGCTGGTCAGCACATCGACAAAGTTGACCTGCTGGCCGCAGATAATCTGCGTCAGCCGCTGGCGATCCTCATGGGTCAGCATGTTCAGATAGTTGTGCGCCAGCTCGTTACTGAGAATATTGGTCCCGTCGACGGTGCGCAGAATACAGATCCCCACCGGGGCGGAGGCCACGATTTTGCGGTTGAACTGTTCATGCTCTTCCAGTCGCTGAGCATCATTTTCCGCCGGGATAAAAATGCGCCGCTCATACATTCGCGCCAGCGCAAACAGCATTGCCCCGGTCAGGATATTGAGAATGATGGCGTTGATGATGAGCATGCGGATCCGCTCCAGCACCTGGTCTACCGAAACGGAATAGACGATGCTTAAGGAGGACGGCGCCAGGCTTTTTTTCAGCACCAGCTCGCGAAAGCCGGCGCTGTAGCCAAACCACATCCGCTCCTGCATCCACTTCGCTTCGCTCTGGATTTTGCCTTCCGCGCCGGCCAGCGAGATCAGCGGCTGGCCGTTATCGTCAAAAATCGTCACGCTCATCGGCAAACTGCCCGGCGTGAAGAAGCTTTCCATACGGATGGTCTGCTCCACGCCGAGCATCGCCTGCAGACGGTTGGCCATATAGACCGGGGTCAGGGCATAAAAGTAGCCCACGCCGGGACGCACGCCCTGGCTTATCCAGAACAGGTTGTTGCCGCGCTCGTTTTGCGGCGCGTTGCGATATTGCTCAATGCGCTGATGCAGGACTTTCAGCGCCTGATCGCGCTCAATCGGCACATCCCGCAGGCCAAAGTTGGCCATGCAGAGGTTATCGCTGCCAATGAGAAAGATGCGGTTAAGGTCGTAGGCAGCGGTAAAATTATCCCGCCAGTAGCGCATAAACCACGCCAGCGATTGCAGCGAATTACGCCAGGTGGTGCTCATCGCGCTGCAATCGGAATCAGGGTACAGGGGTTCAAAGTTGGGCACTGCTATATCGCTATTTTGCCCTTGCGCTACCGCATCCCCTGCCGACAGGCGGTTACCGGCGACGTACTTCAGCTCTTTAATCACATCCGCCGTACGCTGAATATAGCGCTGGGCCTGATCGGCATTGAGATTGAGCTCCTGATGGATCTCGGCTTCCCGCTCGTGCAGGGCATTGACGATATAGAACACAGAGACAAACGCAATCAGCAGCCACAGTAATACCGCCAGCGCTCTGAACAGATAACGTGAAACCTTCAGGGTTGTATGAAACGAGGCAAGATATTTCAATGTGGCGATGCTCGGCCGTCAGGGACTCAACAGAATGGGGTTAAAGTAGCGGTAAACCAGCTTTGCCGCAATGTTAATGCAAAAAGGGCCGGGAGAATACCCGGCCCTTTCAGAACATTTACCTGCGACGATTACTCTTCGTCTTCGGCGATGTCGTCATCGGTATCCGCTTCCGGGGCGATATCGTCATCGCCTTCCGCTACGCTACCGTCGATGGCATCCAGTTCTTCGTCGTCCACCGGCTCTGCCACGCGCTGCAGACCCACCACGTTTTCATCTTCCGCGGTGCGGATGAGGATCACGCCCTGGGTGTTACGGCCCACGATGCTCACCTCGGAAACGCGGGTACGAACCAGCGTCCCGGCGTCGGTGATCATCATGATCTGATCGCAGTCATCCACCTGCACGGCGCCCACCACGGAACCGTTACGCTCGGTGACTTTGATCGAGATAACGCCCTGAGTGGCACGCGATTTGGTCGGATACTCCGCCGCTGCGGTACGTTTACCGTAACCGTTTTGCGTTACCGTCAGGATGGCGCCTTCGCCGCGCGGAATAATCAGCGAGACAACGCTGTCATTTTCCGCCAGCTTGATGCCGCGTACGCCGGTGGCGGTACGGCCCATGGCACGAACGGCGTCTTCTTTGAAGCGTACGACCTTACCGGCCGCGGAGAACAGCATCACTTCGTCCTGACCGGAGGTCAGATCGACGCCGATCAGCTCATCGCCTTCGTTCAGATTGACCGCGATGATACCGGCGGAACGCGGACGGCTGAACTCGGTCAGCGCGGTTTTCTTCACGGTACCGCTGGCGGTCGCCATAAAGACGTTGACGCCCTCTTCGTACTCGCGGACCGGCAGGATGGCGGTGATACGCTCATCGGCTTCCAGCGGCAGCAGGTTGACGATCGGACGACCGCGCGCGCCGCGACTGGCTTCCGGCAGCTGATAGACCTTCATCCAGTACAGACGACCGCGGCTTGAGAAGCAGAGGATGGTGTCATGGGTGTTGGCCACCAGCAGGCGGTCAATGAAGTCTTCTTCTTTAATGCGCGCTGCTGACTTGCCTTTGCCGCCACGACGCTGTGCTTCGTAGTCGGTCAGCGGCTGATACTTCACATAGCCCTGATGCGACAGGGTGACCACCACGTCTTCCTGGTTGATCAGATCTTCGATGTTAATATCAGCGCTGTTGGCAGTGATTTCGGTACGACGTTCGTCGCCGAACTGGTCGCGGATCAGCTCCAGCTCTTCGCGAATCACTTCCATCAGACGGTCGGCGCTGCCGAGAATGTGCAGCAGTTCCGCGATCTGCTCCAGCAGCTCTTTATATTCGTCGAGCAGTTTTTCATGCTCAAGGCCGGTCAGTTTCTGCAGACGCAGATCCAGAATCGCCTGGGCCTGCTGCTCGGTCAGATAGTATTTACCGTCGCGCACGCCGAACTCTGGCTCCAGCCATTCCGGACGCGCAGCGTCATCACCGGCGCGCTCCAGCATCGCCGCAACGTTACCGAGATCCCACGCCTGGGCAACCAGCGCCACTTTCGCTTCTGCCGGGGTCGGCGCGCGACGGATCAGTTCGATAATCGGGTCGATGTTGGCCAGCGCAACGGCCAACGCTTCGAGGATATGCGCCCGGTCGCGTGCTTTGCGCAGTTCGAAAATCGTACGGCGGGTCACCACTTCGCGGCGGTGGCGTACAAACGCGGCGATGATGTCCTTCAGGTTCATGATCTTCGGCTGACCATGGTGCAGAGCAACCATGTTGATGCCGAAGGAGACCTGCAGCTGGGTCTGGGAATAGAGGTTGTTGAGCACCACTTCCCCTACCGCATCGCGCTTCACTTCAATCACGATGCGCATCCCGTCTTTATCAGACTCGTCACGCAGCGCGCTGATGCCTTCCACGCGTTTTTCTTTGACCAGCTCGGCGATTTTCTCAATCAGGCGCGCTTTGTTCACCTGATACGGAATTTCGTGCACGATGATGGTTTCGCGGCCGGATTTCGCGTCCACTTCCACTTCCGCGCGCGCGCGGATGTAGACTTTACCGCGACCGGTGCGGTAGGCCTCTTCAATGCCACGACGGCCATTAATAATGGCGGCGGTCGGGAAATCAGGGCCTGGAATATGCGCCATCAGCCCTTCAATACTGATGTCTTCATCGTCAACATACGCCAGACAGCCGTTAATCACTTCCGTCAGGTTATGCGGCGGTATGTTGGTGGCCATCCCTACCGCGATCCCGGAGGCACCGTTCACCAGCAGGTTAGGAATTTTGGTCGGCATGACGTCCGGAATACGCTCCGTACCGTCATAGTTGTCGACGAAATCGACCGTCTCTTTTTCAAGATCGGCCATCAGCTCATGAGCGATTTTCGCCAGACGAATTTCGGTATAACGCATCGCCGCGGCGGAGTCGCCGTCGATGGAACCAAAGTTACCCTGGCCGTCCACCAGCATGTAGCGCAGCGAGAACGGCTGTGCCATACGGACGATGGTGTCATATACCGCGGAGTCGCCGTGCGGGTGGTATTTACCGATTACGTCACCAACGACACGGGCTGATTTTTTATAGGCTTTGTTCCAGTCATTGCCCAATACGTTCATGGCGTAAAGTACGCGACGGTGTACCGGCTTCAGGCCATCTCGGACATCCGGCAGCGCACGGCCAACAATGACCGACATCGCGTAATCCAGATAAGAGTTCTTAAGCTCTTCCTCAATGTTGACCGGTGTAATTTCTCTCGCAAGGTCGCTCATCTAACCGCTATCCCTCTACTGTTTCCCGGATTCAAAGGTCGCAAATTATAACACAGCCGCGCTAATAGAGGTAAAGCAATACGGTTTATTCATGGCGCGCTGCTGATATACTCACAGGTCTGAACAGAAAAGGAGTAAAAGCGCCCATGAATGCCGAAAAAACGTCGGTAGCCCCTAACGTCGATCATGCTGAAATCGCCAAATTCGAAGCCGTCGCCTCGCGCTGGTGGGATCTGGAGGGCGAGTTCAAACCGCTCCACCGCATCAACCCGCTGCGGCTGGGCTATATCGCCGAACGCTCCGGCGGCCTGTTCGGTAAAAAAGTCCTCGATGTCGGCTGCGGCGGCGGCATTCTCGCCGAGAGCATGGCGCGCGAAGGTGCGACGGTCACCGGACTGGACATGGGTGCCGAACCGCTGCAGGTCGCGAAACTGCACGCCCTGGAGAGCGGTATTCAGGTGGACTATGTTCAGGAAACGGTTGAGGAACATGCCGCGAAGCATCCGCAGCAGTATGACGTCGTGACCTGCATGGAGATGCTGGAGCACGTCCCCGATCCACAGTCGGTGGTGCACGCCTGCGCGCGGCTGGTGAAGCCCGGCGGCCAGGTCTTCTTCTCCACCATCAACCGCAATGGCAAGGCCTGGCTAATGGCGGTGGTGGGCGCGGAATACGTCATGAAGATGGTGCCCAAGGGCACTCATGATGTGAAGAAGTTTATCAAACCGGCCGAACTGCTGAGCTGGGTAGATCAGACTACTCTGAAAGAGCAGCATATCATCGGTCTGCATTACAATCCGCTGACCAACACCTTCAAGTTAGCGCCGGGGGTTGATGTTAACTATATGTTGCACACCACCGCCCAACAGGACTGAGGTCAGCACCTGCGCTTATGATGATTGCGCGGCATCAAGCCGCGTGATTATTTCTTCCGATGAAGAAATCAGCACTCGATCAAATTTTCATTTTTTTTTCTGTTTTATTGACTTCTTCTCCAGGCCTTATGCGACGTGGACTTGAGGATTATTACCCTTCCGCAACCTCAATTTAACGTCAAAATCAACCCTTGTACTCAAAAGATTCCTTACTAAAATAACTCACCATATAGCGTTCTTTTTATCGACAACCCCCTACATATAGTATTTATCCACAGAGTTAGTCACAACGGCCTTCTGTGGATAAACGGGGGATATTTTCTTTCACGGACAGGTAAAATCCACATGAATCAGAGTCTGCTGGTGACAAAGCGCGACGGGACCACCGAGCGCATCAATCTCGACAAAATCCATCGCGTACTGGATTGGGCGGCAGAAGGACTGAATAACGTTTCGATCTCCCAGGTAGAACTGCGCTCCCATATCCAGTTCTATGACGGCATCAAAACCGCGGACATCCACGAAACCATTATTAAAGCCGCCGCGGACCTGATCTCCCGCGACGCGCCGGATTACCAGTACCTCGCCGCGCGTCTGGCGATTTTCCATTTGCGTAAAAAAGCCTTCGGCCAGTTTGAGCCGCCGGCGCTCTACGATCACGTGGTGAAGATGGTCGAGAAGGGTAAATACGATCATCATCTGCTGGAAGACTACACGGAAGAAGAGTTCCAGCAGATGGACGGTTTCCTCGATCACTGGCGCGATATGAACTTCTCTTACGCGGCCGTTAAGCAGCTGGAAGGCAAGTACCTGGTACAAAACCGCGTTACCGGCGAAATTTACGAGAGCGCGCAGTTCCTCTACATTCTGGTCGCCGCTTGCCTGTTCTCTAACTACCCGCGCGAAACGCGTCTGGACTACATCAAGCGTTTCTACGACGCGGTGTCCACCTTTAAAATCTCGCTGCCGACGCCGATCATGTCCGGCGTGCGTACCCCGACCCGTCAGTTCAGCTCCTGCGTGCTGATCGAGTGCGGCGACAGCCTGGATTCCATCAACGCCACCTCCAGCGCGATTGTGAAATACGTTTCCCAGCGCGCCGGTATCGGTATCAACGCCGGCCGCATTCGCGCGCTGGGCAGCCCGATCCGCGGCGGCGAAGCCTTCCATACCGGCTGTATCCCGTTCTACAAACACTTCCAGACCGCGGTGAAATCCTGCTCGCAGGGCGGCGTTCGCGGCGGCGCGGCGACCCTCTTCTACCCAATGTGGCATCTGGAAGTGGAAAGCCTGCTGGTGCTGAAAAACAACCGCGGTACCGATGCCAACCGCGTTCGTCACATGGACTACGGGGTGCAGATCAACAAGCTGATGTATACCCGTCTGCTGAAGGGCGGCGACATTACCCTGTTCAGCCCTTCCGATGTCCCGGGCCTGTATGACGCCTTCTTCGCCGATCAGGACGAGTTCGAGCGCCTGTACACCCAGTACGAGCAGGACGACAGCATTCGCAAGCAACGTATTAAAGCCGTTGAGCTGTTCTCGCTGATGATGCAGGAGCGCGCCTCTACCGGTCGTATCTACATCCAGAACGTCGACCACTGTAACACCCACAGCCCGTTCGATCCGGTGGTCGCCCCGGTGCGTCAGTCTAACCTGTGCCTGGAAATTGCCCTACCGACCAAACCGCTGGAAGACGTCAACGATGAAAACGGCGAAATCGCGCTGTGCACCCTGTCGGCCTTCAACCTCGGCGCTATCGACAGCCTCGACGAGCTGGAAGAGCTGGCGGTACTGGCGGTGCGTGCCCTGGATGCGCTGCTCGACTATCAGGATTACCCGATCCCGGCCGCCAAACGCGGCGCGATGGGCCGCCGTACGCTGGGCATCGGCGTGATCAACTTCGCTTACTATCTGGCGAAGCATGGCAAACGCTACTCCGACGGCAGCGCCAACAACCTGACCCACAAAACGTTCGAAGCGATTCAGTACTACCTGCTGAAGGCCTCCAACGAACTGGCTATCGAGCAAGGCGCCTGCCCGTGGTTCAATGAAACCACCTACGCGCAGGGCATCCTGCCGATCGATACCTATAAGAAAGACCTGGATGCGATCGTCAGCGAATCCCTGCATTTCGACTGGGAGCAACTGCGCGAATCCATTAAAACCCACGGTCTGCGTAACTCCACGCTCTCCGCGCTGATGCCGTCCGAAACCTCTTCGCAGATCTCCAACGCCACCAATGGCATTGAGCCGCCGCGCGGCCACGTCAGTATCAAAGCGTCCAAGGACGGTATCCTGCGCCAGGTGGTGCCGGATTACGAAAACCTGCAGAACGCCTACGAGCTGCTGTGGGAAATGCCGAACAACGACGGTTATCTGCAGCTGGTCGGTATCATGCAGAAGTTTATCGACCAGTCTATCTCTGCCAACACCAACTACGATCCGACGCGCTTCCCTTCCGGAAAAGTGCCGATGCAGCAGTTGCTCAAAGACCTGCTCAACGCCTATAAATTCGGCGTCAAAACGCTGTACTATCACAACACCCGTGATGGCGCAGAAGATGCTCAGGATGACCTGGCACCGTCTATCCAGGACGATGGCTGCGAAAGCGGCGCTTGTAAGATCTAAGTTATTTTTGCCGGGTGGCGCTACGCTTACCCGGCCTACGATTTTGTAGGCCCGGCCAACGCAGTGCTACCGGGCAATACATTTCAACAGGACTCACTTCAATGGCATACACCACTTTTTCACAGACGAAAAACAATCAGCTACTTGAGCCGATGTTTTTTGGCCAGCCGGTTAACGTGGCCCGCTACGATCAGCAAAAATATGACATCTTTGAAAAGCTGATTGAAAAGCAGCTCTCTTTCTTCTGGCGTCCGGAAGAAGTCGATGTTTCCCGCGATCGCATCGACTACCAGGCGCTGCCGGAACATGAAAAACATATTTTCATCAGCAACCTGAAGTACCAGACGCTGCTTGACTCCATCCAGGGCCGCAGCCCGAACGTCGCGCTGCTGCCGCTGATCTCCATCCCGGAGCTGGAAACCTGGGTGGAAACCTGGGCCTTCTCCGAGACCATCCACTCGCGCTCCTACACCCATATCATCCGCAACATCGTCAACGATCCGGCGACCGTGTTCGACGATATCGTGACCAATGAGCAGATCCAGAAGCGTGCGGAAGGTATCTCTCACTATTACGATTCGCTGATCGAAATGACCAGCTACTGGCACCTGCTGGGCGAAGGCACCCACACCGTCAACGGTAAAACCGTGACCGTGAATCTGCGCGAGCTGAAAAAGAAACTGTATCTGTGCCTGATGAGCGTTAACGCCCTGGAAGCAATCCGCTTCTACGTCAGCTTCGCCTGCTCCTTCGCTTTCGCCGAGCGCAAGCTGATGGAAGGCAACGCCAAAATTATCCGCCTGATCGCTCGCGATGAAGCGCTGCACCTGACCGGCACCCAGCATATGCTGAACCTGCTGCGCTCCGGCAGCGACGATCCGGAGATGGCGGAAATCGCCGAAGAGTGCAAACAGGAGTGCTATGACCTGTTCGTGCTGGCGGCGCAGCAGGAGAAAGAGTGGGCGGACTATCTGTTCCGCGACGGCTCGATGATCGGCCTGAACAAAGATATTCTCTGCCAGTACGTCGAGTACATCACCAATATCCGCATGCAGGCGGTGGGCCTCGATCTGCCGTTCCAGACCCGCTCCAACCCGATCCCGTGGATCAATACCTGGCTGGTCTCCGATAACGTCCAGGTGGCACCGCAGGAAGTAGAAGTCAGCTCGTATCTCGTGGGCCAGATCGACGCTGAAGTCGACGCCGACGACCTGAGCAACTTCCAGCTGTAATGAAGCGGATTTTCCTGAAAATTTCTGACACTCGCCTTGAGTGTCAGGATGAACACCCTTCCCTGCTGGCGGCGCTGGAGTCGCATAATATCGACGTGGAGTATCAGTGCCGTGAAGGCTATTGCGGTTCCTGTCGCACCCGTCTGGTCTCCGGCCAGGTTGACTGGCTGACCGAGCCGCTGGCGTTTATCCAGCCGGGAGAGATTTTGCCCTGCTGCTGCCGGGCGAAAGGGGATATTGAGATCGAGATGTAAGTGTTGTCGATGTGTGCGGCCTGATGCCCTCACCCCGGCCCTCTCCCATAGGGAGAGGGGGAAAACATAAAAGGGCCTTACGGCCCTTTTGTTTTATTTCGCGTTCAGAAACTGCACCGCTTTATCCGGGAAATCGGTAAACAAGCCGTCGACGCCCGCCTGGTGATACAGCACGTCATAGAGCTGATTAACGTTAGTGGCGTACTCCGGCAACTGATCCGCACGCACGGTATAGGGATGCACCTGCAGATGGCTGGCATGCGCCTCTTTCACCATCGCCGTCAGCTTCACCGCGTCCGGCTTCGAGCCTTCCGCTACCAGCATATGGTAATCCGGGCCGATACCGTCGGCGTACTGCGCGATCTGCGCCATCGCTCCCGGCTTAAACATCCAGTCGTAGCTATAGTTCACCCATTTGCCATCTGCCTGTTTCTGCTGGGTTTCATTCCAGTCGGTATAGGCGATGAGCTGCACCAGATTGAGATCCATACCCATCTTCGGTTCCAGCTCATTTTTAATGCGCTTCAGCTCGTTGGCGTCAAAACACTGCAGATAGACCTTATCCTGCTTGCTGGTATAGCCATATTCCTTCAGCACTTTTAGCGTGCTGGCAGCAATATCTTTGCCTTCCTGATGATGGAACCACGGCGCTTTGATTTCCGGGTAGATACCGATATTTTTGCCGGTCGAGTGGTTCAGCCCCTGGACAAATTCAATCTCTTCTTCAAAGGTATGAATGCGGAAATCAGATTTGCCCATCGGGAAACGGCCAGGATAGGTTTGCACGTTCTTGCCCTCTTTCGGCTCAAAACCTTCGGTAAACTTCAGCGTTTTAATCTCAGCCAGGGTAAAGTCGATGGCGTAGAAACGGCCATCTTTACGCGCCCGCTGCGGGAAGCGCTGGGCCACGTCAGTCACCCGATCGAGATAGTGGTCGTGCAACACCACCAGCCGGTCGTCTTTGGTCATCACCAGGTCTTGCTCAAGGTAATCCGCTCCCTGGGCGTAGGCCATCGCCTTCGCCGGCAGGGTATGTTCCGGCAGATAGCCGCTGGCCCCGCGGTGCGCGATGACCATTTTCTCTGCTGCGACGACACTGGAGCACAGCGCCGAACCGGCGAGGATCATGCCGCTCATCAGCGCGGTTAATTTCATGTTCATCATCGCCCCTTAAGCTTGTTTCAGCTGTTGGTGATGGCGACGTTCACCGAGCATCACGATAACCAGCAGGATAACCGCCAGCACGCTGCCGCCGATCATCACCATAAAACCGCCGTCCCAGCCAAAGAAGTCGACGGTATAGCCGACGATGGCGCTCGCCGCTACGGAACCGCCGAGATAACCGAACAGACCGGTGAAGCCCGCAGCGGTGCCGGCAGCTTTTTTCGGCGCCAGTTCCAGCGCATGCAGACCGATCAGCATCACCGGGCCGTAAATCAGGAAGCCAATGACGATCATACAGGCCATATCGACGCCCGGATTACCCGGCGGGTTGAGCCAGTAAACAACGGTGGCGATGGTCACCAGGGTCATAAAGAACACGCCGGTGGCGCCGCGGTTGCCTTTAAACACTTTGTCCGACATCCAGCCGCACAGCAGCGTGCCCGGGATCCCAGCGTATTCATAGAGAAAGTAGGCCCAGGAGGATTTATCCAGCGCGAAGTGCTTCACCTCTTTCAGATAGGTTGGCGACCAGTCCAGAATGCCGTAGCGCAGCAGATAAACGAAGACGTTAGCCACCGCGATGTACCACAGCAGCTTGTTCGGCAGAATGTATTGCATAAAGATCTGCTTCGCCGTCAGCTCTTCTTCGTGCTTTTCGCTATAGTCATCCGGATAGTCGTTTTTATACTCTTCAATCGGCGGCAGACCGCAGGACTGCGGGGTATCGCGCATCATCGCAAAGGCAAAAATCGCCAGCAGGATCGCGCCGAACGCCGGCATATACAGCGCCGCGTGCCAGTCGTTAAACCACGCCATCCCCAGCAGGAACAGCAGCGGCGGAATACCGCCGCCGACGTTATGCGCACAGTTCCACACCGAGACAATTCCGCCGCGCTCTTTCTGCGACCACCAGTGCACCATGGTCCGCCCGCACGGCGGCCAACCCATCCCCTGGAACCAGCCGCACAGGAACAGCAGCACGAACATGATCATGATGCTGGAGGTGGCCCACGGGACAAAGCCCATCACCAGCATCACCAGCGCGGCGAGGATCAAGCCGGCCGGCAGGAAAATGCGCGGATTCGAACGGTCAGAGACCGAGCCCATGATGAATTTCGAAAATCCGTAGGCGATGGAGATGCCGGAAAGGGCGAAACCGAGGTCGCCACGGGAGAAGCCCTGCTCAATCAGATAAGGCATCGCCAGGGCAAAGTTCTTACGAACCAGATAGTAAGCGGCATAACCAAAAAAGATGCCAATGAAAATCTGCCAGCGTAATCGACGATACAGCGGGTCGATCTCCGCTGCTGGCAAACGCGCTTTATGCGCGGCGGGTTTAAAAATACTTAACATATCAGCCTCCGTGGCCCTTGCTGTTTTCTACTGACGTCACGACAAAATCCCAGATTAATCACCCACTTCAAATATGGTCGCGATGGTAGGCAATACGTAGAGTTGATACTGTGAAACATCGCACAATTTGTTACAGAAATATGACAAAACGTTCCATTGTGAGCACAAAATCACATAACACGCTCAAATAACGCGCGAATATGCTCGAAATCAAACAATAACCTTACCGATTGTGGCTAAATGGCGTTAAACGAAAGCAGAGGAGCTGAAGATGACGGGACGCCTTGATAGCGAGGTCATTATCATCGGCGGCGGGGCAACCGGCGCCGGCATTGCCCGCGACTGCGCCCGACGCGGATTACGGACGCTATTAATTGAGCGCCATGATATCGCCACCGGGGCCACTGGCCGTAATCATGGGCTGCTGCACAGCGGCGCTCGCTATGCGGTGACCGACAACGAATCTGCCCGCGAATGCATCAGCGAGAACCGTATCCTGCGCCGCATCGCCCGCCACTGCATCGAACCGTCCGGCGGTCTGTTTATTACCCTGCCTGAAGATGACCTGGCGTATCAGCAGACTTTTATCAGCGCCTGCCAGCAGGCCGGCATTGAAGCTACCCCGCTCTCCCCGCAGGAAGCGCTGCGCCGGGAGCCCGCCGTCAACCCGACGCTGCTGGGCGCGGTGCAGGTTCCGGACGGCACCATCGACCCGTTTCGCCTCACGGCGGCCAATATGCTCGACGCCCGCGAACACGGCGCGCAGATCCTCACCGGCTGCGAAGTGACCGGCCTGCTGCGCCAGGGCGATCGCGTCTGCGGCGTCCAGGTATATGACCGTCAACTTCACCAGGCGCGTACCCTACACGCCGGGGTGGTGGTCAATGCCGCCGGGATCTGGGGACAGCGCATTGCGGAATATGCCGACCTGCGCATCACCATGTTCCCGGCGAAGGGATCGCTGTTGATCCTCGACCACCGGATTAACAACCTGGTGATCAACCGCTGCCGTAAGCCGGCCGACGCCGATATTCTGGTGCCCGGGGATACCATCTCGCTGATCGGTACCACCTCAATGCATATTCCTTATGACGACATTGACGACAACCGGGTAACGACGGCGGAAGTCGATACCCTGCTGCGCGAAGGCGAAAAGCTGGCGCCGGTCATGGGCCGCACCCGGATCCTCCGCGCCTACTCCGGCGTCCGCCCGCTGGTGGCCAGCGATAACGATCCCAGCGGGCGCAGCGTCAGCCGCGGCATCGTCCTGCTGGACCATGCCCAGCGTGACGGTATGGAAGGCTTCATTACCATCACCGGCGGCAAGCTGATGACCTATCGCCTGATGGCCGAGTGGGCCAGCGACGCCGTCTGTCGTAAGCTGGGAAACACCACCCCTTGTTCCACGGCCGAGACCCCGCTGCCCGGTTCACAGGAGCCAACGGAAAGTACCCTGCAAAAAATTATCTCCCTCCCCACCCCGCTGCGCGGCTCCGCCGTCTACCGTCACGGCGATCGCACTCCGGCCTGGCTTGGCGACAGCCGCCAGCACCGTAGCCTGGTCTGCGAATGCGAAGCCGTTACCGCTGGCGAAGTGAAATACGCGGTGGAAAACCTGGCGGTCAACACCCTGCTCGACCTGCGCCGCCGCACCCGGATTGGCATGGGCACCTGCCAGGGGGAACTCTGTGCCTGCCGCGCTGCCGGACTGCTGCAGCGCTTTAACGTCACCACGCCCGCGCAGTCGTTAACCCAGCTCTCGGCGTTTCTCAATGAACGCTGGAAGGGCGTTCAGCCCATCGCCTGGGGCGATGCACTGCGCGAAAGCGAATTTACCCGCTGGGTCTATCTCGGCCTGTGCGGACTGCCACAGGAGCACCAGGATGAAGTTTGATTGCGCAATTGTCGGCGGCGGGCTCGCCGGCCTGTTATGCGGGCTGGCGCTGAATCAGTACGGCCTGCGCAGCGTCATCATCAGCCGCGGGCAGAGCGCGCTGCATTTTTCCTCCGCGTCGTTAGACCTGCTCTCGGTGCTGCCCAACGGCGATAACGTTACTGACGTCGCGCAGGGGCTTCAGCAACTCGCTGAACAGCTTCCTGAACACCCTTATTCCCGGCTCGGCGCCGAGGCGGTACTCGAATACGCGACACAGACCGAAGCCCTGTTGGCCGCCTGCGGCGCGGTGATGCAGGGCGACGCGCGCCAGCCTCACCGACGGGTGACGCCGCTGGGGACGTTGCGCCCGGCATGGTTGTCACCACAAGAGGTTCCGCAGGCGCCACTGCCGCAGCAAGGCGTCTGCCTGGTGGGGATCAGCGGCTTTGCCGATTTTCAGCCGCATCTCGCCGCCGCTGCACTCGGGCAAACCGGCATCACCGCCGTGGCGGCGGAAATCGAACTACCGCTGCTGGATGTGTTGCGTGACAACCCCACCGAGTTTCGCGCCGCCAATATCGCCCGCGTGCTGGATGATGAGAATCTATGGCCGGCCCTGCATGCAGCGCTGCTGCCGCTGGCGCAGCAGCATGACCTGCTGATCATGCCCGCCTGTTTTGGCCTCGCCGACGATCGCCTGTACCGCTGGCTGCAGACGCGCCTGCCCTGCCCGCTGCGTCTGCTACCGACGCTGCCGCCTTCGGTTCCCGGAATGCGTTTGCATTCTCAGCTGCAACGCCAGTTCATTCGCAGCGGCGGCACCTGGCTTGCTGGCGATGAAGTGGTGAAAATCAGCCATCGACAGGGCGCCGTCGAGGCCGTCTGGACGCGAAATCACGGCGATGTCGCGCTGCGTCCGCGTTTCACCGTGCTGGCCAGCGGCAGCTTTTTCAGCAACGGTCTTGTCGCCACTCGCGATAGCGTGCGCGAGCCGATCCTCGGCCTCGATCTGCAGCAGACCCTGCCACGGGAAAGCTGGTACCAGCGCGATTTCTTCGCCTCACAACCGTGGCAGCACTTCGGCGTGAAAACCGATGCCCTGCTGCGCCCCCTGCTGGGCGGGCAGCCGTTCCATAATCTGTTTGCCATTGGCTCATTGCTCGGCGGGTTCGATGCCATTCAGCTCGGCTGTGGCGGTGGCGTCTGCGCCGTCACCGCGCTGCACGCCGCCAGACAGATCCACGCCCTTGCCGGAGGCCGGCCATGAACGATACCCGTTTTGAAAGCTGCATTAAGTGCACGGTCTGTACCACCACCTGCCCGGTAAGTCGGGTCAATCCACGCTATCCCGGCCCGAAACAGGCAGGGCCGGACGGCGAACGCCTGCGTCTGAAGGATGGTGCGCTGTACGACGAGGCGCTGAAGTACTGCATTAACTGCAAGCGCTGCGAGGTTGCCTGCCCGTCGGATGTGAAAATTGGCGATATCATTCAGCGCGCCCGGGCACAGTACGGCCAGCAAAAGCCAACCCTGCGCGACGCCATCCTCAGCCATACCGACCTGATGGGCACCCTTTCCACTCCCTTTGCCCCCCTGGTCAACGCCACGACCGGTTTAAAACCGGTGCGCCGCCTGCTCGACGCGACGCTCAACATCGACCACCGGCGCACACTACCGAAATATGGCTTCGGCACCTTCCGCCGCGCTTACCGCCAGCTCGCGGCCAGACAGGCGCAGTACCGCGAGCAGGTGGCCTTCTTTCATGGCTGCTACGTCAACTATAACCACCCGCAGCTGGGTAAGGATCTGATCCGCGTCGTCAACGCGCTGGGTACCGGCGTGCAGTTGTTATCGAAGGAAAAATGCTGCGGCGTGCCGCTGATCGCCAACGGCTTTTTTGACAAGGCGCGTAAACAGGCGCAGAGCAACGTCGCCGCGATGCGGGAAAACACGCTGCCGATCATTGCCACCTCCTCGACCTGCACCTTTACGCTACGTGATGAATACCCCCATCTCCTCGATGTCGACAACAGCGATCTCCGCGATCGGGTGGAGCTGGCCACCCGCTGGATCTGGAAACAGCTGGATGCCGGCAAGACGCTACCGCTGCGCCGGCTGCCGCTGAAGGTGGTCTATCACACCCCGTGTCATATGGAGAAAATGGGCTGGTCGCTGTATACCCTTGAGCTGCTGCGGCTGATCCCCGGCCTGCAGCTGGAGGTGCTGGATTCACAGTGCTGCGGCATCGCGGGCACCTACGGGTTTAAAACTGAGAATTATGCGGTATCCCAGGCTATCGGCGCCCCACTGTTCAAACAGATTGAGGAGAGCGGGGCCGACATCGTCGTGACCGACTGCGAGACCTGCAAATGGCAGATTGAGATGTCCACCAGCAAACGCTGCGAGCATCCGCTGACGGTACTGGCGCAGGCGCTCGCCTGAGCCCAGCGCCAGCCTCCGCCATCAATAGCTAATAGCTCGCTTTCTCCTGCGGCTGGGCGCTGACAGCTTTAAACATCGCCAGCCGGCGGTCCAACGCCTGGGTATACAGCATGGTATCCACCCCGACGGCGACGAAGTTGGCCCCCCAGGCAAGGCATTTTTCCGCCATCGCCGGGTCGACCGCCAGAAATCCGGCCGCTTTCCCCGCCGCGCGAATGCGCCGGATGCTCTGCTCGATCACCCGCTGCACGTCAGGATGGCTGGCATCGTCCGGGTGACCCAGCGAGGCGGAGAGATCCGCCGGACCGATAAACACCCCGTCAATGCCGTCAACCTCGAGAATCGCGTCCAGATTCTCCAGCGCGGTTCGGCTCTCAACCTGAATCAGCAGACAGAGTTCGTCATTCGCCTCCGCCATATAATTCTCCACCCTTCCCCAGCGCGCCGCTCTCGCCACGCCGGCGCCAACACCGCGGCTACCGATGGGCGGATAACGGGTCGCCGAGACCACTTCCCGCGCCTGCTCGGCGGTATCGACCATCGGCACCAGCAACGTTCTGGCGCCAATATCCAGCACCTGTTTTATCAGGCTGCGGTTGCCCTCGACCGGACGAATGACCGGCTGGCTGGCGTAGGGGGCGATAGCCTGGAGCTGATGATAAAGGTCCTGAATCGTGTTCGGCGCATGCTCGCCGTCGATCAGCAACCAGTCGTATCCCGAGGTCGCGGCGATCTCGGCCATGTAGGAGGAGGTCGAGCTCAGCCACAGGCCGATTTGCGTCTCGCCGCGCAATAGTCCCCGTTTAAAGGGGTTAGATAACAGTGCGTTCATCGCGATTCCTTAAATTAATGCTGTACGCTGCCGCGCTGGGGGACCGCGCGGGTGAGGCTTAATGAGAAGATGATGATCACTCCGACGATAGCGACGCCGGCCAGAGTTAACAGTCCGGCGGCGCTGCTGGCGAACAGGGTTTCGGCCTGCACGAGCACGATCGGCGCCAGAAAGCCGCCGATAGCGCCAAAGAGGTTAACGAAGCCAATCCCGGCGGCCAGCGCCGTGCCGGACAGCAGTTGCGTCGGCATCGTCCAGAAGACCGGCTGCACGGCAATCACCCCAACCGCCGCCACGCACAGCGCGATGATAGCCAGCACCGGCGCCACCAGTCCGGAAACCGCAATCCCGACCGCCGCCGCCAACAGCGTCAGCGCGGCAATATTGCGCCGCTCGCCGGTGCGATCGGAGTAGCGAGGGATAAGCCAGGTGCCAAACAGCGCTGCCACCCACGGGATAGCCGTCACCACCGAGGCAACGAAGCCAACTTTAGTGCCCAGCAGCGCAGCAACCTGGGTGGGCAGGAAGAAAATCAGGCCATAGACCGCCACCTGAATGGTCAGATAAATCAGCGCCAGCTGCCAGACCCGCCCGTTACGTAATGCATCGGACAGGCGCGAGGTGATCTTTTTCTCCTCCTCACGCGCCAGCTCGCCGATCAGCGCCTGTTTCTCCTCCATGCTCAGGAAGCGGGCACGCTGCGGCGAGTCGTCCAGCCAGAAGAACGTGAACGCTCCCGCGGCGACGGCGAGCAGGCCTTCAATCACAAACATCCAGAACCAGCCAGGATGGCCCATCAACCCATGCATCTCCAGCAGCGCACCGGATAAAGGCGATCCCAGCGTCAGGGCCAGCGGTGCCCCCATATAAAACAGCCCCATAATGCTGGCGCGGTTTTGCTGGGGAAACCACTGCGAAGTGAGGTAGATCATCCCGGGAAAGAAGCCCGCCTCCGCCGCGCCAAGCAGGGTACGCACCAGAAGAAACTTCGCTTCAGTGTCCGCCCAGGCCATCGCCGCCGACAGCACGCCCCACAGCAGCGTGGTGCAGCCGATCCATCTCCTGGCGCCAAATTTGCGCATCAGCAAATTGGCAGGCACCCCGAGAAAGGCATAAACCACAAAGAAAATCCCTGCCCCCAGCGCGTAGGCTTCGTTACTGAGTCCGGTATCGAGCTGGTACGTCTCCTTGGCAAAACCAATATTGGAACGGTCAAGAAACGCCAGCACGTACAGCGCCAGCATAAAGGGGATTAAGCGGGCGCGGTTTTTCTTCACCACGCTCTCCAGCAGAGTGTTACTCATCATAATATCCTCAGGCGCGGGCCGCCCGGCGGCCCGATGCAATCAGTGTTGATAAGGACGCTTCAGGTTGCAGTCGCGATTGAGCTCGACGCCAAAACCGGGTTTATCCAGGACCGATTTATGAATGCGCCCTCTCTCCGGCACCGGCTCGCCGAGCAGGATCGGGTCGAACTGCGGACGCAGCGTGGCGCAGTCCGGGCTGGTCATCAGAAACTCGCTGAACGGCGTGTTGGTGAAGGTGATCACCGCATGATGTGAGTACACCGACGAGCCGTGAGGCACCACCAGCTGCCCGCGCGCTTTGGCGATGGCCGCGATCTCCACCAGGGTGGTTAAGCCGCCGCACCAGCCGACGTCGGGCTGCATAATATCGATGCCGGTTTCCGACAGGGTGCGGAAGGACTGCAGTGTGCCGTGGTGCTCGCCGCTGGTCACCATCATCCCGGCCGGCGCCTGGCGCTTCAGCTCGCGATAGCCTTCATACTGCTGCGGCGGCAGGCACTCTTCGATCCACTTGAGGTTATAAGGGGCACAGGCATGGGCAAGTTTGGTGGCATAGTTAACGTCCTGGCTCATCCAGCAGTCCAGCATTAACCAGAAATCCGGGCCGCACTTTTCACGCATGTCAGCCACCATGGCGACGTCTTTGCGGATCCCGGCGTCACCATCGTGCGGCCCCCAGTGGCTGGGCATTTTACCGCCGATAAAGCCCATCTCCTGCGCCAGGTCCGGACGCGCGCCGGTAGCATAGAACTGAATTTCGTCGCGCACCGCCCCGCCCAGCAGTTTGTAGACCGGCAAGCCGACCACTTTACCGAACAGATCCCACAGCGCCAGGTCGACACAGGAGATGGTGTTCATCACCAGGCCGCCGGATCCCGCGTAGTAAAGGGTGGCGTTAAGCATCTGGTCATGGATCAGCTTGATATCGCTGACGCATTTGCCTTCGATAAAGCGGTTGAGATGTTTTTCCACGATAAAGCAGCCCATCTCCCCGGCCGTCGACACCGCAAAGCCGGTCTGTCCGTTGTCGGCTTCCACTTCCACAATCAGCGTGCCCAGCACGTTGATGCCAAAAGACTGGCGGGACTGCTCATACTCTTTATATTTGCTCATCGGGGTGGCGATATGATCGTCAATCCAGTGGTTAGCCCCCTGGTCGTGGTAATCGCCGCCGCCGGCGCCCTGCTCTGCCGTCGCGCCGCCAATAAACCAGGCGCGGACATGTTTAATTTTCGGTAGGGTCATGGTGTTCTCCTTATGATGAGGCGTGTTGTTCAAAGGGGCTTTTCCACCCCAGCAGACGGGAAATATCTTTCGCGCAGGCAATCGCCTTACCGGCCAGATAATCGCGATTGTCTTCATTGATTTGCAGACGGGTGCCCACCACCGAGATGGCGGCGGTCAGGTCGTTATTGGCGTTAAACACCGGCGCGGCCACGCAGCGCACATCGGGATAGTCCTCGCCATTATCAAAGCTCCAGCCTCGGGCGCGAATGCGCCCCAGCTCCTCCCGCAGCTGTTGAGCATCGGTGATGGTCGTTGGCGTGGCCCGCTCCCATTGCAGGTCTTCGATAATCGACGCCTGAACGCTGGCGGGCTGCCAGGCCAGCAAACATTTGCCGATCCCGGAGCGGTAAAGCGACAGGCTCTTACCTTCGTGCGAACGCACGCTAATGGTGGCGGGGGATTCAATTTTCAGAATGTAGTAGGCGTTACCCTGATCGATGATGCCCAGATGGCAAAGCAGGCCGCACTCGTCCATCAGCCGGGTGAGGCGCGGACGCGCCAGCTCGCGCAGGTCCATTTTGCTCAGCGCCTGCCCGGCCAGCTCCACCAGCTTGGTCCACAGGCAGTAGTTATCCTGATTATCCATACTGATGAAGCGCTGTTTTTTCAGCTCGCCCAGCAGCAGATAAACCGTGCTTTTCGGGATCCCCAGTTCGGCAATGATGGTGGCTGCGCTGCAGGGGCCAATGCGGCTGATTAAATTGAGGATCTCAATCGCGCGGGTCAGCGCCGGGACTTTCGTTGATTCCAACATACTGGACTCCAATCCTGAATACTGGAATCAGTGTTGCGATTGTGCGGGCGGTAAAGTGTGAGCGATATCGCGGGGCAATCGTTTTCCCGTATGCTGGACCATCCGCTGTAGATTATTGCGACTTAACGCACAGAATTTTTTCAGGAGAGTACAACAGGCTGGACGACCGACGCCCCGGTAAAACCAGGGCGCCGGGGGAATGACTTACAGCGAGAGGGAATCCACCACGTTAATCCAGCCGTGTTCGCTGGCCAGCGGTTGACCATTCAGCCAGCGACGCAGCATATTTAATGCCATCATGGCGCAGACTTCCTGGCGTACCGCCAGGCTGTGGCGGGTGACGCTAAACTTCACGCGCAGCGCGAAGGTGCCGTCAGGGGTGGCAAGGGCCACATTGAGGTGATTGTTCTCCTGGCCGCTCACCGCCAGGGCCAGACCGGCAAAATGGTTTATGCGCCGCTCGGCCGCCCAGCGAGCCGCCTGCGCCAGCGTCTCCTCCTGCGCCGGGACCACTTCGCTGGCCAGCAGCGGCGCACCGGCGCGGGATAGCTGTAGCGCCAGCAGGCCGCCGGTAAACTGCTCGCTGAGCGTCAGACTTAGCTGTCGCTCCTGCAGGCAGCGCGCAATCTGCGCCGGTAATCCTTCTGTTCCTTCGAAAATCAGGCTGTCGCCAGCCACCTTGCGGACTTCCGGCCACAGGGCCAGCATAGCGTCGCGCTGGTCAGCCGGTCCGGTTAGCTTGAGTTCAATAATCGGCATCGACGAGCGGTAGCCCATCACCACGCCCGGGGGCAGCGTCAACGGATTGAGGCTTTGCGCCAGCTCGCTCTCCGAGCGGCCAAAGGTGGTCAAACGCAGGCATACCGGTGGATCTGGCAGCGTAAAGCGCTGACGCAGACGCGGTAAAATCTCCTGCTCGACCATCACCTTAAATTCAGAAGGTACACCGGGGGTGAAAAACATCAGGCAGCGGTTGAGCTGGATAGCAAAGCCACAGGCCGTGCCGACCGGGTTATTGATCATCTCGGCGCTGGCGGGGATTTCCGCCTGCTTGCGGTTACTTTCCGCCATCGGCCGCCCGCGTTCGGCAAAGAAGCGGGTTATCGTCTCCAGCCACTCCGGATGCAAAATAAGCCCTTCGCCTTTCGCGGTAGCCGCGGCCAGCGCGCTCAGGTCGTCGCTGGTCGGCCCGAGGCCGCCGTTGACGATCAGCACATCGGCTTGTTCGCTGCGTTCGCGCAGAATCGCCACCAGCGCATCGAGATCGTCACCGACGGTATTGCGGCGCGTTAACGGTAACCCCTGATTAAAAAAGAAATCCGCCAGCCATGCTGCATTGGTATCAACGATTTGACCATGCAACACTTCATCGCCAGTGGACAGCATTTCCACATTCAACATTGCTCACTCCTTGCCTGCCAGATGGCAAATACTATAACGCAAAGCGGGATGCTGACGAGGAGGAAAATCTGGCGCGGCAAGAGGATACCGCGCCGGAGGAGATTAGAAGCTGGCGCTGGCGCCGATGTACGGGCCGTCGGCGATGGTGTTATCGCGGTTGCCATCTTTGCCCGCCAGGTTCAGATAGCGATAGCCTGCCTGGATGCTGAGCGGACGCATGATGGTCCAGCTGGCGCCGACGTTAGCTTCCTGATAGCTGTCAATGCCGCTGGAGAGGGAATCCGGAGAGTAGTAGTAGTCGCCGTACAGGCGGAAGCTGTCGCCGATTTTCCACTGCAGGCCGCCGCCGACCGCTGCCGCATAGCCTTCATCGCCCTGTTTCGGATTGGTGTAAACGCCTTTGCCGCCTACGGTCGCGAGGAACGGCCCCAGCGGAATATTGAGTCCCAGGCCTAAACCCGCGGCGTCGCCGTCGTTATCGCTGTGCAGCCAGTTACCGGAGATGGCAAGGCCGGTAGACTCCGTGCCAAACCCGACGCCAAGATTGGTGTAATGCTCGCCTGCTTCACCGGTAACGCTAATCGCATGGGCCGCGGAAGAAACCAGCATGACGCCAGCCAGCGCCATAAAAATGCTTTTTTTCATTATTTACTCTATCCAGAAAATTAAAATCAAAGAAGTCCCGAAAAAACCTGAAAATTCTACTGCGCACCCGTCAGGAATCAATGACCTGGCGAAATGATTTTTCACAAGAGTGTAACCAGGTGCGTTTTTTTACGGCATCGGGCGTTGCCAGAATGACGAACAGCCCATTCAGCGCCATGAATATTCATGTTTATTATGATTAACGCTGATGCATTGACGAAAACAGGGAACTGACGCCGCACGATCGGCGCGGCGCGGTTGAAAAGGAAATAATTAATGCTGCAGCAGAGCCAGGCGCTCAGGTGCCAGACCGGTCAGTTTCGCTACCAGGGGCAGGTCAAGCCCGTTAGCGATCATCGCCCGGGCGATACGCTCCGCGGTCTGCTGCTCACCTTGCTCGATACCCTGCTCGATACCCTGCTGTAGGCCTTGTTCGAGGCCTTGCTTTAACCCTTGCTGATGGCCGCGATCTTCCAGAAACTGGGCAATATTCATGAGCGTCTCCTTATGCGGCCGCCGGGGTACGCTTTGCGCAAGATGGCGCAAAAAAGCGACCGGATCGGCGGCATTTCCTGCCTGTAACAGATAGTGCAGCAGCGTCTTTAGCTGCCTGCGGCTAGTGTATCCCAGTGCTAACAAGCTGACCAGTTGCTCGTGCAGGTCCATCATGTCACGCTGGCGAATATGCTTTTGCAGTAGCTCCAGCATCGCGACTCGCCGGTGGCGCATGATTTCATTGTCCGGAGTGGTCGTGATGTCGATTACGTGAAAATCCTTGCTATAAATCTGTCGCGCAACGTCCGGATCGGCAAAGCCTGCCAGCCAGCACATCGGGTAAGGCCAGGGCGAAACGCTGCCATGATAAAACAGCAGAGGGATAACCAGCGGCAGCTGCGTATGCCCCTTATCCAGATGGCGCTGCATCGCGGCGATGGCATAGCGCATCAGGCGAAACGCCATGTGGCGGTCCGCTGAACTTTGATGCTCAATCAGCAGATAGATATAGCCCTCACCCACCTGGGTGTGTAGCGAATAGAGGATATCGGAATGACTCGCCCGTAGCTCATCGTCAATAAAGCTCCCTGACTCCAGTTGCAGCGTATTCAGGTTGCATAACGCGCGCAGCGGTGCGGGGAGATGAATGTCAAGGAAGTCCTTTGCCGTCGCCCGGTGCGACAACAGGTGTTTAAATACGGCGTCATGCGGGGAATGGGGCGCCCTTTCCATGGCGAAACTCCATGCGATTATTTTCACCTAACTTAACACCCAACAGGGCCAGGGCCGCATTTCGCTTGCGGTTTACCGAGGCGGCTCGCAAACTATTTCATCGGCATACCGCCCCACCCCTGTGAAGGAGAAAAACCATGCGCCAAAGGACGATTGTTTGCCCGCTTATCCAGAATGAAGGCCATTATCTGCTCTGCAAAATGGCCGCCGACCGCGGGGTTTTTCCCGGGCAATGGGCCTTATCCGGCGGCGGCGTGGAGCCAGGGGAGCGTATTGAAGAGGCGCTGCGGCGGGAAATTCGCGAAGAGCTTGGCGAAAAACTCATCCTTACCCATATCGCGCCGTGGAGCTTCCGCGACGATACCCGCGTAAAAACTTACCCCGATGGTCGGCAGGAAACGATCTATATGATCTACCTGATCTTCGACTGTGTCAGCGCCAATCGCGACGTGACGATCAACGAGGAGTTTGACGAATACGCCTGGGTCAAAGCCGAAGATCTCAAAAACTACGATCTTAATGCCGCCACCCGCGTTACTCTCAGCCAGAAAGGGCTACTTTAGTCCAGCATACCGCGTTCAACCCACCCGGCGTTATGTCGCGGGATATGGCGGGTGGCTACGATACCGTAGTATACGTCTGCTGTCTGGCCCACTCGCGCAGCGCCTGGCGGGAAATCTTAATCCCACCGTTCTTTAACGTGTCCGGCAGCCGTAGCCAACGCACTGGCTGCTGAAAGCGCGCTAACCGCTCAGCGCTCCATGTCGCCAGCACGCTCAACTCGCAGCTGTCATCGCATTCCACCACCGCGACCGGGCATTGACCGTATTCGACATCATCCAGCGGTACAATGAACGCCTGTTGTACCTGCGGATGGGCGAGTATCACGCGCTCGACCTCTTCCGGTTGAATACCTTCGCCACCGCTAAAAAAAAGATTATCCAGTCGCCCAACAACCGTCAGCCGACCATTGTGTAACTCCCCGCGATCGCGCGTCGCAAACCAGCCTTCATCATTGGTTAATGGCAATAGCTGACCATCGCGCCAGTAACCCGCCGCCATACTCGACGCCCGCAGCCAGATCTCGCCGGCGACAATTTTCACCTCCCGCCCCGGCAGCGCTTCGCCCACATCCGCCTCGCCGTCGGCCTCTTTGGCACAGACCGTGGAAGCGAATTCGGTGAGGCCGTAGCCGCAGAAGCTGCGTATCCCCTGCGCTCGCGCCCTTTCGGTCAGCTCGACGGGGATCGCCGCGCCGCCAAGCAGCACCGCCTTGAGGGAAAGCGCAGCATCAGCATTCATCAGGCGCCATAGCTGAGTCGGTACCAGTGAAGCATGGGTACAGCCCAGCAGCGCTTGCTCCAGCGGTTGTCTATCGCGCACCGTCAGCCGCGCGCCAGCCAGCAGCCAGCGCCAAATGATCCCCTGCCCGGAGACATGAAACAGCGGCAGCGACAGCAGCCAGTCGTCTTCTGCGGCAAACGGCATCAGCGCCAGCACGCCAGCGGCGCTAGCCAGATGGGCGCTGGCGCTATGTACCGCCGCTTTCGGCAAGCCGGTTGAGCCGGAGGTCAACGTCATCGACACCAACCGTTCGCCATGCCAGCAAAGGGCATGGGCGCCTTCGGCCGCCTGCAGAGTTAACGCGGGTAAATCCCCCGGCAGCGCAGCGCCGTTAAGCACCAGCTGATGCTGGACGGTTAACGCGGGCAGCAGCGCCTCCAGCAACACCGCCGGCAGCTGCGGATTCAGCGGCAGCACCCGCGCGCCGCACTGCAGCAATGCCAGCCAGGCGAGTAGCGTCTCCGGCTGGTTGTAGGCCCGGAGCGCCACGCCCTGACCTTCCATAACGCCCTGCGCGGCAAAGCCGGCCGCCAGCGCGTCAACCTGCGCGCATAGCTCACGCCAGGTAAGTAGCCGATCGTTCAGGCGTAACGCCTGCGCCTCACCGCGTAACTGCCGCCAGTGGCGCCAGGGCCAGTCGGAAAACATCACAGCAGTGGCTCCAGCGCATCAATGTCGATCATCGGCAGCGTACTTTCCGGCCACGGCCGTACCAGTTGGGCGCTCATCAGCGCCAGGGTGTCGAGTCCGGGGATGGTCTGCGGCGTCAGCCAGGCGGCAACCCGCGCCAGCTGGGTTAACCCGAGGCTGGACTCGATTGACGAGCTAATCACCGCGCTCAGCCCCAGGGCGTGTGCCGCGGCGACCTGTTGCTGGACCTTTTGTAAGCTGCCGGTCAGCGTCGGTTTGATGACCACCGCACGCACGCCAGGCTCGGCGACAAAGCGGAAATCCGCCTCGCGCAGGCTTTCATCCCAGGCGATAGCGATCCCCGTCTCTCGGCTAAAGGCCCGCGAGTCCTCCCGCGTTTTGCAGGGTTCTTCAAGAAACGCAATGCGTTGGCGATACGCGGGATTGACGTATTTGGCGAACTGCTGCGCTTTAAGCGGCGTCCACGCCCGGTTGGCATCCAGCCGCAGCTGGAGATCGGGGATGGCTTCCAGCAGCAGATTAACCACCATGCCGTCGCGTACCGCCTCCCACAGCCCCACTTTCACCTTAGCGACTTTCTCGCCGGGCATCGCCGCCAGTTTGGCGAACAGCTCATCCGGATCACCGGAACAGAGCGGCGCCGCGCGATAATCCGCTGCCTGCGGTAGTTCGCCGTAAAGCTCCGCCTGCGCGCAGCTAATACCAAAAGCGACAGAAGGCAGTGTGGGAAGCGGCGGTTCCGCGCCGTCGCGCCAGGGCTGCGCCCACGCCAGCAGCGCCGTTTGCGCGTCTTCCAGCGTCTCGTCACTGAATCCCGGCAGGGGAGAAATTTCCCCCCAGCCTTCGCGTTCATCCTCCTGCAGGCGGATGAACAGCCCGTCGCGGGTTTTTAACCGCCGTTCGCGTAGAACCACGCCCGCGTCCATTGGTATCTGCCAGCGGTAAACCTGCGAAACGCGCATTATGGATTCCGTTTAAATTTGCTGAAGTCCGGCTGACGTTTCTGGTTGAAGGCGTTGCGCCCTTCCTGCCCTTCTTCCGTCATGTAGAACAGCATGGTGGCGTTGCCCGCCAGCTCCTGCAGACCGGCCTGGCCGTCGCAGTCGGCGTTCAGCGCCGCTTTCAGGCAGCGCAGCGCCATTGGGCTGTTTTGAAGCATTTCACGACACCAGCGCACGGTCTCTTTTTCCAGATCCGCCAGCGGTACCACGGTGTTCACCAGCCCCATGTCCAGCGCCTGCTGGGCGTCATACTGACGGCACAGGAACCAGATTTCGCGTGCTTTTTTCTGCCCGACGATACGCGCCATATAAGAAGCGCCCCAGCCGCCATCAAAAGAGCCAACTTTTGGCCCGGTCTGGCCGAAGATGGCATTGTCCGCCGCGATGGTCAGATCGCACATCATGTGCAGCACGTGGCCGCCGCCGATAGAGTAGCCGGCCACCATCGCCACCACCGGTTTCGGGCAAGTGCGGATCTGGCGCTGGAAGTCGAGCACGTTGAGATGGTGAACGCCGGAGTCGTCCTGATAGCCGCCGTAGTCGCCGCGAACTTTCTGGTCGCCGCCGGCGCAGAAGGCTTTCTCGCCTTCACCGGTCAGCACGATGACCCCGATATTGTCGTCATAGCGGGCATCCGCCAGCGCCTGAATCATCTCTTTGACGGTCAGCGGGCGGAAGGCGTTGCGCACCTGCGGACGATTGATGGTGATTTTGGCAATCCCGTCAGTCGATTTTTGATAACGAATATCGGTATAGCCTTCTGAGCAATCGTGCCATTCAACGGGGGCGTAAAGCATTGCTTCATCAAGAGAGATCATAGAATGTCCTTCAGTTAACTTGCCAGAATCTGCGCCAGACAGGCAATCACCGCGGCGGGGTTGTCCCGGTGCGCGTTGTGTCCGGCATGGTGAATGATATGGGTATCGGCAGCGAGCGCTTGCGCGATGGCGCGAAACTTCGCGTCGCGTTCGCCGCAGAGGTAGTGAAAAGGAAAATCGCGAGCCTGCAGAGGCGCGCGCAGATCGGCCTGCCCGGCAAGGGAGGTTGCCTGCAGCATCGCCGCCAGCGTGGCGCCGTTATTGCGGCTACGTAAGGCAACCAATGACGCGCGCTGCACCGCATCCAGTGAGGCAAAAACCGGTTGCTGATACCAGTCGGCGAAGACCTGCGCTAACGGTTCGCGGCGAAAACGTTCTGCCCAGGCGCGGTCATTGCTGCGTCGCGCCAGCCGCGCCTCTTCATCCTGCAGGCCCGGGTGTCCGCCCTCGACAATCAGCCCGCGCAGTCCCGCACGCGGCTGGCAGGCGAAGTTCATCGCTACGCGGCCGCCCAGCGAGTAACCAATCAGCCAGTAGCTAAGGATGTTGTAACTATCAAGCGTACCCTGTAGCAGAATATTGACCCCGGCAAAGTCCTGTACCGCGATATCCGCGGAGCCGCCGTGGCCCGGCAGATCGAGATACAGACGCGGCCAGGCGGGAAAAGCGTCACCCACTTCACGCCACTCGTCGCGGTCGCCGGAAAACCCGTGCAGGAACACCAGCCAGGGATAGCCCGGCTGCCCGCCCTCAACCACTGCGTTTAGCGTCACAGGCGGCTTACCTGCGCCAGCAGCTGCTGGAGAGTCTGCGTGCCGTCGGTCTCGTTAACCGCCAGCTCAATCACCGTCGCCCCCGCCCTGCGCCAGGCGCCGGCTAGCGCTTCATCCAGCGACTGCCAGTCATCAGGGCAATGATAGGCCAGGCCGAACATCGCCGTCGCGTGGCTGAAATCAACATCCTGCGGCATTAAGTAGAACTGGCGACGCTCGTCCTCCGGCGTCGGTAGCATGGAGAAAATCTGTCCGCCGTTGTTATTCACCACGATCAGCACCAGCGGCGCCGACGCCTGGCGCAGCAGGGCCAGCGAGTTGAGATCGTATAAGGCCGACAGATCGCCGACGATCGCCAGCGTCGGCCGCGCACTGGCGCGCTGCACGCCGGCGGCGGTGGCGATTAAACCATCAATCCCGCTGGCGCCGCGGTTGCTGTAAACCGGATACCCGGCCGGTAGCTGCGCCAGGGCGTCGATCAGGCGCACCACCAGGCTGTTACCGACAAACAGTTGCCCCTGCTCCGGCAGATAGCGCCGAATACGCTGCGCCAGCTGCGCTTCGCCAAAAGGCTCATTGCTGGCAACCGCCGCCTCCCACGCCTGATGGGACAGCTCAGGGATCACCGTCGCCCACGGCTGACGTTTTTCCGCCGGATGCAGCTCAAGCCAGCGCTCAACGCTGGCGAGCAGACGGCGGCCGCGGTGCTGCGCCGGGTCGAGGCGGCCTGGCAGATTATCCACCAGCCAGTATTCATCCGGCTCGCAGGTGGCCTGCCACTGGAGGACGCGTTTGCCGGTCAGGCTGCTGCCGAGCTGCACCACGATCTGCGCCTGTGCCAGCTCGCCGACCGCTTTACCGTTGCCCAGCCACAGGTCGGCGCACGGCAGCGGCTGCCCGGTTTGCGACAGGACATCGCCAATCAGCGGCCAGCCCAGGGTTTGCGCCCACTCGGCCACTTTTTTACCTTCAGCCGCGCTCATTCTGCCCGCCACGACGACGCCGCGTTTTTGCCGCCAGAAGAACCAGTCGCGCTGTTTCTCACTCTCCATCTGTAGCGCCTGACGCAACCAGGGTTTATCGCTCTGCCACCAGTTGCCGAGCTGCTGCTGCCACTCCACGCCGGTCTCATCCATATCGCCATACAGCGGTTCGGCGAACGGGCAGTTGATATGCACCCCGCCGGCGTGCAGCTCGCCCAGCGCCTGGTCGATGGTCGAGACCAGCCAGCGGGCAGGAATATCCTGCGAGGGACGTGGCAAGGAGATCGTTTGCGAAGGGTGAGAAGCAAACATCCCCGGCTGGCGGATCGCCTGATTGGCGCCGCAGTCGATCAGCTCCGGCGGGCGATCGGCGGTCAACAGGATCAGCTTTTCACCGGTCAGCCCCGCCTCAATCAGCGCCGGATAGAGGTTCGCGGTGGCGGTGCCGGAGGTGACTATCACCGCCACCGGCTGCCGGCTGGCCTTCGCCAGGCCGAGCGCCAGATGGCCGAGACCACGTTCATCGAAATGGGTGTGATGGATAAAGGCGCGGTTTTCCGCCGCCGCCAGGGTTAAGGGTGTCGAGCGCGAGCCCGGCGCGATGCAGATATGCTGCACGCCATGGCGCGTTAAAGCTTCCAGGATCACCGCCGCCCAGCGTCGGTTAAATGCGCTTACTGACATGAAATTGTCCGGTATCAAATATTGATGCTAAGTATAGATAAGGCAAAGTGACGACGTTTTGATATGCATCGTCATTCCCGCCTTATGGACACAGCAGCGAGCGCAGCCCGGCCGCTTTGTTGTCAATCTCCTGCCACTCCTGCTGCGCATCGGAGCCGCTGACGATCCCCGCCCCGGCATACAACCGCAGGGTGTCGTGGTCCACTTTCGCCGAACGCAGCGCCACGCAAAACTCGCTTTGCGCCAGCGACAGATAGCCGGCGGACCCGGCGTACCATTCGCGGGCAAAGGGCTCATGGCGCTGAATGAACGCCAGCGCCGCCCGACGCGGCAGGCCAGCCACCGCGGCGGTGGGCTGAAGCTGCAGCAGACAGCGGCTGTCGTCAGGCTCCGCCAGCTCGGTCCAGATACAGCGTCTGAGATGCTGTACCTTACGCAGCCTCACCACCTGCGGCGGCAGGACGTCCAGCGTCGAGGCCTCACTCTGCAGGCGCTGGCAGATATCCTCCACCACCAGCATGTTTTCCCGCTGGTTTTTGTCGTCTTTCATCAACCAGTCGGCCAGTTGCTGCGCCTTCGCGTCTTCCTGATGGTTCGCGACGGTCCCCGCCAGCGCTTCGGTGCGCAGCAGCGCGCCGCGCCGGCGCCACAGCCGTTCCGGCGTGGAACCGAAAAATGCTTGCCGGGCATTGAACGCCATCAGGAAATGAAAACAGTTAAGATTGCTGCGGCGGCTGGCCGCCATGATGCTCACGGCGTCCAGCGGGGCGGCAAACTGCAGGTCGGTTGCCCGCGCCAGCACCACTTTATCCATCTCACCGGCACTAATCGCTCGGGTCGCTCGCGTGATCATTGCCTGCCACTGAGGATAGTCGGATGAGTGGCGCTCGCTCAGCAGCGGCGGTATGGCGCCGGGTGTCGCCTGGGCGGTGGTCAGGCTGGCGAGAAAATCGCACGCCGTCGCGGCATCGTCGCGCAGAGAGATATCACTGTGGAGTACCAACCGCAGCACGGCCCTACCGCCGCACCGACGCCACTCCAGACGCGGCAGCACCAGGCTACCCTGCTGCGGTTCAAACGCATTCAGGCCGCAGATGCGCAGATCCTGCTGCCCGGTCTGGCGTAAAAAGCGGTTGGCCGCGTCGAGCGAGGGAAAGGTTTTTACCGCCCCCAGCGTCGCCAGCTCTTCATCGCCATTGCGCTGCTGCCAGTAAAACTGCGGCCACTGCGTCTGCTGGCCACACCACAGCAGCGGATCGAAGGCATCATTCAGCGGAAAGGTAATATCGATAATTCGCGTGCCGGGCGAGTCAGGCAAAGACTCACCCAGGCCGTCTTGCAAACGGGCCAGCGCAGTGGAAACAGACAGCACGCAAACCTCCACGGTAGTAAAACCCCACATTATAAGGGGTTCGACGGCGGAATAGCAGTACCCATGACGAGGGAGCGGATTTTATATTACCCGCCCGCCAGGCCAGAATCGTATTCGGACGCAGGAATTAAGGGGTCAGACAGCGCGGTTTTCTCGCGCCATTCCGATGTGGGGGATGCCGTCCTCATCATAGACCTCGGTCACTGGCGTAAAACCGAAGTGGGCGTAAAAGGATTGCAGGTGTGCCTGTGCCCCGAGGTAAATTGCCTTTTGTGGCCAGTGCTGCTGACAGCTGGCCAGCGCCTGCTCCATCAGCTGATAGCCGAGCTTCTCACCGCGGGCGGTCGGGCTGACGATGACCCGGCCAATCACCACCGGCGCAAACTCCTCTTCGCTTTTGAGGATCCGCGCGTAGGCCAGCAGTTCGCCATCGCGCCAGCCGAGCAGATGGCGATTTTCACCGACCAAATCATCGCCGTCGACATCCTGATAGGCGCACTGCTGCTCCACGACAAAGACTTCACTGCGCAATTTCAGCAGCGCATACAGCTGGGGAATGGAGAGTTCACTATGGTGGAGATCCTGCCAGGTCATCATCTGTAGCTCCTTATTGATATACTGATACTTTGCGACTCGCCCTGAGGACACTGGACGATGGAATTAACTTTTTTAGGAACATCCGCCGGGGTGCCGACCCGTACGCGTAATATGACGTCGATAATACTGAATTTGCAACAACCCACTAGCGCTGAAATGTGGTTGTTTGACTGCGGTGAAGGGACCCAGCATCAGTTTCTTCGCACGCTCTATCACCCCGGCAAACTGAATAAAATTTTCATCACTCACCTGCACGGCGACCACCTGTTCGGCCTGCCCGGCCTGTTGTGCAGCCGCTCGATGCAGGGGAACTCTCTGCCCCTCACCCTCTACGGGCCAAAAGGGCTCAAAGAGTTTGTTGAGACCGCGCTGCGTCTGAGCGGCTCGTGGACCGATTATCCGCTCACCATCATCGAAGTCGGCCCCGGACTGGTGTTCGACGAAGAGGGCTATCGGGTGACCGCATTCCCGCTAAGCCATCCGGTGGAGTGCTACGGCTATCGCATTGAGCAGCATGACAAGCCCGGCACGCTCGACGCCGCCCAGCTGATTGCCGATGGCGTGCGCCAGGGGCCGCTGTTCCATCAACTCAAGCTTGGTCAGCGCGTTGAGCTGGAGGATGGTCGGGTCATTGATGGCAGCCGCTATCTGGGGCCGTCGACGCCGGGTAAAACACTGGCGATTTTTGGCGATACCGCCCCCTGCCCGCAGGCGCTGGAGATGGCTCGCGGGGCGGATGTGATGGTCCACGAAACCACCCTTGAGCAGGCGATGGCGGAGAAAGCCAATAGCCGCGGCCACTCCTCAAGCCAGCAGACCGCGGCACTGGCCAAAGAAGCGGGGGTCGGCACGCTAATCGCTACCCACTTTAGCTCGCGCTACGATGCCGAAGGCTGCCTGCGTATGCTGGCGGAATGCCGGGAGATTTTCGCTAATACGCTACTGGCGGAAGACTTTATGGTCTACAAGGTGGAATAAAACTCGGGCATAAAAAAACCGCCATCTCGGCGGTTTTTTGGTTTGTCACCCAACTTACATCAGCGGCGTCGCCAGCTGCACGATGCTAATCAGCGGCTGCGGCCAGATACCGAGCACCAGCACCAGCAGGGCAGAGATCAGCACCACGATACCGCCAGCGCTGTACTGCCAGTTCGACGGCGCATCGCGGTTCAGTTGCTCCGGCGCGCTCAGGTACAGACTCACCGCCACGCGCAGGTAGTAGTAGAGACCAATCGCCGAGCCGACAACCACCGCGGCAACCAGCCACCACAGGTGCGCATGCACACCGACGGCCAGCACGTAGAACTTACCGATAAAGCCGAGGGTCATCGGGATACCGGCGAGGGAAAGCATCATCACCGTCATTACCGCGGACAGAATCGGACGGTGCCAGAACAGGCCGCGGTAGGAGAACAGCGAGTCCGCATCCGGGCCGCGGTACGGGCTGGACATCAGGCTGACCACGCCGAACGCGCCGAGGCTGCTGAACAGGTAACCGGCCAGGTAAACGCCCACGGCTTCCATCGACATTTGGCCGCTCTGCAGGGCGATCAGCGCCACCAGCAGATAACCGAGATGGGAGATGGAAGAGTAACCAAGCAGACGCTTAATGTTAGTCTGGCTCAGCGCCATCAGGTTACCGAAGATGATAGAGGCGAAGGCGATAAGCCCCAGCACCACACGTACCGCTTCGCTGTTACCCACCGGCATGTACAGGAACAGACGCATCACTACGCCGAAGATGGCGATCTTGCTGGCGGTCGCCAGGAAGGTGGAGACCGGCGCAGGCGCGCCCTGGTAAACGTCCGGCGTCCACAGATGGAACGGCACCAGCGACAGTTTAAAGCCAAGACCGACAATCATCAGACCGAGGCCCGCCAGCAGCAGCGGCTCGTGCAGCGTGTTGTCAGCCAGGCTTTTGCCCAGCGCGAGGAAGGACAGGTTGCCGGAGTTCGCGTACACCAGCGCCATACCGAACAGCAGGAAAGACGAGGCTGCCGCGGAGAGGATGGTGTATTTGATGCTCGCTTCCAGCGAACGTTTCTGGCGGAAGGCGTAACCGACCAGGCCGAACAACGGCAGCGAAATCAGTTCGATACCGAGGAACAGCGCCGCCAGATGATTCGCACCGGCCAGCAGAATGCCGCCCAGCGCGGCGATCAGCACCAGCAGGTAGAACTCTTCTTTGTTGTCCTTGTAACCCTCAAGCCACGGGTAGGCGAAAGTACAGGTCGCGAGGCTCGCCAGCAGCACCAGCCCGGTGTAGAGCATGGCGTAGCCGTCAACGCGGATCATCGGGGTGACGTCCATCGCCCCATTCTGGCCGACGAACCAGAGCGAGACCAGCGCAGCATTAAGCCCGAGAACCGACAGCGTGGCATTGAGAAAATGATTGCGTCGCCACGCAATGGAGAGCATCACAACCACCACCGTCAAGCCGACGATCAGCAGCGGTAGCAGTGCGATCAGTTGTTGTGGAGTTATTGTCATGGCGAATTACGGCCTTGTAGTAGAAACAGAATTAACAAACCACTGCTGAATGTTGCTCATCGCAGCATGCGAGGTGTCGAGGATCGGCTGCGGGAAGAAGCCCAACAGCACCAGCAGCACCACCAGCAGCAGGATGATAGACAGTTCACGCAGGGACATCCCCGGCAGTTCTTTCGTCGCGATTTCGCTTTTCGCTTTACCGAAGTAAGCGCGATGCAGCATCGACAGCGAGTAAACGGAAGCGAATACCAGACCAAAGGTCGAGATAACAGTGATCACCGGCACCACTTTATAGCTGCCGAACAGGATCATAAATTCGCCGACAAAGTTACCGGTGCCCGGCATCCCCAGGGTGGCGACGGCAAAGAACATTGACATTGCCGGCAGCCATTTAATTTTGCTCCACAAACCGCCCATCTGACGCATATCGCGGGTGTGCAGACGTTCGTACAGCTGGCCGCACAGAATAAACAGGCCCGCCGCGGACAGACCGTGGGCGATCATCTGAATCACCGCCCCCTGATAAGCCAGCTGGCTACCGGTGTAGATAGCAATCAGCACGAAACCCATGTGGGAAACGGAGGTATAAGCGATCAGACGTTTGATATCGGTCTGGGCGAAGGCCATCCACGCGCCGTAGAAGATACCAATCACGCCCAGCCACATGGCGATGGGCGCAAACTCGGCGGAGGCGTTCGGGAACAGCGGCAGCGCAAAGCGCAGCAGACCGTAGGCCGCAGTTTTCAGCAAGATGCCCGCGAGGTCGACGGAACCGGCGGTCGGCGCCTGGGAGTGGGCGTCCGGTAGCCAGCCGTGCAGCGGTACCACCGGCATTTTCACCGCGAAGGCGATGAAGAAGCCCAGCATCAGCAGGTATTCCACGCCGTGGGACATCGGCGTTTTCAGCAGTTCTTCATAGTTGAAGGTCCACACGCCGGTGGCGTTGAAGTGGACGAAGGCCAGCGCCAGAATGGCGATCAGCATCACCAGACCGCTCGCCTGGGTATAGATGAAGAACTTGGTGGCCGCCGTGATACGCGTTTTACCGTCAGAGGCTTTGTGGCCCCACAGCGCGATCAGGAAGTACATCGGCACCAACATCATTTCCCAGAAGAAGAAGAACAGGAACATGTCGATGGCGAGGAATACGCCGATGACGCCGCCCAGGATCCACATCAGGTTGAGGTGGAAGAAGCCCTGGTACTTTTCGATTTCGCGCCAGGAACAGAGCACCGCCAACACGCCGAGCAGGCCGGTCAGCACCACCATCAGCAGCGACAGACCGTCAATCGCCAGATGGATGCTAATGCCGAAGCGTGGGATCCACGGCAGCACGAATTCCGACTGCCACTGCGGAATACCCGCGGATTGCGTCAGAGAATAGCCGCCCTGCATCCACAGCTGCAGGCCAAGCACCAGCGTCAGTCCCATGGTAATCAGCGCAATCCAGCGCGGCAGTTTCACGCCAAAGCGTTCAGTCTGCCAGCACAGGAAGCCGCCGATGAAGGGGATTAATATTAGCCAGGGTAATAACATGGCGATTTTTATTCCTTGTTAAAGTCCCGTTCAGGACCGATTTTCAACGAATTCGACTACATTCACGTTTGAGTGCGGTTTGTTGTGTCGGGTGGTGCTTCGCTTACCCGACCTACGGTTTCGTAGGCCCGGTAAGCGAAGCGCCACCGGGCAAAACCGCGCGCTCAAATCAACGCAGTACCATCAGCAGAGCCAGCACCACCACCGCGCCAATGCTCATTGAAGCCACATACCAGCGCAGATAGCCGTTCTCGCTCACCAGCAGACCTTTGCCTGCGAAGCGGGACAGAATCGCTGGGATATTCATCAACGAGTTCAGCGGATCGCTCTTCAGCAGCCAGGCAATGCCGAGGAATGGTTTCACGAACACCTTGTCGTATAACCAGTCGAAGCCCCAGGCATGGAACCACCAGGTACCGAAGAAGCGGCCAGGCGCGCTGTTGGCGATGGAGGTCACCAGGGTACGTTTACCCAGCCACAGCCATGCGGCGATCAGGATGCCAGCAATCGCGATAATCCCGGAGGCAATTTCCAGCGTCATGACACTACCGTGCGCAAGCTCAGTGGTCTGCGGCAGTACACCCTCCAGCGGCGGCACAATCAGCGCGCCAACGAAGGTGGACAGCACCAGCAGCACGATCAGCGGCAGATGATGGGTAATTCCCTTCCCTGCGTGCGCGTGAATTTGCTCTTTGCCGTGGAACACGATGAAAATCATACGGAAAGTGTACAGCGAGGTCATAAAGGCGCCGACCAGGCCCGCCACCATCAGATTGATATGGCCGTTGGCCATCGCGCCTGCCAGAATCTCATCCTTACTGAAGAAGCCTGCGGTGATAAGCGGCAGAGCGGACAGCGCCGCGCCCCCCACCAGGAAGCAGACATACACCAGCGGAATAGATTTGCGCAGACCGCCCATTTTGAAGATGTTCTGTTCGTGATGGCAGGCCAGAATGACCGAACCAGACGACAGGAACAGCAGCGCTTTAAAGAACGCGTGGGTCATCAGGTGGAAAATCGCCGCATCCCATGCCTGTACGCCCAGCGCGAGGAACATGTAGCCAATCTGACTCATGGTCGAGTAAGCCAGCACACGTTTGATGTCGGTCTGCACCAGCGCGGCGAAGCCTGCCAGCACCAGCGTTACCGCACCAACGATACCCACCAGATGCAGCACTTCCGGCGTCATCAGGAACAGGCCGTGGGTACGGGCAATCAGGTACACGCCCGCGGTCACCATGGTGGCGGCGTGGATCAGCGCGGAGACCGGCGTCGGGCCAGCCATCGCATCGGCAAGCCACGTTTGCAGCGGCAGCTGAGCGGATTTACCGACCGCGCCGCCGAGCAGCATCAGCGTCGCCCACTGCAGCGTGGTGCTGCCATTAGCGAAGTGCTGCGGCGCCAGCTCTACCATTTCACGGAAGTTCAGGGTGCCCAGTTCGTTATAAAGAATGAACAGCGCGAAGGCGAGGAACACGTCGCCGACGCGGGTGACCACGAACGCTTTCATCGCTGCGGCATTGTTCTTCGGATCGGTGTAGTAGAAACCGATCAGCAGGTAAGAACAGAGGCCCACACCTTCCCAGCCGAGGTACATCAACAGCAGGTTATCGGCCAGTACCAGAACGACCATGCTGGCGATAAACAGGTTGGTGTAGGCGAAAAAGCGAGAGTAGCCCTCTTCGCCGCGCATGTACCAGGAGGCAAACATGTGGATCAGGAAGCCGACGCCGGTAACCACAGAGAGCATGGTCAGCGACAGGCCATCCAGCACCAGGTTGAAGCCGATGTTGAAATCACCGACCGACATCCAGTTCCACAGCGGTACGCTGACCGCTTGTTTGCCGTTAGCGAAAAAGTCGACGCCGACGTACGCGGTGACCAGCGCCGCCAGGCCTACCGACCCCATGCCAACGGTGGCGGAAAGGTTTTCCGACCAGCGTCCACGGGAGAAGGCCAGCAGCACAAAGCCAATCAATGGCAAAAGAATGGTTAAGGCAAGCATGTTCATCCACGCAACTCACTTACTGAATCGATGTTCAGGTTCTGGCGGCGACGATGGAGCTGCAGCAGCAGCGCCAGGCCGATACTCGCTTCCGCAGCCGCGAGGCTGATGGCGAGGATATACATTATCTGACCATCTGCCTGGCCCCAGTAGCTACCCGCTACCACAAAAGCCAGCGCGGCGGCGTTAATCATGATTTCCAGGCTAATCAACATAAACAGCAGATTGCGGCGGATCACCAGCCCCGTCAGACCAAGCACAAACAGGATGGCCGCGAGGATCAGTCCATGTGTTAAGGGGATCATGCGTGTTCCTCCGTTTTTCTTTTGTCGCTGTCGTTCACGCGGTTGCTCAGCACCTCACCGGCGCGCTCTTCGCGGCCAATGTGGAAGGCAACAACCAGGCCCGCCAGCAGCAGCATGGAGGCCAGCTCCACCGCCAGGACGTACGGCCCAAACAGCGCAATACCCACTTCTTTGGCGTTGATCGCCGCGCCGTCGATACCCTGGTCATTGATGCCCAGGATGGCGTAAACGATTACCACCAGCAGCACCGCGGAAAGGATGGCCGGGCCAATCCAGATCCCCGGCTGCAGCCATTTGCGTTCCTGTTCGATCTCGGTGCCGCCCAGGTTGAGCATCATCACCACGAACACGAACAGCACCATAATGGCCCCGGCGTAAACGATGATTTCCAGCGCACCGGCGAAGTAAGCGCCCAGCGAGAAAAACACCCCGGCAATCGCTAACAGCGAAATGATCAGGTACAGCAGCGCGTGCACCGGATTGGTGTGGGTGACGACCCGCAAGGTTGCGAGGATGGCTATCAGGCCACAGATATAAAAAGCGAATTCCATTGCCCCTCTCCTTACGGTAACAGGCTCTTGACGTCGATTGGCTTAGCTTCGTTTTCCGCTTCGCCCTTATCTTTGCCGTCGATTGCCATACCCGCCATCCGGTAGAAGTTATATTCCGGGTATTTGCCCGGACCGGAAATCAGCAGATCCTCTTTTTCGTACACCAGATCCTGACGCTTGTATTCACCCAGCTCGAAGTCCGGGGTCAACTGGATCGCCGTGGTCGGGCACGCTTCTTCGCACAGGCCGCAGAAAATGCAGCGTGAGAAGTTGATGCGGAAGAACTCAGGGTACCAGCGGCCGTCTTTGGTCTCTGCTTTCTGCAGAGAGATACAGCCCACCGGGCAGGCTACCGCACACAGGTTACAGGCAACGCAGCGCTCTGCACCGTCCGGATCGCGGGTCAGCACGATGCGGCCGCGGTAGCGCGGCGGCAGATAGACCGGCTCTTCCGGATACATCCGGGTTTCACGTTTGGCGAAGGCATGCAGGCCAATCATCCAGATACTACGGACCTGGGTGCCGAACCCCACCAATAATTCTTTTAAGGTCATGTTCAATTCACCCCTTATTGCGCCTGCCAGAGAATGACAGCCGCCGTTACCAACAAGTTGACCAGCGTTAACGGCAGGCATACCTTCCAGCCAAAGGACATTACCTGGTCATAGCGCGGACGCGGTAATGATGCGCGGATCAAAATGAACATCATCATGAAGAACGCGGTTTTCAGCGCGAACCAGATGAAAGGAGGTAACCACGGGCCATTCCAGCCGCCGAAGAACAGCGTGACGATCAGCGCTGAAACGGTGACGATACCAATGTATTCACCCACGAAGAACAGACCGAATTTCATGCCGGAATATTCAATGTGGTAACCATCGGCCAGTTCCTGCTCCGCTTCCGGCTGGTCGAACGGATGACGGTGACACACCGCCACGCCGGCGATGGCGAAAGTCACGAAGCCGAAGAACTGCGGGATGACGTTCCACAGATGCGCCTGGTTGTTGACGATATCGGTCATATTGAATGACCCCGCCTGCGCCACCACGCCCATCAGGGACAGACCGAGAAACACTTCGTAGCTCAGGGTCTGCGCGGAAGCACGCATCGCCCCCAGCAGCGAGTATTTGTTGTTACTCGACCAGCCGGCGAACAGCACCGCATAGACCGCCAGGCCTGCCATCATCAGGAAGAACAGGATGCCGATGTTCAGGTCAGCCACCACCCACGTCGGGCTGACCGGCACGATAGCGAAGGCCAGCAGCAGCGAGGTAAAGGCGATAACCGGCGCCAGAGTAAAGATCACGCGATCGGAGAAGCGCGGGATCCAGTCCTCTTTGAAGAACATCTTGATCATGTCGGCGACCAGCTGCAGCGAACCGCCCCAGCCCACGCGGTTAGGTCCGTAGCGGTTCTGGAACAGACCGAGCAGACGACGCTCGCCGAAGCTCATGAACGCGCCACAGGTGACGACCACCAGCAGAATGACCACGGCCTTCAGGATGCTTAACAGAATGTCGATAAGATCCGGCGTTAACCAGCTCATGCTTTCGCCTCCTGCAGTGAATCAATACGCGATCCGGTCAGCACCGGCGCAATGCCCGGCATGCCCATCGGTAAGCCAACCTGTCCTGCGGTCAGGCCTTCAGAGATAACCAGCGGCAGACGCAGGGTCTGGCCTTCTACGCTAAAGGAGAGCATTGCCCCCGCGTTAACGCCCAGCTTCGCGGCATCCACCGGGTTCAGCTTGATGTACGGCTCAGGCATCCGGCTCTCGAACACCGGCGCGCGCTGAGACAGCTCATCGCTGCCAAACAGATGGTAGTACGGCGCGATACGCCATTTGCCCTCTTCCGCCTGGAAGCTGGCCGGCACCGCGGTGAAATACTCCAGCCCGTTGGCGGACGCTTCAAACAGTCGAACGCCCGGATCGCCATGACGCAGTTTCCCGCCCACTTCATCCTGGAACTTGTTCCATGCCTGCGGGGAGTTCCAGCCCGGCGCCCAGGCGAACGGGATCTGCGAACGTGGTGCGGACGGCTGGTTGTTCCCTTCCATTGAGAAGGCGAACATCGTGTCTTTATCCTGGGGCTGACGCGGCTCATGCACGCTGATGTTGGCGCGCATCGCCGTACGGCCGCTGTAGCGGTGCGGTTCACGCGCCAGCTTCTGACCGCGAATGCGGAAGGTCGCATCCGGCGCGGCATCTTTAATGCCTGCCAGCTGCGGCAGTGCGGTAATCGCCGCATCGATGACATGGTCCAGCTGCGTCCAGTCAACCTGACGGTTGTTGACGGTGCTGTGCAGCGAATGCAGCCAGCGCCAGCTCTCCAGCATCACGGTTTTCGCGTCGTAGTAAGCCGGGTCGTAGACCTGGAAGAAACGCTGAGCGCGGCCTTCGTTGTTCACCACGGTCCCGTCGCTTTCCGCGAAGCTTGCAGCAGAGAGCACCAGGTGCGCTTTGTCCATAATCGCGGTGCGCTGATGGTCAACCACCATCACCAGCGGGGCTTTCGCCAGCGCAGCGTCAACGCGCGCAGCGGAAGCATGACGGTGAAGGTCGTTTTCCAGCACGATAACCGCATCGGCGGCGCCGCTTTCCAGTTCGTCCAGCGCCTCTTCAAGCGAGCCGCCGCCGATCATGCCCAGACCGACGCTGTTCACCGCGCGGGCGACCATGGTCACGCCGACGTCGGCGCCGCGGCCTTTCAGGGCTTTTGCGACGTTAGCGGCGGCCTGGATGATCTCCATGCTGCCGGCGTTGGTTCCGGAGATAATCAGTGGTTTTTTCGCCCCGGCCAGCGCCTGGACAATCACGTCAACCTTACCCTTCAGGTCCTGGCTCAGGCCATCAACCGCCGGCGCGCTGTCGTCCAGCGCATGGGCGATAGCGAAGCCCAGACGCGCCTGATCTTCCACCGGCGCGCGGTAGGTCCACGCGGCAATGTCATCCAGGCGGGTGTCATCGATGTTAGTGACGAATAACGGGTGCTTGGCGCGCTGCCCGATGTTGAGGATCGCGGCGATCTGCCAGTCGGCTACTTTCTGCGCCGCTGCCATTTCACGTGCTTTCCCTTTCACCGCCTGGCGGACTGCCAGGGCCACGCGCGCGCCGGTCTGGGTAATGTCTTCGCCCAGCACCAGTACCGCATCATAGGATTCGATATCGCGCAGGCTTGGGGTATGGATCCCGCCTTCACGCAGCACTTTCAGCATCATCTGCAGGCGCGCTTGTTCGCCTTTGGCGATGCCGGTATAGAAGTTGTCGGCGCCCACCAGCTCGCGCAGCGCGAAGTTGCTTTCGATGCTGGCGCGCGGGGAGCCGATACCGATCACTTTCTTCGACTGGCGCAGAATATCCGCCGCCCCCTGCATCGCCTGCTCGGCGTTGAGGGCAATCAGATCGTCGCCGCGGCGCTGAACCGGCTGACGCGGACGGTCTTTCAGGTTCACGTAGCCATAGCCGAAACGACCGCGGTCGCAGAGGAAGTAGCGGTTCACGGTACCGTTATAGCGGTTTTCAATACGACGCAGTTCACCATAGCGTTCGCCCGGGCTAATGTTGCAGCCGATGGAACACTGCTGGCAGATGCTCGGCGCAAACTGCATGTCCCACTTACGGTTATAGCGCTCGGAGTGCGTTTTGTCGGTGAAGACGCCGGTCGGGCAGACTTCCACCAGGTTGCCGGAGAATTCGCTTTCCAGGGTGCCATCTTCCGGGCGGCCGAAGTAGACGTTGTCATGCGCGCCATAGACGCCCAGATCGGTGCCGTCGGCATAATCTTTGTAGTAGCGCACGCAGCGGTAACAGGCGATGCAGCGGTTCATTTCGTGCGAAATAAACGGCCCCAGATCCTGGTTGCGGTGGGTACGCTTGGTGAAACGATAGCGGCGGAAGCTATGGCCGGTCATCACCGTCATATCCTGCAGGTGGCAGTTGCCCCCTTCTTCACAGACCGGGCAGTCGTGCGGGTGGTTAGTCATCAACCACTCCACCACGCTTTCGCGGAACTGCTTCGCTTCGCCGTCGTCAATAGAAATAAAGGTGCCGTCGGATGCCGGAGTCATACAGGACATCACCAGGCGACCACGCGTGTCTTCCGCGTTCTGATATTGCTTCACCGCACACTGGCGGCAAGCACCGACGCTCCCTAGCGCCGGGTGCCAGCAAAAGTAGGGAATATCAAGACCAAGAGAGAGACAAGCCTCTAGCAGGTTGTCCGCCCCGTTGACCTCGTATTCTTTGCCGTCTACATGAATCGTAGCCATTTGCGTGCTTCCAAAAATAAAAAACCTTTAGATTACCAGCGCGTCTTAAGCAGGTTCGGCTGAATACCGTTAATTGCATGGGTATTGCTAAACTGCTGCTTAATGCCAGCCTCGAATTCTTCGCGGAAATACTTGATCGCGCTCTGCAGCGGTTCGACCGCACCCGGCGCGTGTGCGCAGAAGGTTTTACCCGGGCCCAGGAATCGACAGAGTTGCTCAAGCGTTTCGATATCGCCAGGCTGGCCTTCGCCGCGCTCCAGGGCGCGCAGGATCTTCACGCTCCACGGCAGTCCATCACGGCACGGCGTACACCAGCCGCAGGACTCGCGGGCAAAGAACTCTTCAAGGTTGCGCACCAGCGAGACCATGTTGATCTCGTGGTCAACGGCCATCGCCAGCGAGGTGCCCAGACGGCTGCCCGCTTTACCAATGCTTTCGAACTCCATCGGCAGATCGAGGTGCGCTTCGGTCAGGAAGTCGGTCCCTGCCCCACCCGGCTGCCAGGCTTTAAACTTCAGGCCATCGCGCATGCCGCCGGCGTAATCTTCGAGGATCTCACGCGCGGTAGTGCCGAACGGCAGCTCCCAGACGCCCGGATTCTTCACCCGGCCGGAGAAGCCCATCAGCTTGGTGCCAGCATCTTTGCTAGTGGAAATGTTCTGGTACCACTCGACGCCGTTGGCGAGGATCGCCGGCACGTTGCACAGGGTTTCCACGTTGTTGACGCAGGTCGGCTTGCCCCACACGCCGGAGCTCGCCGGGAACGGCGGCTTGGAGCGCGGGTTAGCACGGCGACCTTCCAGGGAGTTGATCAGCGCCGTCTCTTCACCGCAGATATAGCGCCCTGCCCCGGTGTGCACGAACAGTTCGAAGTCAAACCCGGTGCCAAGGATGTTTTTCCCCAACAGGCCCGCTTCGGTGGCTTCGGCAATCGCGCGACGCAGATGCTGTGCCGCTTCGATATATTCGCCGCGCAGGAAGATGTAGCCGCGGTACGCTTTCAGCGCAAACGCGGAGATCAGCATGCCTTCCACCAGCAGGTGCGGCAGTTGCTCCATCAGCAGACGGTCTTTATAGGTGCCCGGCTCCATTTCGTCGGCGTTACACAGCAGGTAACGGATGTTCATGGATTCGTCTTTCGGCATCAGGCTCCACTTCAGACCCGTGGAGAAGCCCGCGCCGCCGCGCCCTTTCAGGCCAGCGTCTTTTACCGCATTAACGATTTCATCCGGCGCCATCCCGGTCAGGGCTTTACGTGCCCCCTCGTAACCGTTTTTGCTGCGATACTCGTCCAGCCATACCGGCTGCTTGTCGTCGCGCAGACGCCAGGTGAGCGGATGCGTTTCCGCAGTACGAATTACGGTTTTCATTTGTACTGCTCCAGCAGGTCAGGAATTGCCTCCGGCGTCAGATGACTGTGAGTGTCCTCATCAATCATCATGGTCGGTCCCTTGTCGCAGTTGCCCAGGCAGCAGGTCGGTAGCAGCGTGAAGCGGCCATCGAAGGTGGTCTGCCCTGGCTTGATATTGAGCTTCTTCTCAATCGCAGCCTGAATACCCTGATAGCCGGTAATGTGGCACACCACGCTGTCGCAGTAGCGGATCACGTGACGGCCAACCGGCTGGCGGAAAATCTGACTGTAAAATGTTGCCACGCCTTCGACGTCGCTGGCCGGGATCCCCAGCACATCGGCGATCGCATAGATCGCGCCATCCGGCACCCAGCCGCGCTGTTTTTGGACAATTTTCAGCGCTTCGATGGACGCCGCACGCGGGTCTTCGTAGTGGTGCTTCTCGTGCTCAATAGCCTCACGCTCAGCCGCACTCAGCTCAAAAGCCTCGGTTTGTGGTTGTTGATTCTCGTGCATAATTAGCGGTCCACGTCTGACATAACAAAATCGATACTACCCAGATAAACGATCAGGTCGGATACCAGGCTGCCGCGGATCGCCGACGGGATCTGCTGCAGATGCGCAAAGCTCGGCGTACGCACGCGGGTACGGTAGCTCATGGTGCTGCCGTCGCTGGTCAGGTAGTAACTGTTAATCCCTTTGGTCGCCTCAATCATCTGGAAGGATTCGTTGGCCGGCATCACCGGGCCCCACGATACCTGCAGGAAGTGGGTGATCAGGGTTTCGATATGCTGCAGCGTGCGCTCTTTCGGCGGCGGCGTTGTCAGCGGATGATCCGCTTTGAACGGGCCTTCCGGCATATTATCGAGGCACTGCTGAAGAATGCGCAGGCTCTGGCGCAGCTCTTCGACTTTCAGCATCACACGGGTGTAGCAGTCAGAAACGCCACCGCCGGTCGGGACTTCGAAGTCGAAGTTTTCGTAACCAGAATAAGGACGCCATTTACGCACGTCGAAGCCGATACCGGTGGCGCGCAGGCCTGCGCCGGTGGTGCCCCACTCCAGCGCCTCTTTGGCGGTGTAAGCGGCAACGCCTTTGGAACGGCCAATCAGAATGGTGTTGCGCAGCGCGGCTTTCTCGTAAGAATCCAGACGCTTCGGCATCCACTCGAGGAATTCCCGCAGCAGGCGATCCCAGCCGCGCGGAAGATCGTGGGCAACGCCGCCGATGCGGAACCACGCCGGGTGCATACGGAAACCGGTGATCGCCTCCACCAGATCGTAGATTTTCTGCCGGTCGGTAAAGGCGAAGAAGACCGGCGTCATCGCGCCGACGTCCTGAATAAAGGTCGAGATATACAGCAGGTGGCTGTTGATGCGGAACAGTTCAGACAACATCACGCGGATCACGTTGACGCGATCCGGCACGGTGATCCCGGCCAGTTTTTCCACCGCCAGCACGTACGGCATCTCGTTGACGCAACCGCCGAGATATTCGATGCGGTCAGTGTACGGGATATAGCTGTGCCAGGACTGGCGTTCGCCCATCTTCTCGGCGCCACGATGGTGGTAACCGATGTCCGGCACGCAGTCGACGATCTCTTCGCCATCCAGCTGCAGAATAATACGGAATGCACCGTGGGCAGACGGGTGGTTCGGACCGAGGTTGAGGAACATGAAGTCCTCGTTGTCGGTGCTGCGCTTCATGCCCCACTCTTCCGGTTTGAAGGTCAACGCTTCCATCTCCAGATCCTGCTTGGCTTTGGTCAGCTCAAACGGATCGAATTCGGTAGCGCGCGCCGGATAGTCTTTACGCAGCGGATGGCCTTCCCAGGTCGGCGGCATCATGATGCGGCGCAGATTCGGGTGGCCATCGAAGGTCATGCCAAACATTTCCCAGGTTTCACGCTCATACCAGTTGGCGTTGGGGAACAGTTTGGTGAAAGTCGGCAGATGCAGATCGTTTTCAGACAGCGCCACCTTGAGCATGATGTCGCGGTTGCGGTCGATAGAAATCAGATGATAGAAAACGGAAAAATCCGCGGCGGGCAGGCCATCGCGGTGCGTGCGCAGACGTTCGTCCATGCCGTGCAGGTCAAACAGCATCACGTAAGGCTTCGGCAATTTCTTCAGGAAATCACCCACCTCAAGCAGTTGCTCACGCTTCACCCACACCACTGGTACGCCGGTGCGGGTTGGCTGAACGGTAAAGGCATCCGGCCCAAAGCGGTTGCGCAGTTCGCCGATCACCGGGTCATCGAGGTGATCGCGGGTTTGCCAGGCTGGTGCGGCGTCATGCGCGGTTAAATCGGTCATATTGTTCACCATTGCAAAAGGTCCGTGGTGACTGCCGGGCGAGACTTCGCGTTGTTGTAGATTGATTTGCGAAGTGGTATTCCCGCCCGCAGGCGCAAATTAAATCTCGTCCGGCGTCCGCAGATTGGTCACTGCAATACGTTCGCCGCGTTTACGCTCGCGTTCCGACTGCATATTGGCGCGATAAACGCCCTGATCGCCAACCACCCATGAGAGCGGACGACGTTCTTTACCAATGGACTCCTGCAGCAGCATCAGCGCCTGCATATAGGCCTCCGGACGCGGCGGGCAGCCCGGGATGTACACGTCGACCGGAATGAATTTATCCACGCCCTGGACGACAGAATAGATGTCGTACATGCCGCCGGAGTTAGCGCAGGCGCCCATGGAGATCACCCACTTCGGCTCCAGCATCTGATCGTACAGACGCTGAATAACCGGCGCCATTTTGGTAAAGCAGGTTCCAGCGACCACCATCAGGTCCGCCTGACGCGGAGAGGCGCGCAGAACTTCTGCCCCAAAACGCGCAACGTCATGCACCGCAGTGAATGACGTCACCATTTCCACATAACAGCAAGAAAGGCCGAAGTTATACGGCCAAATTGAGTTCTTACGGCCCCAGTTCACCATGTCATGCAGCGCGTGCTCGAGTTTCCCCATATACACGCTTTTGTTGACTTCCTGCTCCAGGGGGTCGGTGACGATCTCCTGTTTCTGCAGGGGGTAACGGTCGTTCTCACCGTTAGGATCTATGCGGGTGAGCGTATAATCCATCTTATTGCCTCGCTTTTACTGCATATGACGGTTAGTGGGACTGTCTGTTTCCGGATTAACCAGCGTGCGACGGGAACGCGCAGGCGTCCAGTCCAGTGCGCCGATGCGAACGAGATAAACCAGACCAGCCAGTAGCACTAAAATGAAAATTGCGGCTTCCACAAAGCCGACCCAGCCGCTCTCGCGGATAGAAGTCGACCATGCGTAGAGATACAGGGCTTCCACGTCGAAGATAACGAAGAACATGGCAACCAGATAAAACTTCGCAGAAAGACGTAAGCGGGCCGAACCAACGGAGTCGATCCCCGATTCAAACGGCGTGTTTTTGCTACGCGCGCGCGCGCGACCGCCAAGGTACCAGCCGCCGACGAGCATGAGGCAGCACAGGCCGATAGCGATGATGAGAAATATAGCGAATGCCCAATGATGAGCGATGACTTCAGTGGATGTTGACATACGCATTGCTTAACCAAAAAAGTGTAGCGCCAAAACCCTCTGCTCTTACTGGCAGATGAACGCCACAGCGTTTCACGGGAGGAGTAAAAAAAACCGTGCAAAAAAGCGTCCCTGGTTGATGTGAGAAGCCCAGATGCCGTGGCTTTTTACCCCTTTCTTTAACCTTTTGTCAACTTTAACAAAAGTTTTCATAACATTAATTTACATTGGAATCTTTTCATTAACATTAAATGCCCTTTTATGCGAAATAACCTTGCATACTGTTCGGTTTTAGTGTTGTTGAATCGTGTCCGTTTCCGTCGTAAATCAAAAATCCCTTCTATTTTGACAGGATTTAGCCTCGATTCCTCCCCCCAAAGAGGGGTATTTTCTTGATCTGTGACACGGTTTTGTTAATTACCCCAGGAAATCGGCAACAATCCGTCCGGTTTTTTAACATTAGCAGGAAGTGTTGAAAGTGCAGGGAAAAGTCGACAAGGTGAGCGCTCGGTCACGCCAATACGCTGATTTTTCAGGAAAGAAATAAAAAAAACATTCAAAACATCAATAATAGTGCAAAAAAAAGAGCCACCAGGCGGGAAACCCTCCCCGGAGGCTCTTTTTGCCCACTTACATTCTGTTACCAGTTTTTGTGATCTTTGTTAGCAAAATTGCCCTCACAAAATGAAGGTGTTATCTCCCTCTTCCGGGGTAAGTGCCGGCCCCGTTCGCCAGGGGTCGCTCTCCTGACTCAGCGACTGAAAAATCACCTGCGGCAGCTCGCTCGCTGTCTGTGGATTGCAACTCACCACATACCGGGTATCCGGCAGGCTCGGCAATCCATCGCTGATGCCAGCCACGCGCAAATCGGGGCTCATCATTTCGACGGGTCGCGCGGTGACGCCCAGCCCAGCTTTGACCGCCGCTTTCACCCCGGAGAGAGACGAAGCGCCATGGGCCAGATGCCACGAGACGCGGGCAGCCTCCAGCGCGGCAATAATATCCTGGCGGAATGGACCTGGCTCTTCGAGCAGGATCAGGGGAATAGACTCCCCCTTCGCCAGCACATATTCCGCCGCACAGTACCAGAGGGTCGGTGACGTTCTCAGGGTGAAAGAGGTAAAGCCGGGAGGCTGATGGGTGGTCAACGCCAGATCAATCAGCCCCTCGGCCAGCATCGTCATAATTGCGGCATGAGGATGGACTTTGATCTCCAGCGTCATTCTGGGATAGAAGCAGCCGATGCGGTTTAACAAAAACGGCAGGATGGTATCAGCCGTTTCTTCCGAGGCACCGATGGTCAGTCCCCCCTGCAGGCTGCCATACATTAACGACATGCAGGCCTCATCGTTAAAGCGCAGGATTTTGCGAGCATACCCCAGCAGCTGGATCCCCTGCTCAGTGAGCAGTTTATTGCGGCCGTGACGGGCGAAAAGCTCTTTGCCAACCAGTTGCTCGAGGCGTTGCATTTGCTGGCTGACCGCGGACTGGGTACGACACACTGCGGCGGCGGCGGCGGCGAAGGTGTTCAAATCAGCGACTGCCACAAAGGTGCGCAGCAGATCGAGATCAAGGTTGAGTATCGGACGTGTTGTATTAATCATATTTCTTCACTTACAGGTGGCTAACGCTGACCTGCCTTGTTGATGCTTTACGCCAGGTTTCCGGCTATTCCCTGAGCCTCGTGCTCACCGTCAGATGGCGGATAAACAACTGGACGAACGTTATTACATGCTAAAGTACTCGTCTGGGCAAATGCGCAGAACCACGGAGTAATATATTGTTCGTATTTCTCATTGTTATTTATTACCACGGTCAGTCAGGCGTCATACGTCGCGCCGAAAGACTGGCCAGTGGTGGTGAGAAAGCCTCTCTTCCACCGCACGTTTACGCAGGGAAGGATGAACAACAAAATTCTGCAATAACAATATATTAAGTATCAATCCAACCGGAGTGCTTACCGGATACCACTGATATTAACGGCGATATTCTAACCGATTCCCGTCCTTTTTATAAGCCTAAATAAGGATTAACTCAGATAATTTTAAATTTTTTTCAACATTTTATATAAATTAACAAACCTCAGATTATTACCTGTCAAAAATAATAATAATGCACTCGTACGCTGTTTTTTATTGATATTATTTAACATCCAAATTACAAATGAGCCGATATTGCATTAAGGATAGCGTTTTTTAGCCCACCAACATTCTTCGTTCGCCCCTCTCCCTCACAAACAAACCAGATAAATGATGGCAAAAACGGCATATCGTCTACATATACGACCAAAAAACCACCATAAACAGGTAGAACATACAATCTAAAACCGTAAGCGGCAGATAAATCAATTACGCTTAAAATCCTGTGTTAGCAAAATCTTCTCCTGCAAAGCCTTCAAAACAGCGGGGATGCGGAGTACATTGTTCCGTGCTGACTTCCACGGCAGGGAGTGGCGATAACAGCTAAAAGGTCAAGATTCATGTCCCCCATCGAAAAATCCAGCAAGTTAGAGAACGTCTGTTACGACATCCGTGGCCCGGTTCTGAAAGAAGCGAAACGTCTTGAGGAAGAAGGCAATAAAGTTCTGAAACTGAACATCGGCAACCCGGCGCCATTCGGCTTCGAGGCCCCTGACGAGATCCTCGTCGACGTCATCCGCAATCTGCCTACTGCCCAGGGTTACTGCGATTCGAAAGGGTTGTACTCGGCGCGCAAAGCCATCATGCAGCATTACCAGGCCCGGGGAATGCGTGATGTCACGGTAGAAGATATTTACATCGGCAACGGCGTGTCCGAACTGATTGTGCAGGCGATGCAGGCGCTGTTAAACAGCGGCGATGAGATGCTGGTTCCCGCGCCGGACTACCCGCTGTGGACGGCGGCGGTGTCGCTTTCCAGTGGCAAAGCGGTCCACTATCTGTGTGACGAATCCGCTGACTGGTTCCCGGATCTTGACGATATCCGCGCAAAAATCACGCCGCGCACCCGCGGGATCGTGATCATTAACCCCAACAACCCCACCGGCGCGGTCTATTCCAAAGAACTGCTGCAAGAGATCGTCGAGATCGCCCGGCAGCATAACCTGATTATTTTCGCCGATGAGATCTACGATAAGATCCTCTACGACGAAGCCCAGCATCACTCGATTGCTGCTCTGGCACCGGATCTGCTGACCGTGACCTTTAACGGACTGTCGAAAACCTACCGTGTTGCCGGCTTCCGTCAGGGGTGGATGGTGCTGAATGGCCCGAAAAAACACGCTAAGGGCTATATCGAAGGCCTGGAGATGCTGGCGTCGATGCGTCTGTGCGCCAACGTGCCGGCACAACATGCTATCCAGACGGCGCTGGGCGGCTACCAGAGTATCAGCGAATTCATCATCCCCGGCGGGCGCCTGTATGAACAACGCAACCGCGCCTGGGAGCTGATCAACGATATTCCGGGCGTCTCCTGCATGAAGCCAAAAGGCGCGCTGTACATGTTCCCGAAAATTGACGCCAAACGCTTCAATATTCACGACGACCAGAAAATGGTGCTCGACTTCCTGCTACAGGAGAAAGTACTGCTGGTACAGGGCACCGCGTTCAACTGGCCGTGGCCGGATCATGTGCGCATTGTGACGCTGCCTCGTGAAGACGACCTGGAGATGGCGATCTCCCGCTTTGGCCGCTTCCTCTCCGGCTACCACCAGCTTTAATCGCTCCGCCGCCGGCATTTGCATCCGGCGGCGATCCCTGCGCACAATGGAACCCGATGTTGTCACTGATTAAGGGTTCCTATGAGTCAGAGTCATTTCTTTGCCCACCTCTCCCGCCTGAAACTGATCAACCGCTGGCCACTGATGCGCAACGTGCGCACCGAAAATGTCTCCGAACACAGTCTGCAGGTGGCGATGGTCGCCCATGCGCTGGCGGCAATTAAAAACCGCAAATTTGGCGGCCAGGTCAACGCCGAACGTATTGCCCTGCTGGCGATGTACCATGACGCCTCCGAAGTATTAACTGGCGACCTCCCTACCCCGGTGAAATATTTCAATTCCCAGATTGCCCAGGAATATAAGGCGATTGAGAAAATTGCTCAGCAAAAGCTGGTGGATATGGTCCCTGACGAGCTGCGCGATATTTTCGAGCCGCTGATTGATGAGCATCACTACAGTGAGGAAGAGCAGTCGATCGTTAAACAGGCTGACGCCCTCTGCGCTTACCTGAAGTGCCTCGAAGAGCTGTCTGCGGGTAACAACGAATTTCTGCTGGCCAAAGGCCGTCTGGAAAAGACGCTGGCGTCGCGGCGAAGCGCAGAGATGGATTACTTTATGCAGGTGTTTGTCCCGAGCTTCCAGCTGTCGCTGGATGAAATAAGTCAGGATTCGCCACTGTAATTTTTCAGGCCGGGCAGCGGTTGCGCCCTACCCGGCCTGACACCCTTAAAACGGAAACAGCACCGGGATCAGCAGTACGCAGACCACCATCACCAGTACGGTGAAGGGCACGCCAATCTTCACAAAGTCGCTGAAGGAATACTTACCCGGGCCAAGCACCAGGGTGTTGACCGGCGAGGAAACCGGAGTCATAAACGCCGCCGAAGCCGCCATCGCCACCACCATGGCAAAAGGATAGGGCGACACCCCCATCGACTTCGCCGCTGCCAGGGCTATGGGCGCCATCAGGACCGCGGTCGCGGTATTAGAGATGAACAGGCCTATCGCCGCGCACATTACAAACAGGCAGCCGAGCATCAGATAAGGCCCCTCGCTTCCGGCGACGTCCATCAGTCCCTTGACCACCAGATCTACCCCACCGGTTTTCTGCAGCGCCAGGGCAAACGGCATCATCCCGACAATCAAAATAATGCTCGGCCAGTGGATCGCCTTATAGGCGCTTTCGGCGTTGATGCAGCGGAATTTCCCCATCAGCAGGCAGGCGATGATCGCGGCAATCGGATTGGGAATTTCATCGGTGAGCATCAGGGCTACCATCAGCACCAGACAGAAAATCGCGTGCGGAGCCTGGCTGTGCGCCGGCGAAGCGTCATCCACTTCAACCGGCATATTGAGCACCACGAAATCCCGCCCACGCTTCGCCAGCAGGGCAATTTGCCGCCAGTTACCGACCACCAGCAGGATATCGCCGAGCTGCAGCGGCTCATCGACCACGGAACCATCCATCGCCTCGCCATCGCGCTTCATGCCGACGATATTGAGACCAAACCGGGTGCGGAACGCTATCTCACGCACCGTTTTCCCAATCATCTCCGAATCCGGGATCAGCGACACCTCCGCCATGCCCACATCCAGCGCCTGATCGGCAAAATACTCGCCGCGCAGCACCATCGGCTCGAGCATCTGCTCACCACAGAACTGGCGTAAGTCGATATCGGAGGCGGACATATCGATCAGCAGGACGTCACGGGCGCGGAATTCCGATACCCCGTTGACGTTAACAATCACCCGACGGAACCGCCGCCAGCGTTCGACGCCGATGACGTTGGCACAGTACCGCTCACGCAGTTTTAAATCATCAAGACGCTGGCCGATCATCGGCGAACCAGGACGGATCGCCAGCCGGCGGGCGCGGCCAGTGAGGTGATATTCGCGGATCAGATCGCGGAAGGTGCTTCTTTTACGGCCATCACGCGCGGATTCGCCATTCTCTGTCTTCAGCATAAAGCGCACCGCCAGCATATAGACGATGCCAAGGATCAGCACCACCAGGCCAATCGGCGTGACGCTGAAAAAGCTGAAGCCGTGCAGCCCTTCGCGCAGCAGTTCACTGTTGACCACCAGATTGGGGGGCGTTGCGACCAGGGTCATCATCCCGCTGATAAGCCCGGCAAAGCTGAGCGGCATCATCAGCCGCGAGGGAGAGGTATTCATCCGCGCCGACACGCTGAGCACCACCGGAATGAAAATGGCGACCACCCCGGTTGAACTCATAAACGCACCCAGCCCGGCGACGGTGAGCATCAGGTAAACCAGCATCTTGGTTTCGCTGTTGCCCGCCACACTCACCAGCCACGCCCCCATCTTGGTGGCCACCCCGGTACGAACCAGGCCATCACCGATAATAAACAGGGCGGCAATCAGGATCACGTTAGGATCGCTGAACCCGGAAAACGCTTCATTCAGCGTCAGCGTGCCGCTGAGGACGAAGGCGACAATGACCATCAGGGCGATAGCATCCATGCGCACCTTGCCGGTAGCAAACAGCACAACCGCGATAGCCAGAAGGGATAAAACCCAAATCAATTCACCGTTCACAACGTTTCCTTGTCACAAGTGGGAGTCGACATAGTGGCATAAAAAAGCCCCGGCAACGCGGGGCGAAATCATACGTTTACGCTTTAAGACGCACATTAACATAGCCGTCCGCCTGGCGTTCGATCACCAGATCGTCCAGGCTGCTTAGCACGAGGTCGGCGTCATCCAGTCGAGGGGCATCGGCAGGCACGTTGACCGCGATGGTGCGACACCCCGCCGCCAGGCCGGAGAGCAGCCCCGCCGGCGCATCTTCTACCACCGCGCACTGGTCAGCCGGCAGCCCCAGCCGCTCGGCGCCCAGCAGATAGGCATCCGGCGCCGGTTTTCCGTGTTTTACCTGCTCAGCGGTGATGAAGACCTCCGGCATTGGCAGGCCTGCCGCGCGATGACGCGCGTGGGCAACCGGCACCGACCCGGAAGTGACAATCGCCCATGGGATCCCGGTCTCATTGAGGGTATTCAGCAGGGTTAACGCCCCCGGCAGAGCGACAATGCCCTCGATATCAGTGGCTTCAATCTGCTCGAGGAAGCGGAATTCGGCCTGGATATCCTCCTCGCTGCGACCCGGCATGAAATGGCGAATAGAGGTAATGGCCTGCTTGCCGTGAATAAAACTGAGAATTTCATCATGGTCAATGGCGAAACGATCGCCCCACTTACACCATGAACGCTCCACCACCGGCAAGGAATCCACCAGCGTCCCGTCTAAATCGAACAGGAAACCTTTACACTGCACGGGCACCTCCCTCAGGCATTGATAATTTGGTTAATTTCATTACTGCTCAGGTGATACTGGCGCGGGCAGGCGTGCCAGACGCTCAGCATCCGCTGATATTTCTCCCACATCGGGGTCTGCGAGTTAAAGCCATGAGTGCCGGCGTCAAAATGGCTGTAACGGCCTTCAATATTGACCATAAAGCGTACATAGCCGAGAAAACGCGCTTCGGTGGCGGCATCAAATCCGAGGAAAGTGACGCGACGCTCATCGATACCCGCCGCGTCTTTCAGGTTGGTCCAGGAGACGTGTAGCGCGTGGTACATCTCCATGATATCGATAACGGTACGGCAGGTTTCTTCCGTCAGTTGGCCAAACTCGCGGTCCAGTTCGCGCATCTGCAACCCATACCCACGCTCAATGATGGTTTGCAGACGACGGTAGCGTTCCGCATTGTCCGGGTCGAGCATCGTCATCATTTTGTACTGATTGGATAAAATCAGACGCTGCGCATTGGTCATTTCCATGTTGTGACTCCTGTAGCACGGTAGGGCGTGAAATAAAGAAGGCGCATAAATCATGCGCCTTCTTTTATATGCGTTTTCCGTAGTGAATTACAAATCATCAAGGAAAGTTTTATCCAGTTGTTTGAAGGCGCGCTTAAGCGTGTCAGCCAGCGCCTGATAATCGGGCTTGCCTTCGACCGGCGCCAGCGCCTGTCCCGCCTCCTGCAGTTTGCCGCGCACTTCGTAGAACCAGTTAAGAATGGAGGGTGGCAACGGCGTGACCGAACGCTTACCCAACCACCATAGTCCCTGCATCGGCAGGCTCAGCGCAAATAGCGCGGTGGCGACCGCAGGACCCAGTTGGCCCCCCAGAGCTATCTGCCAGCACAGCGTAAAAATGGCGATCGGCGGCATGATGCGGGTCGCATAGCGGGTGGCACGAATAATGCGGTTTTCGATAAACACCGGCGCGAGGCGCTTGTCGAGAGGCCAGGTCTTTGCGTAATGCTGCCCGCGGTTGAACAAGCGAAAGAAGCTAACGGGGCGTTTCTCAGGGGTCGACATGGCTTTACCTCAACTTTACATATAAAACTTAAAAAATTCGTGCAAAACACCAACTATGCATGACAACGTTCAAAAGATTTTGGCAAAGGATGCCGCAATCAGGTATCCTGTGCCCGCCTGAAAGGGCGGATAGACTCTTTTGCCAGGCTAGTCAAATTATCGCATATTCTGCCATTGGCTGAAAATTATGCAAAATGGCATAAAATCAAATGTACTTCTCTCATCGTGCCCGAAAACAGAACAAGGCATGATGTTAATCATAAATGTCGAGGTCATCCTGCGCTACGCTAATGACACACTGACGTTTTTTTAGCCACGTATCATAAAAAGGTACTTCCATGTCGAGTAAGTTAGTACTGGTTCTGAACTGCGGTAGCTCCTCTCTGAAATTTGCTATCCTTGATGCCGTTAACGGCGACGAATATCTGTCCGGTTTAGCGGAATGCTTCCACCTGCCGGAAGCCCGTATCAAATGGAAAATTGACGGCGGCAAACAAGAAGCTGAATTAGGCGCCGGTGCCGCGCACAGTGAAGCACTGAACTTTATCGTTAACACTATTCTGGCACAAAAACCAGAACTGTCTGCTCAGCTGACCGCAATCGGCCACCGTATCGTACACGGCGGTGAAAAATACACCAGCTCCGTGGTGATCGACGAGTCTGTGATTCAGGGTATTAAAGACGCTGCGTCCTTCGCACCGCTGCATAACCCGGCACACCTGATCGGCATCGCTGAAGCGCTGAAATCCTTCCCGCACCTGAAAGACAAAAACGTGGCAGTATTCGATACGGCATTCCACCAGACCATGCCGGAAGAATCCTACCTCTACGCCCTGCCGTACAGCCTGTATAAAGATCACGGCGTTCGTCGTTACGGCGCGCACGGCACCAGCCATTTCTATGTCACTCAGGAAGCCGCTAAGATCCTGAACAAGCCAGTGGAAGAACTGAACATCATCACCTGCCACCTCGGCAACGGTGGTTCTGTTTCCGCTATCCGTAACGGTAAATGCGTTGATACCTCCATGGGCCTGACGCCGCTGGAAGGTCTGGTGATGGGTACCCGCTCCGGCGACATCGACCCGGCAATCATCTTCCATCTGCACGACACCCTGGGCATGAGCGTTGACGCGATCAACAAAATGCTGACCAAAGAGTCCGGCCTGCTGGGTCTGACCGAAGTCACCAGCGACTGCCGCTACGTGGAAGACAACTACCAGGAAAAAGCCGACGCTAAACGCGCGATGGACGTCTACTGCCACCGCCTGGCGAAATACATCGGCTCCTACACCGCGCTGATGGACGGTCGTCTCGACGCCGTTATCTTCACCGGCGGTATCGGTGAAAACGCCGCGATGGTGCGTGAACTGTCGCTGGGCAAACTGGGCGTACTGGGCTTCGAAGTTGACCACGAACGTAACCTGGCTGCCCGTTTCGGCAAGTCTGGCTTCATCAACAAAGAAGGCACCCGTCCTGCCGTGGTTATCCCGACCAACGAAGAACTGGTTATCGCGCAAGACGCCAGCCGTCTGACCGCTTAATTCCACACCGCCAGCCATAACCTTCAATAATTCGAGCTGCAGGAAGGCGGCGACGCAGCAAATCCCCGGTCACGTACACAGCGTACGCGACCGGGGTGAGCAAGTAGAGCCAACGCGCATGCAACTTGAAGTATGACGGGTAGCTGGTGGTGCTGTTTTGTATCCCGCCTGATACTGGCGGAAACGAAAGAGGATATACCGTGTCCCGTACTATCATGTTAATTCCTACCGGTACCAGCGTAGGCCTGACCAGCGTCAGCCTCGGTGTGATCCGTGCTATGGAACGCAAAGGCGTTCGTCTGAGCGTCTTTAAACCTATCGCTCAGCCGCGTTCCGGTGGCGATGCGCCAGACCAGACCACCACCATCGTTCGTGCCAGCTCCTCCACCACCACCGCCGCTGAACCGCTGAAGATGAGCCACGTTGAATCTCTGCTCTCCAGCAATCAGAAAGATGTGCTGATGGAAGAGATCATCGCCAACTATCACGCGAACACCCAGGACGCGGAAGTGGTACTGGTGGAAGGTCTGGTGCCGACCCGTAAGCATCAGTTCGCCCAGGCGCTGAACTTTGAAATCGCCAAAACGCTGAACGCGGAGATCGTCTTCGTGATGTCGCAGGGCACCGATACGCCAGAACAGCTGAACGAGCGTATTGAACTGACCCGCAACAGCTTTGGCGGCGCGAAAAACACCAGCATTACCGGCGTTATCGTCAACAAACTGAATGCACCGGTCGACGAGCAGGGCCGTACCCGTCCTGACCTGTCCGAAATCTTCGACGACTCGTCGAAAGCGAAAGTCGTGAAGATCGATCCGGCTCAGCTGCAGAAAGGCAGCTCCCTGCCGGTGCTGGGCGCGGTGCCGTGGAGCTTCGATCTGATCGCCACCCGCGCGATCGACATGGCGCATCACCTGAATGCCACCATCATCAACGAAGGCGACATCAACACCCGTCGCGTGAAATCCGTGACCTTCTGTGCGCGCAGCATCCCGCACATGCTGGAGCACTTCCGCGCAGGCTCGCTGCTGGTCACCTCGGCAGACCGTCCTGACGTGCTGGTCGCGGCCTGCCTGGCCGCGATGAACGGCGTGGAAATCGGCGCCATCCTGCTGACCGGCGGCTATGAAATGGACGCGCGCATCAGCAAGCTGTGCGAACGTGCCTTCGCCACCGGCCTGCCGGTGTTTATGGTCAATACCAATACCTGGCAGACCTCCCTGAGCCTGCAGAGCTTCAACCTCGAAGTACCGGTTGACGATCACGAGCGCATCGAGAAAGTTCAGGAATACGTGGCCAACTACATCAACGCCGACTGGATCGAATCGCTGACCGCGACCTCCGAGCGCAGCCGTCGTCTCTCCCCGCCAGCCTTCCGCTACCAGCTGACCGAGCTGGCGCGCAAAGCCGGCAAACGGGTTGTCCTGCCGGAAGGCGACGAACCGCGTACGGTGAAAGCCGCCGCTATCTGTGCGGAACGCGGCATCGCCACCTGTGTGCTGCTGGGTAACCCGGATGAGATCAACCGCGTTGCCGCAGCGCAGGGCGTTGAGCTGGGTGCGGGTATCGAAATCGTCGACCCGGAAGTGGTTCGCGAAAGCTACGTGGCTCGCCTGGTCGAACTGCGTAAGAGCAAGGGCATGACCGAAGCCGTCGCTCGCGAGCAGCTGGAAGACAACGTGGTTCTCGGCACCCTGATGCTGGAACAAGACGAAGTCGACGGTCTGGTGTCCGGCGCGGTTCACACCACCGCCAACACCATTCGTCCGCCGCTGCAGCTGATCAAAACCGCACCGGGCAGCTCGCTGGTCTCTTCCGTATTCTTCATGCTGCTGCCGGAACAGGTTTATGTCTACGGCGACTGCGCGATCAACCCGGATCCGACCGCAGAACAGCTGGCGGAAATCGCCATTCAGTCCGCTGACTCCGCGATTGCCTTCGGGATCGAACCGCGCGTAGCGATGCTCTCCTACTCCACCGGTACCTCCGGCGCGGGTAGTGATGTTGAGAAAGTCCGCGAAGCGACCCGTCTGGCGCAGGAAAAACGTCCTGACCTGATGATCGATGGCCCGCTGCAGTACGACGCCGCCGTCATGGCTGACGTGGCGAAATCCAAAGCGCCGAATTCGCCGGTTGCTGGCCGCGCGACCGTGTTCATCTTCCCGGATCTGAACACCGGTAACACCACGTACAAAGCGGTACAGCGCTCTGCCGACCTGATCTCCATCGGGCCGATGCTGCAGGGTATGCGCAAGCCGGTCAACGACCTGTCTCGTGGCGCGCTGGTTGACGATATCGTCTATACCATCGCTCTGACCGCGATCCAGTCAGCTCAGCAGCAGAATTAATTCCCCGCTGAGATAAAAGCAAAAGGCAGCCAGATGGCTGCCTTTTTTCATCACGAGGCGAGCAGCTATTGCTGCTGCGCGATAGCGAAATTACTCGCCCTCTTCCGCGTCGTCATACTCATTACCCGCGTTACGGGTCATCCACAGCGCCAGCGCTTTCAGCGAGTCCGGCGTGAACTCATCGCAGCGGGCAGTGATCTCTTCCGGCGTTAACCAACACACCTCGCTTACCTCTTCTTCCTGCAGCGCAAATGGCCCATGCGAGACGCAGCTGAACAGGCTTCCCCAGACGCGACAGAACTTATCTTCGTAATAAAACTGACCGTGATCGGCAAACGGTACTCCCGCGATGCCTAACTCTTCTTCGGCCTCGCGACGGGCAGACTCCAGCAGTTGCTCATCAGCCTGAACGACGCCGCCGGCGGTCGCATCCAGCATGCCCGGATGAAAGTCTTTTGTCTCGGTGCGTCGCTGCACCAGAATTTTTCCCATTCCGTCGTGAACGACGATATAGGTCGCCCGGTGACGCAGGCACTGCGCGCGCATCTGCTCGCGGCTAGATTGTGCTATCACCTCATTGTTTTCATTAACAATATCGACCCATTCTGTGCTTGCCAAATGATTCTGTTCCGCCATCAGGAAACCTTACTTTGAAAGCGCTCTCGCGGCGCGTCTTTATGATTGAGGGCTAAATTACGGGTAAATTGCGACCTCTGCAATAACCTGATTATCATTGAGTGCTAAAACCTGCAGACGCCCCTCATCCAGCAACCCATAGCTGGCGGAATATCCCCCTTTCGGGATACTCACTGAGCCAGGATTAAACAGGTAGATCGCACCGCGTTTTTCCGCGACCGGAATATGAGTATGGCCATAAGCCAGAACATCACCAGCGTCCAGCGGCGGCAAATTTTCCGGGCTATACAGATGGCCATGGGTCAGAAACAGGCGGTAGCGTTCGCTGAGCACCTGTTGCCAGGGCGTGGTCATTGGAAAACGAAGTAGCATCTGATCCACTTCGCTGTCGCAATTGCCGCGAACGGCAATAATGCGCTCCGCCACGCTGTTAAGCCGCTCGGCCACCTCCGCCGGCGCATACCCTTCCGGCAGCGCATTGCGTGGCCCGTGATTGAGCACATCGCCGAGAATAATAAGCCACCTGGCGCCGCTTTGCGCGAACCGTTCAAGCACGCGTTCCGTAGCGGGCAGCGAACCATGAATATCGGAGGCAAACATCAGTTTCATAGATTCCATCTCCACTGGTTACGATGCCACTATGATAGCGGAAGCGCAGCGGGCGATCAGCCTGCGCGTTTGGCGGAAAGCGCCACGTAACGCTGGATTGAAGCCCGTTGCCACTGGAAAGTCGCGTAATCGGCCAGCGCCTCCGGCACCTCATCGCCATTGAGAACCAGACGATTGAGCATCAGCGCCAGGTCGGCGTCGGCAATAGACCATTCGCCAAATAAATTTTGCCCGCCGTGGGCCAGTAGCGTGGCGGCGGTAGCAAACAGTTTTTCCGCAGATTGCTTGCCTGCCTCGCTGAGGGCCGGCATTTTCACCCCGCCAAACACCACGGCGGTGGATCGCTCTTCACGAATCGGCACCAGATCGCTGCGCAGCCAGGCCTGGATCTGCCGGGCGCGGGCGCGTTTTTGCAGGTCATGCGGGTAAATGCGCTCCCACTCCGGCGGGGCGAAACGCTCATCCAGATACTCGGTAATCGCCGAGGACTCGCTCAGCGCGAAATCATCAACCTCCAGCAGCGGTACGCGACGGGTGGCGGCATAGCCCGTCCAGCCAGCCTGCAGATGTTCGCCGCGGTTCAGATCGACGGTTTTAAGGCTAAAAGGCAGGCTTTTTTCCTGCAGAGCGACATAGACAGACATCACATACGGTGAGAAAAAATCGGCATCGGACCACAGGGTAATCACTGGCTGGCTCATGGCTTCCTCAAAGGGGGTAGACAGGACAATAAGCCAACATAGCCTGGCTTGCCGGCGATGTCACTGCTCGTTCGCGCGTCAGCATCAAGTGGCTGCCTCCAGAGCGACGCACCGCTCGCGGATTTCCTCCCGGGTTGCGCAGCTTCACCTATACTCGAACAGTTTGCGACCCACGACGGCGGGAAATATTATGATCGATCTCTACTATGCACCCACCCCAAACGGCCACAAAATCACCCTGTTTCTCGAAGAGGCGCAGTTGGCCTATCGGCTAATTCGGGTCGATATCGGCAAAGGGGAACAGTTTCATCCGCAGTTTCTGGCGATTTCGCCGAATAACAAAATCCCGGCGATTGTCGACCACATGCCTGCCGATGGTGGAGCGCCGTTGAGCGTCTTCGAATCCGGTGCCATCCTGCTCTATCTGGCGGAGAAAAGCGGCAAACTGCTGAGCGGTGAACTGCGGACGCGCTATATCACCCTGCAATGGCTATTCTGGCAGGTCGCCGGTCTTGGGCCGATGCTGGGGCAAAATCAGCATTTTACCCACTCGGCACCGCAAACAGTGCCCTACGCCATTGAACGTTTTCAGGTGGAAACCCAGCGACTGTACAGGGTTCTCAATCACCGCCTTGAAGCCAGTCCGTGGCTTGGCGGCGACCATTACAGCATCGCCGATATTGCCGCCTGGCCCTGGGTCAACAGCCATGTCCGACAGCGTATCGATCTGGCGAACTATCCGGCGGTACATAACTGGTATGAGCGCATTAAGCAGCGGCCGGCGACGATTGAAGCAATGCTAAAAATTCAGCCTTATTAACCCCCTGCTCGCCCGTCGCGCTTTGTTGTATGATTGCAGGACTTACAACACGGAGGAAGCCTGCAATGTCTCAACCAGACGCCATTATTCGTATTAAGAACCTGCGCCTGCGTACTTTTATTGGAATTAAAGAGGAAGAGATCGCCAACCGCCAGGACGTGGTGGTGAATGTTGCGATTCACTATCCCGCCGATAAGGCACGCGACAGCGAAGACATCAATGATGCGCTGAACTACCGCACCATTACCAAGCGCATCATCAGTCATCTTGAGAATGGCCGTTTCTCGCTACTGGAAAAATTAACTCAGGATGTGCTGAATATCGCATGCGAACATCACTGGGTCACATATGCTGAAGTGGAGATCGATAAACTTCATGCGCTGCGCTATGCCGACTCGGTGTCGATGACCATGAGCTGGCGGCGATAACGATGTCAGGGAGGTGGTATGAAGATCCTGCTTACGGGTGGCACCGGCCTGATTGGCCGACATCTGATACCCCGGTTGCTGGAGCTGGGGCATAGCGTCACGGTATCCACACGGCATCCGGATACCGCCCGCGCCCGCCTCGATCCGCGCGTCACGCTGTGGCGCGATTTCGAAGGCCATCACCACCTCAACGATATTGATGCCGTCATCAATCTGGCAGGCGAGCCCATTGCTGATAAACGCTGGACAGCCGAGCAGAAACAACGCTTGTGCCATAGCCGCTGGGATCTCACTCAGCGGCTGGTTGGCCTGATCCACGCCAGCGACACGCCTCCCTCCGTGCTGATCAGCGGTTCCGCCACCGGCTACTATGGCGATCTCGGCGAGGTGGTGGTGACCGAAGAAGAGCCACCGCACAATGAGTTTACCCATAAGCTTTGCGCCCGCTGGGAACAAATTGCCTGCGAAGCGCAAAGCGAACAGACCCGCGTCTGCCTGCTGCGCACCGGTGTGGTACTGGCCCCGCGGGGTGGTATTCTCGGCAAAATGACGCCCGCCTTTAAGCTCGGCCTCGGCGGGCCCATCGGCAGCGGCAGACAGTACCTGGCCTGGATCCATATCGACGATATGGTTAACGGCATTCTGTGGCTGCTGGATAACGATTTACGCGGCCCGTTCAATATGGTTTCTCCCTATCCGGTGCATAACGAACAGTTCGCCCACGCGCTGGGTCATGCGCTCAATCGACCAGCCATTTTCCGCGTTCCTGCCGCCGCTATCCGCCTGCTGATGGGTGAATCCGCCGTCCTGGTGCTCGGTGGCCAGCGCGCGCTGCCTAAGCGTCTGGAAGCCGCTGGCTTCGCCTTCCGCTGGTACGATCTGGACGAAGCGCTCAAGGATGTGCTGAGCTAATGGCTAAACGGGGGAGCATTGGCTCCCCTGATTCCATTCTGCTGGCTCATGCTCCACGCCTGGATGGCCTCACCCAGGCGCTGCAGCATCGCCATATTCAGGACAACCAGCGCCCTTAATCGCCTGAATTCACCGCCAGCCGGCCGGTTCACCGATGTTACCTGGCGAAGCAAAGTGCTAAGGTAGGCTTTTCTTTCTGCGTATTGACTGCTTTATGACAACCATCACCACACCACGCCTTTCGCTTACCCGCTTTGTTACCGATGACTGGCCCTTTTTTCTGCGCCTGCGCCAGGATCCGCTGGTGATGCGTTTTATGGGGGAAGTGTTAAGCGAGACGGCGCTGCGCAGCGTGTTTGCCAGCCGCTGTGCCGATCCCGGGGTGTTTGTTTTGCGTGATAAACGCGGCGACGCGCTGGGCGATATTGGGCTACGCATCAGTCCGAAAAATCCGCACGAGGCTGACGTCGGCTACGCCCTGCTACCGCAGGCTCAGGGAAGAGGCTATGCCAGCGAAGCGCTGCGCGCGATCTGCGATTATGGTTTCAGCACGCTGGGGGTGCAGGCCATCAATGCCTGGGTGCTGAGTGAAAATCATGGCTCATCGCGCCTGCTGGAGAAGCAAGGCTTTGTGCGCACCCAGGTGCTGGAGAAAGCCTATCATCTGAACGGCATCGATTACGATGACTGGATCTATCGGCTGGAGCGGGAAGTTCACCCGACGCCTACAGACGCCGGGTGAGCCGGTTATTTCAGCGACCCTTTCAGAAACTGCTGCAGGCGCGGGCTTTTCGGCGCGCCAAACAGCGCGTCCGGATGCCCTTCTTCTTCAATTTTGCCCTGATGCAGGAAAATAACATGCGAAGAGACGTGGCGGGCAAAGCCCATTTCGTGGGTCACCACCACCATGGTTTTTCCCTCTTCCGCCAGCTGCTGCATGATACGCAACACTTCGCCCACCAGTTCCGGATCCAGAGCGGACGTTGGCTCATCAAACAGCAGCACTTCCGGCTCCATCGCCAGCGCGCGGGCAATCGAGACACGCTGCTGCTGGCCGCCGGAGAGATGCACCGGGTATTTCGCCTGCTGACGTTCGTCAATCCCGACCTTGGCCAGGTATTTTACCGCGCGATCGCGCGCTTCCTGTTTGCTTAAGCCCAGCACCTGAATCGGCGCCTCCATGACGTTCTCCAGCACCGTCATATGGCTCCACAGATTGAAATGCTGGAACACCATGGTCAGGCGAGTACGCAGCAGACGCAGTTGGTTCTTGTCAGCCACCTTCAGCTGGCCGTCTTTATCCCGCACCAGGCCAATATTCTGGCCACTGACGACGATCGTGCCCTCGCTCGGTTTTTCGAGGAAGTTAATACAGCGCAAAAAGGTGCTTTTCCCGGAACCCGATGAACCGATGATACTGATCACGTCCCCGGCTTTCGCCTGCAGGGAGACGCCCTTCAGCACCTCGTGTTCTCCATAGCGTTTGTGCAGATCGATAACGTTTAATTTATTGTCGGACATGGCGTTCTCAATGCGTCGAAGAAGGTTTGATATGCTGCAACCAGCGCTTTTCCGCTTTACGGAACAAGCTAATCAGCACATACGAGATAATTAAATAGAGCACCGCGGCGATGCCAAAGGCAGTGAACGGCTGATAGGTCGCGGAGTTAATATCGCGGGCGATTTTCAGCAGATCCGGCACCGTAGCGGTAAACGCCAGCGCGGTGGAGTGCAGCATCAGGATCACTTCGTTACTGTAGGCCGGTAGCGCAATGCGCAGCGCGGAAGGCAGAATAATGCAGCGGTACAGTTTGACGGACGAGAAGCCGTAGGCCCGCGCCGCTTCAATTTCTCCGGCGGGTACTGAGCGGATCGCCCCAGCGAAAATTTCAGTGGTATAGGCGCAGGTATTCAGGGTTAACGCCAGCACCGTGCAGTTTAGCCCGCTGCGGAAAAAAGCGTTCAGCAGCTCCGTGCCTTTGACGATTTCCAGGGTATACATGCCGGAGTAAAAAACCAGCAGTTGCACATACAGCGGCGTGCCGCGAAAGATGTAAGTGAACAGCCAGATGGGAAACTGAATAAATTTATTGCTTGAGACGCGGCCGATCGCCAGAAACACCGCCATAACGCCGCCCATCACCACCGAGGCGATCAGCAACCATAAGGTTATTGCCACGCCGGTAAAGCGATAGCCGTCGGTCCACAGCAGTGATTTCCAGTACTCCTGAATAATTTCAATCACAGGTCAGCCCTCTTCACGCCAACGGTATAGCGGCGTTCGAGCAGCAGCAGTACGCCATTAGAAAGGGTGGTAAACACCAGATAAATCAGGCCGCAGACGATGGCGAAGTAGAACGGCTGCCAGGTGCTTTTCCCGGCCAGCTGGGTGGCTTTGACCACATCCTCCAGACCCAGCAGCGAGACCAGCGCCGTTGCCTTGAGGATAACCTGCCAGTTGTTGCCGATCCCCGGCAGCGCGTAGCGCATCATCGCCGGGAACAGAATACGCCGGAACGTCTGCCCGCCGCTAAAGCCGAAGGCGGTAGCCGCTTCGATATGCCCCTTTGGTACCGCAAGGTAGGCGCCGCGGAAGGTTTCCGTAAAATAGGCGCCATAGATAAAGCCGAGGGTGATAATCCCGGCGATCATCGGATCGATATCAAACTGCGTCATGCCCAGCGCATCGGTGACGCTGTTTAGCGCAATCTGCAGGCCGTAGAAAATTAGCAGCATCAGCACCAGGTCGGGGACGCCGCGAATCAGTGTGGTATAGCCTTCAAACACCAGCGCCAGAGGACGATTGCTCGATAGCTTCGCGCCAGCGCCGGCCAGCCCGATCAGGATCGCAATAACGACCGAGCTGAGCGCAAGCTCCAGGGTGACGAGCGCACCCTGCAAAATAACCTGTGAAAACCCATACAGCATGCTGCCTACCCTGTCTGTCATTCACCACTGCGCGTGAAACGCACGCGCAGTGGTGAGGCGTGAGAATTATTCGCCGTATACGTTAAAATCGAAGTATTTTTTCGCCAGTTTGTCGTAGGTGCCGTCCTTACGCATCTCTGCAAACGCCTTATTCAGCGCTTCACGCAGTTCGTTGTCTTCCTTACGCAGCCCCATACCGGTGCCGACGCCGAACAGCTTCTCATCTTTAATCGATGGTCCGCCAAACTGGTAATCTTTACCGATAGGCTGTTTCAGGAACCCTTCACTGGCCGCGACCTCATCCTGGAACGCGGCGTCGATACGGCCGGCGGTCAGGTCGGAATAGATATTGTCCTGCCCCTGATAGGAGACAATTTCGATACCTTTCGGCGCCCAGTGCTCATTACCATAGGTTTCCTGAGTCGTCCCCTGCAGCACACCCACGCGCTTACCTTTCAGCGTGGTCAGATCCGGCGTTACCGGGCTGCCCTTTTTCACCACCAGACGCGAATCTGCCGCGTACAGCTTGTCGGTGAAGGCAATTTCCTGCTGGCGCTTTTCGGTAATCGACAGCGAAGACATAATCGCGTCGATTTTCTTGGCTTTTAAGGAGGGGATCAGTGCATCCAGCGGGTTTTCAACAAAGGTACATTGGGTATTAATACGCTTACACAGCTCTTTTGCCAGATCGATATCAAAACCCACCAATTCCCCCTGCGCATTCTTCGATTCGAAGGGGGCATAAGTCGGATCGGTGCCAATACGAATTTTTTGCGGAATGGCGGCAAAGACCGTGGAAACGCTGGAAAGGGCCAGCGCTAAAGAGAGAGACAACGCCAGTTTTTTCATAACTATCCTCGACAGACTGTCATTCTAACGGGTTTATTAGAACTATTTACGCCAGTTATCGTGCCATTATTCGCCCCTTGAGGGCAAAGATTTATGCACCAGAAAGGCCGATTTTTTGCATCAGAAACGCTTAACTATGCATTTTTTAGCCAAAAAACTGGCTGCTTTTGCACTGAAATGATCCACAGCGTTTTTTGTTGCACCGTTCTGGGGCAGGGTCACGAGTATGGCGTCAGGCCCACACTATCGTGCGGGCCTGCAGCAGTCTTAGTCGCCGTAAACGTTAAAATCGAAGTATTTCTTCGCCATTTTGTCGTAGGTGCCGTCTTTACGTATCTCGCCCAGCGCTTTATCAAACGCAGCTTTCAGTTCGACGTCGGCCTTACGCAGACCGATACCGGTGCCGTCGCCAAAGTACTTTTTGTCTTTAACGGACGGGCCGGCGAAGGCAAAATCTTTCCCGGCAGGCTGTTTCAGGAAGCCTTCGCTGGCGGCGACTTCATCCTGCAGCGCCGCATCCAGACGGCCAGCTGCGAGATCTGAATAGATCAGGTCCTGGTTCTGGTAAGCCACCACGTCAACGCCCTGGCTGCGCCAGCGGTCGTTAGCATAGGCTTCCTGAGTCGAACCTTGCAGCACCCCGACGTGCTTGCCTTTCAGCGCCTCCAGCGTCGGCTGGATCGGCGACCCTTTGGCAGCGATCAGACGCGAGTCAGCGGCATAAAGCTTGTCAGAGAAGGCGATCTCTTGCTGACGCTTCTCGGTGATGGAGAGCGAAGAGATGATGGCGTCAATTTTCTTCGCTTTGAGGGAGGGGATCAGGGAGTCAAAATCACTGCCGACCCAGGTACATTTCACCTTAATTCGGGAGCACAGCTCATTGCCTAAATCGATATCAAAACCCACAAAGTCCCCTTTTGCGTCTTTCGACGAAAATGGCGCATAGGTCGCGTCAGTGCCAATGCGAATGCTCTGCGGCAGAGCAGCAAACACGCTCGCCGTGCTGCTCATTCCCACGAGTAAAGAGAGAGCCAGAATCGTCTTCTTCATACAGTACCCTTAAGTGTCGTGATGTGGTGCGTTGCTTGTTATGGTGATTGCCGATCAATCCTGCAGTTTTTGTGCCATCTTCCCGGTGCGTGCCGGGAACAGGGTTAAATTTGTTAAAATAAAGTTGCAGGATTGTCTTGGAAGGGAAGATACCAGCATTACTGGCGAAACCGCAGTGCCTCAGCGCAAAAAGACGAAATAAATGTCGAGGATTTGATCGGGACGACAAATTTGCACCACAGCGGCGCAAGCGTACATTGGACGCACTTATTTAGTGCAATCCAGTGTCCCCTGCCAGCGGGTAAACAGGTCTTGAGACAGGCTAATATCGAACTGATCGAGCACCCGATTGACGGTCTGGTTGATGACATCATCCAGGCTTTGCGGCCGGTGATAAAAGGCCGGCACCGGCGGCATAATGACCGCCCCGAGCTCCGCGGCCTGAACCAGCAGTCGCAGATGGCCGAGATGGAACGGCGTTTCCCGCACGCAGAGCACCAGCGGACGACGCTCCTTCAGCACGACATCGGCCGCCCGCGTCAGCAGGCCATCCGTATAGCTATGGACAATGCCAGAGAGCGTTTTCATTGAGCAGGGTAAAATCACCATCCCGGCGGTTTTAAACGAACCGGAAGAGATACTGGCGGCGATATCGCGGGCGTCATGCACCACATCGGCCAGCGCCTGCACGTCGCGCACGCTGAAGTCCGTCTCGAGGGCCAGCGTTTGCCGCGCCGCCTGGCTGAGGATCAGATGGGTTTCAATCTCCGGCACACCCCGCAGCACCTGCAGCATCCGCACGCCATAGATAGCGCCGCTGGCGCCAGAAATGCCAATAATCAGTCGTTTCACGTTCTGTTACCCCTTGCGCGTGTGCCGCAGACTTTGCCGGATTATAGCCTCTGGCGCAACCATTGAGGCACCGCCAATGGGATAAAAAAAGGCCCGCCGTCCCTCAGGAACGGCAGGCCCGCGATGCGCGAAGGGGTTAACCCTCGTTGTGCATCTCCAGATTTTCGACTTCGTTCTGCAGCTGTACCGCTTTGGCATCATCGTTACGCAGGGAGTCAAGGTAGTCGAGGTACTGTTGGTCGACATCCCGGGTGACGTACACGCCGTTGAACACCGAGCATTCAAACTGTTGAATATCCGGGTTCTCCGCGCGCACCGCGTCGATCAGATCGTTAAGATCCTGGAAAATCAGGCCATCGGCGCCGATGATCTGGCGGATCTCATCCACTTCGCGGCCATGGGCGATCAGTTCGTTGGCGGTCGGCATATCGATACCATAAACGTTCGGGAAACGAATTTCCGGCGCAGCGGAGGCCAGATAAACCTTTTTCGCCCCAGCTTCGCGCGCCATCTCAATGATCTGCTCAGAGGTGGTGCCGCGTACAATGGAATCATCGACCAGCAGCACGTTCTTATCGCGGAATTCCGCACGGTTGGCGTTGAGCTTACGACGAACAGATTTACGACGCAGCTGCTGACCCGGCATGATAAACGTCCGGCCGACGTAGCGGTTCTTCACGAAGCCCTGACGATAAGGTTTGTCGAGAATGCGGGCGATTTCCAGAGCGATATCGCAGGAGGTCTCCGGGATCGGGATAACGACGTCAATATCCAGATCTTCCCACTCACGGGCAATCTTTTCGCCCAGCTTAGTCCCCATGTTGACGCGGGCGCTGTAGACGGAAATTTTGTCGATAAACGAGTCCGGACGGGCAAAATAGACGTACTCGAACAGGCACGGGTTGCTGACCGGATTATCGGCACACTGACGGGTAAACAGCTGGCCTTTCTCGGTAATATAGACCGCTTCGCCCGGTGCGACATCGCGCAGGAATTCAAAACCAAGCGTATCGAGCGCCACGCTTTCGGACGCCACCATATACTCGGTGCGGCCGTCGCCAACGTCACGTTTACCCAGCACCAGCGGACGAATGCCGTTGGGGTCGCGGAAGGCCACCATGCCATGACCGATAATCATCGCCACGCACGCATACGCGCCGCGGATCTGGCGGTTGGTCGCCGCAATCGCAGCGAAGATGTTGTCCGCTTCCAGCGGGTAGTGGCGGAAGTTATCCAGCTCACTGGCGAAAATATTGAGGAGGATTTCGGAATCAGAGGTGGTATTGATATGGCGGCGTTTTTCTTCAAACAGCTTTTTACGCAGCTCGTGTGCGTTAGTCAGGTTGCCGTTATGCGCCAATGTGATGCCATACGGCGAGTTAACGTAAAACGGCTGTGCCTCGGAGGCGCTGGAGCTGCCCGCCGTAGGATAACGCACGTGGCCAATACCCATATTGCCCTGCATACGCTGCATGTGGCGGGCTTCGAATACGTCGCTTACCAGCCCGTTAGCCTTACGCAACCGGAAGCAGTTGTTGGCATCAATGGTGATGATGCCAGCGGCATCCTGTCCACGGTGCTGGAGCACCGTTAGCGCATCATAAATCGACTGGTTAACCGGCATAACACCGGCGATACCGACAATACCGCACATACGTCTTTTCCTCGTTCAGCAACGACCCAAAGTCTATACTTTAGGCAAGAAACTTGACGAGCTTTGCAGGTATTCAAAAAACCATCTGATGACGGGGGTAAAATAGGGAATAAACTGCGACTGATGCCAGTCATCGCTCTTCGCCATCCCGGTAAAAGTGTCAAGGAAGAACAAGATAGCGGCGATGATCAGCACCCCACGTAGCGCGCCGAAGCAGATCCCCAATACCCTGTCGGTACCTGACAAACCGGTCTTCTCCACCAGCTGACCTATCACATAGTTCACGATAGCGCCAACGATGAGCGTCACGATAAACAGCGCCGCAATAGCAATCCCATTTCGAACCCGTTCATCCTCAAAGCCCGTAAACCAGACAGACAGGTCAGCGTAGTAATGGCTGGCGACATAAAACGCGCAACCCCACGTCACTAACGATAAAGCTTCGCGAACAAAGCCGCGGATCAGGCTGACCAGGCAAGAAAGACCCAGCACCGCCATAATGGCGTAATCAATCCAGACCATATACGTCCCACGATTTACGCCCTGTCGTCCAGTTCGGGGCGCATTCTAACAGAAAAAGAAAACGTTTGCGTAGGGATTTCCATGCCCTACAGAAATAAAAATGGCGCTGAAAAAACATTCAACGCCAGACTGCCTTTCGCCTCTTCAGGGCGGCTGAGACAGGGTTTGCGGGGCGTTTCTCCCCGCAACGTTCTCTCCGCATTGCGAAAAAAACAATCAGTTTGGGGTGAAGCCCATCACGACCCCGCTGAGTCCGGAGATCTGTTGCAGATCGCCCAGTTGGCCTTTCAGCTTGTCTTTTGACGCATCCGGGCCGACGAGGATGCGGGTAATTTTACCCTGTACCGGCGTCGAAGGCGACGTATAGACTTTGAAACCCGAGGCCCGTAGTTTACCGACAATCTCATTCACTTTATCGGCGTTCTTCAACGCGCCCAGTTGAACCACATAGGCTTTGCCGGTCGGCGCCGGCAGGGCCGCCTGCTGCTGCGGTGGCTGTTGCTGCTGCGGCTTAACCGGCGGCGGCGTTGGCGTCGCGGCCTGCTGTTGCGGCTGTGGCTGTGGCTGTGGCTGTGGTTTCGGCTGCGGCTTGGGTTGCGGTTTCGCGGCCACCACCGGCTCCTGAACGTCATCGAAGCTGTTGCTGTTCACCGGAATACGCGACGGATCTAACGATGGCGCGGCGGCATCGCCCGCCCGCACCTCTTCCGCCGCCCCTTCCGGCGGTTGCGAAGGCAACGCCTGGGTCGCCGCTGGCAACATATCCGGTTCATCGCGATCGCCCGGTTTCGGCACCAGTGGGATCGCGGCAAACTCATCCTGGTAATGCTTTTTCTGCCCGTCCAGCAGCCCTGGCAGGATAATCACCCCCAGCGCCACCAGCACGATTGTCCCGACTAAACGGTTCTGAAACTTACTCGCCACCGATTCTCCCCGCGTCTATCTCTTCCATAACCTGCGCTACGGTGTGAAACGAACCACACACCAGCACGGTATCTTCCACTTTAGCGTCAGCCATGGCCGCATGCCATGCCTGCGCCACGCTGGTATAGACTGTGCCGCCACGCAAATGTTCCACCAGTTGCTCCGCCGTCGCGCCGCGCGGGCCTTCCAGCGGCGCACAGTACCAGGCATCGACTTCCGGGGCCAGATTGGCCAGCGTGCCGGCAATATCTTTATCATGCAGCATACCAATAACCGCCAGCACGCGTCCCGTTTTCGCTAGCGTTTTGAGACGCCCGGCGAGATAGGCCGCTGCGTGTGGGTTATGCGCTACATCGAGGATCACCCGCGGGGCGTCGCTGATTATCTGAAAGCGTCCCGGCAGCATCGCATCGCGGATCCCATCGCGGAGGATAGTCTCATCGACAGCAAGCCCGCTGGCGCGCAGCGCCGCCACGGCCGTCGCCGCATTCGGCAACGGCACCTGAGGCAGCGGCAGGCGGCTTAACGCCCCGGCCCCGTCGTGGAAGGACCATGTTTCGCCCTCCACCTCATAGCGCCAGTCGACGCCGCGGCGCTTGAGCAGCGCGCCTTTCTCGCTGGCCACGTCGGCAATGGTGTGCGGCATATCCGGCTCACCCACCACTGCCGGTTTACCGGCACGAAAGATACCCGCTTTTTCCCGGCCGATACTTTCGCGATCCGGCCCCAGCCAGTCGGTATGATCGAGGGCGATGCTGGTGACCACCGCCACGTCAGCATCCACGATGTTAGTGGCGTCGAGACGGCCACCCAGCCCTACCTCAAGGATCACCACGTCCAGCTGCGCCTGCTTAAACAGCCACAGCGCCGAGAGCGTGCCGTACTCAAAATAGGTCAACGAGATGTCACCGCGCGCCGCTTCGATTTCAGCAAACGAGGCCGTATGCGCCGCCTCCGGTAGTTCAGCTCCCTGAATGCGCACGCGTTCGGTGTAGCGCACCAGGTGCGGGGAGCTGTAAACCCCCACTTTATAGCCGGCCGCCATCAGGACGGTTTCCAGGGTACGGCAGGTGGTGCCTTTGCCATTGGTGCCAGCAACCGTAAAGACAAACGGCGCCGGTTTGACGATAGCCATCTGCCCGGCGACCTCGCTGACGCGCGCCAGCCCCAGGTCGATGGTTTTACTGTGCAGATGTTCCAGATAAGAAAGCCACGTAGCCAGGGGCGACGTGGCCTGAGGAATAGGATCTTTTTCCATGATGCCCGCAAGAATTGACGGTTAACGCGTATGAATAAAAAAGGGCAGCGCCGCCAGGCCCTGCCCTCTGCTTTATCAGGCCTCTGGTTCCTGATCCGGTGCCGGCGGCACCACCACGCCTTCATTAGGCGCTTCCGAAGCGGGAACCGGCGCCGGCAGGTTCATCAGCTTCGCCAGAATGCTGGCCAGCTTGAGACGCATTTCCGGGCGGCGAACGATCATATCAATCGCCCCTTTTTCAATCAGGAACTCACTGCGCTGGAATCCCGGCGGCAGCTTCTCGCGTACGGTCTGCTCAATTACGCGAGGACCGGCAAAGCCGATCAGCGCTTTCGGCTCGGCAATGTTCAGATCGCCCAGCATCGCAAAGCTCGCCGATACGCCGCCCATGGTCGGGTCGGTCAGCACGGAGATGTACGGTAATCCGCGCTCCTGCATTTTTGCCAGCGCGGCGGAGGTTTTCGCCATCTGCATCAGCGACATCAGCGCTTCCTGCATACGGGCACCACCGGAGGCGGAGAAGCAGATCAGCGGGCAGTTGTCTTCCAGCGCCTGCTCCACCGCGCGCACAAAGCGTGCACCGACGACGGAACCCATCGAGCCCCCCATAAAGGAGAACTCAAAGGCGGCGGCAACCACCGGCATCTCATAGAGCGTACCTTTCATCACCACCAGCGCGTCTTTCTCGCCCGTCTCTTTCTGAGCGGACGCCAGGCGGTCTTTGTATTTTTTTGAATCGCGGAACTTCAGCACATCTTTTGGCTCAAGTTCGCTACCCAGTTCTACCAGAGAACCTTCATCCAACAGGCTATGCAGGCGATTACGCGCCGACATGCGCATATGGTGATCGCACTTAGGACAAACCTCCAGGTTGCGCTCCAGCTCGGCGCGGTAGAGTACCTGACCGCAGCTGTCGCACTTGGTCCATACACCCTCAGGAATGCTCGCCTTGCGGGTGGGAGTGATGTTGCTTTTAATTCGTTCAATCCAGCTCATTGATAACCTTTCTGCCTGAACCTGGTCGATGCCAGTTTTGTCGTAAGGGGCGCATAATGCCATTTTTGCCTCTTACAGACCATGAATGTTGCACATTAAATCATATCATCCCAGAACATGGGATAAAAAAGTGGTCAAACCGCTGCGCGTGACGACACATGGCCGTCACGCGCAGCGCAGGGTGAGCTACTTCGCCTGCTTTGACGCCGCCCGCTTATGGCGGATGATTTCAATCACGCCGGGCAGGACGGAGAGGACGATGATCGCCACAATCAGCAGCTTCAGGTTCTCCTGCACCACCGGCAGATCGCCAAACAGGTAGCCGGCGTAGGTGAACAGCAACACCCACAGCAGCGCCCCGACCACGTTATAGGCTGCAAAATGACGATAGGACATATGCCCCATTCCCGCCACAAACGGCGCGAAGGTTCGGACTATCGGCACAAAGCGCGCCAGGATAATGGTTTTTCCGCCGTGACGTTCATAGAAGCTATGGGTTTTATCCAGATAGCTACGACGGAAAATCTTCGAGTTCGGATTACTGAACAGCTTCTCGCCGAACAGCCGGCCAATAGTGTAGTTAACCGCATCACCGACGATGGCCGCGATAATCATCAGCAATACCATCAGGTGAACATTGAGATCGTTGGTCGGCAGCGCCGAGAGCGCGCCCGCCACGAACAGCAGGGAATCGCCCGGCAGGAACGGCGTCACCACCAGCCCGGTTTCGCAGAACAGAATCAAAAACAGAATGGCATAAACCCAGACGCCGTACTGGGCAACCAGTTCGGCAAGGTGCACATCAATATGCAGGATGAAATCAATTAAAAAGTGAATCAAGTCCATATTTGTCTTTACCCTTAATGACCCTATTAGTCCGCCAGAAACAGCGGGCCCATTGGCAGCACCGGTAAATCATAGTGGGCCGGGTAATCAACCGACACCAGATACAACCCTTCCGCTTTTGCCGTTGCCGCAGCGAGCGTCCTGTCTTTTGCTGCCAGCAGTTCTGCCATCCAGCTCTCCGGCTGGTTTCCGGCGCCGACTTCCATCAGGCTGCCCACAATATTCCTGACCATATGATGTACAAAGGCGTTTGCTTTGATATCCACCACCACATAAGCACCGTAGCGGGTAACGTTAATATGCATCACGTTTCGCCACGGGGTGCGCGACTGACACTGCACCGCGCGAAACGAGGTAAAGTCATTCTCCCCCAGCAGACACTGCGCAGCGCGCTGCATACGCCCGGCGTCGAGCGGCTGGTGAAAATGCGTGACGCCCTGGCTCAACACCGCCGGGCGCAGGCGATGATTATAGATAACGTAACGATAGCGTCGCGCTGTGGCGCTGAACCGGGCGTGAAAATCCGCCGGCACATGTTTAACCCAACGCACCGCGATGTCACCAGGTAAATTCGCATTTACCCCCAGCGTCCAGGCGGCATCTTTACGCTGCGCCCGGGTTTCGAAATGCACCACCTGGCCGGTGCCATGGACACCGGCGTCGGTGCGACCGGCGCAAAATACGCTTACCGGTTCGTTAGCCACCTGCGACAACGCCTTTTCCAGCTTCTCCTGCACGCTGCGCACTTCGTTTTGCCGCTGCCAGCCATAATATTTGCTGCCGTCGTACTCGATGCCCAGCGCGATTTTATAGATCGGCTGTTGCTCCATCTCAGACATCAGTACAGGTACTCCTCAATCAGCTTCTCGGCGATCTTCACCGCCATCAGCGCGCCACCGAAGCGGACGTTATCCGCGACGGACCAGAACTGAATCTGCTCCGGCATGCCGTAATCGTTATGCACACAGCCGATGGAGAGACGGGCATTGCCGGAAGCGTCGCCAACCTGAGTTGGGAATTCGCCCTCTTCAGAAAGCTCAATTTCCTCGCCGCGAGTAAAGGCGTCGCGCGCCTCTTCCGCTGCCAGCGGACGCATCGCTTCAAAGTTCACCATCTGCGCATGGCCGTAGAAGACCGGCGACTGAACGACGCTGGCGGAAATCATCAGCCCGTCATCCTGAAGGATTTTGCGCGCTTCATCGACGATACGCCGCTCTTCGCGCACGCTCCCTTCACGATCCGGCAGCAGCGGTAGCATATTAAATGCCAGCTGGCGGCCAAAGAAATCGTCTTCATCGACGGGGATCCCATTCAGCAGCTTGGCGCTCTGCCCTGCCAGCGCATCCACCGCTTTTTTCCCGCGTCCCGAGGCGGAGAGCAGGTTGGTGACGCTGATGCGCGACAATCCGCCCTGATCGATAAGTGGCTTGAGTGCCGTCAGCAGCTGGCTGGTCAGACTATTGGGCACCGCGATCAGGTTGCGATTGCGGTAGTCGCCCAGAACGAACGGGTTCACGTCCGGCACCACCAGCGGCACGTCCGGCTCCAGCGCGAACAGGCCGCTGAGATCGATAACCAGACACCCGGCGTTGGTGGCGTCTTCGATATACGCCGCGCTGGCTTCGACGCCGGCAGCGAAGAAGGCCAGCTGGGCCTGGGTCCAGTCAAACTCGGCGGCGTCCTTGACGATCACCGACTTGCCACCAAAACGCAGATGTTCGCCCGCGCTTTCATTGCGCGCCAGAGCAAAAATCTCCCCCACCGGGAACTGGCGTTCAGCAAGAGTTTCGAGCAGGGCTTCGCCTACGGCGCCCGTTGCGCCCAGTACGGCAATATTCCAGCCTTCAGACATGGTGGTTTACTCCAGAAATAAAGCGGCCCTGCCGGAGTATCCGGCAGAGGCATTAAGAAGACATTAACGAACAGAATGATGCACGGCGTTAAAACCGAGCTGGCGCAACAACGTCGCCGCCTGCGCATCGCTGCACTGCACATACAGCGAAGACCATTCGCGGCGTTCCTGATAGTTTTTACGCAGCTTGTCGAATTCACCGGCGACGCCCGCCACCTTCCGCAGCGGCGCATCATCGCGGCGCACATCATACACCAAATGGACCAGTCTTTTCAGCGTCGGCTGATCGAGCGGGCCATGCAGGGTGATGCGGCCAAATTCCGGCGCCGGCAGCAGGGTATCCAGCGCCACCTGCTGCGGATGGCCAATAAAGGCGCTGTAGGCTTCAAAAACCTGCGTCGTCCCGCGCGCTTTCCCTTCGAGGGTGTAGCCTGCGATATGCGCGGTACCGATATCCACTCGCTTAAGAAGCTCTACGTTAAGATCCGGCTCCGGCTCCCAGACGTCCAGCACCACGCTCAGTGGCTGTCCAGCTTCCAGCCGTTTCAGCAGCGCGGCGTTATCGACCACCGGTCCGCGGCAGGCGTTAATTAAAATCGTTCCAGGCTTCAGACGGCTAATCAGCGCTTCATCCGCCAGATGCAGGGTTTTATACGGTCCTTCTTTATACAGCGGAGTATGGAAGGTCAGTACATCGGCTTCCTGAACCAGCGCATCGAGGGAGCGGAAATCGCCTTCGTCTCCGCGATCGGCGCGCGGCGGATCGCAGAGCAGCGTTTTGATCCCCAGCGCTTCCAGCCGTTTTTGCAGTCGTCCACCGACGTTGCCGACGCCAACGATCCCGACGGTACGATCGCGCAGCGCGAAACCGTCGCGTTCGGCCAGCATCAGTAGCGATGAAAAGACATACTCCACCACCGCAATGGCGTTGCAGCCGGGCGCCGCGGAGAAACCAATCCCTGCCTGCTGCAGCCACGCCTGATCGACGTGATCGGTGCCTGCGGTAGCGGTACCGACGAACTTAATGGCCTTGCCGGAGAGCAATGCTTCATTGACCCGGGTGACCGATCGCACCATTAATGCATCCGCATTGGTCAGAGCATCGGCCGGAACCGGACGGCCTGGAACCGCTTGCACATCGCCTAAACGGCTAAAAAGCTCACGGGCATAGGGCATATTTTCATCAACGAGGATTTTCACAGTTCAGTACCTGTCTGAGAACGAGAGTTAACCGGGGAAGTGTGCCATAATCTGGCCGCCAGGCATACTCATCACCTGGTTCCAGCACCGCGATATCGAAAGGATGAATCATGACGCACCCCCTTGCAGATATGCCAGACCGTCCTCCGGGGCGAGGTCCATCAGGCACTGCCGCCACCGGCGAACCTTCGCTTTCCATGCAGCAACGCACCGTCCTGGAGCGACTGATCACGCGCCTGGTGGCGCTGACCTCGCAGCAGAATGCGGAAGTGTGGGCCTGCGTCAAGCATGACCTCGGACTGAAAGGCGATACCCCCCTGCTGGCCCGCCATTTCAACGCCGCGGAGACGAGTCTCAATCAGCGTTTAACCACGGCTCAGGATAATCATCATCATCGCCAGACGCTGGCACAGCTCAGCGATCTGCTGGGTCAAGGCAATAACCGTCAGGCGGTCAGCGATTATATTCGTCAACATTATGGGCAAACGGCGCTGCATGCGCTAAGCCAGCCGCAGCTGGAGAACATTCTGCACCTGCTGCAGCGCGGCCAGCTCTCGATCCCGCAACCGCAGCAGCGTCCCGCGACCCTGCGCCCGCTCTTGCCGGCGGAGCACAACACGCTTAATCAGCTGGTGACTAAGCTGGCGGCTGCCACCGGCGAACCGAGCAAGCTGATTTGGCAGTCCATGCTGGAACTTTGCGGCGTCAAATCCGGAGAGCTGATCCCGGCGACGCACTTCACGCCGCTTTCATACTGGCTTCAGGCGCGACAAACGCTGAGTGCGCAAAGCTCGCCCACGCTCACCTCGCTGCAGGGAGCGCTCAAGCAGCCGCTGGAGGCCGCAGAGTGGCAAAAGATTGTCGACTTTGCTCGTCGCAGCTGGCAGGTCACCCCGCAGACGACGCTGAGCCCAGCGCAGATCCTGGCGCTGTTGAATAAGGTGTTTGTGCTGCGGGTAGCCCGCGCTCAGGAGACGCTGGCCATCCCGCAGGAGAAGCCCGCGCCGAAACGAGCGTGGGCCGCTAAGCCGTGGCAGCTGGCGCTGGGCGGTGTGCTGATCCTGCTCCTTCTGCTGTGGTGGCTGCTGTAGCCCACGCCGCAGGAAAGCGCGCCCGCCTCATGCGGGCGCCCGTTAAGTGATTTGCCGGTTACCACCACACCTCGGCCTGAACGCCAATCATAAACTCATCTTTGCTTTCGTCGTTGAACGCAAACTGCGACAACTGGTTATCGAGAATATTGATATACGTTCCATAGAAGCGAATTTCAGGACGTGACCCCAGCAGGCTCGGCCCAACCTTCAGCGCATGGTACAGCGTCGTTTTATACGCTGACTCCTTCAGATCGTCGCCCTGACGGGTGTTGTTTTTCTGGGTAAACCACCCCAGCTCGACCCCGGTCTGGTTCCAGGTGTCCCATATCCACGCCGGGCGGATCACCGCGCGCAGGCTGTCGAAATCGCTGTGCGCCCCGCTTTCATAGCTATACACATCATTGCCATGGGCCCACACCAGCGAATTGGCCATGATAATGCGATCGGCGAGATACATTTCCCCCTGTGAAATCAGGCGCCAGGCCACGCCGTTGGTATGATCGCCATAGTAATAGCGGCCGCTGGCCATGGAGTTACTGGCGCCGGAGAAATTGGCGAAACTGCTGGCGTACGAGTTGTTCGCCACCTGCAGCGTAAATTCGTTAAAGCCCTTGCGCTCTAGTTCCTGACGAATAATGGCGGTGGCCATCCAGGTATCTTTGAACCGGAAGTAGCTGTTGTTATCTTCGTTTCTCTCCTGCTCGTCATTTTTATTAGCGAACGCATATTTGCCCATTAGCGACAAAGAACCCGACTGCCACAGGGGAATATTACGATAGCGCAGGTCGACTGAGTTGGTGTTCATCTGGGTGGTTTGCGTAAAATCACGAGAATACACGTCGACATCGTTCCGGCTGACGGAAGCATCCAGCTGGCCAACCCCCAGCGCCCAGTTCTGGATCCCGACCCCGGCCGCAACGTCGGTGGTCAGTGACTTCCAGTCCAGCATCTGAATTTCATACTCGGGCAGTTTATGTTTGCCGACCCAGAAATCTGCCTCTGGCGCGAACGGCAGGAAACCTTTGGTGGTCAAATAAATATCACTAAACTGCAAAATGCTGTCGTTATCTTTGCCACCAAACCAGGCGTCGTTATACTGCTCGCCGACGTTACCGTCGTAAGTCACGACGGCATTCGCCGTTTTGCCATCCTGGTTATAGACCCGCTGATTCAACGTTAAGTCGAACCAGCCACTCATTTCATTACCAAAACGGCCCAGCGAGCCCGGGGCGTAGGTCTGCGACGATCCGTGATTTGACGTTCCCCAGCCGGAACGGAAGTATCCCTGGTAGCTAAAGCCGATATCGTCTTTAACAAATTTGCTGATGTCCTTCAGGGTGACGCTTTCCAGTTTCGGTTTCTGGCCTTCGGTATCAATAACCGCCACCTGCTGAGTGGCTTTGACCTGCACCGGGGCCGCTTTTTTACTCAGTTCATTATTTTCATTGGCTATATTTTCTGCAACCGGCGACGTTGCTGTCGGATAACCCGTCGTGACATGGCGTTTTTCATTATCCTTAATACTTTTTTGTAATTCGGCCACCTTGCCTTTATAGGTCGATAATTGTGATTGCGTTTTTTGTAGCTCTTTTTTATTCGCCGAAAGTTCAGACTCCAGTAATTCCAGACGCTGTTCAATGGTTAATTTAGCCGCCATCACATCACTTGTCGAAATAGCCAGCAGTACCGATAAAGACAATAAGCTCACCTTCAATTGACTTGAATACATAGGGTACCTTTACATATTGTTATAATTGGCCTTCAGCCAGAACGGCTGAAGGCGGGTAAATCAGGCGGAGCGCTCCTGGCGCAGGGCAATAATTTCTTTGGCTAAATCCTGGCACAGCATCGCGGTCATTAAGTGATCCTGCGCGTGCACCAGAATAAGGTTAACGGTGATTTTTCCGCAGCCTTCGTCCTGACCTATCAACGCCGTTTGGATCTTATGCGCAGCCCGACAGGCCGCTTCCGAGCTGGCCATCAAATCCGCTGCCCGCTCCCATTCCCGCTGCCGGGAGGCGGCAATCGCCTCCATGGCGTCTGAGCGCGCCTGACCGGCATAAATCAGCAACTCCATGACCGTACTTTCATCTGCAAACATCGCCATCCTCCTGATCCGTCGCGGCCGCGGTATTGACCTTGTTAGCGGCAATCACAAACGGTAAGTAAACCAATGTTGAAACCGCGAGACACAGAATGCCGACAAACAGCGCCAGCCAGTTGCCGCCAGTGCCAAAGAAGGCGATAAGCGGCCCGGGCGTGGTCCAGGGTACGGCGTAAGCAATCGGCGGAATAAACTCCATGCTAATAAAGAAATAACCGATCAGTGAATTCACAAATGGCACCAGAATAAACGGGATCACCAGGATAGGGTTAAGCACAATCGGCAGGCCAAACATCACCGGTTCATTGATGTTAAACAGGCCCGGCACGAAGGCCATTTTTGCCAGGTCACGGTAATCTTTGCGTCGGGAGGCAATAAAGATGGCCAGTAACAGGCCCAGCGTCATACCCGACCCGCCGCAGTTAGCAAACGCATCATTGATGCCGGTCCAGGTAATGGGGTACGGCGCTCCCCAGGTGCTGCCATGCGAGGCGGCATAGGAGAGATTTTCGAGGTTGGCTTCCGAGAAGATGGTCTCGCGGATGGCAGCCACGGTATTCGGCCCATGGATCCCCAGCACCCAGAGGAAATTCGCCACCAGTCCCAGCACCAGAACGGTCACAATGTTGGTCCCCATATCCTTCAGTGGCGCCTGAATAAGGGTATAAATCAGATCATTAAGACCATTCGGCGAAATACGCGTCAACAGATAGTTGAGGATCGAAAAGAAGATCATCACGAAGAAAATCGGCAACAACACCTTAAAGGAACGCGCCACCGCCGGCGGCACCGCTGCTGGCATCGTGATGGTCACCCTTGGGTTGCGCGCCAGGCGGCAAAAGACTTCGCTGGAAATCAGCGCGACGATAATCGCCACAAACAACCCCTGCGGGCCAAGATATTTGGTCGCCAGATAGGCCTGGCCATCAATGATGGTATAAGGGGTGTACACCACGAAAAAGGCGCCGATCGCCGTCAGGCCGCACAGGAGATCGTCCTGCTGATAGCTGATCGCCATATTGCGCGCCACCAGAAAGGTGATCAATATCGCCATGATATTGACCGAACCGTTCATTACCGGGGTGAAAATCTGCTGCGCCTCCGCGAGATGGGGGAATATCGACCCTAAATGCAGAATACTGGCGATAAATCCGTCAGGCGACAAAATAGCAAAGTTGATAAGAATAATCAGCGAACTGGCCATGACGATGGGAAACGAAAGAATAAACGCATCGCGAATCGCTGAAACGTGGATCTGAGAATTTAACTTAATCGCGACAGGCACGAGGATTTTTTCCATGCCACGCTCAAAGGTATCCATGAAACTCATGACGAACCCTTATTCATAATAATTTATTAACGTCATCGTGTTTTTTAGCCGCAGCAGCCCAGGGCAGCAACAAAAGTACCCACACGATAACGGGGATAAATGAGAAAACTATCGGTTTGCCAATAATGCCAGCGCACTTTCCAGAACGGCTTTACCGTCCATTTGCCCATAATATTTCATGTCAATCACCGCCACCGGCATTTTCCCCTGAGCCACCTCTTCTATTTCCTTTTTTTGAAAACGGACCTGCGGCCCTAAAAGGACGACGTCCACTTCATTGTCCTTAATCTTTTCTTTGGCTTCAGAAATAGCCAGCGCATTGATATTAACCTGAGCCTGGATATTTTCAGCCTACTCCTGCATTCTTTTCACCAGCATACTGGTCGACATTCCCGCCGCACACACTAACAATATATTTTGCATTACCCCTTCCTGTTTTACTGATGACCTCAATTGACGAGCACTTTAATAATTGTTAATTTTCTTAACCGCGGTTTTGATCACAGTTAGCCATCCTGAAGTGGTGCAGAAGCAAAGCAAAAAATGAACGTCTTGCCCTGTATTTAACAACATACGATAGCAAGGCCATGTTTCCAAAGGGATTATGGAGGTTCAAAAGTGGTTTACAAAAATATCGTCAATTTGCTTAAAAACAAAATTAATAGCCCGTTCTACAACATTGGCGATCTTCTGCCGGCCGAAAAAGAGTTGGCAGAACTTTATGATGTTTCACGCAATACGTTACGTAAAGCGCTGAAAACGCTGGAAGAGGATGGTTTAATCGAACGCCGACATGGCTCAGGCACATGGATTAGAAATAAGCATTTCCAGGCGTCGGTGACGCATTTAGACAGTTTTACCGAAATTGCCCGTAATCAGGGAAAAACGCCCTCCAGCCAGATCCTCAAATTTGAGTTACAGCCAGCGTCGGAGGAAATTGCCCGTGGACTGCAATTGCAGCATGGCGAAGCGGTATATTATGCTAAAAGATTGCGTTTTATCGATAATATCGCCATGCAATTAGAGGAAACCTGGCTCTCCGCGACCCGTTTTCCCGACCTGACCATCGCACATATGAAGAAATCGAAGTTTTCATATATAGAAAACGAATGCGGAGTAAGAATAAATGGATGTTACGAATCAATAGTGCCGGTGCTCCCAACGCCTGAGCTGGCAACTCTCCTGCATATCAGCGCCAAAGATCCGATTATCCGCATGCAGACGCAGGCGATTGATGAACACCACCAGCCTATCGATTACTCCATTCTGTATACTAATATGTTCGAATTCCAGGTGAAGTATTACCTGCCGCGGCAGACGGCGCCCGGCCTGCCCGCGGGCAAGGCCGGACAATAACCTAACCCTGGCGGCGGAAAGAGACGAGGGTGACGATAATCCCCAGCGCCGCGCAGAGAGCACCAGCAAGGAACACCGACGAGTAACCCAGCGAGGTCGCCAGCAGGCCGGTCAGCGGCCCGGTCAGGCCATAGGAGATATCCTGAAAGGCCGCATAGCCGCCGAGCGCGGTGCCGCGCACCTGCGCCGGGACGCGCTTCACCACCTCCACGCCGAGTGACGGGAAAATCAGTGAGCAACCGCATCCGGTTAGCGCCGCGCCAGCCAGCGCCAGCCAGGCATTCGGCGCCAGCCCCAGCAGCGTCAGACCAACCGCCTCTATCAGTAACGAGACCATCGCCACCCTGACGCCGCCAAACCGGTCCGGCATCCAGCCGAACAGAATACGCATCAGCACAAAGGCACCGCCAAACGCCGTCAGGGTAAAGCCGGCCATCGGCCAGTTATGACTGGCGAAATAGAGGGAAACGAAGGTGCCGATCACCGCAAAACCAACGCCCTGCAGGCCCAGACCAATGCCTGGCCGCCAGATCATACCGATGACGCCCCATAATGAAGGGCGCTCGCCACCGTGAGCCGCCACTTTGCGTACGGTTCCGTTAATGAGCCAGGCGACGAGCGGTAATCCCATGGTGACGCAGGCCAGCACCGCCACGCCAAAATGGCTATAGATCAATAACCCCAGTGGGGCGCCCACCGCCAGCGAGCCATACATCGCCATGCCGTTCCATGACATCACTTTGCCGGAGCGAGCCGGCCCCACCAGCCCCATCCCCCAGCTCAGGTTACCGGTCAGCAGCTGGCTTTCGCCAAACCCGAGGATCAGGCGGCCCAGCAGCAGCAGGCCAAGCCTGGCGAGCACCGGCAGCGGCAGTAGCGCAGCGGCAAGCCATGCCGCGCCGGCCAGGGCACAGGCCAGCATCCCTTGCAGGACGGAGCGTTTGGCGCCGTACTGGTCTGCCAGGCGCCCGGCGTAGCCGCGGGTCAGAACGGTAGCGAGGAACTGGATCCCGACCGCCACGCCAACCACGGTGTTGCCAAATCCCAGCTCCTGATGGACAAAGAGCGGGATCACCGGCAGCGGCAAACCAACGGTCATGTAGGTCAAAAAGACGGCAAACGTAATACGGAAAAGCGAAAAATTCGCTGAGGAATGGGATGTTGTTTCAGTAACTGCGGACATGCATTACTCCAGATTCGCAGAGTAAGGCGAGCAAAGCGACACGCCCCCTCCACCTGATTATCAGGGTTAAGGCGCGTTGGTTGACGTTAAACGCTTACGCATTAGTGGAGAGACTAATGGATCCGCCAGCAGTGTGCCTGCAGGCCCTTACCCTGTCAAGATAACAAAAAAGGGGAGCCGGTGGCTCCCCTCTGCACTTCGCATGCTGATTAGGCGTTGTATTTACGCATCACCAGCGTGGCGTTGGTGCCGCCGAAGCCGAAGCTGTTGGACATCACGGTGGTCAGTGTAGCGTCAGTCGGCTTGGTGACGATGTTCAGGCCGGCAGCCTGCTCGTCCAGCTCTTCGACGTTGATGCTCGGCGCGATAAAGCCGTGCTCCAGCATCAGCAGGGAGTAGATGGCTTCCTGTACGCCCGCCGCGCCCAGCGAGTGGCCGGTCATCGCTTTGGTTGCCGAGATAGCCGGGCTGTTGTCGCCGAACACTTCACGGATAGCACCCAGCTCTTTCACGTCGCCGACCGGAGTAGACGTACCGTGGGAGTTCAGGTAGTCAATCGGGGTATCAACGCCGTGCATCGCCATCTGCATGCAGCGCACTGCGCCTTCGCCAGACGGGGCTACCATGTCAGCGCCATCGGAGGTTGCGCCGTAGCCGACGATTTCGGCATAGATGTGCGCGCCACGCGCCAGGGCGTGTTCCAGTTCTTCCACGACGACCATACCGCCGCCGCCGGCGATAACGAAGCCATCACGGTTCGCATCATAGGTACGGGACGCTTTTTCCGGGGTGTCGTTGTATTTGGTGGACAGTGCGCCCATGGCGTCGAATTCGCAAGCCATTTCCCAGCACAGCTCTTCGCCGCCGCCGGCAAAGACGATATCCTGTTTGCCCAGCTGGATCTGCTCTACCGCGTTACCGATGCAGTGGGCGGAAGTGGCGCAGGCCGAGCTGATGGAGTAGTTAACGCCGTGGATTTTGAACGGCGTGGCGAGGCAGGCGGAAACACCGGAAGCCATCGCTTTGGTGACCACATACGGGCCCACGGCTTTCAGACCACGCGGGCTACGCATGGCATCAGCGCCGAAGACCTGGAATTTCGGGGAGCCGCCGCCGGAGCCTGCAATCAGGCCAACACGCGGGTTGCTCTGGTATGCTTCCGGCGCCAGACCTGCGTCGGCAACGGCCTGTTCCATGGACAGGTAAGCATAGATGGAAGCGTCGCTCATAAAGCGCACTACTTTGCGGTCAATGAGGCCAGTGGTATCCAGTTTGACGTTGCCCCATACGTGGCTGCGCATCCCTGAATCTTTAAGCTCCTGAGAGAAAGTGATCCCTGAACGTCCTTCACGCAGAGATGCCAGGACTTCCTGCTGGTTATTACCGATGCTGGAAACGATGCCCAAGCCAGTAATCACTGCACGTTTCATTCAATACCTCTGTAAGTCGCACTATTTTAAGTTTCGTGTCGCACGATAGCGTACACTTGTACGCCGAACAAGTCCGATCAGACAATTTATGTATAAATTTGCGCCCTCAGGCACACATCGTTAAGATCGTGCTACGCCTTGTGATTCGAGTAACTTACGTGAAACAAAACGTCATACAACCAGCCAACCTGGAATTCAACGCTGAGGGTACACCTGTTTCCCGAGATTTCGACGATGTTTACTTTTCCAATGACAATGGTCTGGAAGAGACGCGCTACGTTTTTCTCGGTGGAAATCACCTGCCGGAGCGCTTCGCCAGCCACTCTCGGCCACTGTTTATCGTCGCGGAGAGCGGCTTCGGCACCGGTCTCAATTTCCTGACCCTCTGGCAGGCGTTTGACGTTTTTGTTCGTGATAACCCGGACGTTACCCTGCAAAGGTTACATTTCATCAGTTTTGAAAAATATCCACTGAAGGCTGAAGATCTCCGCCTGGCGCACCAGCGCTGGCCAGAGCTGGCTCCGTGGGCGGAGCAACTGCAGGCGCAATGGCCGTCGGCCTTCGGCGGATGCCATCGTCTTCTGCTCGACGGCGGACGGGTGACGCTCGATCTGTGGTTTGGCGATATCAACGAGCTGACCAGGGAACTGGATGAGTCACTGAACCAGCAGGTGGACGCCTGGTTTCTTGACGGCTTTGCCCCGGCCAAAAATCCCGATATGTGGACTCAGGATCTGTTTAACGCCATGGCGCGCCTGGCGCGGTCTGGCGGGACACTGGCTACCTTCACTTCCGCTGGTTTTGTCCGTCGCGGTTTGCAGGAGGCCGGCTTTACCATGCGTAAAAGCAAAGGCTTCGGCCGCAAACGGGAGATGCTGACCGGTGAGATGGCGCAAGCGCTGAGCTTTCCTGCGCGCGCGCCCTGGTTCGCTCGCAGGAGCAGCGATGCCCGCGAGGCAGCCATCATCGGTGGAGGGATCGCCAGCGCCCTGCTCTCCCTCGCGCTGCTGCGCCGAGGCTGGCAGGTGACCCTCTACTGCGCCGACGACGCCCCGGCACAGGGCGCCTCCGGCAATCGCCAGGGCGCACTGTATCCGCTGTTAAGCCAGCACGATCCGGCGCTGGCTCGCTTTTTCCCGGCGGCCTTTACCTTCGCCCGCCGAATGTATGACGCGCTACCGGTGATGTTCGATCATCAATGGTGCGGCGTCACCCAGCTCGGCTGGGATGAAAAAAGCGCGCACAAAATCGCCCAGATGCTGGCGCTGAATTTACCCCCGGACATCGCCTGCGCGGTGACGGCGGAACAGGTTGTCGGGCTGACCGGCGTCGATACCGGCTGCGGCGGCATCACCTATCCGGCCGGCGGCTGGCTGTGCCCGCAGCAGCTCACCGCCGAGCTGCTGGCGCTGGCGGCAACTCGCGGCCTGCACGTGCGCTATGGTTATCACGTCGAAACGCTCAGCATGGAGGGCGATGGCTGGCTGCTCAATCAGCAGCGCTATCATCAGGCGGTGGTGCTGGCGAACGGCTACAGCATCGCGGATTTTGCGCAAACCGCCCAGCTGCCGGTCTACCCTGTTGGCGGCCAGGTCAGTCATATTCCCACCACCCCGCAGCTTTCCGCCCTGCGCCAGGTGCTGTGCTACGATGGCTACCTGACACCGCAGAATCCGCACAATCAGCAGCACTGCATTGGCGCCAGCTACCATCGCGGGAAGACCGACACCACCTTCAGTGAGGAAGATCAGCAGCACAACCGGCAACGGTTGATCGACTGCTTCCCGGAGGCGGACTGGGCGCAGGACGTGGATATCAGCGCCAATGACGCCCGCTGCGGTGTACGCTGCGCCACCCGCGATCACCTGCCAATGGTCGGTAACGTGCCGGACTATCAGGCAACATTGACGCAATACGCCAGCCTCCACGAACAGCAGGATAACGCCGGTCGCGCGCCGGTCTGTCACAACCTGTTTATGCTTGGCGCGCTCGGATCGCGGGGTCTCTGCACCGCGCCGTTAAGCGCTGAGCTGCTGGCGGCGCAGATGAGCGCTGAACCGCTGCCGCTGGATAGCGATACCCTGGCGGCGCTGAATCCGAATCGTCTGTGGGTGAGAAAACTGCTGAAGGGAAAAGCGGTGAAATAAAACCATGAGGGCAGGCAATTTCCCGGGTACGGCTGACGCCTGACCCGGGCTACAACATGGCTCAGGCCTGATTTTTCGCCTGTTGATACAGGTTATGCCACATCCCCTGCACCAGAATTTGGTCCGGCGGCGACAGTTCGCCAGCGCTGATGGCCTTCTCCAGGCTCTGGCTGACCTTACTGTTTACCGCTTCAGCAGAATGCTCGCCCTCCCCTTCCAGCTCAGCCACCGCCAGCGTCAGGTGGCCGCGCAGATAACCGCCGGCAAACAGTTCATCATCACTGGCGTGGTCTACCATGTTGTCAATCAGCGCCAGAATGCGTGATTCAAACTCCGCGATCATCATCTTACCTCTTGTCATGTAATGTGTGGCCTTAGTGCAGGTCTTCCGGCCACGGAAAGTGTTCCGCCGTCAATGTCGGCGTTTGATAATAATGTTGCAATGCGCGAATAAAACGCGCCGGACGTTCGGGGATCCCTTGTTCAAGCAAAGTCATCACCCGAGCATGGACCCGGCGCTGGAAGGCGATGCGATCGGGCTCAACGTCTCCTTCCAGATTGTCACAGCTGACGTTAAACGGAAATCCCGCCGCCACGCAGAACAGCCACTCATAGGCCTGCGGTTTCACCTCGACGTCCTCAAACTGGCTTTGAGTCACCGCATCGCGGCCGTCCGGGCAGTACCAGTAGCCAAAATCGACTTGTTCGCGGCGCGCTTTGCCGGCGACACACCAGTGAGAAATCTCGTGCAGGGCGCTGGCAAAAAAACCGTGCGCAAACACGATACGGTGATAGAGCGTGTCGTCATCGGCCGGAAGGTAGATCGGCTCATCGTCGCCTTTTACCAGGCGAGTATTAAAATCTTCGGCAAAGCAGCTGTCGAAGAGGTCAATCAGCTGCTGATAATGGTGTTGCTGTTGCATTAATGAATTCCCAACCACTGCAAAATCTCAGCCCCGTGGCTGTCATAGAGGAGCTTCGCGCTCATCACCGCCGAGACGATAACGATCATCGGCCGGATCAGCGACTGCCCTTTACTCAGCACCAGCCGGGAGCCGGCGCGAGCGCCAATAAACTGGCCGGCCATCATCACAAAGCCGGTGGCCCAGATGACCTTCCCGCCGATGATAAACAGCAGCAGACCGCCGAGGTTTGAGGTCGCGTTCAGCAGTTTGGCATGGGCCGTCGACTTCGCCAGGTTAAACCCGGCCAGGGTGACAAAAGCCAGCGCATAAAACGAACCGGCGCCGGGGCCAAAAAAGCCGTCATAGAATCCTACGCTGCCGCCAGCGACCAGCGCAAACGGCAGACCGTACAGTCGACGCTGACGATCCGCTTCGCCCAGTTTCGGCATCAGCAGGAAATAGAGGCCAATCCCGATAACCAACAACGGCAGGATCTGCTTCAGAATATCGGTCTGGACGTGCTGTACCAGCAGCGCACCGGCGGTTGAGCCGATAAAGGTCATCAGAATATTCAGCTTCTGGTCGGCGAGGCTGACCACCTTACGGCGGACAAAATAGAGGGTCGCTGATAGCGACCCGCCGCAGGCCTGCAGCTTATTGGTCGCCAGCGCCTGGGCCGGCGGCATTCCTGCCGCCATCAGCGCCGGCACGGTCAGTAAGCCCCCGCCTCCGGCCAGTGAATCAATAAAACCGGCCAGGATGGCGACAAAGAAAAGCACAACCAGCACCAGCGGCGATACGGCAAACAACTCGATAAAACTATCCATTACAGCACATGCTCATCCAGTAGCGCCTGACAGGAAGGCGGCAACGGCGGCGGCGTCTTCTTCACAGGTGGGGTAGACCCGGGTTTAGGTGGTTCGAACCAGCTTTGTAGCTCCGCCCCGCAGCCATCTCCAGCCGGCGGCGGCGCCTGCTCTTCACATTCAAGGCTCCCTGCCGGACAGCGCAGACGAACATGCATATGGGCGCGATGCTGGAACCAGGGACGGACTTTACGCAACCACTGACGGTCGCTGCCCGCGTCCAGGCACAGCTGCTGTTTAATCGCCGGGTTGACGAAAATACGGGTGACCTCGCTATCTTCCGCCGCCAGCTTGATCAGCTGGCTGATTTGCGGGCTCCACAGCGACGGTACTACGCGCTTGCCGTCGCTGGCGACCAGATCCAGCGCCTGCGGCTTCAGCAACTGAGACGATGTCCAGCGCGTTTGCGGCAGCTGGAGGAAGATATCGACATCCAGGCCCGTCTGGTGACTGGCGTGACCGCCGTTGAAGCGCCCACCCGCCGGCATCCCCATGTCGCCAATCAGCACGGTTCCCATTCCTTTATTGTGCACCTGATTACTCAGGCGCTGAATAAACTGAACCAGATCCGGATGACCGAAATAGCGACGCTGATCGGTACGCATCACCTGATAGCCGGTGGCGCTCAGAGGGAGCGCCTCGGCGCCCACGATACAGCCATTAGAAAATGCGCCAATCGACTGGGCACTGCCGCCGATCGGCTGAGATATTTTCTGCCACGGCGTCGCGGCCAGGCTGCTGGCGCTGGCCAGCAGCGCGAGCAGTGCGATAACGGTGTTTTTCATGGTTACCAGCGTGGAATTGTCGTCGTCACATCGCCATTCTGCGCGCGCTGACGCATAAAGTGATCCATCAGGACGATCGCCAGCATCGCCTCAGCGATCGGTACGGCGCGAATGCCGACGCACGGATCGTGACGCCCTTTGGTGATCATCTCCACTTCTTCGCCAAAGCGGTTAATCGTATGACCGGGAACGGTAATACTGGAGGTAGGTTTCAGCGCGATATGGGCAACGATCTGCTGTCCGCTACTGATGCCGCCAAGAATGCCGCCGGCGTGGTTGCTCTGGAATCCATCTTTGGTGATTTCATCGCGGTTTTCGCTGCCGCGCAGCTTCACCACGTCGAAGCCGTCGCCAATTTCCACCCCTTTCACGGCGTTGATGCTCATTAGCGCGTGGGCAATATCGGCATCCAGGCGATCGAAGACCGGCTCGCCGAGGCCCGGCGGTACACCGTCAGCCACCACCGTCACTTTCGCGCCAATGGAGTCACCCTCTTTTTTCAGGCCGCGCATCAGTTCATCCAGGGCGTCGATTTTATCCGGGTCCGGGCAGAAGAACGGGTTCTGCTCGACCTGATCCCAGTCTTTGATGGCCAGCGGAATATCACCCATCTGCGTCAGGCAGCCGCGAATGACAATGCCGAACTTCGCGGCGAGGAATTTTTTGGCAATCGCCCCGGCCGCCACGCGCATCGCCGTTTCACGGGCGGAGGAACGACCGCCGCCGCGATAGTCACGCAGACCATACTTTTGCTCGTAGGTGTAATCGGCGTGGCCCGGACGAAACAGGTCCTTGATCGCGCCGTAATCCTGCGAACGCTGATCGGTGTTCTCAATCAGCAGACCGATACTGGTCCCGGTGGTAACCCCTTCGAAGACGCCGGAGAGAATTTTGACCTGATCCGGCTCGCGACGCTGCGTGGTGTAACGCGAGGTGCCCGGGCGACGACGATCGAGGTCGTGCTGCAGGTCGGCTTCGGTCAGCGGGATGCCCGGCGGCACGCCGTCGACGATGCAGCCCAGCGCCAGGCCGTGCGATTCGCCGAAGGTAGTGACGCGAAAGAGTTGTCCAATTGTATTTCCTGCCATCACGGCTCCAATCTTTTTCGTTATGTTGGCGTGTTGTTTTTTTAGTCTTTATAAATACCGAAGTGCGCGCGGGCGTCAATCAGCTGCTGTTTGGTCAGCATAAAGACGCCGTCGCCGCCGTTATCAAACTCAAGCCAGGTAAACGGCACGTCCGGATATTGCTCCATCAGATGTACCATGCTGTTACCGACTTCACAAATCAGAATCCCGTCATCGCTGAGATAATCCGGCGCGTTGCCGAGGATGCGGCGCGTCAGCTTCAGGCCGTCGCTACCAGAGGCCAGACCCAGCACGGGCTCATGCTCATACTCTTCCGGCAGATCGGCCATATCCTCTTCATCCACGTACGGCGGATTGGTGACGATCAGATCGTACTGCAGCTTCGGCAGATCGCGGAACAGGTCGGAGCGGATCGGCGTCACCTGATGGATCAGCCCGTGGGACTCAACGTTATGCTCGGCGACGGCCAGCGCGTCCAGGGAGATATCCACAGCGTCGACTTCGGCTTCCGGGAAGGCATAGGCGCAGGCGATGGCGATGCAGCCGCTGCCGGTGCACATATCAAGGATATGCTGTGGCTTATGGTTAATCAGCCCGGCAAACTGGTTGTTGATCAGTTCGCCAATCGGGGAGCGCGGCACCAGCACCCGCTCATCGACGTAAAACTCATGCCCACAGAACCACGCTTTGTTGGTCAGATAGGCGACAGGAATGCGCTCGTTCACGCGACGGATCACCCGCTCAACGATGCGGTGTTTCTCGCTGGAGGTCAGACGCGCAGTGCGCATATCTTCCGGGATATCCAGCGGCAGGTAGAGCGACGGTAGCACCAGCTGTACTGCCTCGTCCCACGGGTTATCAGTGCCGTGACCGTACCAGATATTAGCGGCGCTGAAACGGCTTACCGCCCAGCGCAGCATGTCCTGAATGGTATGCAGCTCATTGACTGCCTCATCAACAAAAATTTTATCCACGACAACCTCCAGGGCACACTCTGCTATAAATTCGGCGGCTAGTGTGCCATGAAGACGGCGATAAATCAGCATTCTTGCGTAGGGTGGCCGGGGAAAAAACAGGTTTTCCTTGCCCGAAGGGATATTGAGTCGGGTAAACTAGCGCAAAGTATTAATGAGAGCGGACAATGAAAAAGAAGACATCGCTAAGCGAGGAGGATCAGGCGCTGTTCCGTCAGCTGATGACCGGCACGCGAAAGATCAAGCAGGACACCATCGTTCACCGCCCGCAGCGCAAGAAAATCACCGAGGTTGCCCCGAAGCGTTTGCTGCAGGAACAGGCCGATAACAGCCACTATTTCTCCGATGAGTTTCAGCCGCTACTGAATACCGAAGGCTCAACGAAATATGTCCGCGCCGACGTCAGCCATTTTGAGCTGAAAAAGCTGCGCCGTGGGGATTATTCGCCGGAACTGTTTCTCGATCTGCATGGGCTCACCCAGCAGCAGGCCAAACAGGAGCTGGGCGCGCTGATTGCCGCCTGCCGCCGCGAACATGTGTTTTGCGCCTGTGTGATGCACGGGCACGGCAAACATATTCTCAAACAGCAAACCCCGCTGTGGCTGGCGCAACACCCGCATATTATGGCGTTTCACCAGGCACCAAAAGAGTACGGCGGTGACGCCGCACTGCTGATACTGATTGAGGTAGAGGAGTGGCAACCGCCGGAGCTGCCTTAACGGCGGGCTCCGGGGCCGTCAGATGGCGTTGGCCATCTTGAGATTGCAGGGGCTTTTCTGCCAGAGGTATTCACCCTTGCCGTCGGCGTCCAGCGTCACGCAGGCGATAGCCGAGGTGGTGAACATCGGAGGCGTTTCCCCCGGACACAGCTCTGAGACCAGGTACCCCACCAGCGGCAGGTGGGAGACGACCAGCGCCGTCGCCACGCCTTCATTCGCCAGCGCCTGCAGATAGGCGCTAACCAGGCCTACGTCGCCGCACGGCGTGAGTTCCGGCATCACGTCGACATGTTTCGGCAGGTTCATGCACTCCCCAACAATATCCAGCGTCTGTTCTGCACGCAGATAGGGACTGACAAGAACGCGCTCAATATCCACTTTTTGACCTTTCAGCCAGGTTGCCATCTGACGAGACTCATCACAACCGCATACGGTTAATGGACGAACTGAGTCGCTGGCTGCATCGAGGGCAGCGTCGCCGTGACGCATAATAAAAACTTGCATATTGCACCGCTTTTGTTAACCAGAAGCACCGTAGTTTGGCCTGCGAAGACAATACGCAGGTGACCCGGTGGCCGGGCATTGTGCCTGATCCATTCAACGAATGAAACGCTGTTTTTTACCTCAATGGCGTAAGTATAGTCAATCATTGTTTACAAAACAGCCAATCAACAGCGTCATCCGCAGCCGGATTTATCTTCTTTGACCACAACTTAGGTCAGCCGTTCATCCGCTGGCCAAAAGGTTGTCCCCTGTTCGGCCATGCGTAATAAAGTGTCACAGGGTGTAAAACGTGGGCCGTACTGGGCGGCCAGGCGCTGCAGGATCGCGGCTACTTCACCCGCGCCGATAGTATCCATATACCGGAACGGGCCGCCAAGAAATGGCGGAAACCCTATACCAAAGACGGCGCCGATATCGCCATCGCGCGCGCTACGGATAATCAGCTCATCAAAACAGCGCGCCGCCTCGTTAAGCATCATCATCACACAGCGTTCCGCCACCTGCTGCGCGGACAGCCGCGACTGGGGGCGGTCGATGCCGAGCAGCGAATAGACTGCCGGGTCGGGCCGTTTTTTGCTTTTACGCCCTTTTGTCTCATAAAGATAGAAACCACGATTATTTTTTCTACCTTTGCGATCGTCCTTCAAAATCGCGTCAATGATGTTTGCAGGTGGGCTAAAACGTTCTCCAAACGCGCTCTCCAGCACGGGGATAATTTTGGTGCCGGTATCGATACCAACCTCATCCAGTAGCTGGATTGGCCCTACCGGGAAACCGAATTTAACCAGGGCCTTATCAATCTCTTCAACCGGTTCGCCCTCCACCAGCAGGCGCATCGCTTCATTGATATAGGGCGCGAGGATGCGGTTCACATAGAAGCCCGCTTTATCCGCGACAACAATCGGCGTTTTCCCCTGACGTTTAGCCAGTTGCACCACGGTGGCGATAGCCTGCGGATCGGTTCCCTTATGCGGGATCACTTCAACCAGCGGCATTTTTTCCACCGGACTGAAGAAATGCAGGCCGATCACCCGCCCGGGGCGACGTGCCTGGGCGGCAATATCGCCTATCGGTAACGATGAGGTGTTCGACGCAAAGATGGTCTGCGGCCCGCAATATTGCTCCACTTCGCTGACCATCCGCTGCTTCAGGGCCAGGTCCTCAAATACCGCCTCGATCACCACGTCGCGATGAGCAAAGCCCTGATAGTCGGTGGCGCCGGAGATCATCGCCATCTGGCGATCGCGCTCACTGGGGCGCAGACGACGCTGGCGGACCTGTTTATTCAGCAGATCCCAGCTGTACTTTAAGGCATGGTTAATGCCACGCGGCTGGATATCTTTAATGCGCACCGGCAGCCCGCCCTTACAGGCGGTCACATAGGCGATCCCCCCGCCCATCAGGCCGCCGCCCAGCACCGCAATGCTCGTCAGCGGTCCGGGCTCGGCTTCAGCGCCACGGTCTTTTTTCAGATCGGTACTGGCAAAGAAGATCGATCGCAGCGCTTGCGACTGCGGGGTCATCGCCAGTTCGCCAAACGCGCGAGCTTCTTCGGCGTAACCGCTGCTGCAACCGTGGGCCAGGCCATTCTCGACAACCTGCAGAATTCGCTTCACCGCCGGATAGTTCCCCTGGGTCTTGCGCTGCGTTTGTTTGCCAACGAAATGGAATAACAGATGGCGGCCCAAAGGCCCCGCCAGCACGCGTTCGCGTACGGGCATATCCCGGCTGGCCGGTCGCCCCTTCAGCGCCAGCGCCACCGCCGCCTGCAATAAAATCGCCTGCGGAACCACCTCGTCCACCAGACCGGCCTTCAGCGCCTGGCGCGCACGCAGTTGCCTGCCGGTAAGCATCATATCCAGCGCCGTACTGACGCCAATCAGCCGCGGTAAACGCTGCGTCCCCCCGGAGCCCGGCAGCAGGCCAAGCTGCACTTCCGGCAAACCGAGTCGGGTTTTTTCGTCATCGCTGCAGATCCGGCCATGGCAGGCCAGCGCCAGCTCCAGACCGCCGCCGAGGCAGGCACCGTGGATGGCGGCAATCACCGGGATCGACAAGCCATGGATCTCAGCCATAATCTGCTGTCCCTGGCGCGCCAGCGCTTCCGCTTCCTGCGCGCTGCGGCAGCGGGCAATCATGTTAATGTCTGCGCCGGCGATAAAGTTATCCGCTTTGGCGGAGATAAACACCACGCCGCGCACCGACTTATCATCACGAACCTGACGTATCAGCCCCCGCACCTGATTGCCGAACTCAGCTTTCAGGGTATTCATTTTCTCACCTGGGGCATCGATGGTGATCACCGCGATCTTGTCCGCACGGACCTCAAGCTTAAAAGCGGAAACAGCATCCATTATTCAGCCTCCACGATCATCGCCGCACCCAGACCACCTGCCGCGCAGGCCGTCACCAGACCGAATCCCCCGCCCCGTCGCCGCAACTCATGCAGCGTCTGGGTGATCATCCGCGCGCCGGTGGCAGCAAAAGGATGACCATAAGCAATAGATCCGCCGAGGACGTTAAACTTGCTCTCATCCACCTCACCGGTGGCCTGCGAGCGTCCCAGCACTTCACGAGCAAAGCGCTCGCTTGCCAGACACTGGAGATTGGCCAGCGTCTGCGCAGCAAAAGCTTCGTGCATATCAATAAGCGTCAGATCCGCCAGCGTCAGACCTGCCCGCTCCAGCGCCAGCGGCGTGGACCATGCGGGCCCCAGCAGCATATCCTGCCAGACGTCGATGGCGGTAAAGGCATAGCTGCGCAGATAACCCAGCGGCGTCAGACCCAGCTCTTTGGCCCTGGACTCGGTCATCAGGATCACCGCCGCCGCGCCGTCCGTCAGCGGCGTGCTGTTGGCTGCGGTGACGGTGCCATGTTTGCGGTCAAAGGCAGGGCGTAACTTTTGGTAATCTGCGAGGGTTGAATTTTTACGAATATTGTTGTCCTGCTCCAGCGGCTCGCGAAAGGGGGGCGCGTAGGCGGTCATCACCTCGGCTGACAACTTTCCCTCTTCCCAGGCTTTGGCCGCCAGTTGGTGCGACCGATGCGCCAGCGCATCCTGTTGTTCCCGGGTGATTCCCCAGCTTTTCGCCATCTGCTCGGCGGTATCGCCCATCCGCAAACCGGTTGAATATTCCGCCACTGCCGGGGGGACCGGCAGCAGGTCGCGCGGCCGCAGACGTGAAAATAGCTTCAGTTTCTGGCTCAGCGTGCGGGCCTTATTGGCATCCACCAGCGTGCGGGCCAGCGTTTTACTGACCCCAATGGGCAACACAGAGGAGGAGTCGGCGCCGCCGGCGATACCGGCGCGGATGGTGCCGGCCATCAGGCTTTCAGCGACGTTCGCCACGGCCTGGAAGCTGGTGGCGCAGGCGCGACTGACGCTATAGGCATCGGTGTGTACGCTCATTCCAGTGCCGAGCACGATTTCCCGGGCGATATTCGGCGCTTCCGGCATCTGCACCACCTGACCAAATACCAGCTGCTCAATGACGTCCGCGGGAATGTCACTCCGGGCGAGCATTTCGCCAACGACCATTTTTCCTAAATCAACGGCCGGAACGCCATGAAAAACCGTTGCCTGGCGCGCAAATGGCGTGCGTAAACCCCTGACAATGGCAATGCGATCGCCCTGACGGGTGATAAGCGGTAATGCCTGACTCATAACGCTCCCCTGTTAAGCAAAACAATCAAGTGGTCTGACCTGATAACAGTCTTAACTAATTTTTTACATTAAGCCAATCGGGGAAGCGAAAAATTGCGAGCCAAAACACATTGAATAGAAAGGTAACGCCCCTTCTACGGGGCGTTAAACGGAGGGATTAACGTAATCCTAACTGGAAGATCAGCGATTCGGCTTCGCAGCTAAAAATAAAATCGATATCCAGCTGTACGCCGCCGTCAACGTCGGTGAAGGTCGGGTTGATTTTGCACGGTTCAGATTGCACATTACGCGCTTTCTCGCTCAGCGCAGCGAGCGTTTGCTCCGCTTCAGCGCGGTTGGCGAACACGCGGCTGTATGAGGCGGTGCAGTCGGTGTTGTCCACAATGGTGCCAACATCCATACAGCAGCATACCGGGGTTTCATCAGCGCTACATTTACTCATCGTAGATTTCCTCTGTATAGGCACCTTCGGTGCCAGACAAATAATGTGCCTATTTTACGCCCTGCCCCCGGTGAGCCTCCAGCCGAGAATCGCCATCACCGCGTTAAGTGACAGAAATCACACTTAAAAATGATCTAAAACAAAAATCACCCTTTCTGGCTCTTACTCCCCCCGACAATTTTGCCAGCTGGATCGCGTTTCTGTTATCACAATTGAAAAACTTCATAAACAAACTTGCAACAACTCATCTGGTCAGACCTATACTCAGCGCACTGGTCTGATTTCTCTGTTGTAACACAGACCCTACACTTCCGCGCTTCTGTTACGGCATGTAACATAGTTTAAAAAAAAATAACTCAATGAGGTTATGGGCATGAGCCAGAAAACCCGCTTTACCCAATCTGCCCTTGCAGTGGCTGTAGCACTTGTTTCTACCCAGGCCTGGTCAGCAGGCTTCCAGCTCAACGAATTCTCTTCATCAGGGCTGGGTCGGGCCTATTCCGGTGAAGGGGCTATCGCAGACGATGCAGGCAATGCCAGTCGTAACCCGGCATTAATTATGATGTTTGACCGTCCAACTATGTCGGCGGGCGCCGTTTTTGTTGACCCGGGTGTCAATGTCTCCGGCACCTCTCCCACCGGCAAGAGCCTGAATGCGGACAATATCGCCCCGACGGCGTGGGTACCCAACTTCCACTTTGTCGCGCCGATTAACGATCAATTCGGTTGGGGGGCATCCATTACCTCTAACTACGGTCTGGCAACGGAATACAACGACGACTATGCGGCTGGCAGCATGGGCGGTAAAACCGACCTGACCACCGCTAACTTCAACCTGAGCGGAGCCTACCGTCTCGACAGCAACTGGAGCTTTGGCTTAGGTTTTGACGCGGTCTACGCCAAGGCGAAGATCGAGCGCTATGCAGGTGACCTGGGTCAGATTGTCGCTGGTTCTGGCGCTCTGCCGCCGGCGCTGGCAGGCCAGGTGGCGAAGATCCCTGCCGACACGCAGATCGCCCATCTTAACGGCAACGCCTGGGGCTTTGGCTGGAACGCCGGTATTCTCTATGAGCTGGATAAGAACAACCGCTACGGTTTTACCTACCGTTCCGAGGTGAAGATCGACTTCGACGGTAACTACCGCAGCAGCCTGCCGGCGGCCTATAACCAAATCCTCGGCAACTTCGGTCTGCCAGCGGGCACTAACGGCCAGACCACCGGCGGTTCACTGACCCTTAACCTGCCGGAAATGTGGGAGCTGTCGGGCTATAACCGCGTGGCGCCGCAGTGGGCGGTCCACTATAGCCTGACCTACACCAGCTGGAGTCAGTTCCAGGAGCTGAAAGCCACCGGCAGCAACGGCCAGACGCTGTTCTATAAAGAGGAAGGCTTTAAGGATGCCTACCGCATCGCGCTGGGAACCACTTATTATTACGACGATAACTGGACCTTCCGCACCGGTATCGCCTTCGATGACAGCCCGGTGCCGGCCAACAACCGCTCCATCTCCATTCCTGACCAGGATCGCCTGTGGCTGAGCGCGGGTACTACTTACGCGTTCAACAAGGATGCGTCGGTTGACGTCGGTCTTTCCTATATGCACGGCCAACACGTTGAAATTAAGGAAGGTCCGTATACCTTCCGTTCCGAAGGGACCGCCTGGCTGTACGGCGCCAACTTCAACTACCGCTTCTGATAAGCCGCGCGCAACAAAAAAGGGTGAACAACATGTTCACCCTTTTTTTATCGTTCGCAGATTACTGTGAATCAATGTCTTTCAGTTCATCCTGAATAGCCTGGGCATTCGGGTTGTCCGCCGGGGTCAGCTTACCGCCGTTGGCGATAAAGTCATGACGCTGGAAGTAAGCTTCACGCACCAAAATGTAAGGATCTGAAGACTGACGCAGCAGACCGTCGGAATCCAACAGCTGAGCACGCGTTTCAATCCCTTCGACAGCCCATTTGCCAATCGACATCGGCCAGGTCAACCAGGAGAGCACCGGGTACAGGCCATCGGCCATATCACCGCCTTCATCGCGCAGCGTAAAGCTACCGTAGAATGGCAGTTGCACATACGGACCATAGCCGACGCCATAATGGCCGAGCGTGCTGCCGAAACGATGTGGTTCAACGCGCTGCAGCTGCGGATTCGCCATGCCCGCGACATCGATCAGACCGCCCATCCCGAGGATAGTGTTCAGGAAGAAACGGGTAAAGTGCACCATACCTTTATAGGGGTCACCCTGCAGGAAGGAGTTCACCATTACCGCCGGCTCTTCCAGGTTGCTGGTGAAGTTGCTTAAACCATTACGCGCCGGCTGCGGAACATAGTCACGCCATGCCACTGCCACCGGGCGAAGCACGTAAGGATCAACCACGTTAAAGTTGAAATTGAACATCGTGCGGTTAAACCCTTCTAACGGGTCTGAACGCCCCTGCGGCTGATCGCCAGAGCTGGAACTGGCACATCCCACCAGCAATGTGGCGCCAAGCGCAAGCGCCGACAGGCGATAATTCATAGGTGTCTCCCTGGTTTTTATGGCTATCGCGAGTTGCCATCCATGACGGAAAGACAACGTTTCCGCCCGTATAGATGTGAGCGATTGTAACAGCACGTTGAACGATGTCTATATCACCCAAGTTGTTGATTTGATCATAGCCTGGGAATAACGAGATCGCGGGGCTCCTATTCTACCGGAGCAACAAAAATCTGACGTTACCATTTTTGCGATTTCAGAGTATGCCCAGCCAGACGGCAGGGAAAGCCGCTACGCTATAACTATATAGATTGATAGCGAGGGCCACGAAATGGATGAACTAGACAATAACAAATTAAAACCAGCGGATGACGAACGAGAAGTCGAAAGTGAAGAAAAACAGCGCGGAGAGGAAATAGAAGTGGATGAAGATCGCCTGCCCTCGCGGGCGATGGCCATCCATGAACATATTCGCCAGGAAGGGGAAAAAGAGATGGAGCGCGATGCGCTGGCCCTGCTGTGGTCAGCCATTGCGGCCGGTCTGTCGATGGGCGCCTCCCTGCTGGCAAAAGGCATTTTTCACGTCAAACTGGAGGGGCTCCCGGGCGGGTTTTTACTGGAGAATCTCGGGTATACCTTCGGCTTTATTATCGTGATCATGGCCCGCCAGCAGCTGTTCACGGAAAATACGGTTACCGCCGTACTGCCGGTGATGCACAATCCCACCCCAGGTAACGTCGGTTTGCTAATGCGGTTATGGTCAGTGGTTCTGGCTGGCAACCTCATCGGTACCGCAGTGGCCGCATGGGCCTTCAATTTTATGCCCGTCTTTGATGAACCAACTCGTCAGGCCTTTGTCAGCATCGCCGAAGACGTAATGAAAAACGGCCCGACGGAGATGTTCGCTAATGCGATTATTTCCGGCTGGCTGGTCGCCACCATGGTCTGGATGTTTCCTGTCGCCGGTGCGGCCAAGATCGTGGTGATTATTCTCATGACCTGGCTTATCGCCCTGGCGGATACGACTCATATCGTGGTGGGATCGGTCGAGATCCTTTATCTGGTGTTTAACGGAAGCCTGCCCTGGAGCGACTTTATCTGGCCGTTCGCCCTGCCGACGCTGGCGGGAAATATCTGCGGCGGGACCTTCATCTTCGCACTGCTGAGCCATGCGCAGATCCGTAACGATATGAGCAGCAAGCGAAAAGCGGAAGCCCGCGCCCAGGCGGCGGAGAACGCCAAAAACGCCGACCGGGCATAAAAAAGCGCCCTGAGTGGCGAGGGTTTAAGCAGTCAGACGGTATGGCTCTTACTCAGGCGGGCAAAAAACGCTATACTCGCACCGCCTTGTCCCCTTAGTTAAATGGATATAACGAGCCCCTCCTAAGGGCTAGTTGCAGGTTCGATTCCTGCAGGGGACACCATATAAACGTTGCCCGCTATTTCCCACCATTACCTAAACGCCAGCCATGGCATATTCTTCTCGCCATCATAATTTGCCGAAATTATCCACGTGTGGATTAGCCAGGACAGGAAGGGGCGCCCCAGTCAATCGCACAGACAATAAACCGACAAAAACGCGCATTCTGCGTACAATACCCTTTGGCTTACGCCTTAATAAGCCACTATCCCATTGCAACCTTCTCTGGACGATACAGGAGCCAGGCGTTGATATGAAACAGATTACCCTCAGCGATATGCAGCAGCAGAGCGAAGCGGCGGCCAGTGCCCCGCGCTTGCGTGCCCATCGCAATTTTCATCCCGAACTAAATGACCCGGTACAACGCCTCGCTATTGCGATGGAACCCGGTACCTATATCCGTCCGCACCGGCACAGACATACTTTCGAACTTTTGCTGCCGCTGAAAGGCCGCTTTGTGGTACTGAATTTTGATGATAATGGCGTAGTCACCCGCCGGGTGGTGCTGGGTGAAACCTGTACAGCGCTGGAAATGGAAGCCGGTACCTGGCATACGGTGCTCTCGCTCGACCCGGGCGGGATGGTTTTTGAAGTTAAGCAAGGTGCTTATCAACCGCTTGCCGAAGTTGACACCATGGCCTGGGCGCCTGCCGAAGGCCAACCGGGCACCGCAGAGATGATGGCATGGTATGCCATCGCTCAGCCGGGTGACCGTTTCCTGTCAACGCCGCAATAACATCAGATATATCAAACAGATGCCACAGTCGTCTGTTTGATTCTCCCCATCCGGCCATAAAGTTTGTCGAATTGACCGCGACTTTCTTCACACTTCGCGCATACTCACCTTCCGCATTCCTGCTAAAAAGAGAGAAATGGTTATAGTCAGTAAACTATTTTTCTCTACGAATAAGAGATGATAAGATAACGGGATAAAGTAAATACCTGGCAGAACAATAACAGTAGTCAATTTATCGATATATTATTCTCAATGTGAATGGATTTTATTAATCAGCTAAAGGACGTCAGCGGAAAGAATAAATCATTGTAATCGGCTCACTGTTGCTGACCATGACAATTTATTTTTCATCGACATACAATTTTTATGAATATAACAGAACGGAACATCTGGAAGCTAAATAATTTACCGCCAATGGAGTATTGTTCTCTTGCCCGGGCGCAAAAATTATTAAACTGCGAACTTGAAGACATTCTTCACTGGCATGATATTGGCGCGATCAATCTCTGTCTGAAACTCAACCCGACGCGGGGAACCTTAAAAATAGCCGTCCTTTCTCACCAGGAAAAAGACGTGACCGCCGCGCTGAATCCGCTTGCCGCCGAGGCTGTGGAGACTTTCTGGTCACCCCACTCCCATATCCGCAGCATTCTGCGGCTTGATGGCGATATTCCGATGATGGAAACATTACGCGGAAATACGGTGACGCAGTTTAACGTAAAAGTGTCCGCCTCCGGACTTTGGCACCCACATTGTCGGAATTTAATGGCGCTACTGGAGGCGCCTGATGATATTCTTTACGAAAACAGACTCAGCATGATGCTGCCCGACAAACCGTTTGTCTATTGTCATTTCATTCCGGATGAAGACGAATACACTGCTATATCATTGAACCGCATCTATATCACCAGCCAGGTCATTGAGAAAATATACGCTCACAGTATTAGCGCCCGGCCTATGGACGTGACAAAAAATTCGCTGCTGGAACAAACCAGTTACATCCATCAGGAATTAACCGTCCTGCCGCAAAATGAGGTATTGCTGGAATTTATCCATTATCTTATTCAGTCTCATACCGTATTTAATGAGAAGTTGCAGAATATGGCCGAGCCAGATAAGACCCAGCTCTTTCATCACGTACTGGAAAGGCTCAAAGAAGAGGGCATGCTCCGGGAGAATACCCTGCCCAATGAGGCCGATATCCTCAGCGAAGCCGATCGTTACTCCAGGCTCGCCGGCAAGTGACGCAGGTCCTCATACAGGGGCCTGGCGGTTTTCCAGCTCAAGCGTTACCGCGATCTCCCGCGCCAGCGCGATGAATTCACGCGCCGCAGCGCTCTGCCACGCCCCCTGGCGCTGGAGCAAACAGGCCGTTCGCTGCAGCAGCGCGGGTTTAAGCTCAATAGCCACGAGGTCATCATACTGTCCGGCGATCGCCGCCGGCAGTAGCGTCGCGAGCGGCGTGCCGCGAATAACCGTTAGCACGGCGCCGATCGAATTCGCCTCCATCCGCACGTCAGGTTCGAGCCGATGACGGCGACAATAGCGGTCGATTTGTTCCCGGGTGGCAAACTCGCTGCTCAGTAAAATCAGCGGCTGTGCGTCAAGAGCCTGTAGCTGCAGGTGGCTCTCCTGAGCCAGCGGATGTGCGCGGCTCACCACCAGCGCGAGGGTTTCCGTCAGCAGCGGCTGAACCACAATATCCCGCGAGAGGCTCTCGTCAAAGGCAATTCCCACATCCAGTTCATCCTCCAGGAGCATCGTTTCCATCCGCTCCTGGTTCATCTCCTGGATAAGCAATTTCACTCCAGGGTAGCGTCGATAGTACGCCTCCACCAGCGGCCCCAGCATGTAAGTGGTAAAGGTCGGCGTCATGGCGATGCGGAGTTTACCACGCTGCAGATCTTCTGCGTCGTGCAGGGCGCGCCGCCCCTCCTCAAGATCGCGTAACGCGCGGCGGGCATACTCCAGCCAGATCTCTCCGGCATCGGTCAGGCGGGTATAACGACCAGAGCGGTCGAAGAGCTGAACCTCCAGCATCGCTTCCAGCTGGCGGATCTGCTGTGACAGCGCAGGCTGGGAGACATGGAGCGCCGCGGCGGCGCGGGTAAATCCACGATGTTCTGCCACGGCGATAAAGTAGGAAAGATGGCGCAAGAGCATCTGCTTACCTATAAGTAATTCAAATAGGGTTAATCATAAATAAGTCTTTTAACTTATGAAATAAGATACGTACCCTCTGGTTACCATCCTCTGCGTTTTTCACCATCAACATCATCTTGTGCAGGAGTGACTATGTCGGCTCACGATCGCTATCTCCAGCGCGCATTAGCGCTGGCAAACCAAAACATTGCTGACGGTGGCCGCCCCTTCGGCGCCGTGCTGGTGCGGCATGATGAGATTGTCGCCGAAGGCGTCAATACTTTTCATCTGAACGGTGACCCAACGGCGCATGCCGAACTGAACGCCGTTCGCGATCTTGCCGCCAGACTGGGAAGCGAGGTGCTGCGCGAATGCGTTATCTATGCCAGCGGGCAACCTTGTCCTATGTGCCTGAGTGCACTCTATTTAACCGGCGTGCGGGAAGTATTTTTCGCCAACAGTAATCAGGATGGCGAACCCTTTCAGCTCTCAACCACCGCGATTTATCAGCAACTGCAGCAGCCGCTGTCCCGGCAGACGCTGCCAATCCACCACTGCCCGCAGCCGGAGGGGCCGGCACTTTATCAGCGCTGGGCGGAACAGCAACCATGACGCCCATGCTGCGACAGAATCTGACGCTGTGTGTCCTGGTACTCATTGGGATAAACATGCGTCCGCTGCTCACCTCGATAGGTCCCTTGCTGCCGGATATCCGCGCCGCCAGCGGGATGAGCTATACCCTGGTCGCGCTCCTCACCGCCCTGCCGGTCATCGCGATGGGCGTGCTGGCGCTGGCCGCTGGCTGGGTCGATCGCACTGTCGGTCAAAACCGCAGCATTGCATTGAGCCTGCTGATTATCGCGGCGGGCGCCCTGCTGCGTGAAATCGCCCCACATAGCGGCTTGCTGCTCAGCAGCGCCCTTGCGGGGGGAATTGGCATCGGCATTATCCAGGCCGCCATCCCGGCGGTGATTAAGCGCCTGTACGCCCGGCGTACGCCGCTGGTAATGGGACTATGGTCGGCGGCGCTGATGGGCGGCGGCGGGTTAGGCGCCGCGTTCACCCCATGGCTGGCGTCGCACAGTGCGGCCTGGCACCAGGCACTGGCCTGGTGGGCGCTCCCTGCCCTGCTGGCCCTGCTCGGCTGGCTGGCGATTTGCCGGCAATTGCCCCGCGCACCGCATCAGACCAGCGCTTCCCCCCGGGTCGCGATTATTGGCCAGCGCCGCGCCTGGACGCTGGGACTCTATTTCGGACTGATTAATGCCGGCTACGCCAGTCTGATCGCCTGGCTGCCGCCCTACTATATCCAGCTTGGCGACAGCGCCCAGTACAGCGGCTCGCTGCTGGCGCTGCTGACCGTTGGGCAAACCGCGGGGGCGCTACTGCTGCCAGCACTGGCTCGTCAGGATGATCGACGCCAGCTTCTGCTGTTCGCTCTGGCGCTACAGCTCATTGGCTTCTGCGGCTTCATCTGGCTGCCGCAGCAGGTCCCAGCGCTGTGGGCCATCGCCTGTGGAGTGGGTCTGGGTGGCGCCTTTCCCCTGTGCCTGGTGCTGGCGCTGGATCACGCCGGACAACCGGCGGTAGCCGGCCGGCTGGTGGCGTTTATGCAGGGTATCGGATTTATCATCGCAGGCCTCTCCCCCTGGCTTTCCGGCCTGTTGCGTAGCCTGAGCGGGAACTACACGCTTGACTGGACCTGGCATGCGCTCTGCGTCCTGCTACTCATGGCGCTCACACTGCGCTTTATCCCGGCTCACTACCCGGCCGAGTGGCGGCTGCGCGCCTCTGACCAGCAGTAAATCGGCGGCGGCGCGTGGCAAAGAATTTGCGCGCGCCCTCGCTGGCCATCCTCCATTTTGCCCATCGCCAAAATCCGTTTTGACAGCGTCGCTGGCGTGAAATTTATTACCGAGTGAAATTAATGTGTCGCCGAATCACGACACTCGTAAGTAACTAAAAATTAATAAAAAAATGCCCCTTGTTTCCCTCATTTTTTAGGCGTACATTAGCGCCATCTGGAGCACAAAGCGCACAGAATTGCGAGCTGCCGCAGCGTGATTTTTCACCCGCGACAGCCCAGGAAAAACAGAACAATTAATTCATTTGAACGTCGCATAAGCGCGTGGAGTGATGAATCGTGAAATACTTCTTTATGGGCCTCTCTTTTATGGTCATCGTTTGGGCCGGTACTTTTGCCCTGATGATCTAGACTGCAGCGGTGTCAAAAAAAACGGGAGCCCACTGGCTCCCGTTTTTGTTATGGCGTATTCGCCGAAGTGCTAGCTCGCGGCGGGCAGCAAACCATCTGCGCGGAACATCGCTTTGATGCCGCGGATTGCCTGGCGCGTACGGTCCCGGTTTTCAATCAGCGCGAAGCGGACGTGAGTATCGCCATAGTCGCCAAAGCCTATCCCCGGCGAGACGCAGACCTTCGCTTCATTAAGCAACTTTTTCGCAAACTCCAGCGAGCCCATGGCGGCGTAAGGTTCCGGTATTTTCGCCCAGACGTACATGGACGCTTTCGGACACTCCACCATCCAGCCAGCTTCGTGGAGCCCTTTCACCAGCACATCGCGACGGCGCTTATATTGTTCGGCGATTTCACGCACGCACTGCTGATCGCCCTCAAGGGCAGCGATCGCCGCCACCTGCAGCGGCGTGAACGTGCCATAGTCGTGATAGCTTTTGATGCGAGCGAGGGCATTCACCAGGGTCTTATTGCCGACCATAAAGCCAATGCGCCAGCCGGCCATGTTATAGCTTTTCGACAGGGTAAAGAACTCGACGGCGACATCACGCGCGCCGGGCACCTGCATGATGGAGGGCGCTTTCCAGCCGTCATACACGATATCGGCATAGGCCAGATCGTGGACGACCAGGATGTCATACTGCTTCGCCAGGGCGACGACCTTTTCAAAGAAGTCCAGCTCGACGCACTGCGCGGTCGGATTCGAGGGAAAGCCAAGGATCATCATCTTCGGCTTCGGATAGCTCTCGCGGATGGCACGTTCCAGCTCGTTAAAGAAATCCACCCCTTCCACCAGCGGCACCGAGCGCACCTGCGCCCCGGCAATCACCGCGCCATAGATGTGAATCGGATAGCTGGGGTTTGGCACCAGCACCGTGTCGCCATGATCCAGAGTCGCCAGCATCAGGTGCGCCAGCCCCTCTTTCGAACCAATGGTGACGATCGCTTCCGATTCCGGATCGATGTCAACGTTATAGCGTTCTTCATACCAGCGTGAAATGGCGCGACGCAGGCGCGGGATCCCCCGCGAGGTAGAGTAACCATGGGTGTCAGGCCGTTGAGCAACGGTGCAAAGTTTTTCCACGATATGCGGCGGCGTCGCGCCATCGGGATTGCCCATGCTGAAATCAATAATATCTTCGCCGCGCCGGCGCGCAGCCATTTTCAGTTCAGCAGTAATATTAAAAACGTACGGAGGGAGACGATCGATACGCGTAAAACGGCGTTCAGGACTGGATTCAGCCATAGGTTCCTCTAAGTAACGTTAGCGCCCGGACCGTCCGAGCGACGCTGCCGCTGTTGCGGCTCGTTTAGAAAATAACCTGAAAAAAATCATGTTGTCGAGAGGCATGATGAAAAATATTCTCTGGCGAAAAAAACGGGTATCGACCGCAGTAAATGCGGCTGTGCGTCGCCGGAATAATTCAGAGTTGCATAAGTGTGATAACACATTGATATCTTTCTTATCACAGATATTTTTCGTTAAAAGGCAAGACTGCGGCTATCGCGGTGCTCACCCATTAATCCCCTTTAAAAAGCATGCCTTTTCCTCATTATATTTCTGCGGCTGGTCTTCTGCCGTCAGGTTTTTTATCATGTTCTTTTCTGGCCACTGACGCGGCGCACCCATGCACGAAATTTTTACGATGATGCTGGCGGTCTATGATCGTGCGGCCCTGATGCTTATTTGCCTGTTTTTCCTCATTCGCCTGCGCCTGTTCCGCGAACTGTTGCATAAGTCGGCCCATACGCCGAAAGAGCTGCTGGCCGTAACCGCCATTTTCTCGCTGTTCGCCCTGTTCAGCACCTGGTCCGGCGTCCCGGTGGAAGGTTCGCTGGTGAATGTGCGCATTATCGCCGTCATGTCTGGCGGGATCCTGTTTGGTCCGTGGGTAGGGGCAATTGTCGGGGTAATTGCCGGCGTACACCGCTACCTGATTGATATCGATGGCGTCACCGCCGTGCCCTGCTTTATCACCAGCATTGTCGCAGGCCTGCTGTCAGGATTGATTAACCGTAAAGTGGCCCGCGATCAACGGTGGAAAATCGGTATTCTGGCCGGCATGGTGTGCGAGACCCTGACCATGATCCTGGTGGTGGTCTGGGCACCTTCCCTAAACCTCGGCCTGGATATCGTCTCTAAAATTGGTATCCCGATGATCCTCGGCAGCGTCTGCATCGGTTTTATCGTGCTGCTGGTACAGAGCGTGGAAGGGGAAAAGGAGGCCAGTGCGGCGCGGCAGGCAAAACTGGCGCTCGATATCGCCAACAAAACCCTGCCGCTGTTTCGTCATGTTAACAGCGATTCTTTGCGCCAGGTATGCGAGATTATCCGCCGCGACATTACCGCCGACGCGGTGGCGATCACTAATACCGAACACGTACTGGCCTACGTGGGCGTGGGGGAAGCCAACTATCAACACCACGACGATGTCATCAGCCCTACCACCCGGCAAGCGATTCGTTATGGGAAAATCATTATAAAAAACAATGACGAAGCCCACCGCACGCCGGAGATCCACTCCTTGATGGTCATTCCGCTGTGGGAAAAAGGGGTGGTGACCGGCACGCTAAAAATTTATTACTGCCACGCCCATCGCATCACCTCAACACTGCAGGAGATGGCGATTGGCCTGTCGCAAATTATCTCCACCCAGCTGGAGGTCTCCCGCGCCGAACAGCTGCGGGAGATGGCCAATAAAGCGGAGCTGCGCGCCCTGCAAAGCAAGATTAACCCGCATTTTTTATTTAATGCGCTGAACGCGATCTCCTCCTCGATTCGCCTTAATCCGGACACCGCGCGCCAGCTCATTTTTAATCTGTCGCGCTACCTGCGCTATAACATCGAATTAAAAGACGATGAGCAGATTGATATCAAACGAGAGCTGTATCAGATCAAAGATTATATCGCCATTGAACAGGCACGATTCGGCGACAAGCTGACGGTCATCTATGATATTGACGACGACGTCAGCTGCGTGATCCCGAGCCTGCTTATCCAGCCGCTGGTGGAGAATGCCATCGTTCATGGTATCCAGCCCTGTAAAGGCAAGGGGGTGGTGACGATCGGCATTAACGAGTGCGGAAATCGGGTACGCATCAGCGTTCGCGACACCGGCAACGGCATCGATCCCGCCGTGGTCGCTCGCGTGGAAGCCGACGAAATGCCGGGAAATAAAATCGGCCTGCTTAACGTTCATCACCGGGTGAAGCTCCTCTACGGCGAGGGGTTGCATATCCGCACCCTGACGCCAGGAACAGAAATCGCCTTTTATGTCCCCAATCACCACACGCCGCAGGCGCTGACGGAGTCTCTGTTGTCATGAGCGGAGAAAAGATGAAAGTTATTATTGTGGAAGATGAGTTTCTGGCTCAGCAGGAACTCTCCTGGCTTATCAACACCCACAGCCAGATGGAGATCGTCGGCAGCTTTGACGACGGGCTGGACGTGCTGAAATTTCTCCAGCACAACAAGGTCGATGCCATTTTTCTCGATATCAATATTCCGTCGCTGGACGGGGTTTTGCTGGCGCAAAACATCAGCCAGTTTGCCCATAAGCCTTTTATCGTCTTTATCACTGCGTGGAAAGAGCACGCCGTGGAAGCCTTTGAGCTGGAGGCGTTTGACTACATCCTGAAGCCCTATCAGGAGTCACGCATCATCAATATGCTACAAAAGCTAACCGCCGCCTGGCAGCAGCAAAATAACGTCGCTGCGGGAGCGACCAGCGCGGCGCCACGAGAAAACGACACCATCAATCTGATAAAAGATGAACGAATAATCGTCACCAGCATTCATGATATTTATTATGCCGAGGCGCATGAAAAGATGACGTTCGTCTATACCCGCCGGGAGTCATTCGTCATGCCGATGAACATCACCGAATTCTGCAGCAAACTACCCACCGCACATTTCTTTCGCTGCCACCGCTCGTACTGCGTGAATCTCAGCAAGATCCGCGAAATTGAGCCGTGGTTTAACAATACCTATGTGCTGCGCCTGCGCGATCTTGAATTTCAGGTGCCGGTGAGCCGCAGTAAAGTGAAAGAGTTTCGCCAGCTGATGAATCTGTAGAGGCGGGAAGTCCCGCCATCCGGGCTACGACGGTAGCCCGGGAGGGATGCGCTTATAACACCTGGCCCAGCGTCTGACGCAGATGCGCGCCGGAGCCCAGCAGGCCCGGGTTTTCATGCACGATCAGGTAAACCGGAATATCCTGAACATAAGCTTTGAAACGGCCTTTGTCTTCAAAACCACCGCGGAAGCCGGAGGCTTTAAAGAACTCCAGGAAGCGCGGCACGATGCCCCCGGCGATATACACGCCGCCAAAGGTCCCGAGAGTCAGCGCCAGGTTTCCGCCGAAGCGGCCCATAATGACGCAGAACAGCGATAGCGCCCGGCGACAGTCGGTACAACTGTCCGCCAGCGCTCGCTCGGTGACCTCGCGCGGCTGCAGGTTTTCCGGCAGGCGGCCATCAGATTTCACAATCGCGCGGTACAAATTGACCAGTCCGGGACCCGAGAGCACGCGTTCTGCGGAAACATGCCCCAGCTCGGCGCGCAGCTCCTCCAGAATAATCCCCTCTTCTTCGCTGTTCGGCGCAAAATCGACATGACCGCCTTCGCCCGGCAGGCTGACCCAGCGCTTGTCAACGTGCACCAGATGCGCCACGCCAAGCCCGGTTCCGGCGCCATAAACGGCGATCGGTTTGCCCGCTACCGGAGCGCTGCCGCCAAACTGAATGAGGTGCTCGGCTTTCAGCATCGGAATGGCCATGGAAACGGCGGTAAAATCGTTAATTATCTCCAGATGGGCAAAGCCAAGGTTGCGCTTCATTTCAGCGATGGAGAAGGCCCAGGTATGGTTGGTCATCGCTACCCAGTCGCCGGTGATCGGGCAGGCAATGGCGATACAGCCTTCGTTGACGGTCACCTGGTGCTCCTCCAGATAGACGCGCACCACCGCCTCCAGACTGGGATAATCGAGCCCGGAATAGGTCTTAGCACGAGAGATCTCTCCGCTCGCCAGGTCACATAGCGCCAGGCGGGCGTTGGTCCCCCCGACATCTCCTACTAAAGCAAATTTTGTCATTCCGTTACGGCTCCGCTAAAGTCAAAATAATTCTTTTGGCACACTGTAAATTCATGGCGGCTTAACAACAACGTCCAACGCGCAGACGCCCCTTGTTTAGCGACACAGGTCACATTTAGTTTGTAATCTATGCAAGGTAGTCTGTAAACGATGCCTCGGATATCAGACGCCGCCTTAACTTTATCGTTTCAGCACCATTTGCATCGACGGCCCCTACCGACGAAGGCAAAGTAGTGCTTCAGAACTTTGACAAGGACATTTTCATGCTCCATCCTCGCGCCAGAACAATGCTGATCCTGTCGGTGCCGGCCATCCTGATAGGTATCGCCTGCAGTCTGATCCTGATCGGCGCGATGAAGGTTGCCGCGCTGCTACAGCGCGTGCTGTGGAGCAATCTGCCCACCCAGTTGGGGATGAGCGCTGACAGCCAGCTATGGATTATCGCCATGCTCACGGCGACAGGGATCGCCGTGGGCCTGGTCGTCCGCTACAGCCCGGGACACGCCGGGCCGGATCCGGCCACCGAATCGCTCATTGGCGCCCCCATTGCCACCGGCGCGCTGCCCGGGCTGCTGGCCGCGCTGATCCTCGGCCTTGCCGGCGGCGTCAGTCTCGGCCCGGAGCATCCGATTATGGTGGTGAATATTGCGCTGGCCGTCGCCGTCGGTTCACGGCTGTTTCCGCGCGTCAGCTCGCTGGACTGGACCATCCTAGCGGCCTCAGGCACTATTGGCGCCCTCTTCGGCACCCCGGTGGCCGCCGCGCTGATTTTTTCGCAAACCCTCAACAGCAGCAACGAGTCGCCGCTGTGGGATCGCCTTTTTGCGCCGCTGCTTGCCGCCGCCGCGGGCGCGCTGACGACCGGGCTGTTTTTCCACCCGCATTTCACGCTGCCGATCCCCCATTATGGCCAGATGCACTTCGTCGATATCATCAGCGGCATGATCGTCGCTCTGATTGCTATCGCCGTCGGCATGGTGGCCGTCTGGTGTCTGCCGCGCCTGCACGCCCTGATGCATCGCCTGAAAAATCCCATCCTGACGCTGGGCATCGGCGGGCTGCTGCTGGGGATCCTGGGGACTATTGGCGGGCCCTTAACGCTGTTTAAGGGGCTGGATGAGATGCAGCAGCTGGCTTTCAGCCAGACGCTAACCGCCGCGGATTTTCTGCTCATCGCGCTGGTCAAACTGGCTGCCCTGGTGCTCGCCTCCGCCAGCGGTTTCCGTGGTGGGCGGATTTTCCCGGCGGTCTTCGTCGGGGTGGCGCTGGGGCTGATGCTGCATGCCCACGTGGACGCTGTACCAGCGGCGATCACCGTCTCCTGCGCGATCCTCGGCATGGTGCTGGTCGTCACCCGCGACGGCTGGCTTAGCCTGTTTATGGCCGCCGTGGTGGTCCCGGATACGACGCTGCTACCGCTGCTGTGCATTGTGATGCTCCCGGCCTGGCTGCTGCTGGCCGGGAGGCCGTTGATGATTGCCAAACGCCATACCGACTAAACGCGGCTGTTTCGTTCCTCCAGCGCCTGCGTCACCGCACGCAGGAAATCGGGGATATCCATTTTCGGTAGCATCACTTCGACCAGGGTAAGGGTATCGGAGGTGATGCTTTCCGCCATCGCTTCCCGTAGCTCAGCCGTGTGCGTGACCCGCCAGCAGCGAGAAACAACGTCCGGGGCGAAGGCTTCCGGCAGTCGCTGCCAGTCCCACAGGGCGATGTCATTGTAGCGCTGCTCAGGGCCATGAATCGCCCGCTCCACGGTATACCCTTCGTTATTCAGCAACAGAATAAGCGGTTTTTGCTTATCGCGAAGCATAGAGCCCATCTCCTGAATCGTGAGTTGGGCGGCGCCATCGCCGACGATCAGCACCACCCGCCGCTCTGCCGCCGCGGTTTGCGCGCCATAGGCGGCCGGGAGGGTAAAACCAATCGACCCCCACAGCGGCTGAACGATCAGCGATGCCTCAGAGGGAAGCTTCAGCGCCGCGATGCCAAACGCCGCCGTCCCCTGATCGGCGAGGATAATATCGCCGGGGCGCAGCGCATCCTGCACCGTCGACCAGAAATTCTTCTGGGTTAACTCACCTTCGGCCTCCTCTTCCACTTCCGGCGCCACGACCTGAGGCGCCGCCCACTCCGCCGCCAGCGGGGCGGAAAGCGTCATTAATGCAGCCAGAGCTTGATCCATCGGCACGCCGCTGAACCAGTGGTCGCCCACCCTGACGGCGAAGGGCTGGATCTCTATGGTCTTCTCCCGCGCCAGATGCTGGGTGAATCCCGCGGTGATAGTGTCGGTGAAGCGCGTGCCAATGCAGATGATGGTGTCGGCGTTTTCAATCGCCTCCCGGGTCTGTGGGGCGCTGGCGATCCCGCTGTAGGTCCCGACAAACCCGCGCTGCTGCTCATCAAACAGCCCCTTTCCCATTAGCATGGTGGCATGGGAGATGGGGGTTTTCGCCACCCACTCCCGGAGCGTGTTCTGCAGGCCATAGCGTTGCGCCAGGAAATCAGCCAGCAGAGAAATGCGTCGGCTGCCCCGCAGCAGGCGGCTGGCATGATCGCGGAACCCCGCGAGCTGGTTTTCATCCGCCGTAGCGGCCTCCACCAGCAAGCGCTGGGCTGGGGCAATCGCTGCCGCTCTGGCGACATCGGCCGGCAGCATCAGATAGCCCGGCCGATGATGCGTCAGCATGTCGCGCAGGACACGGTCGATTTCATGGCAGGCATTGCCGGCGGTCAGCAGCGCCTGGCTGCAGGTGATCTGCTCGCTCATGCGGGCGAAATGGCGAAAATCCCCATCGCCGAGGGTATGGTGCAACAGTTCGCCGCGCTGCTGGGCGCCGGTAGAGGGCGCGCCGACGATATGCAATACCGGAATATGTTCCGCATAGCTACCCGCAATGCCGTTTAGCGCGCTCAGTTCGCCGACGCCGTAGGTGGTCAGCAGCGCACCGGCCCCTTTGATGCGCGCATATCCGTCAGCGGCATAGGCCGCATTCAGCTCGTTGGCGCAGCCGACCCAGCCTAATGCGCTGTGCGCGATGACGCGATCGAGAAACTGTAAGTTGTAATCTCCCGGCACGCCGAACAAGCGGTCAATACCGCAGTCGACGAGGCGATCCAGCAGATAATCCCCAATAGTGTAGGTCGGTTGCATGTCCATTATCCTCATTTTGGTGCAGGTGTAATTTGAGTATTGAATAAGCGATCCGCCTGTCCAGAAGGGGGACGATAAAGCCGGTGTAAAGCAATAGTTACGCCCAAAAAGCAGTGTACTCCATGCAGAACATTGATTAGTGTAAACGTATACACACCCTGTTTTATCTGCGGAGGAAGAATGGTTTACCAGGCAAGCACCACGCGATATCAAACGATGGAATATCGTCGCTGCGGTCGCAGCGGCCTTCAGCTCCCGGCGATTTCTCTCGGCCTGTGGCACAACTTTGGCGACGAAACGCGGGTGGAGACCAGCCGGCAGATGCTCCTGCACGCGTTTGACCTTGGCATCACTCATTTCGACCTGGCCAACAACTATGGGCCGCCGCCGGGTTCAGCAGAGAGCAATTTTGGCCGCATTCTGAAAGAGGCGTTCCTGCCCTATCGCGATGAGTTGATTATCTCCACCAAAGCGGGCTACACCATGTGGGACGGCCCTTACGGCGATTGGGGTTCACGTAAATATCTGGTGGCCAGTCTTAACCAGAGCCTGCAACGCATGGGGCTGGAGTATGTCGATATTTTTTATCATCACCGTCCGGACCCACAGACCCCCCTGACGGAAACGATGCGTGCGCTCGATCACCTTGTACGCCAGGGGAAAGCGCTTTACGTCGGGATCTCCAACTATCCGCTGGCCCAGGCGCAGGAAGCGGTGAAGATCCTTAACGACCTCGGTACGCCCTGCATCATTCACCAGCCCCGTTACTCGATGTTCGAACGCAGTGCGGAAGAGGGGTTGCTGGATTTTCTGCAGACGGAAGGGGTGGGAAGTATAGCGTTTTCACCGCTGGCCGGCGGACAGCTTACCGATCGCTATCTGAACGGTATCCCGGCCGACTCTCGCGCCGCCAGCAGCAGTCGTTTTCTGCAGCCGGAGCAACTGACCGCCGCCCGATTAGAAAAAATTCGTCAGCTAAATACGATGGCGGAAGAGCGCGGGCAGAAGCTGTCGCAGATGGCGCTGGCCTGGGTACTGCGCAAGGAGAAAGTGACCTCCGTGCTGATCGGCGCCAGCAAAACCACGCAGCTGGATGATGCTGTCGGGATGCTGCAGAATCGTCACTTCAGTGCCGAGGAATGCGCGGCCATCGATGCCATCCTTGCGCTGTAAAGCAAATGTTACTTTAGCAAAAAGTGCTCTTTTCGGCGCTTTCGGAGTTCGTCCGATGCGGCGGGTCTTTACCGGCCCGTAATATCAGGTTAACAGGCCGCTTACGGCCCCGATCGTGAAGGAGAAGAGTATGTTCAGGTCACTGATTCTGGCAGCAGTACTGCTGGCCGCAGCGCCACTAGTTGCTAACGCTGGTGAAATCACCCTGCTGCCATCGATAAAATTACAAATTGGCGATCGTGACAATTACGGTAACTACTGGGACGGTGGCGGCTGGCGCGACCGTGATTACTGGCGTCGTCACTATGAATGGCGTGATAACCGTTGGCATCGTCATGACAACGGCTGGCACCGCGGCTGGGACAAGGGCAAAGATAAAGCCTGGGAGCGCGGCTATCGTGCTGGCTGGAGCGACCGCGACGACCGCCGTGGCGGCTGGGGACGAGGCCCGGGCGGACGTGGGCATGGACATGGACATGGCCATCACTAGCAGACTTAAAGGGGAGCCCATTGGCTCCCCTTAATGTTATCCAGCACGGGTAATGAACTACGCCACGCCGAGCAACGATCCCACGATTAACCAGCCGTTCAGGCTCACGACAATAGCGACAATTGCCCAGCCAGTGCCTCTCACCCAGCGAGTGTTCACCAAATCCCCCATGAGTTTCGCATCGTTGGTGAATATCAGCAGCGGCACCAGGGCAAGCGCAATACCAAAACTCAGCAGCACCTGACTCATCACCAGGATACGCGTAGGATCCAGCCCCAGCAGGATCACCACAAACGACGGCAGCATGGTGACCGCCCGACGAAACCACAGCGGGATATGAAAGCGGATAAACCCCTGCATGACGACCTGCCCTGCCAGGGTACCCACTACCGTCGACGACAAACCGGCTGCGACCAGGCTGAGACCAAAGATGGTCGCCGCCGCGTGACTCAACAGTGGCTCCAGCGTTCTGTATGCCTGATCGAGATCGGCGACGCCGGTATGGCCGTTGAAATGGAATGCCGCCGCGGCGGTCGCCATCATCGCCAGATTGACAAACCCGGCAATGGTCATGGCAATCGCCACATCCCAGCGGGTCGCGTTATAACGTTCTTTCCGCGTACCGCCGTGCAGATGCTGGGTAAGCGAGGAATGTAAGTAGATCACGTGCGGCATAATGGTCGCCCCCAGCACCCCGGCGGCTAAGAATACCGCCTCGCCGTTGGGCAGCGTAGGGATCACCAGCCCTTTTGTCAGGGGGGCCAGCGCGGGCTGAGAAAAGATCAACTCCACGACATAGGCCACGGCGACAAACAGCAGCAGCCCGCCAATCACCTTCTCCAGCGGTTTTTGCCCGCGCCGCTGCAGCATCAGGATCAGGAAGGTCGCCACCCCGGTCAGCACCGCCCCCTGCAGAAGCGACACGCCCAGTACCAGCTTAAAGCCAATCGCGGCGCCGATAAATTCAGCCAGGTCGGTGGCCATCGCAATGATTTCCGCTTGCACCCAATAGAACCACACCACCGGGCGCGGGTAATGGTCACGGATCTGCTCGGCCAGATTTTTGCCGGTGGCAATGCCCAGTTTGGCAGAGAGCACCTGGATCAGCATCGCCATCAGGTTGGCCCATACCACGACCCACAGCAGCTGATAGCCAAAGCTGGCGCCAGCCTGAATATTAGTGGCGAAATTACCGGGATCGATATAGCCAATGGCAGCGACGAAAGCGGGCCCCATGAGGGCGAGCTTCACCTTGCGCGCGGCGCGACTACTGCTATTCTCAACGCGACTGCTAGTCATCTTCTGCCTCTGGAAATATAGCCTTTGCTATGTTTCATGCTATCAAAATGCGAATGATTATCAAGTTCATTTAAAATGGAGATAATGATTGCTGTGATAGGCGGGAACAATAGCTGGCCGGAAATGAAAAACGGGCGTTAGAACACGCGAGCGTGCCCAGTACTAAGAGTAGTACAAGAATGCAACTTTTAAAACCTTTACGTAACATAACAAAAGTGGATGTTTGATCACTATTTTTGCCATTGGTCACAGTTCCTTGCAATAGTGTGCAATTGATCTCGTTTTCTTTAAAGCCGTTGCATAGAATGTGCACGGAAATTTAACCTGCCTCATATTTGGAGCAACTATGGACCGCGTCTTGCATTTTGTCCTCGCGATCGTTGTGGTGGCTATACTGGCCCTGTTGGTCAGTCACGACCGTAAAAAGATCCGTATTCGTTATGTTGTTCAACTGCTTGTCATCGAAGTCCTGCTGGCCTGGTTCTTCCTGAACTCCGATATTGGTCTGGGTTTTGTGAAAGGCTTTTCTGAGATGTTTGAAAAACTTCTCGGATTTGCCAACGAAGGGACAAACTTCGTGTTCGGCAGCATGAACGATAAAGGTCTGGCCTTCTTCTTCCTTAAGGTTCTGTGCCCTATCGTCTTCATTTCCGCGTTGATCGGTATTTTGCAGCATATTCGTATCCTGCCGATTGTCATCCGCGCCATCGGTACCGTCCTGTCGAAAATCAACGGTATGGGCAAGCTGGAGTCCTTCAACGCCGTGAGCTCGCTGATCCTCGGTCAGTCGGAAAACTTCATCGCCTATAAAGATATTCTCGGCAAAATGTCGCGCAACCGCATGTACACCATGGCGGCGACGGCGATGTCCACCGTGTCGATGTCCATCGTAGGCGCGTACATGACCATGCTGCAGCCGAAGTATGTCGTCGCGGCGCTGGTGCTCAACATGTTCAGCACCTTTATCGTTCTGTCATTGATTAACCCGTACCGTGTGGAAGAGAGCGAAGAAAATCTGCAGATGTCGAATCTGCACGAAGGTCAGAGCTTCTTCGAAATGCTGGGCGAATACATTCTGGCGGGCTTTAAAGTCGCGATTATTGTGGCGGCGATGCTGATCGGCTTCATCGCGCTGATCTCGGCGCTGAATGCCCTGTTCGCCACCGTGACCGGCTGGTTCGGCTACAGCATCTCCTTCCAGGGGATCCTCGGCTATATCTTCTACCCGGTTGCCTGGGTGATGGGTGTGCCGGCAAGCGAAGCGCTGCAAGTGGGCAGTATTATGGCCACCAAACTGGTCTCCAACGAATTCGTCGCCATGATGGATCTGCAGAAAATCGCCTCGACGCTCTCTCCGCGCGCGGAAGGCATTATCTCTATCTTCCTGGTCTCCTTCGCCAACTTCTCGTCTATCGGCATCATCGCCGGGGCGATCAAAGGTTTGAACGAAGAACAGGGCAACGTGGTTTCTCGCTTCGGTCTGAAGCTGGTCTACGGCTCCACGCTGGTTAGCGTGCTGTCCGCCTCGATTGCGGCACTGGTTCTGTAACAGGCGCCAGTCATCTGAGCCGGGCAATGCCCGGCTTTTTTTTACCCGTCATTCGCCCAACGGCTGAGGCTTACCAACCAGGTAACCCTGCAGATAATTCACGCCCAGTTCCAGCAAGCGCGCTTTTTGCGGTTCGCTTTCGACGTATTCCGCCACCACGCTCATCTGTTTCGCCCGCGCCATCTCGACAATTGATTTCACCATGATAGCATCCAGCGGGTCCGTCAGAATGTCGCGGACGAAGCAGCCGTCAATCTTAATGATATCGGCCTGCAGATGCTTCAGTCGTTCATAGTTCGCATAACCGGTGCCAAAGTCATCAATGGCGATAGCGCAGCCAAACGCGCGCAGCGCTTCGAGATTTTGCTGGCTGGTGTCGGCATTGGAGAAGGCCTGCTCTTCGGTCACCTCAATGGTGATAAGATCTGGCGAAATGCGATAGCGTTGAAACAGCGCGATAATCTGCGCTGCGCTGTCCTTTTGCATCAGGGTTGAAGGCAGCAGGTTAACCGAGAATCGCTGGCCAGGATGCAGATGGAGCGCACTGAACAGGGTCTCCAGCACCAGCATGTCAAAACGCTGGCTGAGGTTAAACTGCACAATCAGCGGGATAAACTGATCCGGCATAATGACGCTATCGCCACAGCGCATGCGCGTGAGGATTTCATGATAGCCCTCCCCCTCCGCATTTTGAATCGGTTGCGCATAGAGCACCAGCGCCCGCTCTTTGAGAACCTGCTTGACGCGCATCAGGAGGCGTACCTGCTCGGTGGTTTGATCCACCACCAGTTCCTGCTCCTCATCCAGCGCCAGCACCCGACGTTCACTGCCCGCCTGTTCGGAAAGCCAGCTGAGCTGACCCAGCATCTGGTGCAACGTCTCACCCTGGCCGTCGTCACGGCTCCATGCCGCGCCAAACTCCAGATCCAGCGGCTGATTATGCCAGCTGAACTTTTTATGGTTGAGGATCGCGACCATATGGTTCAGCCGCGCAGCAGGGTCCGGTCCGTCGAGTACGAGGATCAATTCGCTGCCGGGCACCTGGAAGACTTTATCCGTTGCCCCCAACAGCGGCTGCAGCGCCCGGATGATTTGCCGTTTACAGTCCACACCCATCATCAGACCATAATGCCGGCTAAGAAAATCGAGATTATCGATACGCAAGCTGCAGATAGCCTGCAGAGGACCGCTCTGCAAATGACTCACCAGTGCACGAAGGTTAGGTAAACCCGTCAGCGGATCCTCCTCTGCCTGGCTACGCCAGCGGCGTTTATTACGGTCGCTGCGCGCATAGATGTCGGCCATATAAAACAAACAGATAGTGAAGGAGATCAGGACCGACAGCACAAAGGATAATGAATACTCGCTCTGGACACCCTGGAGAAAGTTTTTATTATATACCACCAGCAAAAAGGCCGAGACAGACCATGAAATACGCAGCAATGCATGACCAATCCGGCTAATCCCGATGAAATAGACAATAAAAATGACCGGAACTAAATAACCGGCAATAAATTCAGACTGATACGGCGCGCACAGTAACGTTAATAACACTGCCAGCGAGATAAACCAATATAGGGTAAAGGAACGATGTTTGGGTGCCAGCCACGGTAAACATTCCTGTCGCCAAAAGCGGCGAGCATAGCGCGGATTGATAACCATCCGCATTGGATAATAAAGAAACGTCGTAAAAATTAATGCCGCGCTGATTAAACTTTGGATATCTATTACGGTATAAATCAACGGCATACTACCAAAGTAACTGGTAATAGATAATGGAAACGCAAAATATTGCCCGGCGAGGTACATGGTGATTTTCAGCAGCACCGGCGCGAAGAAGCCGCCCCAGAAGATCCGTGCCCCCATATGTTTCGCCGTGGGACCACAGCGCCAGCGCTTGCCCACCATCAGGCGTAAAACAGCGCAGGAGACAAACACAGCAAACAGCTGACAAAAGAGCAGAATAAGCGCCTGCGGTAGCGTTAATTCAATGAGAAAGCTATTGGTGATAGCAAATGCGAGAATTAATGGTGCAATCGCATAGCGGCCAAAAATAAAAATAACGGAAAACATCACACTGATTGGCAGCCAGGCAATATAAATAGAATTGCCCTCAATAACCGTTTGCGGTGAAATAAAACGGGCCAGTGGAATGGCAGCTAAACAGATGATAAAGGCCAGCAGAGTTTTTTTGATATTAATGTTAATTTTATCAAGCATTATTGTTAATTAAAACTCCGGCAACCGCATTACGTTTAATGGGGAAATGTTATGTTGCTTATTTAGGGCAGGCAAGGTGAATTATCAGGAAAAAGTCTGAAATTACTTTCGATTTTAATAGCTGGAGATTAACTGACTTAACCAGAAAGTGCTTTACAAGAAAACAGCTAAAAGCAAAAACCCCCGCCGAGGCGAGGGTTCTGAATTTTGGTGGAGCTAAGCGGGATCGAACCGCTGACCTCTTGCATGCCATGCAAGCGCTCTCCCAGCTGAGCTATAGCCCCACAGGACCTCTTTACGAACCAAATCTGCTGGGTGCAGAATTTGGTGGAGCTAAGCGGGATCGAACCGCTGACCTCTTGCATGCCATGCAAGCGCTCTCCCAGCTGAGCTATAGCCCCGTAACGTAAAGCGTGTCGTGTTGACGGGCGGCATAATATGAATTCCTCGCTCAGGTGTCAACGGCAAAATTATCCTTCGCTATTCAATCGCTGAAAAAGCAGGCAACTCGCTGACATTGCGAGCCTTATCGCAGCCAGAAGTTAAACAGGTCACTTTTTCACGTAAAAGGATGCTATAACATGGGCAGCTAATTCCCATACATTTACTCAGGAAATAGTATGCTCAAGGAACGAATGACACCTGAAGAAATCGCCCATCTGACCGGCTACAGCCGGCAAACCATCAATAAGTGGGTGCGGAAAGAAGGATGGCAAACCTCTCCGCGGCCTGGCGTCCAGGGTGGCAAAGCGCGGCTGGTCCATGTCAATGAGCAAGTCAGGGAGTTTATCCGCAGCGCTCAGCGCGTGGCAGAGACACCGGGCGCCTATTCTACCCATGACAGCGATCTGGAATCGCTGCTGCTGACCCTTAGCAAAGAGCTCACTCCCAGCGAGCAGAAGCAGCTTATGTCACTGTTGCTACGCGAAGGGATCACCGGGTTACTGCTTCGGTTAGGGCTCCGCGATCGGTAAACCATGATGAAACTGAAAGATAAAATGACACCCGCAGAGCTCGCCGACTGCCTGGGACTAGCCAGACAAACGATCAATCGCTGGGTTCGCCAGCAAAAATGGCGCACGGAAGCGATACCCGGCGTCAAAGGAGGACGCGCGCGACTGGTGGTCATCGACAAACCAGTGCTCGAATTTCTGACCAATGCGCCTGCCAGGCGCCATCTGTTTACCGACAGTCATTTGGCGGAATCGCCAGGCGCGTATCTGGTCAATGAGGCTGACGTGGTCTGGCGGCAAATCACGGAAACCCTGCAACTGATGACCCCGGCCGAACAGCTGCAGCTTCGCGATCTTCTGGCCCGGGAAGGGATTAGCGGCTTTCTTGCCCGCCTCGGCATCACCAGCCCGGCGTAACAGACAAAAAAAACGGCAGGAGTAACCTGCCGTTGTTTCATCCACGTCCCAATCAGGACGCCTGACCTTCACGTTCAGCGATAAAAGCCAGCGCTTTGTTGATACGCTCAACGCTACGGGATTTACCGATAGCGTGGACGGTGACGTCAAGCGCAGGAGACTGCCCTGCCCCGGTAACCGCCACGCGCAGCGGCATGCCGACTTTACCCATGCCGACTTCCAGCTCATCAGCGGTTGCCTGAATTGCATGGTGGACGTTCTCCGCTGTCCAGTCGCCGATCGCCGCCAGCTTGTCGCGAACCACTTCCAGCGGCTGACGCGCCACCGGACGCAGATGTTTCTTCGCCGCATCGGCGTCGAACTCAGCGAACTCTTCATAGAAGTAGCGGCAGCTCTGAGCAATCTCTTTCAGCGTTTTGCAACGCTCGCCCAGCAGTTTCACCAGCTCGGCCAGCTGTGGGCCATTACGGGTATCGATATTTTCCTGCTCGATGTGCCACTGCAGATGCGTCGCCACGTATTCCGCCGGCAGCGTATTGATGTAGTGATGGTTCAGCCACAGCAGTTTGTCGGTATTGAACGCACTCGCAGATTTGCTGACTGCGCCCAGCGAGAAGAACTCGATCATCTCTTCACGGGTGAAGATCTCCTGATCGCCATGGGACCAGCCCAGACGTACCAGATAGTTAAGCAGCGCTTCCGGCAGATAACCGTCGTCACGATACTGCATCACGCTCACTGCGCCGTGACGTTTGGACAGTTTTTTACCGTCATCACCGTTGATCATCGACACGTGCGCGTATACCGGAACCGGCGCATTCAGCGCTTTGAGGATGTTGATCTGGCGCGGCGTGTTGTTGATATGATCTTCACCACGGATCACGTGGGTGATCGCCATATCCCAGTCATCCACCACGACGCAGAAGTTGTAGGTCGGGGAGCCATCGGTACGGCGAATGATCAGATCGTCCAGCTCCTGGTTGCTGAACTCAATCGGTCCGCGGATCTGGTCGTCGAAAATAACCGATCCTTCCTGCGGGTTGGCGAAACGCACGACACACGGCTCATCATCAGCATGATGCTCGTGGCTATGGCGGCAGCGGCCATCGTAACGCGGCTTCTCACCGTTCGCCATTTGCTCTTCGCGCAGCGCTTCCAGACGCTCCTTCGAGCAATAGCATTTATAGGCGGTGCCGGCTTCCAGCATCTCATCAATCACGTTGTTATAACGATCGAAACGTTTGGTCTGGAAATACGGGCCTTCATCCCATTCCAGATTCAGCCAGTTCATGCCATCCATGATGGCTTCAATTGCTTCCGGGGTGGAGCGTTCGAGATCGGTGTCTTCAATACGCAGCACAAACTCACCGCCGTGGTTACGAGCAAAAAGCCAGGAATAGAGAGCAGTACGCGCACCGCCAACGTGCAGATAGCCTGTTGGGCTTGGCGCGAAGCGAGTTTTGATTTTCATGAATTGGCCTTACGTTTAATAAAGATGCCGATAGCCGGCAATGTCCGGTGGAAATTATGGGTCAATATTCTAACACCGTGGGCTGATTCCTCAATGTTGTTCCCGTCGGAACGTCACGGTTTGCCATTTTTGTTTATAAATCATGCTATGCCGCCGGTTTTGCGATCGCTTTGTTTAATTTTACGACGAACGAACGAATTCTTTAGAAAAGGCGTTGACTCATTTTCAACTCTCCCTATAATGCGACTCCACACAGCGGGGGTGATTAGCTCAGCTGGGAGAGCACCTCCCTTACAAGGAGGGGGTCGGCGGTTCGATCCCGTCATCACCCACCACTACTTAACGTAGTCTCCGCCGTGTAGAACAGAAAATTGAGAAGTGGGTGATTAGCTCAGCTGGGAGAGCACCTCCCTTACAAGGAGGGGGTCGGCGGTTCGATCCCGTCATCACCCACCACTTTCTCGCCAGCTGGATTTTCTGTCAAAATGTGAAGTACCGAAGTGGGTGATTAGCTCAGCTGGGAGAGCACCTCCCTTACAAGGAGGGGGTCGGCGGTTCGATCCCGTCATCACCCACCACTTCGGGTCGTTAGCTCAGTTGGTAGAGCAGTTGACTTTTAATCAATTGGTCGCAGGTTCGAATCCTGCACGACCCACCAATGTAAAAAGGCGCCCTAAAGGCGCCTTTTTGCTATGCGCCGAACATGGCCCTGCCACGAGTTCCCCCGCAGCACTCCCCCTGTCAGCGCTGATACAGCGGATCTTCCACCCTCGCAGCGGTTAAGTTTGCCCCTTCTTCACGCACAATTTCCCATAACGCCTGAGCGGCGGTCGACAGCGAGCGATTTTTCCGGCATGCCAGCATCAGCTGCCGCTCCATCACCGGGGTCAGCCGCTTCACCGTCAGATGGCTCCCCTGCGGTAACGGCAGCGCCAGCGCCGGCAGAACGCTGATGCCAATTCCCGATTCTACCATCGGAAACAGCGTTGCCGGGTGACCAATCTCCTGCACAATGTTCGCCCGGATAGCCAGCCTGCTAAGGGCCGCATCAATCAGCGGACGGCTGCCGGAGGCATAGTCCTGCAGGATCAGTCTCTCATCCTGCAGCGCCTGCCACGGCACCTCCGTCAGGCTGGCAAAAGGATGATCCTCCCGGCAGAGCAGCAAAAAGGGTTCCGCGAGGACCACTTCACATTGCAGATCTGCCGCCGGGCCGGGGTCAATCACAATGCCGAAATCCACTTCCCCATGGCGAATACTCTCCAGCACCCACTGCTGGGGCCGGTCGTGCAACACGAAATCGATATCAGGATAACGACGGTTGCTGTGAGCAATACACTGCGGAATAAGGTGGGCGGAAATCGTCTGACTGGCGGCGACCTTGACGGTACCGCTCATCTGCTGGCCGACGCGCCCGGCGTCACGCAGGGTAATCGTCAACTCATCAAGCAAACGCTCCAGCCGCCCCGCCAGCTGCTGACCCGCTTCGGTGAGCACGACTTCGCGAGTGGTACGGTCGAGTAGCCTGACGCCGGTCTGATGCTCCAGCTCCTTGACGCTATGGCTGACGGCCGACTGACTTAAGCCAATCATCTCCCCTGCCCGGCTGAAGCTTCTGGCCCGGGCGACGGTGACGAATACTTTTAACTGACGCAGAGAGTAATTCATCTTTTTTATTCATGAATAGATGCAATAAATCAATTTTATTTCTCAAATGAAAAAAAGCACAATAGCGCATCTCTTTTCAGGAGCGTTTATGAAACTTTTCCGCATTCTCGATCCGTTTACGGCAACCCTGGTCACCGTTGTCCTGCTGGCCTCATTCTTCCCCGCCCGTGGCGCTTTCGTTCCCTTCTTTGAACATCTGACCACCGCCGCCATTGCCCTGCTGTTCTTTATGCACGGCGCTAAACTCTCCCGGGAAGCGATTATCGCCGGCGGCAGCCACTGGCGTTTGCATCTGTGGGTGATGTGCAGCACCTTTATTCTCTTCCCGGTACTCGGGGTTCTGTTTGCCTGGTGGGCGCCGGTGAATGTCGATCCGATGCTCTACAGCGGCTTTATCTATCTGTGCATTCTGCCGGCCACCGTGCAATCCGCTATTGCCTTTACTTCGCTGGCCGGAGGCAACGTCGCGGCGGCGGTTTGCTCAGCCTCGGCCTCCAGCCTGCTGGGGATCTTTGTTTCACCGCTGCTGGTGGGCGTCCTGATGAACCTTCATGGCGCAGGCGGCAGCCTGGAGCAGGTCGGTAAAATCATGCTGCAGCTGCTGCTGCCTTTCGTACTCGGTCACTTATCGCGGCCGTGGATTGGCAACTGGGTGGCGAAGCATAAGAAGTGGATTGGTAAGACCGACCAGACCTCGATTCTGCTGGTGGTTTACTCCGCCTTTAGCGAGGCGGTGGTGAATGGCATCTGGCATAAAGTCGGTCTGGGATCGCTGCTGTTTATCGTGGTGGTCAGCCTGGTGCTGCTGGCCATTGTCATCGCCGTTAACGTGTTCGTCGCCCGCCGCTGCGGCTTTAACAAAGCCGATGAGATTACTATCGTCTTTTGCGGTTCTAAAAAGAGTCTGGCCAACGGCATCCCGATGGCCAATATTCTCTTCCCGACCTCCATCCTCGGCATCATGGTGCTGCCGCTGATGATCTTCCACCAAATCCAGCTGATGGTCTGCGCGGTGCTGGCGCGGCGCTACAAGCAGCAAACCGATGCGCGTCTCGCTGAGGAAAAGGCCAACGCCGCCAAAGCTTAACGCGCTTTCTTCAGGGGCTGAACCAGATCGCTCAGCCCCTCTGTTTTAATCAGCAGGGTCAACGCCATCAGCTCGCCGAGATGGCCGGCAGGAAACTGATCCTTACGCGCAAACCACAGTAAATACTCTTCCGGGACATCGATTAAACGACGTCCCTTGTATTTACCGAACGGCATCTCGGTATTGGCTATTTCGACCAACTGCGCTTTATCCACGTTATTCTCCCAGCAGGCGCATCATTTCGGCTTCATCAATCACCTCAATGCCCAGCTCCTGCGCTTTCGCCAGCTTAGAACCCGCCGCTTCGCCGGCAATTACCAGGTCAGTTTTCTTCGACACGCTACCTGCCACCTTCGCCCCCAGCGCGACGAGACGCGCTTTGGCGTCATCCCGCGACAGCTGACTCAGGCTGCCGGTCAGGACCACGGTTTTACCCGCAAACGGGCTATCAATCTCTTCCGCTTTCACCACGACTGGCGCTGGCCAGTGAACGCCTTCGGCCAGCAGCTGTGCGATGACATCGCGGTTGCTCTCTTCGGCAAAGAAGTTGAAGGTATGGGTGGCAACCACGATGCCAACATCAGGGACTTTTTGCAGCTCCTCAATGGAAGCCTGCTCCAGGGCTTCAAGAGTGCCGAAATGCGCCGCCAGGGCCGCCGCCGTCGCTTCGCCTACCTCGCGAATCCCCAGAGCGTATAGGAAGCGTGCGAAGGTCGTCTCTTTGGCTTTTTCCAGAGCATTGACCACATTTTGCGCGGACTTCGGCCCCATCCGATCCAGCCCGGTGAGTTTCCCGGCGCTCAGGCGAAACAGATCCGCCGGAGTATGGACGTACTCTTTCTCCACCAACTGGTCGATGATCTTGTCGCCCATGCCGTCAACGTCGAGCGCGCGACGGGAGACGAAGTGCTTAAGCGACTCTTTACGCTGCGCGCCGCAGATAAGGCCGCCCGTACAGCGGGCTACCGCCTCGCCTTCCACTCGCTCAACGTCGGACTGACATACCGGGCAGTGGGTCGGGAAGACAACATCCCGGGCATCCGCCGGACGCTCGGAAAGCACCACATTGACCACCTGCGGGATCACGTCGCCAGCCCGGCGAATCACTACCTTGTCGCCGATTTTCAGACCTAAGCGTTCGATTTCATCGGCGTTATGCAGGGTGGCATTGCTCACCAGCACGCCGGCGACATGGACCGGCTCCAGGCGCGCCACTGGCGTGATCGCCCCGGTGCGCCCTACCTGGAACTCCACATCCCGGACGAAAGTCATCTGCTCTTGTGCCGGGAATTTAAAGGCCACGGCCCAGCGCGGCGCGCGGGCCACAAAACCCAACTGCTCCTGCAGCGCCAGCGAATCGACTTTGATCACCACGCCATCAATGTCAAAGCCCAGATGAGGACGATCTTCCTCGACTTTACGATAGTAAGTGAGCACTTCCTCGGGAGTATGGCACAGGGTGACGCGATCGCTCACCGGCAGTCCCCAGACTTTGAACTGCTGCAAACGGGCCGAGTGGCTGGCCGGCAGCTCACCGCCCTCCAGCACGCCAACGCCGTAGCAGAAGAAAGTAAGCGGTCGCTTCGCCGTGATGCGCGGATCGAGCTGGCGCAACGAACCCGCCGCCGCATTACGCGGGTTAGCAAACACTTTTCCGCCGGTGCGGCGCGCTTCTTCATTGATTTTTTCAAACCCGGCCTGCGGAAGGAAAACCTCACCACGCACCTCAAGACGTGCCGGGATATTCTCACCATGCAGCTTGAGGGGGATAGTGCGAATGGTACGCACATTGGAGGTAATATCCTCGCCGGTGGTACCGTCGCCGCGGGTCGCGGCCTGCATCAGTACGCCGTTTTCGTAGAGAATACTCACCGCGAGGCCGTCGAGCTTAAGCTCGCAGCAGTAGGTGAGATCGTCAGTGCTTTTCAGGCGATCCTGTACCCGCTTGTTGAAGGCGAGAAAGCTCTCTTCATCAAACACGTTGTCCAGAGACAGCATCGGCACTTCATGGCGGATCTGGCTGAAGGCAGTCAGTGGCGCCGCCCCCACCCGCTGAGTCGGCGAGTCCGGGGTAATCAGCTCCGGATGTTGACTCTCCAGCGCGCGCAGCTCGCGCATCAGGCGGTCATATTCCGCATCGGGCACTTCCGGCGCGTCCATAACGTGGTACAGATATTCATGATGGCGAAGCGTGGTTCGCAGTTCAGTCAGTTGTTGTTCGATCGGTTCCATATCACACCATCAATGATAAAAAACCCCCGACAGGCGGGGGTTGAGAAGGAGTTGAGATAACGCGGGACGTCAGGCGTTCGCGTCTTTCACTTCGCGAATACGATCCTGGTATTCACGCAGTTTTTGCGGCGTCATCATGCGACGCTGATCGTCAAGCACCACGCCGCCCACTTCATCAGCGATATACTGCGCAGACTGCAGCATCAGCTTGAAGTTCTGCAGTTCATCACCGTAGGAAGGGACCTGCATAAAAATAGTCACCCCAGGGGTCATCATATCCGCCATGCTGTCCGGATTGAAGGTCCCCGGCTTCACCATGTTGGCCAGGCTGAACAGCACCGGGCCGCTGCCATCCGGGCTCAGATGGCGGTGGAAAATATTCATTTCACCAAACTTGAAGCCGGCCTGCTGGATGCTGTTGATCAGCACCTCGCCGTTAAGCTGTGCGCCGTGATGGGCGGCGACGTTCATCACAATGACCGTCTCTTTACGCTCTTTCGGCTGCGGCGCGGCAGGCTGCTGCGGCTCTACCGGCTGCGGTTCGGCGACGGCGGGCTGCGGCGCGGCAACAGGCTGTGGCGCAGGCTGCTGCGGGGCGGCAGGCTGCGGCTGAGCGACGGTCGGCGTCACCGGCTGCGGTGCGACAGTCTGCTGCACAACGGGCTGCGGCTGATGTTGGGGTTGCACGGGCGGCTGCGCGGGCTGCGGCTGTTGCCAGCCAGGCTGCGCAGCCACATGCGGCGCAGGCTGCTGTCCCTGCGGTTGAACCGGGGCCTGACGCGGCGATTGCTGCGGCTGGCGAACCGGTTCTTCAGGACGCACAGGCTGCTGCATCTGGCGCTCGTAAGGCGGCTGGTACTGGTGCTGCGGCGCCTGACGAGGGGCTTCATGCTCCCCATGCGCGCCGTGCGGGGCGTGAGTGGCCGGATGAACGCGGACTTCACCTACGCCTTCAACATTATCATCAAAGTCGTCGTTTTCCGACTCATCGTCGCGCGACTTCATACGTTTCAGTGGGCGATCGCGAAACATCGAAGAACGTTCTTTACGGCTGGTCCAGAAACCATGTACCAGTAAAGCGATTATGGCGATCGCGCCAACAATGATTAATATCAGACGCAAATCCTGCATCATTATATTCTCTGTTGTTCTAACACCTTGCCACCACGGCAAACATTTACTCACTAAGAGTATTTGCCGATTACCTCAAGTGCAAGTGCGTCGGTGGCTTTCACCACATAAAGATGAACTAAATCGTGCTTTTTGCTGTTTTTTCGAACATTTCCTAACTGGTTATTGTCTGGCGACCCGATAAAATAAGCGAGCATTCACACTGGATGTTAAAAAAGGAGCATTGCCTGGCTATGGTTTCATCATCCGCACCGACCCCGCGTAGCGGCGTTTACTATTTTTCGCAGGGCTGGAAACTCATCGGGCTGCCGGGCATACGGCGTTATGTCTTTTTGCCTTTGCTGGTTAACGTGCTGCTGATGGGCGGAGCCTTCTGGTGGCTGTTTACCCGTCTCGACAGTTGGATCCCGTCGCTGATGAGCCATGTGCCGGACTGGCTGCAGTGGCTTAATTACCTGCTGTGGCCGGTGGTGGTGCTCTCGATTCTGCTGGTGTTTGGTTACTTCTTTTCGACTATCGCCAACTGGATAGCTGCGCCGTTCAGCGGCCTGCTGGCGGAACAGCTGGAAGCGCGTCTGACTGGCGCCACCCCGCCGGACGTCGGCGTCTTTGGCATCATGAAGGATATTCCGCGCATCATGAAGCGTGAGTGGCAGAAGCTGGCCTGGTACCTGCCCCGCGCCATCGTGCTGTTGCTGCTCTACTTTATTCCCGGCGTGGGGCAGACCGTCGCGCCGGTACTCTGGTTCCTGTTCAGCGCATGGATGCTGGCGATTCAATACTGCGATTATCCCTTTGATAATCATAAGGTCCCCTTCAAGACCATGCGCGAAGCGCTGCGCAGCCGCAAAGTGATAAATATGCAGTTTGGGGCGCTCACCAGCCTGTTTACCATGATCCCGGTGTTAAACCTGGTGATCCTGCCGGTGGCCATCTGCGGCGCCACCGCGATGTGGGTCGATTGCTATCGCGATAAGCACGCGGTCTGGAAGTAGCGTCACGCGTCCGTCCGGGAGCGGCTGAGGCCGCTCCTTATATCTCGCTTATTCCTTCTTGCTTATCATTATTTCCCTTCCGCATATAGATATGCTAAATCCTTACTTCCGCATATTCTTTAAGCGGGTATGCTGATGCCGTACCCCCAAATTTCATACAGTTAAGGACGGGCCATGAGTAAGATTTTTGAAGACAACTCCCTGACTATCGGTCACACGCCGCTGGTACGACTGAACCGCATTGGTAACGGCCGTATCCTGGCAAAGGTAGAATCTCGTAACCCGAGCTTTAGCGTAAAATGCCGTATCGGCGCCAATATGATCTGGGATGCTGAAAAGCGCGGCGTTCTGAAACCTGGCGTGGAACTGGTCGAACCGACCAGCGGCAACACCGGTATCGCCCTCGCCTACGTGGCGGCGGCCCGTGGTTACAAGCTAACGCTAACCATGCCGGAAACCATGAGCATCGAGCGCCGCAAGCTGCTGAAAGCGCTGGGCGCCAACCTGGTACTGACCGAAGGCGCAAAAGGCATGAAAGGCGCCATTCAGAAAGCGGAAGAGATCGTCGCCAGCAACCCGGAAAAATTCCTGCTGCTGCAGCAGTTCAGCAACCCGGCTAACCCGGAAATCCACGAAAAGACCACTGGCCCGGAAATCTGGGAAGACACCGATGGTCAGGTGGATGTCTTTATCTCTGGCGTAGGCACCGGCGGTACGCTGACCGGCGTCAGCCGCTACATTAAAAACACCAAGGGCAAAAAAGATCTGATCACCGTCGCGGTCGAACCGACCGATTCGCCGGTCATCTCCCAGGCGCTGGCGGGTGAAGAGCTCAAGCCGGGCCCGCACAAAATTCAGGGTATCGGCGCCGGCTTCATTCCTGGCAACCTGGATCTGAAGCTGGTGGACAAAGTGATCGGCATTACCAACGAGGAAGCTATCTCCACGGCGCGCCGTCTGATGGAAGAAGAAGGCATCCTGGCGGGTATCTCTTCCGGGGCCGCCGTTGCCGCCGCGCTGAAGCTGCAGCAAGATGAGGCCTTTACCAATAAGAATATTGTGGTTATCCTGCCTTCCTCTGGTGAGCGTTATTTAAGCACTGCGCTATTTGCCGATCTCTTCACTGAGAAAGAACTGCAACAGTAGTGCCAGCTTGTAAATAATGTGTAAAAAAGCACCTTTTCAGGTGCTTTTTTGTGGCACACGTCAAAGTTTTACCCCTCCTGGCATTGATTCACCTCGTAGGGTCTGGTATTTAACCAGCACATTTATTTTGATGCGCGAAATTATTCAGAAGAGGATTTCCGCCAGCTGAATCGATTTTATGATTTGGTTCAAGTCTTCCTTTCGCGGCATAATGTTTAATGACGTGCTAGACGTCAATGGCCCGCAGGTCTTCGCAGCGCCAGGCGCTGCCGACGCCAAGGCCGGAAACGTAACGCCGGCGCTAACAATACAGGCTAAAGTCGAGTCGTTAGACTAGACTTTAGGTCCACAACACTAAACCTATAAGTTGGGGAAATATAATGTTCCAGCAAGAAGTTACCATTACCGCTCCGAACGGTCTGCACACCCGCCCTGCTGCTCAGTTTGTTAAAGAAGCTAAAGGCTTCACTTCTGAGATCACTGTAACCTCCAACGGCAAAAGCGCCAGCGCCAAAAGCCTGTTCAAACTGCAGACTCTGGGCCTGACCCAGGGCACCGTAGTGACCCTCTCCGCTGAAGGCGAAGATGAGCAGAAAGCTGTTGAGCATCTGGTTAAACTGATGGCTGAACTCGAGTAAGTTCACGGGTTCTTTTTCATATCAGTCACAAGTAAGGTAGGGTTATGATTTCAGGCATTTTAGCATCCCCGGGTATCGCCTTCGGCAAAGCACTGCTGCTGAAGGAAGATGAAATTGTCATCGACCGGAAGAAAATTTCTGCCGATAAGGTTGATCAGGAAGTCGAACGTTTCCTGAGCGGCCGCGCCAAGGCCTCCGCCCAGCTGGAGGTCATCAAAACCAAAGCTGGTGAAACTTTCGGTGAAGAAAAAGAAGCCATCTTCGAAGGGCATATCATGCTGCTGGAAGATGAGGAGCTTGAGCAGGAAATCATAGCCCTGATTAAAGATAAGCACATGACTGCCGACGCGGCAGCCAATGAAGTTATCGAAGGTCAGGCCACTGCCCTGGAAGAGCTGGACGATGAATACCTGAAAGAACGTGCGGCTGACGTACGCGACATCGGTAAGCGCCTGCTGCGCAACATCCTTGGTCTGTCGATTATCGATCTGAGCGCGATTCAGGATGAAGTCATCCTCGTCGCCGCCGATCTGACCCCGTCTGAAACCGCACAGCTGAACCTGAAAAAAGTGCTGGGCTTCATCACCGACGCGGGCGGCCGTACCTCTCACACCTCCATCATGGCGCGTTCCCTGGAACTGCCGGCCATCGTGGGCACCGGCAGCATCACGGCGCAGGTGAAAAACGGCGACTATCTGATTCTCGACGCGGTGAACAACCAGGTTCTGGTCAACCCGTCTAACGAGCAAATTGAAGCGCTGCGTAATCTGCAGGCTCAGGTTGCGGAAGAAAAAGCCGAACTGGCGAAACTGAAAGATCTGCCGGCGATTACCCTCGACGGCCATCAGGTTGAAGTCTGCGCCAACATTGGTACCGTTCGCGATGTCGAAGGTGCTGAGCGCAACGGCGCCGAAGGCGTAGGCCTGTATCGTACCGAATTCCTGTTCATGGACCGTGACGCGCTGCCAACTGAAGAAGAGCAGTTTGCGGCCTATAAAGCGGTGGCTGAGGCCTGTGGCTCTCAGGCCGTTATCGTGCGTACCATGGACATTGGCGGCGACAAAGAGCTGCCATACATGAACTTCCCGAAAGAAGAGAACCCGTTCCTCGGCTGGCGTGCCGTGCGTATCGCGATGGATCGTAAAGAAATCCTGCGCGATCAGGTGCGCGCCATCCTGCGTGCCTCCGCTTTCGGTAAACTGCGCATTATGTTCCCGATGATCATCTCTGTTGAAGAAGTGCGTGCGCTGAAAAAAGAGATCGAAATCTACAAACAGGAACTGCGTGACGAAGGTAAAGCATTTGACGAATCCATTGAGATCGGCGTGATGGTGGAAACACCGGCTGCGGCGACCATTGCTCGTCATCTGGCCAAAGAAGTTGATTTCTTTAGTATCGGCACCAATGATTTAACGCAATATACTCTGGCAGTTGACCGTGGTAATGATATGATTTCACATCTTTACCAGCCGATGTCACCGTCTGTACTGAATCTGATTAAGCAAGTTATTGATGCTTCTCACGCTGAAGGTAAATGGACTGGCATGTGCGGTGAGCTTGCGGGCGATGAACGTGCTACACTTCTGTTGCTGGGTATGGGGCTGGACGAATTCTCTATGAGCGCCATTTCCATCCCGCGCATCAAGAAGATTATTCGTAATACGAACTTCGAAGATGCGAAAGTATTAGCAGAGCAGGCTCTTGCTCAACCGACAACGGACGAGTTAATGACGCTGGTTAACAAGTTCATTGAAGAAAAAACAATCTGCTAATCCAAGAGATGCGCGGCCCAAATTACTGCTTAGGAGAAGATCATGGGTTTGTTTGATAAATTGAAATCTCTGGTTTCTGATGACAAGAAAGACACCGGAACTATTGAGATTATTGCTCCCCTCTCCGGTGAGATCGTCAACATCGAAGACGTGCCGGATGTGGTTTTTGCGGAAAAAATTGTGGGCGATGGGATTGCCATCAAACCGACCGGCAACAAAATGGTCGCGCCGGTAGACGGTACCATTGGTAAAATTTTCGAAACCAACCATGCGTTCTCTATTGAATCTGATAGCGGCATCGAGCTGTTCGTTCACTTCGGTATTGATACCGTTGAACTGAAAGGCGAAGGCTTCAAGCGTATCGCTGAAGAAGGCCAGCGTGTGAAAGTCGGTGACCCGGTTATCGAATTCGATCTGCCGCTGCTGGAAGAGAAAGCCAAGTCTACCCTGACGCCGGTGGTTATCTCCAACATGGACGAGATCAAAGAACTGATCAAACTGTCCGGTAGCGTAACTGTGGGTGAAACCCCGGTTATCCGCATCAAGAAGTAATGCTTGCTGCATAAAAATGGCGCCGAAAGGCGCCATTTTTTTATATCGCACTGGTCACCGGCTGATAGCATTTCTCTCGGGACAAAATGCGCAATCCCTCCGGCGTGCTCTCCAGAATACGTCGCTCACTGTCAGAGACCAGCAGATCGCACTGATACCCTCCGGCCAGGCCGAACAGCGACCGCGCCACGCAGGCATCCTCCAGCGCAGCTTCCCCTGTGGTATCAAAATGACCGACAATGCGCCCCTGTTGGCGAATCACTAACCGATAGCTTTTCATCTGTTTTTCTCCCGTGGCGGCAGGATCAGTTCGTCACACCCCTGTGCGGCAGTCCAGTTCATGACCTCCAGCACGCGCCGGGCGGCAGCCTGCGTCGCCGCCCCCAGCGCCAGGCCGGTGAGCAGACCGCTCACCAGCTCTGCACAGAACAAATCGCCTGTTCCCTTTAAGTCCGTTTCCACCCGTGGGTGGGCCACCACCTCCACCGCATCGGCCGTCACCACCAGCACATTTATCGTCGAACGCGCCTCTCCCGGCGCGCTGGTGATCACCACCCATTTGAGGGTATCTGACAGCAGGCTTCGCGCCGCGGCGACCGCCTCCTGCTGATTGCGACAGCGCCTGCCGCTCAGCGTCTCCAGCTCAAACAGATTGGGGGTGATCCCTTGCGCCAGTGGCAGAAGATGCTGACGATAGGCGTCCGGGATCTCAGCCTTAACGTAGATGCCGCTGTCGACATCGCCGATGACCGGATCCACCAGAATGCACAGCCCGGGATGGCGGGCCCGCACCCGCGTCAGCCACTGCGCCAGACGTTCGATTTGCACGGCGTTGCCCATATAGCCGGTGGTCACCGCACGCAGTTCACGCAACGCGTCGCGCTCCTCCAGCGCCTGCAGATACCCGACAAACCACTCCTCCGGGATAATGCCGCCATAGAACGTCTCATAATGGGGCGTATTGCTGAACAGTACCGTCGGCACCGCCAGCACGCGCAAACCGTGCTGTTTAATCGCCGGAACCGCGATGCTGTTGCCAACGCTGCCATAGACTACCTGCGACTGCACGGCGACGATATCGACTTCCGACGCCCGGCTTTTGTCGTGAAAGAGCACTGATTGTATGTCATCTTGCTGGCCCATCTTTTCTCCCCCCGCTGGACAGCGGGTCACGCACTGATTATGATTCGTCCTATGCTAAATTTCATTTTGTCATAGGTCAATAATGTTTGCCGGAAAAACCGCCAGCGATATCTTCGATCATATCCGCCATCTGGTGCAGAGCGGCGGGTTGCAGCCCGGAGAGGTTCTGCCGCCGGTACGCGAGCTCGCCAGCCAGCTGGAGGTGAATCGCAATACCGTCGCCGCCGCCTATAAACGGCTGGTCACCTCCGGGCTGGCCGTCAGCCAGGGACGGAACGGCACGGCCATTAAAGCACGGGATCCGCTACCGGCGCTGGAGGGCGGTGACCCAACGACGCCGCTGAACGATATCTCCAGCGGCAATCCGGATCCCGCCAGACTGCCTGATTTAACCCGTTATCTGAGCCAGCTTGTCCGCACACCACGCCTGTATGGCGATGCTCCCATCGAGCCGCGGCTTGGTCAATGGGCCGAGGCGTGGTTTGCCAAAGAGATAGCAGTTCCCTTTGCGGTGAATCTCGCCAGCGGAGCGATTGACGCCCTGGAGCGTCTACTGTGCGCTCTGCTGCTGCCCGGCGACGGCGTGGTGGTCGAAGATCCCTGTTTTCTCAGCAGCATCAATATGGTGCGTTACGCCGGCTTTACCCCCTGCCCGGTGGCGGTGGATGCTGAGGGGATGGATCCTGACGGCCTGGAGGAGGCGTTACGCAACGGCGCGCGGGCGGTGATCTTAACCCCACGCGCGCACAATCCTACCGGCTGTAGTCTGACGGAAAATCGGGCGCATGCCCTGCGGGAGGTGCTGGCCCGCTATCCGCAGGTGCTGGCGATCGTCGATGACCATTTTGCCCTGCTGTCGGCCACGCCATGGTACTCCCCTCTTCCTGCAAGCACGCAACGCTGGGCGCTGGTGCGCTCAATGTCAAAAACCCTCGGACCAGACCTGCGGCTGGCCTTTATCGCCAGCGATACCGATACCTCAGCGGCGCTGCGCCTGCGGCTTAACGCCGGCAGCCAGTGGGTCAGCCATCTGCTGCAGGACCTGACGCTGGCGTGTCTGACCGATGAGGCGTTTATCGCCTCGATGACGGAGACCCGTCGTCACTATCGCCAGCAGAATGAGAAACTGGCGGCGGCGCTGGCCCGGCACGGCTACAGCCATGCTACGCCAGGCGATGGCCTCAATTTCTGGCTACCGCTGCCAGCGGCGAGCCAGCCCTACGCCTTACGCCTGGCCCGCGCCGGCTGGCTGGTGCGCGAGGGGGAAGTATTTGGTGTCCGGACGCCTGCGCACGGGCTGCGCCTGTCGCTGGGTCATCTGGATGCGGCTGACATTAGCCGACTGGCGGCCGATATATCGCTGGTCTTAAACCACTCCTGACGCAGGCCTTATCATTCGGCATGTTGACCCGCCGACCACATCGGTGAGTGATGGACGTCCTCCGACAAATTGACGGAAAAATGACCGGAAACAGGCGCTTTTCTGAAAGCGAAATTTGCCTGTCGCGAAGAGAGTAGACTTTACCGGACAACCCAATCAGGAAGGGACGCAAAATGAAAAACCTGCTCTGCGCGGTCATGGCGCTGTTACTCTCTTTTCCCGTCATTGCCAAACTCAATGCCTACCAGCAAGCGCGCATCAATGCGATGCTGGACGCTCTCGCGCAAAAACACGAGCTGACCTTCGTGCGCAATGGCGATCCCCACAGTTGTGAAGAGGCGGTGGCACATCTGCGGCTGAAATTAAGCAATACGCGGAACCGTATCGATACTGCAGAACAATTTATTGATAAGGTGGCATCATCGTCGTCTATCACCGGCAAGCCCTATATCGTCAGGATCCCCGGGGAAAACGATCAACAGGCGCAGTCTTACCTGCATACCCTGCTCGCCCGGACGGATAAAACAGTCCCGGTGGCGGACAAATAGCTCACAAGAAGGAGCACCAGAGATGCATCACACTGACCTGGCACTGAAAGCGGTTATTGAAGCCTGCGACCGCGCTATCTCGCAGGAAGATTACGATACCCTGATGGCCTATTACGCAGAAGACGCCGCGCTGGTCGTCAAACCGGGCATGGTGGTCAGAGGGAAAGAGAATATCCGCAAAGCCTTTATCGCCATTGCCGACTATTTCCAGCACCGACTGGTGGTGACTCAGGGGAAAATGGAGGTGATTGAAGGCGGCGGCAACGCGCTGGTGATTATGGAGACCCGGCTGGATATCCCGACGGCGGACGGGATATCCCAGGTTACGCGGCGCGCCACCTATGTCTTTCAGAAACAGGGCGGGCGCTGGCTGTGCACCGTCGATAACTCCTACGGCACCGACCTGCTCGATGCTTAGATCCCTGCCCCCTGGCTGAAGTGTTCCTCGCCGAACACGCCGGTGGAGAGGTAGCGATCGCCGCGATCGCAGACGATCGCCACCACCACCGCGCCAGGATTTTCACGGGCAATGCGTAACGCGCCCGCCACCGCGCCGCCGGAACTGACCCCGCAGAAAATGCCTTCCCGCACCGCCAGCTGACGCATGGTATTCTCGGCATCCTGCTGATGAATATCCAGCACCGCATCCACCAGCGAAGCGTTAAAGATCCCCGGCATATACTCTGCCGGCCAGCGACGGATCCCGGGAATACTGCTGCCCTCTTCCGGCTGCAGGCCGACAATGGCCACCGGTTTACTCTGTTCGCGCAAAAAGCGCGATACCCCGGTAATGGTGCCGGTGGTCCCCATGCTGGAGACAAAGTGGGTGATACGTCCCGCGGTCTGCTGCCAGATTTCCGGCCCGGTGGTAGTGTAGTGGGCGTAGGGGTTATCCGGGTTGTTAAACTGATCGAGCAGTTTGCCCTCTCCGCGCTGCGCCATCTCAAGGGCCAGGTCGCGGGCCCCCTCCATTCCCTGCTCTTTAGTGACCAGAATCAGCTCGGCACCGTAGGCACGCATCGCCGCCCGGCGCTCCTGGCTCATGTTGTCAGGCATCAGCAGCTTCATATGATAGCCTTTCAGCGCGGCGATCATCGCCAGCGCAATACCGGTGTTACCGCTGGTCGCTTCGATCAGCACGTCGCCGGGCTGAATTTCGCCGCGCTTTTCCGCTTCGACGATCATTGACAGCGCGGCGCGGTCTTTCACCGAGCCGGCCGGATTATTGCCTTCGAGTTTGACCCAAACTTCACTGCCGTTGTCCGGACCCAGACGCTGAAGCTTGACCAGAGGGGTATTGCCGATGGTGTGTTCGAGTGTATTCACGATTTTTACTCAATAAAAAAGCCGGGTGGCGCTTCGCTTACCCGGCCTACAAGACGCGTAAAAATTCCAGGCCCGGAAAGCGTAGCCTTACCGGGCGATAGACCTGCTCAATAAGCTATCAGGCCGACTCCGCCAGAGCAAGCTCGCCGCGCGGCTCGATACGCTCGGTACCGTTATACAAACGCGCGTTTTGCAGGCCAACGAACAGGCGTTCGCCGCGTGACGGCGCCTCATCGCCCGCCAGCACCACGCTCAGCGGTTCGTCATACCACCCCAGAGGCTGAACGACTAATTGGGTGTAGTGCCCTTTCGGGCTGGCTTCCAGCACCTGCACCGGCAGCGGGGAATCCAGGCTGGTCCGGCGGCTGATGTCCACTTCCCACGGACGCAGGAACAGATCCACCGGCCCCTGATATGTCGGGGTATAGCCTAACGGCCAGCGGTGCGCGCCAACGTGGAACTGTCCGCCGCGAATGGTGCCCTGCAGGCGGTTTACTTCGCCCATAAACTCCAGCACGAAACGGGTCGACGGTTCACGCCACACGCGCTCCGGGGCATCAGCTTGTTCGATGTTGCCCTGGCTCATCACCACCACCCGGTCAGCGACTTCCAGCGCCTCTTCCTGATCGTGGGTGACAAAGACGCTGGTGAATTTTAACTCTTCATGCAGCTGACGCAGCCAGCGGCGCAGTTCTTTACGCACCTGAGCATCCAGCGCGCCGAAGGGTTCATCCAGCAGCAAAATTTGCGGCTCCACCGCCAGGGCGCGCGCCAGCGCCACGCGCTGCTTCTGGCCGCCGGACAGCTGCGCCGGGTAACGTTCCGCCAGGTGGGACAGCTGCACCATCTCCAGCAGTTTGGTCACTTTGGCTTTAATCGCCGCCGCATTGGGTCGTTCACGGCGCGGCAGCACGGTCAGGCCAAAGGCGATGTTATCGAACACCGTCATATGGCGGAACAGCGCATAGTGCTGGAAAACGAAGCCCACTTTACGGTCGCGGGCGTGCAACCGGCTGACGTCGGTGCCGTGGAAGCGGATATGACCGCTGGTCTGATGCTCCAGCCCGGCGATAATCCGCAGCAAGGTGGTTTTCCCGGAGCCGGAAGGCCCCAGCAGCGCAACCATTTGTCCGGAAGGGATATCCAGCGAGATATCATTCAGCACCTGGGTGCGACCAAACGATTTCTTAATATTGGCAATCTCAATGCTCATGATTTCCCTCCTGTTGCGCGCGTTCTTTCTGATTGGCCAGACGCCATTGCAACATACTCTTTAAAAACAGGGTCAGAATAGCCATTAACGTCAGCAGGGCCGCAGCGGTAAACGATCCGACAGTATTGTAATCCTGCTCCAGTAGTTCAATTTGCAGCGGCAGCGACAGCGTTTCTCCACGAATCGAACCGGAGACTACCGACACTGCGCCAAATTCGCCGATGGCGCGGGCGTTGGTCAACACCACGCCGTACAGCAGCGCCCAGCGAATATTCGGCAACGTCACCCGGCGGAACATCTGCCAGCCGGAAGCGCCCAGCAGCACCGCAGCTTCATCTTCATGACTGCCCTGGCTCATCATCACCGGCACCAGCTCGCGCACCACAAACGGACAGGTGACAAAGATGGTCGCCAGCACCATGCCCGGCCAGGCGAACATGATCTGCAGGTTATGCGCATCAAGCCAGCCGCCCAGCGGGCCGTTAGAGCCATAAAACAGCAGATACACCAGACCGGCCACCACCGGCGAGACGGCGAACGGGATATCCAGTAACGTCAGCAGCAGCTGGCGGCCGGGGAAGGTAAAACGTGTCACCAGCCAGGCCAGCAGCGTACCGAACACCAGGTTCACCGGTACGGTAATCAACGCAATCATTACCGTCAGCCAGATGGCATGCAGCATGTCCGGGTTGGCCAGGTTTTCCAGCACCGGCATGAGCCCTTTGCTGAAGGCCTGGATAAAGATATAGAGCATCGGCACCACGAGGATGAAGGCGGAGACCACCATCCCGACGCCAATCAGAAACCATTTCCCCCAGTTGATGCGGGGCGCGTCGTAGCGTTTCAATTGAGTAACTTCCGCCATTAGTGACCTACCACGCGTCGACCAAAGCGACTCTGCAGGGTATTGATGGAAAACAGCAGCAGCAACGAGGCGGCCAGGATCACCGAGGCGATCGCGCTCGCCGCCGGATAGTCAAACTCCTGCAGACGAATAAAGATCATCAGCGAGGTCACCTCTGTCTTCCACGCGATGTTGCCAGCGATAAAAATCACCGCGCCGAATTCGCCGAGGCTACGGGTAAACGACAGGGCAATACCCGCCAGCAGCGCCGGCGACAGCTCCGGCAGCACCACTTTGCGAAAGCTCTGCAGGCGCGTCGCGCCCAGCGTTTCCGCCGCTTCCTCATACTCGGGCCCCAACTCTTCCAGCACCGGCTGCACGGTTCGTACCACGAACGGGATGCTGGTGAAGGCCATCGCCACGGCGATGCCGAGCCAGGTATAGGTCACTTTAATATCGAACTTCGCCAGCCATTCACCGTAAATTCCGTTAACCGAAAACAGCGAAGCCAGTGTCAGGCCGGCCACCGCCGTCGGCAGCGCAAACGGCAGATCCATTAAGGCATCCAGCAGCGTGCGGCCAGGAAAACGATAGCGAGTGAGGATCCAGGCCATCAGCAGACCAAAGACGCCGTTAAAAATCGAGGCCACAAACGCCGACAGCAGCGTCACCTTATAGGCCGCCACCACCTGCGGATTGGTGATCACATCCCAGTATTGCGCCCAGCTCATCTGCGCCAGCTGCATCACCAGCGCGCTGAGTGGTAATAACAAAATCAGACAGACAAACAGTAGGCTGGTGCCGAGGCTCAGGGTAAAGCCCGGCAGCACGCGCTTGGACGACACAGCAAACATTACTTACGCCCCGCCGCCAGCAGTTTGTCCAGTTCGCCGCCGCTGGCGAAGTGGGTTTTCATCACCTCAGGCCAGGAGCCAAACTTGTCCTCTACGCGGAACAGCTCGGTCTGCGGGAATTTATCCTTCAGGGCGTCCATCACTTTCGGGTTGTTTACCCGGTAGTAGTAGTCGGTAATGATGGTTTGCGCCTGCGGGCTGTAGAGCCAGTTCAGGTAGGCTTTCGCCGCCTTTTCCGTGCCATTGGCTTTGACGTTTTTATCCACCCAGGCCACCGGGAACTCCGCCAGAATGTTGGTTTTCGGGATCACCACTTCAAATCCCTGCGCCTCATACTGCTTACGAATATTGTTCACTTCCGATTCGAAGCTAATCAGCACATCGCCCAGGCCGCGTTCAGCAAAAGTGGTGGTCGCCCCGCGTCCGCCGGTATCAAAGACTTCGACGTTCTTCAGAAACTGGGTCATAAACTGTTCGGTTTTGGCTTTATCGCCGCCGTCGGCTTTATCTGCCGCGCCCCATGCCGCGAGGTAGGTGTATCGGGCGTTACCCGAGGTTTTCGGGTTCGGGAAAATCAGCTTGACGTCAGAGCGAACCAGATCGTTCCAGTCATGAATGTTTTTCGGGTTGCCTTTACGCACCAGGAAACCCATCGTCGAATAGAACGGTGAGCTGTTGTTCGGCAGGCGGCTTTGCCAGTCGGCCGGGATCAGGTTGCCTTTGTCATGCAGGATCTGCACGTCCGTCACCTGGTTGTAGGTGACCACGTCCGCCTTCAGGCCCTGCAAAATAGCCAGCGCCTGCTTGGATGAACCGGCATGCGACTGCTTAATCGTCAGCGTGTCCCCGCCATTGTCCTTCGCCCACTGCTGCTCAAAAGGCGGGTTAAGGGCGGCAAACAGCTCGCGGGAGACATCATAGGAGCTGTTCAGCAGCTCCGTCGCCTGCGCCTGCGCGACCAGCAGCATGGAAGCCGCCAGCGCCAGATATCCTTTTTTCAGTGATTTAACGGCCATTGCGCACCCTTATCAACGTTGAACATTTTCTGATGATCATCATATTTATAACGGGTACGAAAGGAGTAACGGTTTTATATACCGTTTGGCGATTTGGAAGTCGAAAAGAGAATAAGCAACTGGCAAAGCTTTGCTGAAAGCGGCTCGCAGATTAGACGTGTCATTGTGACAAACGGCAGCCAGGCGTGCACTGTGTTTATATGAAAAACACACAGATATTTGCTCGTCAGCTCAGACGTAGCTTAACGCCAACAGAACGTCGACCAGGGTACTTACTGCGCAACCGCCATTTTGCTTGCTATAAGTTTCGCCGCCAGCATCCCGTTGGCCCCTATATTCTCGATTTTGCCTGCTGCGCAACACGGCTGGCGATTGAACTGGACGGCGGCCAACACGATGAGAGGCGTGCCTACGATGTTCGCCGCACCCGCTGGCTACAGAGCCAAGGATGGCGGGTTTTACGCTTCTGGAATAATGAGTTTGAAGAGTATGAAGATGCGGTGATGGAGAGAATACTTGAAGCGCTTGAGTCGCCGATGCCCTCACCCCGCCCCTCTCCCTGAGGGAGACGGAGAAAAAGAGTCCGCACGCAGAATCCATAACCGCACCGTACCGTCCCCTCTCCCTCATTGAGAGGGAGAAAGAGAGTCCGCACGCAGATTCCATAGCCGCACCGTACCGTCCTTTCTCCCTCAGGAGAGGGAGAAAGAGAGTCCGCACGCAGATTCCATAACCGCACCGTACCGTCTCCTCTCCCTCAGGGAGAGGGTGAAAGGCGGTCCGTACTGGGGCTTGCTAACCGTACCGAACGGTTCCCTCTCCCCCTTGGGGAGAGGGTTAGGGTGAGGGGAAAAAATTACAGCGCCTGGATACGCTCCAGCGACGGCGCGAAATAATAACCGCCTGTCACCGGTTTGGTGAAGCGCAGCATCGCGTCGCGTTTACCGTCGGTATCGCCAAACATGCTCAGCAGCTGCTGCTCAATGTTATACAGGCGCGCGCAGTAGGCGCAGAAGTAGAGACCGTTAGTGCCGCTGGCCGTGCCGTACGGCAGGCTCTGACGGACAATTTTCAGTCCTTTGCCATCTTCTTTTAAGTCAACGCGGCTCAGGTGCGAGGTGACCGGACGCTCGTCGCCATCGATCTCTTCGTTGGCTTCTTTGGTACGGCCGATCATCATCTCCTGATCCGGTACGCTCATGCGGTTCAGCTGTTTGAGATTATGCTCCCAGCGCTGGACAAACACGTAGCTGCCGCCCGCATCCACGCCGTCTTTGATCACCGCCACTTCGCGGCGGGTTTCTTCCCCCGCCGGGTTTTCGGTGCCGTCGACAAAGCCGCTGAGGTCACGTTCTTCCACCCAACGGAAACCGTGGATCTCTTCTTTCACGTCGATAGCATCGCCAAAGGCGGCCATCGCGGCCTGCGCTACCGAGAAGTTAACTTCATGGCGGGCGGATAAAATATGAATCAGCAGGTCATACTGGGTGGACGGCGCCAGCCCTTTGCCGTAGACCGGAAAATCTTTTAACTCTTCCGCCCCTTCGCCGCCGCTCAGCTGACGCCAGACGTTATTGCCGAACGCCACCACCGCCCCGAGTTTGGCGTCGGGGAATTTAGCCTGGAAGGTGGCTACGTTATCAACAAAATTTTTGCTCGCTTCGCGCAGGGCGTTAACGTCCCCTTTGACATTGGCTTCAATCCAAATCGCCGCGCGGCAATGTTCCGGCATAATGCCGCTCTGAACCTGAGACATCGCTCCTCCTGAAATGATGCAACCGCAACGCTGTCGCGTTGCTAACGCGCCATTGTAACCGTTTTTCAGGGCCGTCGTGTCTCTTCAGATCAATTTAGCGACGCCAGATAATTTTGCTAACCTTCCAGTTTTTCAGGGTATCGTCGGAGGGCATCAGCTCGTCCGGGCCGCTCCAGTGGCCGGTAAAGGCGTAGCTGATATGCTGGCTCCCCTCGGCCTGACACTCGACGACCGCGCCGTTATCATTGCTGCCTTTCTGGCAGTTACCAAAGGCTTTGCTGTACAGGTCGCTAAACGGTGTGCCAATTTTCACGCCGCTGGCGGTTTTGATTTCGGCATCACGCACGTCAATCCGGTTGATGGTACCGTTGTCGCCATTGATGGTCAGCGCCACGCTGTTGTCTTTCAGCGCTTCAAAGTAGTGGACGATATTGCCCTTATCGGTCTTCATCCCGCTGCGTAAACGGTAGTCGCTCCCCAGCGCATCGCTAATAGCCTGTTCGTTGAGCGGCGTGGAAGCCGTCAGTTTACCCACTCCCTGCTCGGTCACCTCGGTGGAAGAGCCAAACCAGTTCCACGGATAGGCCGCCGACCAGTTGACTGCGCTCATCGTGGAGCAGCCGGTCAGCGCCAGCGGAAGCGCACAGAGCATTAAACGTAGCGATTTCATATCACAATCCTTTCTGAGTCATTCAACGCATGTTGGAGTTCACGATCGGCAAAAAGTGCCCTTAAAAGGTGGTCTGGCGAAAACAGGCGCCCAGACGACGGCTGGTTAACAGCCACCACAGGGCATAGCCATCCGCCACCAGCAGCCCGATGGTCAGCGAGGAGGGAGATTCGCCGCTGAGCCATAGCATCGGCTGCCACAGCAACAGCAGCACTTGCGATAGCACCAGCAGCCAGCGCATCGCCCGCCACACGCGCGGCAGGCGCTGACGATAGCCGCTAAGCAGAAAGGCCAGCACCGCCGGCACGCCGGGGAGTAAACCGAGCCAGAAGCGGTCGTGATCGGGATAGAACAGATTAAGAATCGCGTCGCCCTGCTGGCGCGATGCGCCGGCCATCAAAAACAGCACCCACGTGCGCGCCTGCAACAACAGCACGCACCAGAAGAGCAAAGGCAGACGCAGACGGCCATGGGCATCAAAATCGGCGGGGATAAACTCAGTATTCTTCATCTTCGATCAGGCGCTTGCCCAGGGTCAGGACATCGGCGTATTCATAGCCCAGCCGCTCATACATTCCCTGCACCACGTCGTTGTCTTCACGGACCATAATGTTGATTTTCGGGCAGCCGCGGGCAATCAGCTTTTTCTCGAGCCGGTTGAGCAGCGCGTTCGCGATACCCCGGCCACGATATTCCGGATGGACGCCGAGATAATAGGCCGATCCGCGATGACCGTCATATCCGCCCATCACCGTGCCGACCACTTCGCCATTCACTTCCGCCACCAGAAACAGGCTGACGTCATGATTCAGCTTGCGCTCAATATCCATCTCCGGATCGTTCCACGGGCGCAGCAGATCGCAGCGCTCCCACAGCGTCACAACCTCTTCGAAATCCTGCTGGCGAAAAACGCGAATCTCCATGGTATTCCCCACCATTGACGGTTAAAAACAGTGATTATGGCGCGAATATAACTGATAGCCAATATCAGGCGAAATCAGCGACAAAAAATGGCATAATATGACTTTGTCATGTATTGAAATGAAAAGTAAAACAATTCTTATTTTGAATGGTCGTAACGGCAAACGCGATACGATATAACATTGGACATCACTTGTTTACAATTCAGGCCGAATGAGCACTTTTAAACCCTTAAAAATACTTGCTTCGCGCCGTCAGGTGCTGAAAGCCGGGCTGGCTGCGATGACGCTGAGTGGCGTCGCCGCACAGGTCAGCGCAAAAGAGCAGCCACTGAAAACATCAAATGGACACAGCAAACCCGCCGCTAAAAAGGCCGGCGCCCGCCGCGTTGTGATGCTCGACCCGGGCCACGGCGGTATCGACACCGGGGCTATCGGCCATAACGGTTCGAAAGAGAAGCATGTGGTGCTGGCGATCGCTAAGAACGTGCGCAGCATTTTGCGCAGCAACGGCATCGACGCCCGCCTGACCCGTACCGGCGATACCTTTATCCCGCTGTACGACCGCGTGGAGATTGCCCATCAGCACGGCGCCGATCTGTTTATGTCGATCCATGCCGACGGCTTCACCAACCCAAGCGCCGCCGGCGCCTCGGTGTTTGCGCTGTCAAACCGCGGCGCCAGTAGCGCCATGGCAAAATACCTCTCCGATCGCGAAAACCGTGCCGATGAAGTTGCCGGTAAGAAAGCGACCGATAAAGATCATCTGCTACAGCAGGTGCTGTTCGATCTGGTGCAGACCGACACCATTAAAAACAGCCTGACGCTGGGCTCGCATATCCTGAAAAAGATCAAACCGGTGCATAAGCTGCACAGCCGCAATACCGAGCAGGCGGCGTTCGTGGTGCTGAAGTCGCCTTCCATTCCGTCCGTGCTGGTGGAAACCTCGTTTATCACTAACCCGAACGAGGAGAAACTGCTCGGCACCACCGCTTTCCGGCAGAAAATCGCCACCGCGATTGCCAACGGCATTATCAGTTATTTCCACTGGTTCGATAACCAGAAAGCCCATTCGAAGAGACGTTAATGAAACCCGATGCCGCGCAGGTTAAAACTTTTCTGCTCCAGCTCCAGGACAGCCTTTGCCAGCAACTGAGCGCTGTCGATGGCGCACCGTTTATTGAAGACGCCTGGCAGCGGGAAGGCGGTGGCGGTGGGCGCAGCCGGGTGTTGCGCGACGGCAAGGTGTTCGAACAGGCCGGGGTTAACTTCTCTCACGTCCATGGCGATGCGATGCCCGCCTCGGCAACTGCTCATCGCCCGGAGCTGGCGGGACGCAGCTTTGAAGCCATGGGCGTCTCGCTGGTGGTTCATCCGCTGAACCCCTATGTGCCCACCAGCCATGCCAACGTGCGGTTCTTTATTGCCGAAAAGCCAGGCGCCGACCCGGTATGGTGGTTCGGCGGCGGTTTTGATTTAACCCCCTACTACGGCTTTGAAGAGGATGCCGTCCACTGGCATCGTACCGCCCGCGATCTGTGTCTGCCGTTCGGCGAAGCCGTCTATCCGCGCTATAAAAAATGGTGCGATGATTACTTCTATCTGAAGCACCGCCAGGAGCAGCGTGGTATCGGCGGTCTGTTCTTTGACGACCTGAATACCCCAGATTTTGACCATTGCTTCGCCTTTATGCGGGCGGTTGGTAACGGCTATGCTGACGCCTATTTACCCATCGTCGAACGCCGGAAAGCCACGCCGTTCGGCGAGCGCGAGCGCCACTTTCAGCTCTATCGCCGCGGCCGCTACGTCGAGTTCAATCTGGTCTGGGACCGCGGCACCCTGTTCGGCCTGCAGACCGGCGGGCGTACGGAGTCGATTCTGATGTCGATGCCGCCGCTGGTGCGCTGGGAATATGATTATCAGCCCGAGCCCGGCAGTCCCGAGGCGGCGCTGAGCGAGTTTATTCAGGTGCGCGACTGGCTGTAACGGCCGGATGGCGGCTGGCCACCCGGCAGCGGCGTCGCTTCGCTCACACCCACTGGCGCAGGCGATGGTGTAGCGTCATCGACGGTTTCTCAGCAAACAGCTGCTGATAGTCGGTGGCGAACTGCCCCAGATGCCAGAATCCCCACTACATGGCCGCCTCCTTGACCGTCTCCCGCTCTGACCAGGGACTTATCAGCTCCCGGCGTACGGCGTTCAGACGGATCCGTTTGAGCCAGGCGTTGGGGCCAATCCCCAGAATCGCATGGAAGGCGTTATGCACGCTGAACAGGATGACGGGCAATATCGAGAACGGCATCGGTAAAGGCGTTGCAGGCGGCTTTACAGGCCACCGGGCTTCCCGTCAAAAAGGCGGCCGAATAGTTGGTTTCCGACGGCGGCGGGACGTAGGTCACCAGCCGAACGTCGGCCGACTTCATCGCCGCATCGATGCCGAACGTCGCCTCCAGCGGCGGATTAAAAAGGCAGGCTCAGCGTTTTTACTCGCCGGCCTGCCTGATATTGTGCGCGGAAAACTCTCCGCGCATTAACATGAAAAAAAGAGATTACAGCGGTTCGGTTTGCGCTTCGACAACGGCCAGCGCCACCATATTCACAATGCGGCGTACGGAGGCGATCGGCGTCAGAATATGCACCGGCTTCGCCACCCCCATCAGCACTGGCCCGACGGTCACCCCTTCCGAACTGGAGACGCGCAGCAGGTTGTAGCTGATACGGGCGGCTTCCATATTCGGCATCACCAGAATATTAGCCGACCCCTTCAGCGGGCTGTCCGGCATGCGATCGTTGCGGATGCTTTCCACCAGCGCGGCGTCGCCATGCATTTCGCCATCGATCATCAGCTCCGGGGCGCTCGCCTTCACCAGTTCAAGGGTTTTGCGCATCTTGCTGGCTGACGGGCAGTCGGCTGAACCAAAGTTGGAGTGCGACAGCAATGCCACCCGCGGCTCAATGCCGAAGCGACGCACGCTTTCCGCCGCCATCAGGGTGATCTCCGCCAGCTCTTCCGGCGAGGGATCGTGATTCACATAGGTGTCAGCGATAAAGGTGTTGCCGCTCGGCAGCAGCAGCGCATTCATCGCCCCGGCGGTGCTGACGCCATCGCGATAGCCAAACAGCGGCTGCACCACGCGGTAGTGGTCGTGGTACTCGCCGATAGTTCCGCAGATCATCGCATCCGCTTCACCGCGATGAACCATGATGGCGCCAATCACCGTGGTGTTGCTAATCACCGCCCGCTGCGCCTGCTCCTGGGTAATGCCGCGGCGCTTCATCAGCTGGTAGTACTCGCTCCAGTACTCTTTAAACCGCGGGTCGGATTCATTATTGACGATCTCAAAGTCAACGCCGGCCTTGATCTGCAGACCCAGCTTCTGGATGCGCATTTCAATCACGCTCGGGCGCCCCACCAGAATCGGTTTGGCCAGCCCCAGCGACACCAGCTCCTGAGTGGCGTGCAGTACCCGGGTCTCCTCCCCTTCCGCCAGCACCACGCGCTTCGGCTCTTTGCGCGCCTGAGAGAAGATAGGCTTCATAAACAGGTTGGTTTTATAGACGAACTCGCTCAGCTTCTCGATATAGGCGTCAAAATCGGCGATCGGGCGCGTTGCCACGCCGGAGTCCATCGCCGCCTTCGCCACTGCGGGGGCGATTTTGACGATCAGCCGCGGGTCGAACGGTTTCGGAATGATGTAGTCCGGGCCAAAGCTTAAATCCTGATCGCCGTAGGCGGAGGCCACCACTTCACTCTGCTCGGCATGGGCCAGCTCGGCAATGGCATGCACCGCCGCCAGCTTCATCTCTTCGTTGATCGCCGTCGCGCCGACGTCCAGCGCGCCGCGGAAGATGAACGGGAAGCAGAGCACGTTGTTGACCTGGTTAGGATAGTCGGAGCGGCCGGTACAGATGATGGCGTCATCGCGGACCTGCTTCGCCAGCGGCGGCAGAATTTCCGGCTCCGGGTTAGCCAGGGCGAGGATCAGCGGCGCGCGCGCCATCTTCTTCACCATCTCCGGGGTCAGCACTTTCGGACCAGAGCAGCCGAGGAAAATGTCCGCGCCGTCGATCACATCGTCGAGCGTGCGTTTGCCGTCGTCTTCCACCGCGTAGGCGGCTTTGGTTTCCGCCATGTTCGGCTCACGGTCTTTATAGATGACCCCTTTCGAATCGCAGACCACGATGTTGTGCTTTTGCATGCCCAGCGCCACCAGCAGGTTCATGCAGGCGATAGCCGCCGCGCCCGCGCCGGAGACCACCATCCGCACGTCGGACAGGTTCTTCTCGACGACGCGCAGGCCGTTGAGGATCGCCGCGGTGCTGATGATCGCCGTGCCGTGCTGATCGTCATGGAAAACCGGAATATTCATGCGCTCGCGCAGCTGCTGCTCGATGTAGAAACACTCCGGCGCTTTAATATCTTCCAGGTTGATACCGCCGAAGGTCGGCTCGAGGGCGGCGACGACGTTAATGAATTTGTCTGGATCCAGCTCATCGACTTCGATATCAAACACATCGATGCCGGCGAATTTCTTAAACAGGACGCCTTTACCCTCCATCACCGGCTTGCCGGCCAGCGCGCCGATATTGCCCAGCCCCAGCACCGCGGTGCCGTTGGAGACGACCGCCACCAGGTTGCCGCGGGCGGTGTATTTGTAGGCCGCCAGCGGATCTTTTTCGATTTCCAGACAGGGGGCCGCGACGCCCGGCGAGTAGGCCAGCGCCAGATCGCGCTGGGTGGCGAGAGGTTTGGTCGGCGAGACCTGGATTTTTCCGGGAACCGGAAATTCGTGGAAGTCGAGGGCGCTCTGTTTTAACTGCTCATCCATTTTATATTCCTTTCTTTCACGTATCGTTCGTAGGGGAAAAGCGTGATGACCATCCTGTCGTTCACCTTTCAGTGGCAGACAGTATCCCTCCTGGCGGGGCGATAAACTTTGAACACCGCCAAACTCTGCTCATCGCTATGATCTGGTTGTTATCAATTTATAGCGGTTATGTTACCCGGATTCACCGCCAATAATAGCCCCGTCTGCTATGCTTTTTGGTTATGTACCTCATCAATATTTATACCGCATACCGGCAAGCACTCATGTAACACCTTGTTCCAGGAGGACTTATCCATGAATCAGCTAGACAGCATCAAGCAATTTACTACCGTAGTCGCCGACAGCGGCGATATCGAATCCATTCGCCACTATCATCCAGAAGACGCCACCACCAACCCCTCTCTGCTGCTGAAGGCCGCCGGGCTGGCGTCCTATAGCGGACTCATTGACGACGCCATCGCCTGGGCCAAAAAGCAAGGAGGCGGACGCGAAGCGCAGGTGGCTCACGCCTGCGATAAGCTGGCGGTGAACTTTGGCGCGGAGATCCTCAAAAGTATTCCGGGCCGGGTCTCCACCGAGGTGGACGCCCGGCTCTCCTTCAACCGGGAGAAGAGTATCGAGAAAGCGCGCCACCTGGTGGCGCTGTATCAGGAGATGGGCATTGATAAGTCGCGGATCCTGATCAAGCTGGCATCCACCTGGGAGGGGATCCGCGCCGCCGAGACGCTGGAGAAAGAGGGGATCCACTGCAACCTGACGCTGCTGTTTTCTTTCGCCCAGGCCCGGGCCTGCGCCGAAGCCGGGGTCTATCTGATCTCCCCTTTCGTCGGGCGTATTTATGACTGGTATCAGGCGCGTAAACCGCTGGATCCTTACGTGGTTGAGGAAGATCCGGGGGTGAAATCGGTGCGCAATATCTATGACTACTTCAAACAGCATAAATACACCACCATCGTGATGGGCGCCAGCTTCCGCCGCACCGAACAGATCCTCGCCCTGGTCGGCTGCGACCGGCTGACCATCGCCCCGCCCTTGTTAAAAGAGCTGCAGGCCAGCGACGCCCCGGTGGTGCGCAAACTGATCCCTGCCAGCCAGATCCTGCCACGCCCGGTGCCGCTCAGCGAGGCGGAGTTCCGCTGGGAACATAATCAGGATCCGATGGCGGTCGAAAAGCTGGCGGAGGGGATCCGCCTGTTCGCCGTCGATCAACGCAAACTGGAAGATCTGCTTGCCGCCAAACTGTCACTTTAGTCTCACGGAGAAAACTATGTCCCGAAGAGAGCTTGCCAACGCCATCCGCGCCCTGAGTATGGATGCGGTGCAGAAAGCCAATTCCGGCCACCCCGGTGCGCCAATGGGGATGGCAGACATTGCCGAAGTGCTGTGGAACGATTTTCTCAAGCACAATCCGCAGAACCCTGGCTGGGTGGACCGCGACCGCTTTATTCTGTCCAACGGCCACGCGTCGATGCTGCTCTACAGCCTGCTGCACCTGACCGGCTACGATCTGCCGCTGTCAGAACTCAAGCAGTTCCGTCAGTTGCACTCTAAAACGCCGGGCCACCCCGAACATGGCTATACCCCCGGGGTGGAAACGACCACTGGCCCGCTGGGCCAGGGGCTGGCGAACGCCGTCGGCATGGCCATCGCCGAACGCACCCTGGCGGCGCAGTTTAACCGTCCTGGGCATGAGATTATTGACCATCACACCTGGGTTTTCATGGGCGATGGCTGCCTGATGGAGGGGATCTCCCATGAGGCCAGCTCGCTGGCCGGCACGCTCGGACTCGGTAAGCTGATCGGTTTTTACGATCACAACGGCATCTCCATCGACGGCAAAACCGACGGCTGGTTTACCGATGATACGGCGGAACGCTTCCGCGCCTATCACTGGCACGTTATTGGCGACATTGATGGCCACGATCCGCAGGCCATTAAACAGGCCATTGCGGAAGCACAGGCGGTGAAAGATAAGCCGTCGCTGATCATCTGCCGGACCATCATCGGCTTCGGTTCGCCCAACAAAGCGGGGTCGGAAGAGTCTCACGGCGCGGCGCTGGGCGAAAAAGAGGTGGCCCTGGCCCGCCAGCAGTTGGGCTGGAAATATCCGCCCTTTGAGATCCCGAAAGAGATCTACCAGGGCTGGGATGCGCGTCCGCGTGGCGAGAAAGCCGAGCACGCCTGGAACGAGAAATTCGCCGCCTACCAGCAGCAGTTCCCGGAGCTAGCCGCTGAGCTGACCCGCCGCATGGGTGGCGCCCTGCCGGAAGACTTTGCCGCGACGGCCCATCACTACGTGGCGAAGCTGCAGGCCGAGCCGGCGAAAATCGCCAGCCGCAAGGCCTCGCAAAACGCGCTGAACGCTTACGGCCCACATCTTCCGGAACTGCTGGGCGGTTCGGCGGATCTCGCGCCGAGTAACCTGACCATCTGGTCTGGCTCGACATCGATTAAAGACGATCCTGCGGGTAACTATATCCACTACGGGGTGCGCGAATTTGGCATGACCGCGGTGGCCAACGGTATCGCCCTGCACGGCGGTTTCATTCCGTATACCTCTACCTTCCTGATGTTCGTGGAGTACGCCCGCAACGCCGCGCGCATGGCGGCCCTGATGAAGGCCCGGCAGATCATGGTCTATACCCATGACTCCATCGGTCTTGGGGAAGACGGCCCGACCCACCAGGCGGTGGAACAGCTGGCCAGTCTGCGACTGACGCCGAACTTCAGCACCTGGCGCCCCTGCGATCAGGTGGAGACCGCCGTCGCCTGGCAGGCGGCCATTGCGCGCCAGAATGGGCCAACGGCGCTGATCCTGTCGCGACAAAACCTGGCGCAGATGCCGCGCACCCCGGATCAGGTGCAGGCTATCGCCCGGGGGGGCTACGTGCTGAAAGATGCCGGCGGTAAACCCGACCTGATCCTCATCGCCACCGGCTCGGAAGTGGAGATCACCGTGCTGGCCGCAGAAAAACTGTTGGCGAACGGGGTGAATGTGCGGGTGGTCTCGCTCCCTTCCACCGATGTGTTTGATGCCCAGGATGAGGCCTGGCGCGAGTCGGTGCTGCCGTCGGACGTCAGCGCCCGGGTGGCGGTCGAGGCCGGGATAGCAGACTACTGGTATAAATATGTCGGCTTAAAAGGCAAGATCGTCGGCATGACCGGCTATGGTGAATCCGCGCCTGCGGAGCAGCTGTTCCCGTTCTTTGGCTTTACGGTCGACCATATCGTCGCCACTGCGGAGCAGGTGCTTAACGGGTGATCCACAGCGTGGGCCAGGCGTCTGGCCCCTGCCAGTTATCACACGTCGGCTGCTGCGCGTAGCGGGAGAGACTGAACCGCTGGCCGTCAAAACGCCAGCGGGTCTGGATCCCGCAATCGCCGGCCTCGCGGCCTTTATCCAGGGTCACCAGCTCATGGCGGCGATCATCATAGCTGGCGTTGATAAGCTCGATCTCCCGCGGCGCCTCGCCCGGCGGCTGAAACGGCAGCGTCAGCCGCACCTGACGGGCGACATAGGGCCGCTGGCGGGAGACCAGCCAGGCCAGCCAGACGGTGTTGTACGCGCCGGATTCGCAGCTGGTCATCAGCAGCACTTTGTCATCCGTCAGCGCAGTAACGCGAATTTCGCGGCGGAAGGGATCGAGGGAGCAGTTACTGTTGTTCATCCGCTCATTACCGTAGTCCATCAGATCGTTGAGCTCCTCACGCCCCAGCGGCGACTGCGCTGTTTCCGCGGTCGCCACCGCGCGCAGCGCCGGGGCCGGCGGTACGCTGAGCGGTGGCTCTTCACCTTTACCGACCCAGGCCGTTTCGCTGCCTACCCGCTTTTGCCGATCGTCGATAAAAAACAGGGCCGCTTTCAGCCCCTGCAGGGAGATGCTCTGCAGGCCATTGGCCAGCGAGAGCGTTTTCCCCTCCTGAACCTGCTGGAGAAACGCATCGATCGTCACGCTGTCGCCGGTTTTAATGAGCTTATCTTCAATGTGCCAGCGCTTGTCGGTCAGGGACAACGGCTTGCCATCCAGCAGCAGGCGCGGCGCTATTGGCGCGAGCGTCGCCACCGGATTGCCGGTGCCACCCAGTTCGATACGCAGGCTGGCGTCAGTCACCGCCCCGGCGCTGCGGCTGAGGGTCATCACCAGCCCATAATGCAGCCCCACGTTGCGGGTGACGCAGAAATTTTGGTTGTTACAGGTGACCTGCCAGTCGTTGAAGCGCTGCTGCGTCGGTGCCGACCATGCCTGCGAGCAAGGCAGCACCGCCAGAAAGAGGAAATAAATGATGCGAAAAAGCATGAACCGCCCGACCCCAGATAAACCCGACCACGGCGCCTATCCTGGACAACGGCAGCCGCTTACTCAATCGGATTTGTCAGAGTTCCCCGACATCAGGCCGGAGGTTTGCAGATACTGCAGCAGAATGACCGCCTTACCGTCGCGGATCTCCCCATTAGCAACCATCTGCAGCGCCTGGCTAAAGGGCAGTTCCAGCACCTCGATGGATTCATCATCCACCCCGCCGCCGCTGGTGGTTCGCTGCGCATCGCTGTACTCAGCGATAAAGAAATGCACCACTTCGGTAACGCCACCTGGCGACATAAACAACTCAAACAGCTTACGCACCTCACCCACTTCATAGCCGGTCTCTTCCACCGCCTCTTTACGAATGCACGCTTCCGGTTCGTCGTTGTCCAGCAGCCCGGCGCAGGTTTCAATCAGCATGCCGTCATGATTACCATTGACCCAGGTGGCGACCCGAAACTGACGCACCAGGACCACCGTTTGCTTGCGGCGATTGTACAGCAGCACGGTAGCGCCGTTGCCACGATCGTAGACCTCGCGCTTATGGCGCACGACGCTGCCATCCTCGCGCGTCAGCTCATAGGTCATGTTGCGTAACACGAACCAGTTTTCAGAGAGGATTTTATCTTTAATGACGTGAATATTGAGTGACATACCGACCCCACAGCGTAAAAGGACGTCCTCATACTACGCTGCGGGGCCGGGTTTGTCGTCAGTGAAGCGGCGTCGTTTTCAGCGCCAGATAGTCAAGGATCCCCTGCGCCGCGTGACGGCCTTCCGCCATCGCCGTCACTACAAGGTCTGCGCCGCGCACGGCATCGCCGCCGGCAAAGATCTTCTCCTGACTGGTCTGGTAACGGTAACGGCTCTCGACGCCGGCTTTGATGCGCCCCTGGCTGTCCAGCGCCACGCCCGCCGCTTCCAGCCAGGGCATGCGGTGCGGGTGGAAGCCAAAGGCCATGATCACCGCATCTGCCGGCATAACAAACTCACTGCCGGGGATCGGCGTCGGGCGGCGTCTTCCTCCCGCGTCCGGGGCGCCCAGTTCGGTGCGCAGAAAACGTACCCCATTCACCCGCCCGCTCTCGTCCAGCTCCAGGGTCACCGGCTGGACGTTAAATTCAAAGACCGCCCCCTCTTCGCGGGCATTTTTGACCTCTTTTTTCGAGCCCGGCATGTTGGCTTCATCCCGCCGATAGGCGCAGGTCACCTGGCGGGCGCCGTGGCGCAGCGCGGTGCGCACGCAGTCCATCGCTGTATCGCCACCACCCAGCACGACGACGTTCAGCCCGGCGGTGTTGATATAGGGCTCCTGAGCCGATGCCGCCAGCCCCATCACCTGTTTGGTGTTGGCGATAAGAAACGGCAGCGCATCGTAGACGCCGGGGGCCTCTTCGTTCGGCAGCCCCGCCTTCATGGAGCGATAAGTTCCGGCGCCAACGAACACCGCGTCATAATCGGCCAGCAGCGTCGCCATGGGGATATCTTTCCCCACCTCGCAATTGAGCTCAAAGCGGATACCCATCTCGCTGAAAATCCCCCGCCGCCGGGCCAGCAGCGATTTATCCAGCTTGAACGCCGGGATGCCGAAGGTCAGCAGGCCGCCGATCTCCGGATGACGGTCAAAGACCACCGGCTGGACGCCGTGACGCACCAACACATCGGCGCAGGCCAGCCCGGCCGGCCCGGCGCCGATAATCGCCACCCGCTTACCGCTCGGCGTAATCTGCGAGAGGTCCGGACGCCAGCCGCTGGCCAGCGCCTGGTCGGAAATATAGCGCTCAATGTTGCCGATGGTGACTGCGCCGCTTTCATCGCGCAGGGTGCAGGCACCTTCACACAGCCGGTCCTGGGGGCAGACGCGACCGGTGATCTCCGGCAGGCAGTTGGTCTGATGGGAAAGCGCGACCGCGGCGGCGATATCCCCCGCCTTAACCAGCTCGACCCACTGCGGAATATGGTTATGCAGCGGGCAGGTCCATTCGCAAATACTGTGTTCCCCACATGTGAGGCAGCGGGCGGCCTGCTGCTGCGCCTGCGTCGGGGTGAACGGCTGATAGATCTCCTCAAAGTGGCTCTTACGCACCTCCGCCGCCAGCTTATCCGGCTCCCCGCGCGGCGGCGTCATCGCCATTTGCCTGGCCTTCGCGCCAGCATTGGGCTGGCTGCAGGGCGGCGTACCGCGCTGCCACGGCTGCGCCTCCTGGCATGCCGAGCGCAAACGCCGCTGCTTCGCCAGCGTGGTCAATGTCTCATCGTCGGCGAGGGTCAGCGCCTGCGCGGGACAGTTTTCCACACAGGCCGGTCCCGCCTCGCGGCCCTGGCACAGATCGCACTTCTGCGCGCTGGCCTTTACCTGACCTGCAGCCTGCGGCGTCACCACCACCTGCATCACCCCGAACGGGCAGGCCACCATGCAGGATTTACAGCCAATGCATTTCTCCTGACTGACCTGAACGCTGTCGCCGGACTGGGCGATAGCGTCGTTGGGACAACTGCGGACGCAGGGGGCGTCTTCACAGTGGCGGCAGGTGATAGCGTTACGCTGGCCCTCCGCTTTGATGACGGTGATACGTGGCAAAAAGCGCTGCGGGGTCAGCACGTGTTGCTCCTCGTTATGCGCCATTACGCAGGCCACTTCGCAGGCCTGGCAGCCGATACATTTTCGACTATCGCTCAAAATAAAGTGGTTCATGGCTTCCTTTTGTCTTATTGGTGAATAACCCCTCAATACGCATGCCTATTTATTACCCGACAAGACGGCGCCGGAACAATGTCCAAATGCCCAGGATAAACTTTTTCTGGAGAGAATCCGTTTTGGATCAATTTTTTTGACTTAACTGAAATGAGGTTTCACACCGGCAAGGGATAATGCGCCCCGGCTGCGGCAGAGAAGCTGAATGTCTGCCTGCTGACAGGAAAGTTCGATGTTTCTTTACGATACGGCAAAAGCAACATGATAAATTACACTATCTCCTTAATTTCTCCACGATTGCCGGAGGCGCTGGCGCTAAAGTGGCACAGGCTGTGCAATAACAAAAAAATGTGCATATGAGGTCTTTATTCTGATGGCGAATTTCTTTATCGATCGCCCCATTTTTGCGTGGGTACTGGCAATCCTGTTATGTCTGACGGGCACCCTTGCCATTTTGTCGCTTCCGGTTGAACAGTACCCCGACCTGGCCCCGCCGAACGTGCGGATCACCGCTAACTATCCCGGCGCCTCCGCGCAAACCCTGGAAAATACCGTCACCCAGGTTATCGAGCAGAATATGACCGGCCTCGATAATCTGATGTATATGTCATCCCAGAGCAGCGCCACTGGCCAGGCGACGATCACGCTCAGCTTTACCGCCGGTACCGACCCGGATGAAGCCGTGCAGCAGGTTCAGAACCAGCTGCAGTCGGCGATGCGTAAACTGCCGCAGGCGGTGCAAAACCAGGGGGTGACTGTGCGCAAGACCGGCGACACCAATATCCTGACCCTCGCCTTCGTCTCCACCGACGGCAGCATGGATAAACAAGATATTGCCGACTACGTCGCCAGTAACATCCAGGATCCGCTCAGCCGCGTCAACGGCGTGGGGGATATCGACGCTTACGGCTCGCAATACTCAATGCGCATCTGGCTCGACCCGGCGAAGCTCAACAGCTACCAGATGACCACCAAGGATGTGACCGACGCCATCAGTTCGCAGAACGCCCAGATTGCCGTCGGCCAACTAGGCGGGACGCCTTCGGTCGATAAGCAGGCGCTAAACGCCACCATTAACTCGCAATCGCTGCTGCAAACCCCGGAGCAATTCCGTGATATCACCCTGCGCGTCAATCAGGATGGTTCAGAGGTGACGCTGGGCGATGTCGCCACCGTCGAGATGGGGGCAGAAAAGTACGACTACCTCAGCCGCTACAACCGGCAGGCCGCTTCGGGCCTGGGAATTAAGCTTGCTTCCGGCGCCAACGAAATGGCCACGGCGGAGCGCGTGATCAATCGCCTCAATGAGCTGTCGCAGTATTTTCCTCACGGTCTGGAATATAAAGTTGCCTACGAGACCACCTCCTTTGTGAAAGCCTCTATCACCGACGTGGTCAAAACGCTGCTGGAGGCGATCCTGCTGGTCTTCCTCGTGATGTATCTGTTCCTGCAGAACTTCCGCGCGACCCTGATCCCTACTATTGCCGTACCGGTGGTGCTGATGGGTACTTTCGCGGTGCTGTATGCCTGTGGCTACAGCATCAATACCCTGACGATGTTCGCAATGGTGCTGGCAATCGGCCTGCTGGTGGATGACGCCATCGTGGTAGTGGAGAACGTCGAGCGCATCATGAGCGAGGAAGGCCTGTCGCCCCGCGAGGCGACCCGCAAATCGATGGGGCAAATTCAAGGCGCGCTGGTGGGGATCGCCATGGTGCTGTCGGCGGTGTTTGTGCCGATGGCCTTCTTCGGCGGCACCACCGGGGCCATCTATCGCCAGTTCTCGATCACGATCGTCGCGGCGATGGTCCTTTCAGTGCTGGTGGCCATGATCCTCACCCCGGCCCTCTGCGCGACGCTGCTCAAGCCGGTTAAGCCTGGTGAATCCCATGAAAGAAAAGGCTTCTTCGGCTGGTTCAACCGCACCTTCAACCGCAGCGCCAGCCGCTATGAAACCTTTGTCGGCAAAATTCTTCACCGCTCGCTGCGCTGGATGCTGATTTACGTTGTCCTGCTCGGCGGGATGGTATTCCTGTTCCTGCATCTGCCCACCTCGTTCCTGCCGCTGGAAGATCGCGGGATGTTCACCACCTCGGTCCAGTTGCCGAGCGGCGCTACTCAACAGCAGACGCTGAAAGTAGTGCAAAAAGCGGAAGATTACTTCCTCAATAACGAGAAGCAGAACGTCGAGTCGGTATTTGCCACCGTCGGTTCCGGCCCCGGCGGCAACGGGCAGAACGTGGCCCGCATGTTTGTGCGTCTCAAAGACTGGGACCAGCGCGACCCGGAAACCGGCTCCTCCTTTGCCATTATTGAACGCGCCACCAAAGCGTTTAATCAGATCAACGAAGCGCGAGTCATCGCCAGCAGCCCGCCGGCCATCAGCGGCCTCGGCAGTTCGGCAGGCTTCGATATGGAGCTGGAGGATCACGCCGGTAAGGGGCACGACGCGCTGATGGCGGCACGCGATACGCTGCTTGAACTGGCCGGCAAAAACCCGCTGTTGACCCGCGTCCGCCATAACGGGCTCGACGACAGCCCGCAGCTGCAGGTCGATATCGATCAGCGTAAAGCGCAGGCGCTGGGCGTCTCCATTGACGACATCAACGATACGCTGCAAACCGCGTGGGGGTCGAGCTACGTCAACGACTTTATGGATCGCGGCCGGGTGAAGAAAGTCTACGTCCAGGCAGCGGCGAAATACCGGATGCTGCCTGACGATATTAATCTCTGGTATGTCCGCAACAGCAGTGGCACGATGGTGCCGTTCTCGGCCTTCGCCACCTCACGCTGGGAGACAGGCTCACCGCGTCTGGAACGCTACAATGGCTACTCGGCGGTGGAGATCGTCGGTGAGGCGGCGCCAGGTATCAGTACCGGCACCGCGATGGACATGATGGAGAAGCTGGCCGCGCAGTTGCCAACCGGCTTTGGCCTCGAATGGACCGCCATGTCCTACCAGGAACGCCTCTCTGGTGCTCAGGCGCCGGCACTGTACGCGATTTCGCTGCTGGTGGTGTTCCTGTGCCTGGCGGCGCTGTACGAGAGCTGGTCGGTGCCGTTCTCGGTGATGCTGGTGGTCCCGCTCGGGGTGATTGGCGCCCTGCTGGCGACCTGGATGCGTGGCCTGGAGAATGATGTTTACTTCCAGGTGGGCCTGTTGACGGTGATCGGCCTGTCGGCGAAAAACGCCATTCTGATCGTTGAGTTCGCCAACGAGCTGAACGAGAAAGGCCAGGATCTGCTCAGCGCCACGCTGTCGGCCTGCCGTCAGCGTCTGCGCCCCATCCTGATGACCTCGCTGGCGTTTATCTTCGGCGTGCTGCCGATGGCGACCAGCACCGGTGCCGGCTCCGGCAGCCAGCATGCGGTCGGTACCGGGGTGATGGGCGGGATGATCTCTGCTACCGTACTGGCCATCTTTTTCGTGCCGCTGTTCTTTGTGCTGGTACGCCGTCGCTTTCCGCTGAAAGAGCGTGCGCAATAAAACGTCGGGCGTTGGCGGCGAGGTGTAATAACAGAAAAGGCGACCCTTAAGGTCGCCTTCTTTATGTGTTCAGAACCATGACGCGCTTATTTACTTCGCGTTATTCCCCTGCTCACATTGCGGAAATTTAATTACGAAGCATGCCTTCAATAAAATCTTTCCAGTTCCCCAGTTCATGTTCAATCATAATAGCCTCTCTTATTATTATGGTCGATTCTATATAACTTCATTGCTGATGGGAAGTTGTGCTCCCCTATTGCTCTGATTGTCTAGTGGACCGCTGACAGAGATAAAACCTCTGGATGCCGTCACTATGCCGCCTCGCATGTAAAAATTATGTGACACAGAGCACCCTCAAACCACATTTTTGCAATATTGTTAATGTCCTCACATCACGCCCGTGAGTGGGTAAAATGTCATCACCTGAGTCCATTGTCTGAGATACCCGGTAAAAAGTTATATTTATTCATCTGAATCACGTATTATTTCATTAAGACTTATATATTCGGAAATATCTGAGTTAACCGCTTAATTGAATGTAAAAGGGTTATCTATGCTCACCATGTACGGAATTAAAAATTGCGATACCATTAAAAAAGCCCGTCGCTGGCTGGAAGCGCATCAGATTGCGTATCAGTTTCATGACTACCGCGCCGATGGCCTTGACCGCGCGCAACTGGATACTTTTATTGCCGAACTAGGCTGGCAGGCGCTGCTGAATACCCGCGGCACCACCTGGCGCAAACTCGACGAGTCGCTGCGCAACAGCATCGATAATGCCGACGCTGCCGCCGCATTGATGCTGGAAATGCCGGCGATTATCAAACGCCCATTGCTCTGCGCGCCCGGTCGTCCTATGCTGCTGGGTTTTAGTGAAGCAAGTTATCAGCAGTTTAACGAGGTATAGTCTATGTCTTGCCCGGTCATTGAGCTGGCTCAGCAGCTTATTCGCCGCCCTTCCCTTAGCCCCGATGATGCGGGATGCCAGGCGTTAATGATTGAACGCCTGCGTGCGATCGGCTTTACCGTTGAACCGATGGATTTCGGCGATACACAGAATTTCTGGGCCTGGCGCGGCCACGGTGAAACGCTGGCCTTCGCCGGCCACACCGACGTGGTTCCGCCGGGCGACGCCGACCGCTGGATCAACCCCCCGTTCGAACCGACCATCCGCGACGGCATGCTGTTCGGCCGCGGCGCGGCAGATATGAAAGGCTCGCTGGCGGCGATGGTGGTGGCGGCGGAACGTTTTGTCGCGCAGTACCCGAATCATCGCGGCAGACTGGCGTTCTTGATCACCTCAGATGAAGAGGCCAGCGCCAAAAACGGCACCGTCAAAGTGGTGGAAACGCTGATGGCGCGTAATGAGCGTCTGGACTACTGTCTGGTCGGCGAACCCTCCAGTACCGAGGTGGTCGGCGATGTGGTGAAAAACGGCCGCCGCGGCTCGCTGACCTGCAACCTGACCATTCACGGCGTGCAGGGCCATGTCGCCTATCCGCACCTTGCCGATAACCCTGTCCATCGCGCGGCGCCGATGCTGGCGGAGCTGGTCAATATCGAGTGGGATAAAGGCAATGAATTTTTCCCGCCAACCAGCATGCAGATTGCCAACGTGCAGTCCGGTACCGGTAGCAACAACGTGATCCCCGGCGATATGTTCGTCCAGTTCAACTTCCGCTTCAGTACGGAACTGACGGACGAGATGATCAAAGCCCGCGTGGTCGCCCTGCTGGAAAAATACCAGCTGCGTTACAGCGTGGAGTGGTGGCTCTCCGGCCAACCGTTCCTCACCGGGCGCGGCAAGCTGGTGGATGCGGTGGTGAGCGCAATTGAGCACTATAATGAGATCAAACCGCAGCTGTTGACCAACGGCGGCACCTCTGACGGACGGTTTATCGCCCGCATGGGGGCGCAGGTGGTTGAGCTGGGCCCCGTGAACGCAACCATTCACAAAATTAATGAATGTGTGAACGCCGCCGACCTGCAACTGCTGGCACGGATGTATCAACGCGTAATGGAACAGCTGGTCGCCTGACGAATTGACGTAAAGAGGAAGCGCGCATGGAATGGCTTATTAAACACTGGTGGATTCTGGTTCTGGTCTTTTTGGTGGGGGTGATTATCAACGTGATCAAAGATCTGAACCGCGTTGACCACAAAAAATTCCTTAACAACAAACCCGATCTGCCGCCGCACCGCGATTTTAACGATAAATGGGACGATGACGACGACTGGCCGAAGCACGACCAGTCGAAGAAACCGTAAGTTTGCCTTTATCGCGGTACTGCCCGCCTGTAACCCCGTCCGCCGGGGTTACAGCATTTCGATGATATCGTCCCCTTTTGGCGTACTGCCGCTCAGCGCCTCATCAAAATAGTGCTTCGGCACGGTATAACGCAGACGTTCGATCGCGAACTGCATGCTGCGATCGTCAATGGCATGCCCCAGATCGTCAACAATATCTAACGTCACGTCGCCGCCCGCCTGCTGTAATGCCTCCTGAGCCGACACCGCCCACGCCAGATCGATAACCCGATCTTCGCCCCCGTGGATCAGGTGAATAGTGGTGGCTGTCGTTGCCGTCACCGGCAGCGTCGCGTAGCGGCCATTAAAGGCAATCACTCTTGAAGCCAGAGCCGGCGCCGCTTTGATACTCTCCAGCGACATAATCGCCCCCTGAGAGAAACCGATCAGCGCGGTGGCCAGTGGGCTGACGCCGCTTTTCTCCTGCCAGTAGCGCACAATTTCAATGAAGGTCGGCATAATGGCATCAATACGCTGCTGACGATTCTCTTCCGTCACTCCCTGCACCGAAAACCACTGCCGACCGTTGGGACCGCAAGGTTCGACCCCGCCGATGCTGACAATTAGCGCATCGGGAAACTGCGGCGCGAACCAGCTGCCGATTTGCCCCATAGAGACCGGGTTATCACCCACACCATGAAACAGCAGCAACAGCTGTTGCGCAGGCGTCGCAGGGCTTTGAACAATAAAATGATCGTGTTTCATGGCTGTCTCCTTAGTATATGCGGGCAGTTTACGCCGCTCGCCAGATATGACCATGTCATTTAACTGAATGAGTTAGTTAAAAAAATTGCAGATGTGCCACCTGCTGACGCAGTGCCTCAGCACGCGCTGCATCGAGGAAGCATAAGGCGTCAGCGGCCTCCTGACGCCATCTCGCCAGCAGGGCTTTACGCCCCGTCAGCTGTAGCGCAGCGCACAGTGCGGTTTCCTCTTCTCCCTGCAGACGCCCGCGCAGGGCCGGTAACGGCATGTCGACCTGCATCAGCAGGCGGTTGAGGCAGCCCAGCGCCGCGGCCAGCGGGCGATGGGCGAAAGCAAAGCTCGCCGCTTCCAGCCAGTCCTCATCACTAAGCATAGCGTCTGCGACGGCCGGCAGCGGCGCGGATTCCTCCCGCCACGGGCGAAGCCAGTATTCATCACGCTGCAGCCGTTGCGCCTCCCGCTGCGCGAGCTGGTGCCCCGCCGCGGTCAGTGGGAACAGAGCCATCGCGGTATAGCAGCCGCTGCTGGCCTCGCGATGGGTTCCCAGCCGCACGAGGATAAACCCGCAGCGTTGCCAGAAGCGCCACAGCTCATGGGTATAGCCGAAGCTGACGGACAGATAGTCATAGCCTGCGGCAGCGGCGGCGATATCGGCGATCATCTTCTGCCCGAGACCTTCGCGCTGACGGGCAGGATGGACAGCGATCCGACTGACCCGCAGCCCGGACAGCGTCGCCGCCAGGGGACTGCCGCCATGGGCCGCCAGCGACTGGGCGACCAGATTACCGCGCGGCCGGCGAAACCCTGCCCACACCGCCCGGCTGAGTTCGGGAGAAAGTCCCCCCTCGGCCACCAGCCACAGCGCGCCCGCCACCGCGCCGCCGGCGCGAGCACAGTGAAAAGCCTGGCCCGGGGCATCCATCATGCGCCGCAGATCGAGCGGGGAAGTCCGGTAATGCGCCCCGGACAATAGCTGATACATCGCCTCCGGTAGCGCAGGCAGCGATTGCCAGCAGGACTGATTGACCGCCTCCAGCACCACCTCCCCCGTCGGCGCGTCGCGAAATGCCTCATCATTAAAGATCAGCAGCTGACGGATGGCTGACTCCAGCGGACAGCCCGCCGCCCAGCGGATCGGGGCGCTCAGGCTGAATGACTGCAGATGGGGCAAGCTGGCGCAAAATTTCAGCAGGAATCCGCGACCGGTGCCTTCATAACCCTGTACCGTCGTGGTGAGCAGCGTGCGGGGAAAACGGCTTACCAGCTGCCGGAGAAGCGGAGCCGGGATCGACGCGGCCTCATCGACAATCAGCCAGGCCGCCGTTTCTTTCGACGCCAACAGCGCATCAGGCGCCATAAAGCGAAACGCCTCGCCGGCAAAGCTCGCCAGCACATCAACGGCGCTACGCGTTGGGGCGGTGACGATAGCCTCGCCCTCAAGCTGGCGCAGCAGCATGCCCGCGAGAGCGGATTTCCCTCGCCCGCGCTCTGCGGTCACCGCTGCGATACCGGGCGGCAGCCGCAACAGTTGCTCAAGGATTAGCGCCTGCTCGGCCTGGGGGTGGCCATCGGCAGGATGCCAGTCAGGGCGCGGGGCGGCCAGCGGGAAGCGCGGCCGGTCCGACTGCTGCCAGAGCAGCACCTCCGGATCGGCGATAAACTGCCGGCAGCAGCGATGAACAAAGTTGGGGGTAACGATAGGATCGGGAGTATCGCTCCAGCGCAGGGAGTCCTCATCCGCCCGGGTCGGCCAGTCGGCGAAGGGGGGCGTCAGCAGCACCAGCCAGCTTCCCGCCCGCAGCGTACCGCTCAGGGCCGCCAGGGCCGCCACGTCACACCCGCGCCGGGCATCGAAAAAGGCGTGCATCACTTCCCGCCCCAGCAGCGTCTTCAGGGCGCCAGGCGCCACGCAGGACGCAGAAACCGGATCGGGGCCTACCCACAGACCATCGCCGCCGATCCGCTCCCGTAGCGCCTGCGCCTGCTGCAGCGTCCAGGTCTCATCGCCGCTGAGCACCAGCAGGCGACGGATCCCCTCCCGCGCCATCTGCGCGGTGAGGTTAAGTAGCGTGTCCATCATGGGCGAGGATTACAGCGCGCTGCCGAAAGTATTGCACTGCGCCGGATCGCCACTATCGAAACCGCGTTTGAACCAGGTATAACGCTGTTTTGACGTGCCATGAGTAAAGCTGTCCGGCACCACGCGCCCCTGGCTCTGCTGCTGCAGACGGTCATCACCGATGGCCTCGGCGGCGTTCAGCGCCTCCTGCAGATCGCCGGTTTCCAGAATATCCTGCCGCTGCATGTTATGACCCCAGACGCCGGCGAAGCAGTCTGCCTGAAGCTCCATCTTAACCGACAGGCGGTTGGCTTCGGCCTGAGTGGCATGCTGCTGTTGCTGGCGAACTTTCGGCTCAATGCCCAGCAGTTTTTGCACATGGTGACCCACCTCATGGGCAATAACGTACCCCTGGGCAAAGTCGCCGTCGGCGCCCAGTTTATTTTTCATCTCATCGTAGAAGGACAGATCGATATAGACCGTGCTGTCGGCAGGACAATAGAACGGCCCCATCACCGACTGGCCGGTGCCGCAACCGGTACGGGTCGCGCCGCGGTAGAGCACCAGTTTTGGCTGCGGGTACTGGCGGCCCATCTTTTCAAAGATCGGTCCCCAGGTATCTTCGGTGGTGGCCAGAATCACGGAAGTAAACTTCGCTGCTTCATCGTCTTTCGGACTGATGGAGCGCTGCGTGGAGGTCTGCTGCTGCGGCATCGGCTCCCCGGTCAGCATACCGGTCAAATCCACGCCGTAGTAGCCCGCAACCAGTACGATAATCAGCAGCACAATGCCGCCCTTCCCGCTCGGCAGACGGAAGCCACCGCCTCCACCACCGCCAAACGGCGAGCCTGATTGACCACGTCGATCTTCAACATTGTCGCTTTCGCGACGCCCTTGCCAGCGCATAAGCACCTCATTCCCTGTTATGTATCAATAGCAGAGATCGTAGGCGGTTCAGCGCAGGATTACCACAGGAAACAGCAGGAAGCGCGCCAGAAGATGAAGCTATCTTCTGGCGGCGGGCGGGTTAGTCGAGCTTAACACCCAGGCGGTGAGCCACTTCTTCGTAGGCTTCAATCAGGCCGCCAAGACTCTGGCGGAAGCGGTCTTTGTCCATTTTATCGAGGGTGTTTTTGTCCCACAGGCGGCTGCCGTCCGGCGAAAACTCATCGCCCAGCACCACTTCGCCTTTGAACAGACCAAACTCCAGCTTAAAGTCCACCAGAATCAGACCGGCGTCATCGAACAGCTTTTTCAGCACGTCGTTGGCTTTGTAGGTCAGCTCGCGCATCCGCGCCAGATTCTCTTTGCTCACCCAGCCGAAGGTTTCGCAGTAGGAGTCGTTGACCATCGGATCGTGCATAGCATCGTTTTTCAGGAACAGGTCGAACAGCGGCGGGTTCAGCTCGATACCTTCTTCAATACCTAAACGTTTTACCAGCGAGCCTGCCGCACGGTTACGCACCACGCACTCTACCGGCACCATATCCAGTTTTTTCACCAGACATTCGGTATCGGAAAGCAGCGCTTCCATCTGGGTAGGGATGCCCGCTTCTGCCAGTTTGCTCATAATGAAATGGTTGAACTTGTTATTCACCATGCCTTTACGATCGAACTGCTCGATGCGCGCGCCATCACCTGCTGACGTATCGTTACGGAATTCCAGTACCAGCAGGTCCGGATTATCGGTGCTGTAAACGGTCTTCGCTTTACCACGATACAACTCAGCTAGCTTTTTCATCTTTCACCACTCCAGTGATATTAAGCCCAAAAAAATACGTCGCAGCCTATACACAAAAGCATTCAAAGTGCATCGAGGCGGCAACTGAGCGAATCCCCGGGAGCTTACAGAAGTAAGTGACTGGGGTGAACGAAGGCAGCCAACAAAGAGGCGATTTGAAGGATAATGCGTATACGCACACGTTTGCGTCACTATACATTAAAAAGGGCCGGATTGCTCCAGCCCTTTTGATTACTTGTTAAATGCGGCCTGGAATACGGCTACCAGGGCGTCATTTTGCGACTGCGTCAGGGTGTGACCTTTCGGGTCGATGAACTGCAGGCTACTGCGGTTATCGAGGTCGCCGACCTGCAGTTTGTAGTCACCGGAAACCAGCTGCGGATCGCGTGCGCCCAGCTCCTGCCAGCTGCTGTCAGACAGCGGCTTATAGGTCAGCGCCATGCTGCCCTGAGAGCGTGTGCTGTCGGTCACTTTCATCCCCACTTTCTCGAGAGCGCCCGGCAGACGTTGCCATACCATGTTAAACGGTGCGCGAACGACAAGCATCGGCAGGCCGGTATCGTCGGCAGCGCTCTGCACGTCGAAGGTGGCGCCAGCACTGCGCTGGGCCGCGTTCTGGGCGCTGGTGGCGCTCGCATCAAGGCCTTCCGAAATGACGTTCAGCATGGCGGTGCTGTAGCGCTGCAGGGACGCCGGATCGGCAACCGGTTTACCCGCCTGCTCCAGATTCACCAGCTTGACGACTACCGCTTGCTGATAGCCCTGCGGTTTGACGGAGATTTGATAACGACCGCGATACTGCTGATCTTCATCAAGGCGGTTCCACTCAACCCAGTCGGTGTTCAGCGTCTGGCTCGCATCATCGCGTTTCGCGATAACGTAGTTCTTCGACTGAAGGATACTGGTGACCTGCGCCCACAGCGAACCGCTGCGGCCGTTCTCAACCATCAGCGTCGCGGTATCGCCGTTAAACTGGGTCCGCGCACCGCTGACCAGCGCCAGCGGTTGCGCCGGTGGGCGAATGTCCAGCGCTTTACCCACCGCGCCGGTGCTGTTGGCCACCGGAATGTTGTAATCACCCACCTGAATCGGCAGGATCATCCCCGCCGGCGCGTGAAGTTCGCTCAACGGTGATGCCTGTAAATAGGCCTCATCACCGCTCACCTGACGCTTATAGCGCGAGTCGGAACTACAGGCCGCGAGGAGTAGAACCAGCGAAACACCCGCAACCTTCGCCAGGCGCGACTTCTGTACTGAGTAAGCCATCAAATCTCCCTAAACTTTACAGCAAACCGGCATGCTTCAGCGCGGCGGTGACGGCTTCACGACCGTGGTCAGTGATGGGCGTCATCGGCAAGCGCAGCGTATCGGTCGCCACAAGACCCAACGCCTTGCATCCCCATTTCACCGGGATAGGATTGGGTTCGACAAATAATTTTGTATGCAGTGGCATCAGACGCTGATTAATCGCACGCGCTTCGGCAAATTGACCCGCCAGCGCCAGACGGCACATGTCGGCCATTTCGCGCGCCGCCACGTTGGCCGTAACGGAAATCACGCCCACACCGCCGAGCTGCATGAAGTCCATACCGGTCGCATCGTCACCGCTCAGCAGGATAAAGTCGTCTGAAACCAGCTCTTTGATCTGGTGAACTCGACTTAAGTTCCCTGTTGCTTCCTTAATACCGACAATATTTTTAATTTCCGCCAGACGGCCAACGGTTTCCGGCAGCATATCGCAACCGGTACGGGACGGCACATTATACAGAATTTGCGGCAGGTCAGTATGTTCAGCGATAGCTTTAAAGTGTTGGAACAGGCCTTCCTGGGTCGGACGGTTATAGTAAGGAGTGACCGTCAGGCAGCCGACAACACCGCTGTCGTTAAAACGTTTGGTCAGGCTAATCGCCTCTGCGGTTGCATTGGCTCCCGTTCCAGCGATAACCGGGATACGCCCGTCAGCCAGTTCCAGCGTCATCATCACCACGTCGCCATGCTCTTCATGGCTCAGCGTTGCGGATTCACCGGTAGTCCCTACCGAAACGATCGCCGAGGTTCCGTTGGCGACATGGTAATCAATCAGTTTTTTCAGGCTTGTCCGGCAGACATTACCGTTTTCATCCATCGGCGTGACAAGCGCTACAATACTTCCCGTGAACATGGGCCATCCTCAGAGCAGAAGTGCGACAAGATTCTCAATGTTACGTTTGGAGCTGCAATAAAAGCAAGAGACCCGACGCCATCAGGGATGTTGTATGGCGGTTTTTTTTATGCTTTCCTAATGTTACCTCACCTTTTTAAAGGAAGAACAGGTTTGACAGCCTCATTACAACACTATCTGGTTATTACCGCCCTGGGGGCTGACCGTCCCGGCATCGTGAATACGATCACTCGCCACGTCAGCAGCTGCGGTTGTAATATCGAAGACAGCCGGCTGGCCATGCTCGGTGATGAGTTTACGTTTATCATGCTGCTTTCCGGGTCGTGGAATGCGATTAACCTGATCGAATCAACCCTGCCGCTGAAAGGTGCGGAGCTGGAACTGTTGATCGTGATGAAACGCACCACCGCGCGCCCGCCGCAGGCTATGCCAAACACCGTTTGGGTCCAGGTTGAGGTGCCGGACTCACCGCATATCATCGAGCGCTTTACTGCCCTGTGCGATACATGGAATATGAATATCGCGGAACTGGTGTCCCGCACTCAGCCGGGAGACGGCGATTCCGCGCAGCTTTTTATCCAGATAACTGCCCACAGTCCTGCGACGCAAAATGCAGCAAATATCGAACAAGCGTTCAAAGCCCTATGTACAGAACTCAACGCACAAGGCAGTATTAACATCGTTAATTATTCACAGCATGATGAACAGGATGGAGTTTAACCCATGACCCCACTGAAAGCCGGTGATATCGCACCGAAATTTAGCTTACCGGACCAGGACGGCGAGGAAGTAAATTTAACCGACTTCCAGGGACAACGTGTCCTGGTTTATTTTTACCCGAAAGCCATGACCCCGGGCTGCACCGTACAGGCGTGCGGCTTGCGCGATAATATGGACGACCTGAAGAAAGCCGGTGTAGAAGTGCTGGGTATCAGCACCGATAAACCGGAAAAGCTTTCGCGTTTCGCCGAAAAAGAGTTACTGAACTTCACGCTGCTGTCTGATGAAAACCATCAGGTGTGCGAGCAGTTTGGCGTCTGGGGCGAAAAATCCTTTATGGGGAAAACCTACGACGGTATTCACCGTATTACTTTCCTCATCGATGCCGATGGCAAAATCGAACATGTCTTTGATGACTTCAAAACCAGCAATCACCACGACGTGGTGCTGAACTGGCTGAAAGAAAACGCCTGATGCAAAGCAAGACGCCGGGGGAGGAAATCCTCGCCCGGCGTCTTTTTTTATCCCGACCCCGTCAGTCGTCGTCAACCACCAGACCATCCGGCCAGGCATGCACCACCGCTTTAATCAGCGTGGCCAGCGGAATGGCGAAGAAGACGCCCCAGAACCCCCACAGTCCGCCAAAGATCACCACCGACAGGATAATCACCAGCGGGTGTAAATTGACCGCCTCAGAGAACAGCACCGGAACCAGCAGGTTGCCATCCAGTCCCTGAATAATCAGATAGACCGCGAACAGGCTCCAGAACTCGGTGCCAGCGCCAAACTGAAACAGCGCCACGCCCACCACCGGGATGGTCACCACAAACGCGCCAATATAGGGGATCAGCACCGAGAAGCCCACCAGCACAGCCAGCAGCAGCGAGTAGTTGAGGCCAAACAGAATAAAGCCTATCCAGGTGGCGACGCTGACGACAATCATCTCCAGCACCTTACCGCGAATGTAGTTGGTGATTTGCTGATTCATCTCCTTCCACACCTGCCCGGCAAGCCCGCGGTTGCGCGGCAGCACACGGCGCACCGCGTTGAGCATTTGCTCTTTATCCTTCAACAGGAAGAAGACCATCAGCGGCACCAGCACCAGATAGACCGCCAGGGTGAGCAGCCCAACCAGCGAGGCCAGGGAGTACTTCACTACCGAGTCGCCCACCGTCAACATCCGATTGCGCATATTTTCCGCCATCGCATCGATGATGCCGGCATCCATTAACGCCGGATAGCGCCGCGGCAGCGTGGCAGCGAAATCAGAGAGTTTGTTGAGCATACCCGGCATATCGCGGATAAGATAGATCCCCTGCTGCCAGGCCACCGGCATCACCACAAAGGCCAGCAACAGCAGGATGCCCACGAACAGGATCAGCACCAGCGAGGTCGCCCAGGTGCGCGACAGGCCAATCCGCTCCAGACGAACCGTCGGCCACTCCAGCAGATAGGCCAGTACGATAGCCACCAGTAACGGGGCTAACAGACCGCTGAAAAAGAACATGATGCCGAAACCGGCAAGCAAAATAACCAGCAGCGCTATCGCCTCAGGGTCGCTGAATCGACGGCGGTACCACTGCATTAACATCTCAAGCATAAAACCTTCCCTGAAGGGCCAAGCGGCGACAATCCGGGGAATTGTATCGAAATGTCACAAAAAAGACTTCGCTTTTTGATGCGCCGCAGACAAACCGTTCTCCGCCGTGAAGATCATATTTTCAAGGCGGCCAACGCCAGCTAAACTCGCTGGGATGCGGCCAGGGAACATTGCGTCGCACAATCGGTCAAACTGGCACACCCACATTACAGGACAGAGGTTATGTTCAGGCAGTTGAAGAAAACGCTGGTGGCGACCGTCATCGCCTCGCTGACGCTGGGTTCGATAGGCCCTGCTTTTGCTGACTCCGCAGATACGCTGCCGGACATGGGGACCTCTGCAGGAAGCACGCTGTCGATTGGTCAGGAAATGCAGATGGGGGATTACTATGTGCGCCAGCTGCGCGGCAGCGCGCCGCTGATTAACGATCCCCTGCTGGTGCAATATATCAACGGGCTGGGCATGCGTCTGGTGGCACACGCCAACTCAGTACGCACCCCGTTCCATTTCTATTTGATTAATAACGACCAAATCAACGCCTTCGCCTTCTTTGGCGGCAACGTGGTCCTCCACTCCGCCCTGTTCCGCTACTCTGATAATGAGAGCGAACTGGCCTCTGTCATGGCGCACGAAATCTCCCACGTTACGCAGCGGCACCTCGCCCGCGCGATGGAAGATCAGAAGCGCAATGCGCCGCTCACCTGGGTCGGTGCCCTGGGTTCGATTCTGCTGGCGATGGCCAGTCCACAGGCCGGAATGGCGGCGCTGACCGGGACGCTGGCCGGGACCCAACAGGGCATGATCAGCTTCACCCGCCAGAACGAAGAAGAGGCCGACCGGATTGGCATTCAGGTCCTGCAGCGCTCGGGATTCGACCCGCAGGCCATGCCGATGTTTATGGGTAAACTGCTTGATGAGTCGCGCTACTCGACACGGCCGCCGGAAATGCTGCTCACCCACCCCCTGCCGGAAAGCCGACTGGCCGATGCCCGTAACCGCGCCAATCAGATGCGTCCGGTGGTCGTGCAGTCCTCGGCAGACTTCTATCTGGCGAAGGCGCGTACCCTTGGGATGTACACCAATGGCGACAATAAACTGGGCACCGATCTGCTTAACGCCTGGGATAAGGGTAATATCCGCCAACAGCATGCCGCGCAGTACGGCCGCGCTCTGCTGGCGATGGAAAGCAACAACTTTGACCAGGCACGCAAAACGCTGCAGCCTCTGCTCAGCGCCGACCCGCAAAACGCCTGGTATCTCGACCTGGCCACGGATATCGACCTCGGGCAGAAGAAAACCAGCGACGCCATCAACCGTCTTAAAAACGCCCGCGAGCTACGCACGAGTCCGGTGTTGCAGCTGAACCTGGCCAACGCCTTGCTGCAGGGCGGACAGCCCGGGGAAGCGGCGACCATTCTGAACCGGTATACCTTTACCAATAAAGAGGATGGCAACGGCTGGGACCTGCTGGCGCAGGCGGAAGGCGCGCTGGGCAATCGCGATCAGGAGCTGGCGGCGCGGGCAGAAAGCATGGCGCTGGTCGGTCAGTTGGATCAAGCCATTTCCCTGCTCAGCAGCGCCAGCTCGCAGGTGAAACTTGGTAGCCTGCAGCAGGCGCGTTACGATGCCCGTATCGACCAGCTACGCGATCTGCAGGCCCGCTTCCGCCCCTATCAAAAAATGTAAGGAGACCCCATGACCGACGCGGTAAAAATTTACCATAACCCACGCTGCTCGAAGAGCCGCGAAACGCTGAGCCTGCTGCAGAGCCGCGGCATCGATCCAGAGGTGGTACTCTATCTCGACACACCGCCGGATGCCGATACGCTGCGTCAGCTGCTGCAGCTGCTGGGTATGGAGAGCCCCCGCGAGCTCATGCGCCAGAAGGAGGATCTGTACAAATCGCTCAATCTTGCCGACCAGGCGCTTAGCGACGCGGCGCTGATTCAGGCGATGGTCGACAATCCTAAGCTCATCGAACGCCCTATCGTCGTCAGCCATGGCCAGGCGCGTATTGGCCGCCCGCCGGAGCAGGTCCTTGAGATCGTAAGCTAACCCATCTGCGCCGCGCTTTCGCGGCGCTTTTTTTACGTGGCCGATTCCAGATCTTCCGCGCCAATCCCTCCCGCCCGCCGGGTAGTGCTACTGTTCATCTATCGCTCAATCCACTGGACGGATGAACATGAAAAAACCAACCTCCACGCCCCATGACGCGGTGTTTAAGACCTACCTCTCCCATCCCGATACCGCCCGCGATTTCCTGCAACTGTATCTGCCCGAAACGCTGCTTAAAGTATGCGATCTGCGCACGCTGCATCTCGAGTCGGGGCATTTTGTCGAAGACGATCTGCGTCCCTTTTATGCCGACATTTTGTATTCCCTGAAAACCACGGCGGGAGACGGCTATATTTATGCGCTTATCGAACACCAGAGCACGCCCGACCGGCATATGGCCTTTCGTCTGATGCGCTATGCCATCGCCGCCATGCAGCGTCATCTCGATGCCGGTCACGATCGTCTGCCGTTGGTGATCCCTGTCCTCTTCTATCATGGTCTGGTAAGCCCCTATCCGTTCTCACTGCGCTGGCTCGATGAATTCGCCGCCCCGGAGCTGGCCAGCCGTCTTTATCACGAAGCGTTTCCGCTGGCGGACATTACCGTCATTCCGGATGACGACATTGCCACCCACCAGCGCATGGCAACGCTGGAGTTACTGCAAAAACATATTCGACAACGCGATCTGGCGCAGCTCCTCGACAAACTGGGCGAATTATTATTGACTGGACTGGCGACGGAATCGCAGGTACAAGCCCTGATGCACTATCTGGTACAGGCAGGCAATACGCGCGAGCCGGTCAAGTTCATTCGCGAACTGGCGTTACGTACGCCGCAGCATAAGGAGACGTTGATGACGATTGCGGAATATCTCGAGCAACAGGGACTGGAGCGGGGACTGGCGCAGGGACGACAGGAAGGCCGACAGGAAGGCCGTAAAGAAGAGGCACAGCGTATCGCCGCCGCCATGCTACACAGTGGCCTGGCGCGCGATCTGGTCGCTCACCTGACCGGACTGACGGAGCAGGAGCTGGCCCCACTGGCGGACTAGAGCTTAAGGATCTCTTTCACGAAGGGGATCGTCAGCTTGCGCTGGGCGGTAATCGAGGCATGATCCAGCTGATCGAGGGTCATAAACAGCGAGCGCATCTCGCGATCCAGCCGCTTCAGCAGGAAGCGGCACACGTCTTCCGGCATCTCGAAGCCGCGTAATCTGGCGCGCAGCTGCAGCGCCTGCAGTTTGTCTTCATCCGACAGCGGCTGCAGCTTATAGATCTGCCCCCAGTCCAGCCGCGAGGCGAGATCCGGCAGACCAAGATTTAACTGCCGCGGTGGCCGATCGCCGGTGATCAGCAGTCGGGTTTTGCCTGATTCAAGGATCCGGTTGTAGAGATTAAAGATAGCCATTTCCCAGGGCTCATCCCCGGCAACGCATTCAATATTATCAATGCAGACCAGCGCCAGCTGTTCCATCCCCTCCAGCACCTCCGGCACAAACCACGTCCGTTTATCCAGCGGCACGTAGCCCACCGCATCCCCGCGCTGGGAAAGCTCGGCGCAGGCGGCGTGTAACAGGTGGCTGCGACCTGCCCCTTCACGTGACCAGATATAAATGTACCCGCTGTGTTCCTGCCGCAATACGTTCTGGAGGGCAGCAAGTAGGGAAGGATTATCACCCGGCCAGAAACTCGCGAAGGTTTCGTCGTCAGGAAGATACAGTGGCAAAGAGAGCTGTGCCGGTGCGTTCAGATGGACCTCAACATAGGCTTACAGAAAAACGCGGAGAGTTTACCACAGATTTAGGTCAGGAGAGAACCGGGCGGGATCGCCGCCCGGTCAGGAGATCGTTATTTAGCCTCTTCGCTATCAGCGGCGTCGAGGACCACCTCTTCCGGACGCAGGACGCTGATAAGCTTGAAAATCAGGCTGAGCGCGATGCCCACGATGGTCGCCAGCGCCATCCCTTTCAGCTCAGCAGCACCGATGTGCACTTTAGCACCGCTGACGCCGATGATCAGGATCACGGAGGTGAGGATCAGATTCTGCGCTTTGCTGTAATCCACCTTCGATTCAATCAGTACACGGATCCCCGAGGCGCCGATCACCCCGTACAGCAGCAGCGAAACGCCCCCCATCACCGGTACCGGGATGATCTGGATAGCCGCCGCCAGTTTGCCAACGCAGGAGAGCAGAATCGCAATGATCGCCGCGCCGCCGATAACCCAGGTACTGTAGACCCGGGTAATCGCCATCACGCCGATATTTTCACCGTAGGTGGTGTTGGGCGTCGAACCGAAGAAACCGGAGATGATCGTCGACAGGCCATTGGCAAACATCGAACGATGCAGGCCCGGGTCGCGGATCAGATCGCGTTTAACGATATTGGCGGTCACCACCAGGTGCCCCACGTGCTCGGCAATCACCACCAGCGCGGCAGGCAGAATGGTGAAGATGGCGAACCACTCAAAGCGCGGCGTGTAGAAGGTTGGCAGGGCGAACCAGTGCGCTTCGGCAATCGGGGTGGTATCGACCACGCCCATCACAAACGACAGCGCATAGCCCACCAGCACGCCGATCAGGATCGGGATAATCGCCAGGAAGCCGCGGAACAGCACGGAACCAAACACCGTCACCCCCAGCGTCACCATCGAAATAATGATGGTTTTGCTGTCAGGTGATTGGCCATCCGCCGGCAGCAGCCCGGCCATATTGGCCGCCACGCCCGCCAGTTCGAGGCCGATAACCGCCACAATGGCGCCCATCGCCGCCGGCGGGAACATCACATCCAGCCAGCCGGTACCGGCTTTTTTGACAATAAAGGAGACGATGCAGAACAGCACGCCGCACATAATAAAACCGCCCAGCGCCACTTCGTAGCCCAGCGGCAACAGCAGCAGCACCGGGGAGATAAAAGCGAAGCTCGATCCCAGATAAGCGGGAATTTTGCCTTTACAAATAAAGAGGTACAACAGCGTACCGATGCCGTTGAACAGCAGGACGGTGGCCGGGTTAATGTGGAACAGAATAGGCACCAGTACCGTTGCGCCAAACATGGCGAACAGATGTTGCAAACTAAGCGGGATTGTCTGTAAAAGCGGCGGTCTTTCACTCACCCCGATGGCACGGCGCGTCATAGTGTATTCCTCTGAGAGTCGTCTGTTATTTGCTGTGGATTACTTTTATTCAAAAAAAAGCCGACTCTCAAAGTCGGCTTTTTTCGCGGTATGTTTTATTTCGTTCCAAAAATCTTGTCGCCGGCATCGCCGAGACCGGGAATGATATACCCGTGTTCGTTCAGCCCCTTATCGACAGAGGCGGTATACAGCTCAACGTCCGGGTGGGCTTTCTCCAGCGCGGCAATCCCTTCCGGCGCCGCTACCAGTACCAGCACCTTAATACTGGTGCAGCCGGCGTTTTTCAGCAGATCGATAGTGGCGATCATCGACCCACCGGTTGCCAGCATCGGGTCAACCACCAGCGCCATACGCTCATCGATGTTGGACACCAGCTTCTGGAAGTAAGGTACCGGCTCGAGAGTCTCTTCATTACGATAGATACCGACCACGCTAATGCGCGCGCTGGGGACATGCTCCAGCACCCCTTCCATCATGCCAAGGCCTGCGCGGAGGATAGGCACAACGGTAATTTTCTTGCCCTTGATCTGCTCAACTTCCACCGGGCCATTCCAGCCTTCGATGGTCACTCTCTCGGTCGCCAGATCGGCGGTGGCTTCATAAGTCAGTAAGCTGCCCACTTCTGAGGCGAGTTCACGGAAGCGTTTGGTGCTGATGTCGTGCTCGCGCATCAGGCCCAGCTTGTGTTTGACGAGTGGGTGTTTGACTTCCACAATCTTCATTCTCTTTCTCCTCTGAGGGGCGGCCACAAAAAAAATCGCGGGATTATACCGCTTTTTGCGGATTGTGCCATACCCATCTTGCTTGACGTATATCAAGCAAAGTGATTTAGAGACAAAAAAACCGGAGGCAAGGCTCCGGCTTGGGTGCGGGGTGCAGTCCATACGCTTACGCGGGCCTACGTGTATTGTAGGTCGGTTAAGCGTTAGCGCCACCCGACTACGACAGGTTCTCCCCGTTGCTGGCAATCACCTGTTGATACCAGGCAAAGGACTTTTTCCGGCTGCGAGCCAGCGAGCCATTGCCTTCATTATCTTTATCGACATAAATGAAGCCGTAGCGTTTTTTCATTTCCCCTGTGCCGGCGGAAACCAGATCGATACAGCCCCACGGGGTGTAGCCCATCAGATCAACGCCATCCTCGACTACTGCCTTTTTCATCTCCGCGATATGAGCGGAGAGATAATCGATACGATATTGGTCATTGACGCTGCCGTCCGCTTCACGGACATCGATCGCGCCAAAACCGTTTTCGACAATAAACAGCGGCAGTTGGTAGTGGTCCCAGAACCAGTTCAGCGAATAGCGCAGGCCGACCGGATCAATCTGCCAGCCCCAGTCCGACTTTTTGACGTACGGGTTGGAGACCAGGCTGGTGGTTTCATCATAATCAAGCAAGGGGTTGTCTTCAGTGGCTTTGGTAGCGAACGACATATAGTAGCTAAAGCCAATGTAGTCGACACAGCCCTCGGTTAACGCCTGACGATCAGCTTCGGTGATATCCAGGGTAAAGCCGCGGCGGGCAAAATAGTTGAGCAGATGCTGCGGATAGTGGCCGCGCACGTGAACGTCGGTAAACCAGTAACGGCGGTGCATGGCGTTCATCGCCATCATCATATCGTCCGGCGCGCAGGTCAGCGGATAGATGGGGCACATAGCGATCATGCAGCCAATCTGCAGTGCAGGGTTAATCTCGCGCGCCGCTTTCACCGCCAGGGCGCTGGCCACCAGCTCATAGTGCGCAGCCTGGTACATCACCGGCTCCCGGTCTTCACCCGGCAAATATCTCAGACCAGAGTTGGTGAAGGGAGCAAAGTCCTCATGGAAGTTGGCCTGGTTGTTGATCTCGTTAAAGGTCATCCAGTACTTCACTTTATGTTGATAGCGGGTGAAAACGACCCTGGCAAAGCGCACGAAAAAGTCGATCAGCTTCCGGTTGCGCCAGCCGCCGTACTCAGTGACCAGGTGATAAGGCATTTCAAAATGCGACAGCGTAATCACGGGCTCAATGCCGTGTTTCAGGCATTCGTCGAACAGGTCATCGTAAAACTGCAGGCCAGCCTCGTTGGGCTCCAGCTCATCACCCTGCGGGAAAATACGCGTCCAGGCAATCGAGGTGCGAAAACATTTGAAGCCCATCTCGGCAAACAGCGCCAGGTCCTCCGGATAGCGATGATAAAAATCGATCGCCTCATGGTTCGGGTAGTTTTTCCCCGCCACCACGCCGTCGGTAATTTCCCGCGGCACGCCGTGGGCACCGGCGGTCATCACGTCCGCCACGCTGATCCCCTTGCCGCCCTCCTGCCAGCCGCCCTCTAACTGATGCGCCGCGACCGCGCCGCCCCACAGAAAACCTTCTTTAAATCCGGACATAGTCTCTCCCTAATGTCGATCGTCGCCAGGCGAACGATAGTGCTGATTGAAATGGTAAACCGCGCCAATCAGGCCGGCATCGTTGCCGTGACTGACGGTATCGAGATAGTCGGCAATGCCGAACCAGGCCAGATGCTCCTGTAGCAGCGCCAGAAATCCTGGACGTTCCACAATGCCGCCACCGATAAAGATGGCCTGCGGATCGAAGATATTGACGAGGTTATAAAGGCCATGACCCAGGCCATTGAAGAACTCAGCGACCAGACGCTGACAAACCGGGTCGCCGGCATCATAGCGGTCAAAAATCATTTCGCCTGTCACGCTGTCCAGCGGCGCACCGATATGTTCCGCATAGCGATAGCGTAGCACTCGCAGGGTGCAGTTCTCATTCATCGAATAGCGACGAGAATCGCGCCCGCCGGGACGGTCGGTGAGCATGTAACCGAACTCACCGGCGCGAAAACGCGCCCCGTGAACCAACTGATGATGGCAATAAATCGCCCCGCCAATGCCAGTGCCAATGGTGAGTACCAGAAAATGGGCCATTTCCGCCGCTTTGCCCTGCCAGCGCTCGGCCAGCAACACACAGTTGGCATCATTTTCAACTGAGACCGGCAGTCCGGTCCGGGCTTCAAGCCATGCTTTCATGGCGAAGTTATCAAATCGACGAATAGCGCCGCCCATGGTGATAAAGCCGCTGTGCGGATCAACATAACCCGGCGCGCTGATGGCTACCCCTTCACACGACGGGTGGGCCGCCAGCCACGACAGCATTGCCTGTAAAATATGATCGCCATCGCTGTCATTGATCGACTGCTTCGCGCTTTCCAGCAGCCTGCCGTCGCGGGTCATCACGCCCATCTTTAATGCGGTGCCACCAATATCGAATGCCGCAATTTTCATTCATCCCTCTCCTGACCAGCGTCAATCACCGGAAAAATGCATGGCAAACCAACACAGAAACCGGTTTCAGTCGTATGATGAGGATTCCTTTACGCTGAGGCAAGCACAAGACTGTACCCGGTTTCATTTTCGTGAGCAGTATCAAATCTGACCATCCATCCGCTGTTTCACGCCGACTGTAAAGCAGGCTCGCAAACGTTTGCTTTCCCTGTTAGAATTGCGCCGATTTTTCTTGCTTACCGCAAACGCGTGGAGACTTCGCAGTGACCGACAAAACCTCTCTCAGCTATAAAGATGCCGGCGTGGATATTGATGCAGGCAACGCTCTCGTCGACCGTATTAAGGGCGTGGTGAAGAAAACCCGTCGCCCGGAAGTGATGGGGGGACTGGGCGGATTCGGCGCGCTGTGCGCACTGCCGCAGAAATACCGCGAGCCGGTACTGGTCTCCGGCACCGACGGCGTCGGTACCAAGCTGCGTCTGGCAATGGATCTGAAGCGTCACGACACCATCGGCATCGACCTGGTCGCCATGTGCGTGAACGACCTGGTGGTTCAGGGTGCTGAGCCGCTGTTTTTCCTGGATTATTACGCCACCGGTAAACTGGACGTCGATACCGCGGCCAGCGTCATTAACGGCATCGCCGAAGGCTGCCTGCAGTCCGGTTGCGCGCTGGTGGGCGGTGAAACCGCAGAAATGCCGGGGATGTACCACGGTGAAGATTACGACGTAGCGGGTTTCTGCGTCGGGGTGGTGGAAAAATCAGAAATCATCGACGGCAGCAAAGTGGCCGACGGCGATGTGCTGGTGGCGCTGGCCTCCAGTGGCCCGCACTCTAACGGTTATTCTCTGGTGCGTAAGATTATTGAAGTCAGCGGTGTCGACCCGCAGACTACCGACCTTGACGGCAAACCACTGGCCGACCATCTGCTGGCACCAACCCGCATCTATGTGAAATCGGTGCTCGATCTGATCGCCAGCGTTGACGTTCACGCCATCGCCCACCTGACCGGCGGCGGTTTCTGGGAAAATATTCCGCGCGTGCTGCCGGATAACACCCAGGCGATCATTGATGAGTCCTCCTGGCAGTGGCCGTCCGTCTTCAACTGGCTGCAAACCGCCGGTAACGTCAGCCAGCATGAAATGTACCGTACCTTTAACTGCGGCGTGGGGATGGTTATCGCCCTGCCGGCTGCAGAAGCAGACAAGGCCATTGCCCTGCTGAACGAGAAAGGTGAAAACGCGTGGAAAATCGGTTATATCAAAGCTTCCGATTCCGAACAGCGTGTGGTCATTGCATGAAAAACATCGTGGTGCTGATTTCCGGTAGCGGCAGCAATTTGCAGGCGATCATCGACGCCTGCGGCCGTAAACAGATAAACGGTACCCTGCGTGCGGTATTCAGTAATAAGGCCGATGCGTTCGGTCTTGAGCGCGCGCGCGCGGCCGGCATCCCGGCCCACGCGCTGGCGCAAAGTCAGTTTGCCGACCGGGAAGCTTTCGATCGTCAGCTGATGCATGAAATCGACGCCTACGCCCCGGATCTGGTGGTGCTGGCGGGTTATATGCGTATCCTTAGCCCGGCGTTCGTCAGCCACTATCAGGGACGTCTGCTGAACATCCATCCCTCATTACTGCCGAAGTATCCTGGCCTGCATACTCATCGTCAGGTGCTGGAAAACGGTGATGAGGAGCATGGGACCTCGGTGCACTTCGTCACCGATGAGCTGGACGGTGGTCCGGTTATCCTGCAGGCCAAGGTGCCGGTCTTCGCTGGCGACAGCGAAGATGAGGTGACGGCGCGGGTTCAGGCCCAGGAACATGCCATTTATCCGCTGGTCATTAGTTGGTTCGTCGATGGGCGTCTGCGCATGGCAGGTAACCACGCCTGGCTGGATGAACGACAACTTCCGCCTCAGGGCTATGCCGCCGAAGAATGAACAACAGCCCCGCCTGTCCCTGTCGCGGGGCTTTTTTTTAATTAAAATTGTTTATTAATCAAACATCTCACAGAAATAATTCTTCTTACTGTCATATAGTTGTGACACAGTAAATCGCTATGCAGAAAAATTCGTCATAATAGTCTACGTCCTGTGAGTAAAACGGAGTGTGAGCGGTAATGGGCCAGGAAAAGCTATACATCGAAAAAGAACTCAGCTGGTTGTCTTTTAACGAGCGCGTGCTGCAGGAAGCGGCGGACAAGAGTAACCCGCTGATTGAGCGCATGCGCTTTCTGGGGATCTACTCCAACAACCTTGATGAATTTTACAAAGTGCGCTTCGCTGAACTTAAGCGGCGGATTATTATCAGTGAAGAACAAGGCAGTACCGCCCATTCTCGCCACCTGTTAGGCAAAATTCAGGCCCGCGTTCTGAAGGCCGATCAGGAATTCGATAGTCTGTACAACGAGCTGCTGCTGGAGATGGCGCGTAACCAGATCTTCCTGATCAACGAGCGCCAGCTGTCCGTCAATCAGCAGGCCTGGCTGCGCAACTACTTCAAACAGTATTTGCGTCAGCATATCTCGCCGATCCTGATTAACCGCGAAACGGACCTTGTGCAGTTCCTGAAAGATGATTACACCTATCTGGCGGTGGAGATTATCCGCGGGGAAAACATCAACTATGCCCTGCTGGAAATTCCGTCAGACAAAGTGCCGCGCTTCGTAAACCTGCCGCCGGAAGCGCCTCGCCGCCGTAAGCCAATGATCCTGTTGGATAACATCCTGCGTTACTGCCTGGATGATATCTTTAAAGGCTTCTTTGATTACGATGCGCTGAACGCCTACTCGATGAAAATGACCCGTGACGCCGAGTACGATCTGGTGCATGAGATGGAGTCGAGCCTGATGGAGCTGATGTCTTCCAGCCTCAAGCAGCGTCTGACCGCCGAGCCGGTTCGCTTCGTCTACCAGCGCGATATGCCGGATGCGATGGTCGAAATGCTGCGCGATAAGCTCTCCATCTCCAACTACGACTCAATGCTGCCGGGTGGCCGCTATCACAACTTTAAAGACTTTATCAGCTTCCCGAACGTAGGTAAGGCCAATCTGGTCAATAAGCCGATGCCGCGCCTGCGTCATCTGTGGTTTGATAAATTCCGCAACGGCTTCGACGCCATTCGCGAACGCGACGTGCTGCTTTACTATCCCTATCATACTTTTGAACATGTGCTGGAGCTACTGCGTCAGGCCTCGTTCGACCCCAGCGTACTGGCGATCAAAATCAACATCTACCGCGTGGCCAAGGATTCGCGCATCATTGACGCAATGATCCACGCCGCCCACAACGGTAAAAAAGTCACCGTGGTGGTAGAGCTGCAGGCGCGCTTCGATGAAGAGGCGAACATTCACTGGGCGAAACGCCTGACGGAAGCGGGTGTCCACGTTATCTTCTCCGCGCCGGGTCTGAAGATCCACGCCAAGCTGTTCCTTATCTCGCGTAAAGAAGGCGATGAGGTGGTGCGCTACGCCCACATCGGTACCGGTAACTTTAACGAGAAGACCGCGCGGATCTACACCGACTATTCGCTGTTAACCGCCGATGCGCGTATTACCAATGAAGTTCGCCGCGTGTTTAACTTTATTGAAAACCCCTACCGCCCGGTCAGCTTCGATTACCTGCTGGTGTCGCCGCAGAACTCGCGCCGCCTGCTGTATGAGATGATCGATCGCGAGATCGCCAATGCGCAGAACGGGCAGCCCTCCGGGATTACGCTGAAGCTGAACAACCTGGTGGATAAAGGGCTGGTGGACAGACTGTACGCCGCCTCCAGCTCCGGCGTGCCGGTCAATCTGTTGATCCGCGGCATGTGCTCGCTGATCCCTGGACTGGAAGGTATCAGCGAGAATATCCGCGTCATTAGCATCGTTGACCGTTTCCTCGAGCACGACCGGGTCTATTGTTTTGAAAACGGTGGCGATAAACAGGTCTGGCTCTCCTCTGCCGACTGGATGACGCGTAACATCGATTACCGTATTGAAGTTGCTGCCCCGCTGCTCGACCCGCGTCTGAAACAGCGAGTGCTGGATATTTTTGATATCTTGTTCAACGATACGGTAAAAGCACGCTATCTTGATAAAGAACTGAGTAATCGCTATGTGCCGCGCGGCAATCGCCGTAAAGTACGCGCACAGATGGCGATTTACGATTATCTCAAATCACTCGAACAACCCGACTAACCTATGCCAATAAACGAAATAACCCCTCGGCCGCAGGAATTCGCTGCGGTCGACCTTGGTTCGAACAGTTTTCATATGGTGATCGCCCGTGTCGTCGATGGCGCCATGCAGATCATTGGACGCCTGAAACAGCGCGTGCATCTGGCCGATGGCCTTGATGAAAACTCGGTGTTGAGCGAAGAAGCGATGACCCGCGGGCTGAACTGCCTGTCGCTGTTTGCTGAACGTCTGCAAGGGTTCTCCCCTTCCAGCGTCTGCATCGTCGGGACGCATACGCTGCGTCAGGCGACCAACGCGGCGGAGTTTCTTAAACGCGCGGAAAAAGTGATCCCCTACCCGATCGAGATCATCTCCGGCAATGAAGAAGCGCGCCTGATTTTTATGGGCGTTGAGCATACACAGCCGGAGCGCGGCCGTAAGCTGGTGATTGATATCGGCGGCGGTTCGACCGAGCTGGTCATCGGTGAAGATTTTGAACCCCGCCTGGTGGAAAGCCGTCGCATGGGCTGCGTGAGCTTCTCGCAAGCCTACTTCCCTGGCGGGACAATCAATAAAGAAAATTTCCAGCGTGCTCGCCTGGCGGCGGTACAAAAACTGGAAACCCTGGCCTGGCAGTTCCGTATTCAGGGCTGGACCGTGGCGCTGGGCGCCTCCGGCACCATTAAAGCCGCGCAGGAAGTGCTGGTGGCCATGGGTGAGAAGGATGGGTTTATTACGCCGGAACGCCTCGAAATGCTGGTCAGTGAACTGCTGAAGCATAAAAACTTCGACGCGCTCAGTCTGCCTGGTCTTTCTGAAGATCGTAAAGCGGTCTTTGCCCCGGGGCTGGCGATTCTGTGCGGCGTGTTTGACGCGCTAGCCATTAAAGAGCTTCGTCTGTCCGATGGCGCCCTGCGTGAAGGCGTGCTGTACGAGATGGAAGGCCGCTTCCGCCACCAGGATATTCGTAGCCGCACAGCGCAGAGTCTGGCGAATCAGTACAATATCGATCGCGAACAGGCACGCCGGGTGCTGGAAACCACCACCCATATGCTGGAACAGTGGCAGGAACAGAACCCCAAGCTGGCCAATCCGCACCTTGCGGCGCTGTTGAAGTGGGCGGTGATGCTCCATGAGGTAGGGCTGAATATCAACCATAGCGGTATGCATCGCCACTCGGCCTACATTCTGCAGAACAGCGACCTGCCGGGCTTCAACCAGGAGCAGCAGATGCTGATGGCCACCCTGGTGCGCTATCATCGCAAAGCGATAAAACTCGACGACCTGCCGCGCTTTACGCTGTTCAGGAAAAAGCAGTTTCTGCCGCTGATCCAGCTGCTGCGCCTGGGCGTGCTGCTGAATAACCAGCGTCAGGCCACCACCACGCCGCCGACCCTGCGGCTGCAGACGGAAGCTCACCACTGGACGCTGACCTTCCCGCACAACTGGTTTAGCCAGAATGCGCTGGTGCTGTTAGATCTGGAAAAAGAGCAGCAGTACTGGGAAGGTGTGCCGGAATGGCTGCTGAAGATTGCTGAAGAAGAGCCAGACGCCTGAGCCGCGCTCCTGAATATTCTCCAGGCCGGGCCATCACGCCCGGCTTTTTTCCGCTTCAGGCAGTCATCCCCTCCGCCAGCTGCGCCAGTGGCACCGGTACACCGATATCGTAGCCCTGCAAATAATCGATCCCCAGCGCGATAACCGCCTGGCGTATCTCCGGCGACTCGACATATTCAGCCACCACCTGCATGTTCTTCATGCGCGCCAGACGACAAATAGAGTCCACGACCTGATAATCGAGGCTGCTGGCAAGCAGATTGCGAATAAAGCTGCCGTCGATTTTAAGAATGTCGACGTTCATCGTTTTTAACCGGGCGTAGCTGGCGTAGCCAGTACCAAAATCATCGATCGCCACCCGGCAGCCCAGCGCCCGCAGATGCTCTAATGTCTGACAGACCAGCTCAGGGTTACTGAGCGCATAGTTCTCGGTCAATTCGAAAATAATCTGCCATGGCTCAATGTTGTACGTCTGCAGCAGCGCTTCGACCTCCTGAGGAAACTGGCTGCGGCTCAGCGAGACCGGAGAGAGATTGATCGCCAGCCGCAGACCGGGCAGTGCCTCGCGGTGGGTATCCATAAAGGCCAGCGTGTGCTCGATGACCCACTGATCCACACGCGAGGAGAGTCCAAACTCGTGCGCCACTGGCAGGAACGCGTTTGGCCCCGTCAGTTCGCCTGATACCCCTTCCATCCTCAGCAATACTTCATGGTAGTTATCGCCGCGGATGCCCTGAATAGGTTGCGCCATCAGGACAAAATGGTCTTGCTCCAGCGCCTTCAGGATACGGTTCATCATCACCACTTTATCTTTCAGATCCTGCTGGACATGGCCGGCGCCACGGCGCTGCATATTCTCTGGATGGCCGCTGGCCAGCGACATGTCGGCAATCGTGTTTAGTTCGCCAAGCAGCAAATACAGATGCTTGACCGGTGAGCGAACGTTGCAATAGCTCATGCCGATCCGCGGCTGCAGCGGGACGCCATCCCAGTGAAAACGGAACTGTCGGAGCGAGCGGTCGATTAAATGAATGCGGGCCTGATGCCCTTCGCTGTTAAGGCGAAAAACCAAATCATGGCCGGCAAGGTGATACACCGCTTCGTTGGGCTGCAGCAACGCACTCAGGTGGTTCGCCAGCATTTGCTTATACTGAATGCGTAACAAAACCCCGTAGTGGCGCCCCAGTAGTTCAAGTTCAGGAATGCGCAGAAAACAGAGCGTCGACCAGCTCGTGCCATTTAGCGCCCGACTCAGCGCCCGCAGATTAGGCATATGTACGACCGGGTCGAGGAAAGCCATCTGCCGGACGCGAGCGTAGATCAGACGCTGCTGTGTTGCCAGCATCGCCGTGTAGGCGACAATAAACGAGAACACCAGATAGCTTGACGAGGTGATCGCCAGTTGGGTGTTATAGCTCGGATAAACCGGTAAGTAACGGTAATGAAAATGGATCACAGCGATCAGCACCGGCGTCCAGATCAGCGAGATAAAACGATAGCCAAAACGCATGGCTCCCCAGAGCATGACCGGCATAAGTAATGATAACGTATAATTCGTGCTAAATATGGTGCTGGTATCATTAAGTGGCATCAATAATAGCCCCAGCAGCAGGATTAATATCGCTGCCCAGCAAATGATTTCAATTGTTTTTATTTTTGGATCAATTTGTAAGCGAACCTGAGAAATAAATCCGCGAAAATGAAAAGGGTTGCGTATTAAACGCAGCAGAAAATAACACAGCGGCACGCCCGTCAGACACCCCACCATCAGCGCCTGAAAGGTGATTAACGAACGTAAACTAAAGGGCGTAATACCCGTCATCTCCGTTGTACGCGGATGCAGTCCCAGGTATTCAGCGATCTGTGACAGAATCAGAAAAATGACCGAGGGGAGTAGCATTTGCCAGAACAGACGATGCGGCATCAGTTTGACGTTACCATGCGAGACCTGCTGGCGCCGGGGGACAAAGATGCGATACCCACCCCAGCACAGCACGCAGGGAATGAGAAAATGAAACAGCACGCCGATAGCCTGCTCGGGCGTCATTCCTCGGGCCAGCGTGAGCAGCAGGCCAATGATGATACCCGGGATCGCCGCCCAACCGAAAAACATCATCAGGCTGAGTACCAATGCCAGGGGAAGATAATAGAGAAATACCATGTGACCATTCAGCATGGTGTAGGTATTCGCCAATCTGGCAAGAGGTAATAACAGCGCAGGCAGGACAAGCGGTAAAGCCCACCACTTGTCGCGATATTGTTGATAGTATTTTAATAAATTCATAGGTGCTCTACAGGGAACCTCTGCTCCTGCGAGGCATATTCAGGCAGGCATCCAACCACCCCATGCTGACCGCATAAGTAATAACGATACGGTAATGTCCGCTGATTTTAGTGGTCAAGAAAATGGGGCTGTTGATATAAATCAACAAATACTGACGCTAACATTAATAAAACTTATTTTTTTACCTTTTCATAGCCAATAAAGTGAGCATGTAAATACGATTATTATCTTATATAACATTAATTAATGTTTTCACTGTGGCACTTTTACATCTACATCAATTGACCCCACTTCGTTCCTGTGCCTTAATACCCCCATCGCCCATCTTCGGGTATACTTCAAGGAACCTTTTGTGAGTCAGGCACCCAGTATGCGTAAACGACATCGATTTAACCGTCGCATGACCCGTATCGTACTGCTTATCAGTTTTCTCTTCTTCTTTGGACGCTTTGTCTACTCCTCCATCGGCGCCTGGTACCATCACCAGGATAAAAAAACGTCGCAGGAGTCTTCACTCACCGTCGAGCCCTCCGCCCGCGAGTAATTCTTTGATTCTGATACAGGAAGCACCACACTCCGCAGTCAGAGCAACCTGCGGCTGATGTCCTGCCTTTGATACAGTCGTTTTGCCGTCGGCGATTTATAAGCGCACGGCATGCAGCAGGCGCAGCATTTCCGCGATACCTTTTGTCACAATTTTGTCCTGACGCATGACTACCGCCAGCTGTCGATATAGCCGCGGCGCCAGCGAGTGCACGCTTAATCCGTCGCGATCCTCCTCCTGCTCCACCGCCATGCGGGGCACGATGCTGTAGCCCAGTCCTGCCCGCACCATCCGTTTAATCGCCTCGATGCTGCCCAACTGCATCACCGGCGTGACCGCCAGTCCCGCCGAGCGGAACCAGCGGTCAATCAGATCCCGGGTGCCGCTGCCGGCTTCGAAAGCAATGAGCGGCAGCGCCTGCAGCTCGGCAGGGGTACAAACCGCCGACATCGCTGCTTCGTGGCGAGCATGGATAACCACGAACTCCTCGTCAACCACTGAGGTCACCGCCAGACTGCGCCCCTGTACGGGCAAGGTAACCAGCCCGAGATCGAGGCGATTTTCCTCCACCGCCCGGACGATATCCAGCGTGTTGCCGGTGGTCACCCCCACCGTCAACAGCGGATGCTGCTGACGAAGATGCTGCAGCAGCGGCGGGAGAAGATGAATGCAGGCCGTCGCGCCGGTCCCCAGCGTTACCGCCCCATTAACTTCCTGACTGAATACACTGACCGACTGCATTGCGTTATTCACCGCCCGATCGATCTGCTCGCTGTGGGCCAGCAGTGCCATTCCCGCCGCCGTCGCCTTGATCCCGCGGCCGGTACGCTCCAGCAAACGGGTCTGTAAAAACTGCTCCAGCTGACGCACCTGCAGGCTAACGGCAGGTTGGGAGATCCCCAGCGCGTCGGCGGCGGCAGAAAAGCTGCCGCGCTGTACGACCAGCCGGAAGGTCGCCAGGTTTCCCAGGTTCAGTGTTGTCATGCAAAGTTTCTCTTATACCGCGCATAAGGTGGCCGCTATGCCAGAACAATAGCCTGCCGGGTATGCTCAGGACAACTGCCTTAACGGAATGAAAACCATGGAAACGCCAGCTATTCCCCGACGCCTCGCCTTCACCGCGGGCGGTCAGCAACTGATCAACTGGGGTATCTCTTTTTATATGCCCGGCACCTTTGCCCAGGCCATCGCTGCCGACATGGGGTGGACGTCACCGCAGATCTATCTTGGCCTGACGCTCGCCATGCTGATGATGGCCGTTGTTTCTCCGTTCGTCGCCAGACTGCTGGCTCGCTTTGGCGGGCGACACGTGGTCACCAGCGGAACCTTACTGATAGCCGCCAGCTGCGCTGTCATGGCCTGGCATCCTTCACTTGCCGGCTGGTACGGCGCCTGGCTGCTAACCGGAATTGGCATGCGGCTCTCGCTGTATGATGCGCTGTTCGCCGCGGTGGTGAATCTGTACGGCCAGCAGGCGCGGAAAACCATTTCCCACATTACCCTTGCCGGCGGCCTGGCTTCGGCCCTCTTCTGGCCGCTGGGCGAAGCGTTATTAACCGTCATGTCCTGGCAGGATGCCCTGCGGATCTATGCGCTGTTTGGCGTACTGAGCGCCTGTCTGAGTTATCAGTTGCCGCGCCAGCGACTCAGTACATCGGTGAAAATGATAGCCCCAACGACGACAGCAGAGGGCGATCGGCGTAACGGAGTGCGTTACGCGATCTTTATTGCGCTGATCACCTTCATCTCCAACGGTACCTCCACCCATCTGCCGGAGTTTATCAGCCACTTTGGTTTGCCGGTTGCCGTCGGTATGCTGTGGGGGTTCGGCCAGACCGGCGCCCGGCTGGGGGAAGTGCTGGCCGGTCCCCGGGTCACCCCACTCACGCTGACGCGTTTTACGGCGCTCGCCATGCCGCTCTGTTTTCTCCTTGGATTGAGCAGCACGGCTTATGCCGGGTTCGCAGCCGGGTTTGTGCTGGGCTATGGCGCGATTAACGGGCTGGTGACGATTGTCAAAGCGACGCTACCGCTGGCGCTGTTTAGCGCAGAAAGCTATGCCAGCCGCACGGGTATCCTGCTGATCCCCGGGCAACTGATGGCGGCTGCCTCACCCTTTGCCTACGCATGGCTGAACCACCGGCTGGGCATTATCGGCGGAATGTGGGTGTCCACCGGGTTAACGTTGATAGTTGCCTGCCTGGCGCTGGCGATGGTGCGTGGAGCGGGCAAGGCACAGCCGGGCAAACTTCCCACACTCCACCCGGCGGCAGCAAAAAATGGGCCAGCTGAACATCTGCCGGAACCGTAAACGGGGAATTCACAGGCCCCCCTGCCAGATAGCGTCCAGGGATGATGGGGTTGATGAGAGGCATAAAGTAAAAAACCCTCTGTAAAAACAGAGGGTTTCGTTTCATTCAACTAACGCCGGGGATTACTCCCACTCAATCGTTGCTGGCGGCTTACCGCTGATGTCATACACCACGCGGGAGATACCGTTCACTTCATTGATGATACGGTTAGAGACGCGGCCGAGGAAATCATACGGCAGGTGCGCCCAGTGCGCGGTCATAAAGTCGATAGTTTCCACTGCACGCAGGGAAACGACCCAGTCGTATTTACGGCCATCGCCCATCACGCCGACGGAACGAACCGGCAGGAACACGGTAAACGCCTGACTCACTTTGTTGTACAGGTCAGCTTTGTGCAGCTCTTCGATGAAGATAGCGTCCGCACGACGCAGCAGGTCGCAGTACTCTTTCTTCACTTCGCCCAGCACGCGCACGCCGAGGCCAGGGCCCGGGAACGGGTGACGGTAGAGCATATCGTACGGTAGGCCCAGTTCCAGACCGATCTTACGCACTTCGTCTTTGAACAGCTCACGCAGCGGCTCAACCAGCCCCATCTTCATCTCTTTCGGCAGGCCGCCCACGTTGTGGTGAGATTTGATGACGTGCGCTTTACCGGTAGCGGAAGCAGCAGATTCGATAACGTCAGGGTAGATGGTACCCTGCGCCAGCCATTTGACGTCGTCCAGCTTCAGCGCTTCTTCGTCGAACACTTCCACGAAGACGCGGCCGATGATTTTACGTTTCGCTTCCGGATCGTTCTCGCCTTTCAGTGCGTCGAGGAAGCGCTGCTCGCCTTCGACGTGAACAATGTTCAGACCGAAGTGGTCGCCGAACATGTCCATGACCTGTTGCGCTTCGTTCAGGCGCAGGAGACCGTTATCCACGAATACGCAGGTCAGGTTTTTGCCGATGGCGCGGTGCAGCAGCATCGCGGTCACCGAGGAGTCCACGCCGCCGGAGAGGCCAAGGATCACTTTGTCATCGCCAACCTGCTGGCGGATACGCTCAACGGCGTCGTCGATGATTTTAGCCGGGGTCCACAGCGCTTCACACTGGCAGATGTCGCGCACGAAGCGTTCCAGCATGCGCATACCCTGACGGGTGTGGGTGACTTCCGGGTGGAACTGCACGCCGTAGAAGCGTTTTTCTTCATTGGCCATGATGGCGAACGGGCAGCTATCGGTGCTGGCAACGGTCACGAAGTCCGCCGGGATCGCGGTGACCTTGTCGCCGTGGCTCATCCACACGTCCAGCAGCGGTTTACCGTCTGCGGTCAGGGAGTCTTCGATACCACGCACCAGCGCGCTGTCGTTAACCACTTCAACCTGCGCGTAGCCAAACTCACGCTCGTTAGAACCTTCTACATGGCCGCCCAGCTGCATCGCCATGGTCTGCATGCCGTAGCAGACGCCAAATACCGGCACACCGGCTTCGAACACATACTGCGGCGCGCGCGGGCTGTTCTCTTCGGTAGTACTTTCCGGGCCGCCGGAAAGAATGATGCCGCTTGGATTGAATTCGCGGATCTGTGCTTCCGTGACATCCCACGCCCACAACTCACAGTAGACGCCCAGCTCACGCACGCGACGCGCCACCAGCTGAGTATACTGAGAGCCGAAGTCGAGGATGAGAATGCGATGTTTATGAATGTTTTCCGTCATTGACGCTAATTCCGAGGCAAGTGAAACAGAGTAAATAAATCGCCCGACGCTAGGTCGGGCGAAGAAATCAGGAGCCCAGACGGTAGTTCGGGGACTCTTTGGTGATGGTCACGTCGTGAACGTGGCTTTCCTGAATGCCCGCACCGCTGATGCGTACGAATTCAGCTTTGGTACGCAGCAGGTCAATGGTACCACAGCCGGTCAGACCCATACAGGAACGCAGACCGCCCATCTGCTGGTGAATGATCTCTTTCAGGCGACCTTTATAGGCCACGCGCCCTTCGATACCTTCCGGCACCAGTTTGTCAGCAGCGTTATCGCTCTGGAAGTAGCGGTCAGAGGAGCCTTTAGACATCGCGCCAAGAGAGCCCATGCCGCGGTAGGATTTGTAAGAACGGCCCTGGTAGAGTTCGATTTCACCCGGGGATTCTTCGGTACCCGCCAGCATAGAGCCGACCATCACCGCGGCTGCGCCGGCAGCGATCGCTTTGGCAATATCGCCGGAGAAACGGATACCGCCGTCAGCGATAACCGGAATACCGGTGCCTTCCAGCGCTTCCACCGCGTCGGAAACGGCGGTGATCTGCGGCACACCTACGCCGGTAACGATACGGGTCGTACAGATGGAGCCCGGGCCGATACCGACTTTCACCGCGCTGCAACCGGCTTCCGCCAGCGCGCGCGCGCCTGCACCGGTGGCCACGTTGCCGCCGATGATTTGCAGGTCTGGGTATTTCGCGCGGGTTTCACGAATGCGCTGCAGGACGCCTTCTGAATGACCATGCGAGGAGTCGATCAGCAGGACGTCAACACCCGCGGCGACCAGCGCGTCTACGCGCTCTTCGTTGCCCGCACCGGCGCCGACCGCTGCGCCTACGCGCAGACGACCCTGCTCATCTTTACAGGCGTTCGGTTTACGTTCCGCTTTCTGGAAGTCTTTAACGGTGATCATTCCGCGCAGGTGGAAGCTCTCATCCACAACCAGCGCCTTCTCAACGCGTTTTTCGTGCATCTTAGCGAAGACCACTTCGCGGCTTTCGCCTTCACGAACGGTAACCAGACGCTCTTTCGGCGTCATGTAGACGCTGACCGGCTGGTTCAGATCGGTGACGAAACGCACGTCGCGGCCGGTAATGATACCGACCAGTTCGTTGTCTTCAGTCACCACCGGGTAACCGGCGAAGCCGTTACGTTCAGTCAGCTCTTTCATTTCGCGCAGGGTGGTGGTCGGCAGAACGGTCTGCGGGTCGGTGACCACGCCGGACTCATGTTTCTTCACGCGACGAACTTCTTCCGCCTGGCGCTCGATGGACATGTTTTTGTGAATAAAGCCGATGCCGCCTTCCTGTGCCAGGGCAATAGCCAGACGCGCTTCCGTTACGGTATCCATGGCTGCGGAGAGCATAGGAATATTCAGACGAATGGTTTTCGTCAGCTGAGTGCTGAGATCGGCAGTATTCGGCAGAACGGTAGAATGAGCGGGAACGAGGAGGACGTCGTCAAACGTCAGGGCTTCTTTAGCGATACGTAGCATGGGCAATATCTCGACCAGGGTGGATAAATATTGCCGTGGCATTATACAGAGCGTAACCGATTGCATCTACCCTTTTTTGCAAATAATACTTGCCATCCCCTCTGAGCGCGTTACTATCGACTGAATAACCTGCTGATTTAAAGTTTGATCTTGCTCACATGTTACCCTCTCAATCCCCCGCAATTTTTACCGTAAGCCGCCTGAATCAGACGGTGCGTTTGCTGCTTGAGCACGAAATGGGCCAGGTGTGGATCAGCGGCGAGATCTCTAACTTCAGCCAGCCTTCTTCCGGCCACTGGTACTTCACCTTAAAAGACGATAACGCCCAGGTGCGCTGCGCGATGTTCCGCAACAGCAACCGCCGGGTCACGTTTCGCCCACAGCACGGGCAGCAGGTGCTGGTTCGCGCCAACATCACGCTGTATGAGCCGCGCGGTGACTACCAGATTATCGTCGAAAGCATGCAGCCCGCCGGCGAAGGGTTGCTGCAGCAGAAATATGAGCAGCTTAAAGCACAGTTAATGGCGGAAGGACTGTTCGAGCAAAAACATAAGCAGGCGCTCCCCTCCCCCGCCCACTGCGTCGGCGTCATCACCTCGAAAACCGGTGCGGCGCTGCACGATATTCTCCATGTCCTCAAGCGCCGCGACCCCGGACTGCCAGTGATTATCTACCCGACTGCGGTCCAGGGTGACGACGCTCCCGGGCAGATTGTGCGCGCCATCGCGCTGGCCAACGCGCGCCAGGAGTGTGACGTGCTGATTGTCGGGCGCGGCGGCGGTTCGCTGGAGGATCTGTGGAGTTTTAACGATGAGCGGGTGGCACGGGCTATTTTCGCCAGCCAGATCCCGATCGTCAGCTCGGTTGGCCATGAAACCGACGTCACGATCGCCGATTTTGTTGCCGACCTGCGAGCGCCGACCCCTTCTGCCGCCGCGGAGATCGTCAGTCGCAATCAGCAGGAGCTGCTGCGCCAGCTTCAGTCCGGGCAACAGCGGCTGGAGATGGCGATGGACTATTTCCTCGCCAGTCGTCAGCGCCGCTTTACCCAGCTGTTCCATCGCCTGCAGCAACAGCATCCGCAGCTGCGGTTGGCCCGCCAGCAGACCGCCCTGGAACGCCTGCGCCAGCGGATGCGCATCGCCGTAGAATCGCAGCTTAAGCGCGCAGAACAGCGGCAAAAGCGCACCGTTCAGCGTCTGAATTACTACAATCCGCAGCCGCGGATCCACCGGGCGCAATCGCGGATCCAGCAGCTGGAATACCGGCTGGCGGAAACTATGCGTGGCCGCCTCAGCGAGCGGCGCGAACGGTTTGGCAACGCGGTGACCCATCTGGAGGCGGTAAGTCCCTTAGCCACCCTGGCGCGCGGCTATAGCGTCACCTCGGTGAATGACGGTACGGTGCTGAAACAGACAAAACAGGTCAAAAACGGCGATCTGCTCACCACCCGCCTGAAAGACGGCTGGGTCGAAAGCGAAGTGAAGCAGATCGCGCCGGTAAAAAAAACACGAGCCAGAAAGCCTTCACCCACTAAACCAGCGGAATAAACTCCACCCGTTTTTTCGAGATCAGGCCATGCCCATGCTGGCAAAAGTAATCCACCGCGCCGCACGCCTTGAGCACCTCCAGCGGCTGGTGGCATTCCGGGCAGCGGGCCTCGAGGGCAAATACCCTTTCGCACTGGGCGCAATGCGCGCTGCTGCCTTTGACATCTAACGGCGCGTGGCACAGAGGGCAATCAAGTTCCATAACCATTCCTTTCAACGTTTATCTGCACCTATTTTATCATGTTCCGGGTTTAATGAGGGCCGCGTAATTGCTGCTGCAACCTGAGCAGCCATTCCACTTCCTCAAGCCGACGTCGCGTCAACCCGGCCACGCTGTCGGGCGCCCGGATAAACAGATTATCCGCGCCGAGGATCTGCTCATCGAGACAGCGCGCATAGATCGTCCCGGGTCGGGTCCAGCGCTGGATCCGCTCGCCGTCGTTCAGCGTCACCACTTCCCCCTCAGGGGAGCGGTCAAGGGTGAGGGTTCGCCCGTCCCGCAGCCCTATCCGCATTCCCTTTTGCCCGCCCGCGGGGCCCGCGTATTTGTTGAGCCAGATATTGAGCGGGATAGTGCCCAGGGTCCCCTGCAGATGCGCCTCCCCCTCGGCAGTGCTCGTATCCCCAGGGGCAATGTCATGGCCGAGGCGGTCTTTCGCCACCCGAAGGGAAAGGCTCAGCGCCGTATCGCTTCCGCTGGCGTGCAGGGTTTCGCGCAGCATCGCCAGGACATGGGTGCCGATATCGAGGATCACCCCGTCAGGGTGACGCAGCTGCCGGGTATCCAGCTCCCCGGTGGCAAAATTGAGTGCAACCGGCTCACCGGCGGCGTTAAAGCCACTTGGCTCCTGTAAATAGCCTTCGAGCCAGACGACCTCTTCCGCCCGCCACGGCGGGGTAATCGCATTCAGCGCAACGCCCCGCGCCATCCAGTGGTCAAGGGCCAGCACCCGCGTGGCCTGCTCAGCCGGCGCCAGCAGCGCCCGCAGCCGGGCGGCCTGCTCAAGGTTGGCCACAATCGGCTTTTCCACCACAATGCGGGAAATGCCGCTGGCTAACGCCCTCTCCAGCACGGGCAGATGCTGAAGTGATGAGGTGGTAATGAAGAGCGTATCCAGGGGTTTGGCCAGCAGTGCCGACAGCGAACTACAGCGCTGGATCCCCGGCAGCGCTCTGCTGCTGTCGAGGTCATAACCCCAGCAGTTGTCGATGGCGTACCCCAGGCGACGCAGCACCGGTAAATAGGCGGTTTCCACCACCGCGCCGAGGCCGATAAAACCAATCTGCATAGTAAGTCCACCTTTGAGCCGCTCTGTTCCCCGCAAAGTATCGCGGGATTATGGCGGAAGGTTTTGACATTTACCGGCATGGCGGCCACAAAAAACCCGCCAATATGAATTTCAATTTTGAAATGATGTATAAAATTGTACCTACTGCGAGATACCTGGCATTTTTTGCGTGAAAATAATGGAGTCATGCGCAACAACGGTCATTCCATGAGTCGCGGTAGTAAATATTTCCGTCCATGTATTTCCAGGTGATCGCCTCATAACGCATCTCGAGCGTTTCCAGGTGGGTACTGCTCATACCAGTAGGTGATAAATACGGCGCAACCGTAGTGACTTTGACGTTCTCCAGGATGATGTTGAAATACTCGGCCTCAATGCCCGCCTCCAGAATGCGATACATCTTTATAATCGCCTTCTTCATCGGGCGCCCCTCACACACGGCACGATACAAAAGCGGTGTTGTCTGATCGAATTCCTTCACTATCGACACAGGACGATGTATACGCGTACCTGTCAGTTTTCCCCAGCTTGGATCAACTGGAATAGTAATACCATGAGAGAATGATTTTAACTCAATAGATCCAAGACGCGTTGGCATCATGCAGCTTCCAATGATCGGAGAACCGTTTTCATCTTCAAGCCATAAATGTGCGGGAGTAGACATACAATTTCCTTATCATAAATAACGTTAGAATTACCATTTCACATAGCGCCCAAAGATAATAATTATAAGTACAGCGAATATACCAACAGGCCAAACTGGCCCCTCAGGAAAAATTTGAAAAAAAACCACTGCAAATATGACAATGCAAAGTGGTGGGGCATACAGCGAAATTAATTGCTGGAACAACCACAAAAGCGCTCTTTTAATAAATGACATCATCACTACCTAATCATTCTTTCGATGATATTAGCGATCTCTGCCTCTGAAGCCCATTGAGCTTTAAAAGCGTCGGCATGTTCAAATAATGGCGCCACCAGGAAATACATCATTTCAAGTTCTTGTTTGTATAGTATAGAAAAGAATGCAGGATAACAGATTCGGAGACGCTCAGCGCTATCTGCAGCCTTCTGCACAACGCCATACACGCCAGCCACTGTAACGGCGACCCCCGCAGAACGCCCAGCAATCGCTCCCATATCAAGGCTTAGTTTCATGCCTACCGAAACACAGGTAGCAGTAGCTAAAACAAATCCAGATTTGGTTAGAGAGTCTGCAGCGATATGAATGTTAACAGCCATCAGAATTCTTTTAATATGCTCTAACTGCTCTGTTGTTTTGTTCCTAAAGATTTCTTCAAAATATATTTGAAGCATTTCATATACAATATCATTACGCTGTAAAAGCTGGTAGATACCTTTAGCAAATCTAACATCCTCATTCTTCTGCTTTTTACATACATCCTGATACTCATCAGTAAAACAGGATGTATAATACAGGGTCCGAGTTACGCCAGCGCCTATTGTTTTAACCTGACTGGAAACCCGTTGTTCTATGCCTGAAACAGCGCGTTCAAGTTTCATTGCGAGAATTTTATTGGCCTGCAAATAGCTGATGACGACATTGCTGTAATACATTATCACTCCTTGCTGATTAATTTCACCATCCTGTGAAGAAACCTAACTTACCATAATACTCAGCCATAAAGTAGACTCTCCAGTTTCTCCCGCCTTACAGGAAAGCGGCACCGTGGAATTCCCCCAACATATCCAGATGCGTTTTCTCTCTTATCATTGCGATAACTTTCTACGTATATATTATCAAAGCGTACTCAAAAAATTGCTTGAGCAAGCGAAGCTAACAAATGAGAAATTTCATAGGATACGTGCAGTTATACATACCAAACATGCGCGTTGATGCGTCGTTACGATCGCCCTTAATAAAAAAAGCCCGGCAGATGCGGGCTTTGAAGGATTCATGTTGGTGAGTAAATCTTGCTGATAGCTTATTTGCTTTTCTTGATGTGCTTGATCAGGCGCTTACGTTTACGCATCTGGTTCGGCGTCAGGGTGTTGCGCTTGTTGGCGAACGGGTTTTCCCCTTCCTTGAACTGGATCCGGATTGGCGTTCCCATCACGTCCAGGGATTTACGGAAGTAGTTCATCAGGTAGCGCTTATACGAATCCGGCAGATCCTTCACCTGGTTACCGTGGATCACCACGATAGGCGGGTTGTAGCCCCCGGCGTGGGCATATTTCAGCTTCACGCGACGGCCACGCACCAGCGGCGGCTGATGATCTTCCGCCGCCATGTTCATGATCCGGGTCAGCATCGCGGTGCTTACGCGGCGGGTGGCGCTGTCGTAGGCTTCGCGTACCGACTCAAACAGGTTGCCGACGCCGCTGCCGTGCAGGGCGGAGATGAAGTGCACCCGGGCAAAGTCGATAAAGCCCAGACGATAGTCGAGGGTCTCCTTCACCTGCTCCTTCACTTCCTGACTCAGGCCGTCCCACTTGTTGACGACAATCACCAGCGAACGGCCGCTGTTGAGAATAAAGCCCAGCAGCGACAGGTCCTGATCGGAGATCCCTTCGCGAGCATCGATCACCAGCATCACGACGTTGGCGTCTTCAATCGCCTGCAGCGTTTTGATCACCGAGAACTTTTCCACGACATCGGTGATTTTCCCGCGCTTACGTACCCCGGCGGTATCGATGAGCACGTATTCACGCTCGTCACGCTGCATCGGGATGTAAATACTGTCACGGGTGGTGCCCGGCATATCGTAGACCACCACGCGATCTTCACCGAGGATGCGGTTAGTGAGGGTAGATTTACCGACGTTAGGGCGTCCAACAATCGCCAGCTTGATCGGCAGATCCTGCGGATTGAAGTCGTCCTCCGGCTCTTCTTCCGCTTCGCCATTCTGCTCGGCTTCGAATTTTGCCCAGTATTCGGCGTCTTCATCCACCTCTTCCTGCGGGCTGATCTCATCTACCCATGGCAGCAGGGCCTGTTCCAGCAAGCTGGTCACGCCGCGGCCATGCGAAGCAGCGATAGGATAGATATCGCCCAGGCCTAAGGACCAGAAATCCGCCATCGCCTGGTCGACGTCGATGCCGTCGGTTTTATTGGCCACCAGAAAGGTGGGCTTTTCACGAGAGCGCAGATGTTTAGCGATCGCGGTATCCGCCGGCATCAGGCCCGCGCGCGCATCGACCATAAACAGCACCACATCGGCCTCTTCGATAGCCAACAGCGACTGCTCCGCCATCCGGGTTTCCACGCCCTCTTCCGTACCATCAATACCACCGGTATCGATACAGATGAATTCGCGGCCTTCGACTTCGGCCCGACCGTACTTACGGTCACGAGTCAGCCCCGGGAAATCCGCAACCAGCGCATCACGAGTGCGCGTCAGGCGGTTAAAGAGCGTGGATTTTCCAACGTTAGGGCGCCCGACAAGCGCGACCACAGGTATCATGTTAAATGCCTCATACAATCACTAAGCAACATCGTCTTAACGACGTTTTTAAAAAAGTCAAAACGGCCCCTGTCTGCCAGGGGCCGTTTCTTAATCACTCACGACAGCGGTAATTAACGCGTAATCGCGTACAGCGTACCGTCTTTCGCCTGGATCAGCAGTCGACCATCAGCAACCACCGGGTCGGTCAGGAAGCCGGAACTATCGACTTTCTGCTGCGCCACAAAATGGCCATCTTCCGGATTCACCCAGTGCATATAGCCTTCGCTATCACCGACCACCAGATTGCCATTATACAACACCGGCGCGGTCAGCAAACGGTGCAGCAGATCGCTCTGCGTCCACAGGGTCACACCACCATCGGTGGTCAGTGCCAGCAGGCGATCGTTCTGGTCAACCAGGTAGATACGGTTACCATCGACGATGAAATCATTCACCGAACCCAGCTCGCGTTTCCACATAATCTGGCCGCTACGCAGATCCAGCGCGGTCAGGTTACCGTTATAAGCCAGCGCATAAACCACACCGTTGACGATGATCGGCGTCGTGTCGACGTCGTTCAGACGATCAATTTCCGTCGGCCCGGTGGCCGTAGAAATACGCTGCTGCCAAATCATCTGCCCCTGCTGCATCAATACCGCGCTGACGCGGCCGTTGTCACCGCCGACGATCGCCGCGCCATAAGCGGTCGCAGGCGCAGACTCGCCGCGCAGGGAGAGTGCTGGCATATCGAGGTTAACGGTCCACTTCACGGCACCATCGGTCTCATTCAACGCCTGCAGCTGGCCGTTACTGGTATGCACCAGCACCATGCCGTCGCTCACCACTGGACGCGACAGCGCCTCACCGGCGACACGGGTTTGCCAGGCAACGGTACCATCGCTGGTATTCAGCGCATACAGCTGCGCTTTCTCACTGCCGATATAAACATGGCCGCCAGAGACGGTCACACCGCCGGAAAGCAGCGCTGGCGTGCGCGAGAACCAGCCATCTTTCTCCGCCAGGTTCACAGACCACACCTCTTTGCCGTCGTCCGCATTCAGCGCTTTGACGGTGCCTTTACGGTCAGCAGCATACACTACGCCGTCGGCGAAGGCCGGATGGAGGTTAGAGTAAAATTCGCCGATACCATCGCCAACCGAGGTGCTCCAGGACGTGGACGGCGTAAACTGGTTTTCTACCGTCGGCAGCGGTGACATTTTCACCACATCTTCTTCGCTATTAAACAGCGAACACCCGCTCAGCAAGGTAACGGAAAGCAGCCCTGGCAAAAGTAATTTACGCAATTGCATCGAGTCCCTCTCAGATGGACAAATTATTCATTTTCATACGCATCATTTCGCTGAGCGCAGGAGAAGCATCGCTTTTCACGCCAGCTTCCCACGCCGCACGGGCCCCTTGCTTATCGCCTTTGCTCAACAGAATTTCGCCGCGCAAATCAGCCACAATCGCGGTCCAGCCTTCACCTTTGATGCTGTCGAGGGTTTTCAGCGCCGCATCAGCCTGTTTCATCTGCAGCTGAACGCGGGCAAGACGCATATTGATAACCGATTTCAGATTATCATCAGACGCGGCCGCCAGCCCCTGCTGAAGCTGCTTTTCAGCGTTCGGCAGATCGTTCTGTTCAACAAAATGTTGTGCCAGCTCGAGGGAAGCGAAGGCGCCGTAGGTATTTTTATTATCAGCCGCGAACTTCTCCGCCCCTGACAGCACTTCTGGCGTATTCGATTTCAGCGCGGAAGTTGCCTGTTCGTAAGCCAGCGAAACGTCTCTGGCCGTATCCTGCTGATGGGAGGTCCAGTAGCGCCAGCCAACCAGCGCACCAACCCCTAAAATCACCCCGACCGCCAGCGCTTTGCCGTTTTCGGCAAAGAAACGCTTCAGCGCATCGACCTGATCGTTCTCGTTGTTAAAAGTTTCCACGCAGTCCTTCTCCTGACTAATAATTCCCGGGAGATTAACCCAGAAGTGTGCGCAAATGCGCGGCAACGCTCTCCTGCGTTACGGTAGTTTGCTCACCTGAGCGTAAATCCTTCACTACCACGTTTCCGTCAGCGATCTCTGACTCACCGACCACCAGGGCGATACGGGCGCCCCATTTATCGGCGCGGGCAAACTGCTTCTTAAAGTTGCCGCCGCCGTGGTTGGTCATCAGCTTCACGCCGGGCAGCGCATCGCGAACCTGCTCAGCCAGACGCATTGCAGCAGACTGAGTATCGGTCCCGGAGGCTACCAGGTATATATCGACAACAGGATCGGCTTTAAATTCCGGATTCACTGCCTGGACCAGTAAAACAAGGCGCTCTAACCCCATAGCAAAGCCCACGCCCGGGGTAGCACGACCGCCAAGCTGCTCAACCAGACCGTCATAGCGGCCGCCGGCGCAGACGGTGCCCTGGGATCCGAGGCTGGTGGTCACCCACTCGAACACGGTGCGGTTATAGTAGTCGAGGCCGCGCACCAAACGCTGGTTGACGCTGTAGCGGATCCCCGCATCATCGAGCAGCGCGCACAGGCCGGCAAAGTGGGTTTTCGACTCTTCGTCGAGGTAGTCGCCAAGCGCCGGCGCGTCGTTCAGCAGCGCCTGCACATCCGGGTTCTTGGAGTCCAGCACCCGCAGCGGGTTGGTGTACATCCGGCGTTTGCTGTCTTCATCCAGCTTATCGGTAAACTGCTCCAGGTAAGCCACCAGCGCGTCGCGGTAGTTGGCTCGCGCTTCCAGCGAACCGATGGAGTTCAGCTCAAGGCTGACGTGATCGGAAATGCCCAGCTCACGCCACCAGCGCGCGGTCAGCATAATCAGCTCGGCATCGATGTCCGGGCCCTGCAGGCCAAACACTTCGGCGCCGATCTGGTGGAACTGGCGGTAGCGACCTTTCTGCGGACGCTCGTGACGGAACATTGGCCCGACGTACCACAGACGCTGTTCTTGATTGTACAGCAGACCATGTTCGATGCCGGCACGTACGCAGCCCGCCGTCCCTTCCGGACGCAGCGTCAGGCTGTCGCCGTTGCGGTCCTCAAAGGTGTACATCTCTTTCTCAACCACGTCGGTCACTTCACCGATCGCGCGTTTGAATAACGGGGTCTGCTCTACAATCGGCAAACGGATTTCGCTGTAACCGTAGCTACCGAGCACCTGCTTCAGTGAGCCTTCAATGCGCTGCCAGAGAGCGGTTTCGCCCGGCAGATAATCGTTCATGCCACGGATGGCTTGAATGTTCTTTGCCACGTTTATTCTCTTTATATATACAAAAATGAACCCCGGCGCCTTGCGCCCGCAGGTTCAATCATACACGGGAAGCGTATCGCTTCCCAACACGTTATTTTGCTTCAAGCTGTTGAACGTCAATACGACGGGCTTCATCGAGCATCGAGGCTTTGGCACGAATACGCGCTTCCAGCTGGTCGATCATGTCGTCGTTATCCAGTCGATCTTTACGCACGCCGTCCTCATACAGACCGCTTTTCTTGTTGCCGCCGGTCACGCCGAGGGTGGAGACCAGCGCTTCGCCCGGACCATTCACCACGCAGCCGATGATCGAAACATCCATCGGAGTGATAATGTCTTCCAGACGCTGCTCCAGGGCGTTTACCGTACCGATAACGTCAAACTCCTGGCGCGAGCAGGTTGGGCAGGCAATGAAGTTAATGCCGCGAGCACGAATGCGCAGGGACTTGAGGATATCGAAGCCGACCTTGATCTCTTCTACCGGATCCGCCGCCAGCGAGACGCGCAGCGTATCGCCGATCCCCTCGGATAACAGCAGGCCCAGACCGATCGCGGACTTCACTGCGCCGCTACGTGCGCCGCCCGCTTCAGTGATCCCGAGATGCAACGGCTGATCGATTTGTTTCGCCAGCAGACGATAGGATTCCACCGCCAGGAAGACGTCAGACGCTTTAACACTGACTTTAAACTGATCGAAGTTCAGACGATCGAGATGATCGACGTGACGCATGGCGGATTCAAGCAGCGCCTGTGGCGTCGGCTCGCCGTATTTTTCCTGCAGATCTTTTTCCAGCGAGCCGGCGTTGACGCCGATGCGGATAGGAATGTTTTTATCGCGCGCGCAGTCCACGACCATGCGGATGCGCTCTTCGTTGCCGATGTTGCCCGGGTTGATACGCAGGCAGTCAACACCGTATTCCGCGACTTTCAGCGCAATACGGTAGTCAAAGTGGATATCGGCGACCAGCGGCACGTTAACCTGCTGTTTGATAAGTTTGAACGCTTCGGCGGCGTCCATCGTCGGAACAGAGACGCGGACGATGTCCGCGCCCACGCGCTCTAACGCTTTGATTTGGTTTACCGTCGCGGCCACATCGGTGGTGCGCGTATTGGTCATTGACTGGACGGCGATGGGAGCCCCATCGCCAATTGGCACATTACCAACGTAAATACGTTTAGATTTTCTACGTTGAATCGGAGCCTGGTTATGCATGAAAAATCTCCCGCGTTACCCGTCTGTTACTGCGCCGGTGATTGTTCGGCATTGAGGGTCAGACGCGCAACCTGGTTAGTTCTGATAAAACGACTCAAATCGACAGGCTTGCCGAGGAACTGGATCTGTACCGCGGCCGGAGCGCCAATTTTCAGTTTATACGGCGCCTGCCCGCTCAGGTTCAGGTTGCCGCCTTTACGCTGCAGGCCGCTGAACAGTTTTTTACCGGTGGCATCGCTCACTTCCAGCCAGCAGTCGGCGGAAAAGTTCATCACCAGGTCCTGAGCCGCCGCAGCCGCCGTCACGTTCGCCTGATCCGTCGGTAATGGCGCGGCTGGCGTTGCCGGGGCCGTCGCGGCGGTATCGACATTCGCCTGAGAAGGCGCCACGACAGCGTTATTGTCCGCTGGCGTCTGAGCCGGGGCGCTGGTCGTCGGAGCACTGGCGGTATCGGTTGGCGCACTGTTCGCGGCGCTATCGGTGCTTGAGGCTGCCGGCGCGCTGGTATCCAGCGGCACGTTCTGGCTGTTGGCATCACTGCCGTTCAGCTCAGCGGAAGACTGATCGGCCATGGTCGAGATCTCTTCCTGCTGCGCCTTGTGGTCTTGCCACCACCAGGCGCCGCTCAGGCCAATGACCACAAACAGCACCAGCCAGGTAACGCTCATCAGCCAGCCATCGCGCTTTTTGCGACGCTTGCCTAAAGAGAAGCTCTGCATTGGCGCCACCTTCGCCGCCCTGATAGGCGCCTGCTTGGCCATCATCGGCAGCAGCTCTTCTTCAGGGATATGTACGAGGCGAGCGTAGGAGCGGATGTACCCGCGCAGGAAGGTGGAGGCGAGGTCGGCAGGTGCCTTATCGTCTTCAATATCACGAACCGTGGACACCTTCAGGCATAAGCGTTCAGCCACCGCTTGCTGGCTAAGTCCGAGTTGTTCGCGGGCGTGACGCAGACGCGCGCCCGTGGTGTTTGCTTCTTGATGATCTTGAGTGGCTTCAGTATTCATTCGCTACAACTACTGGTACGTGAAATTTAAAGTTCAGCGCGGGAAAACGCCGGCGCCGCGAGACATCTGTGGTACGTCAGCCTCACAGTATAGGACTGTCAGGCGCGCGATCACAGAGACGAATCAAAATTGAATGCTAAGCGGTTGTTGAGCCGCTACATACTGCCTCAAAGTCGACAAAAACGCACCGTAATTATTAACCGAATCAGTGTATTTCGCCTGGTTATTGGTCATAAATATGACCCGCGCCGCCTGTGCCGCGCGGGTCATCATTTATCAGACCGCTTTTACGTCAATCGCTTCACCCTGCATCCGCTTACGCAGCGTACGCTTGGTACGGTCAATAACATCGCCCGCCAGCTGACCACAGGCGGCATCGATATCGTCGCCGCGAGTTTTACGCACGATGGTCGTAAAGCCGTACTCCATCAGTACCTTGGAGAAACGGTCAATGCGGCTGTTGGAGCTGCGACCATACGGTGCCCCCGGGAAGGGGTTCCATGGGATCAGGTTGATCTTGCACGGGGTGTCCTTCAGCAGCGCCGCCAGTTCGTGAGCGTGCTCGGTACCGTCGTTGACGTGATCCAGCATGACGTACTCGATGGTCACCCGACCCTGGTTGGCGTTGGACTTCGAAATATAACCACGCACCGAGTTGAGGAACGTCTCGATGTTGTATTTTTTGTTGATCGGTACAATTTCGTCGCGGATGGTATCGTTCGGCGCGTGCAGGGAAATCGCCAGCGCAACGTCGATCATATCGCCGAGTTTATCCAGCGCCGGCACCACGCCGGAAGTCGACAGGGTCACGCGACGTTTGGAGAGACCAAAACCGAAGTCATCCAGCATGATTTCCATCGCCGGGACGACGTTGTTGAGGTTCAGCAGCGGCTCGCCCATGCCCATCATTACCACGTTGGTGATAGGACGCACGCCAGTGGTCTTCACCGCGCCGACGATTTTCGCCGCGCGCCAGACCTGGCCGATAATTTCGGAAACCCGCAGGTTGCGGTTAAAGCCCTGCTGAGCAGTGGAGCAGAATTTACATTCCAGCGCGCAGCCTACCTGAGAAGAGACGCACAGGGTGGCGCGGTCTTCTTCCGGGATATAAACGGTCTCGACGCGCTGATCGCCAACGGCAATCGCCCACTTGATGGTCCCGTCGGTTGAGCGTTGCTCTTCAACCACTTCCGGGGCGCGGATCTCGGCGACTTCTTTCAGTTTGCCGCGCAGGACTTTGTTGATGTCGGTCATTTCATCAAAGTCGTCGCAGCAGTAGTGATACATCCATTTCATCACCTGATCGGCGCGGAAAGGCTTCTCGCCCATGTTTTTGAAAAACTCGCGCATCTGCTGACGGTTTAAATCCAGCAGGTTGATTTTGGCATCTTTGTTCGGCACCGTCAGAGCGGCGGTATCAGGCGTGACAATTTGTTCAGACATAATATTTTCCGGCCTCGTTATTACACGTTATGGCCCCATGTGGGTTGAAAAAGAAACGCCCCGGAGAGCGACTGCTCGTCCAGGGGCGCTATATTCTACAAATTCTGGCGCATCATTGCCACGTTTGCACAGAGCAATGAAAAAAAATCTGTTACGGACTGCTCAATCCTCTAAGGCTTTTCGATTGTCGCAAGGCGGCAAGCAAGTGAATCCCCGGGAGCATAGATAACTATGTGACCGGGGTGAACGCGCGCAGCCAACGCCGCGACGGTCGAAAAGACGACGAGGATTAGCGAGTGCGCGGGCAAACCTCGCCTTCAGCAAAGAAGAACGCGATTTCGCGAGCAGCGGACTCTACAGAATCGGAACCGTGGGTGCCGTTCTCGGTGAAGCTGTCAGCGTAGTCAGCGCGCAGGGTACCGGCCAGAGCGTTCGCCGGGTTGGTGGCGCCCAGCAGGTCACGGTGACGCTGAACCGCATTTTCGCCTTCCAGTACGGAAACCACGATCGGGCCGGAGGTCATGAATTCAACCAGACCGTCGAAGAACGGACGACCTTCGTGCTCAGCATAGAAACCACGAGCCTGCTCAACGGTCAGATGCAGCATTTTGGTGCCGACGATTTTGAACCCTGCAGCTTCAAAGCGAGAAAAGATGCCGCCAATAACGTTTTTTGCCACCGCGTTTGGTTTGATGATGGAAAAAGTACGTTCAATAGCCATGATTACCTCTAATTAAATGTTCTGTTGTTGCGCATACGATCGTATGGCCTGGCGCGCATTATAATGAGCAACGTCGGCGATGCCTACGGATGAAGGTAACATTTTGTTAAAATAAGATGAGTATTGGAAACACAAACTGCCAACAACAAATTTACCCTGGTTATTGCAGGGTGAAACTGGCGGCCGCCGTTTGTCCTGCCTCATCCATGACCACCAGCTGCCACTCGCCGGGCTTATCCAGCGTTAGCGTGGTTGTCGCACCGGTAGCGTCTAACGGCTGGCCGTTGATAAACCACCAGCGTCGCCCTTCCCCACCGCTGGTTTGCAGGGGTAACACCACCCGCACCTCGCCCGGCAGACGTTTTATCACCGCCCCTTCACGAATACCTGACAGCACCAGCGGCGCGGCATCCTGAGTTTGCAGCGGCGGACACGCTGTCGATACCGGTCCCAGACGCGCACGTCGGCGCTCGCTGGCCGGCAGCCAGGGTTCCAGCGGTAGCGGCCAGACATCAACAGAAGTTTCTGTCGCACCCGGACAATCCGCGGCCACCCTTTCCCCTGCTGCGTTGCGCCACACCGGGAAGCGGATCCCGCGCACGCCCTCCTGCCCGGGCAGCAGCAGCGTCGGTGGCTGGCTGGCATCCAGCAGCCAGCTGGCTAAGCGCCGGCGGCAGTTGCTGTCACCGGCCGGTAGATCCTGCCCGCCTGGCCAGCAAATAGTCCCGCGGCTCACCGTTTGCGGGCGCGGGTCGACCGGCAGACCGCCGCGGCTCATCGCCTGGCGCGCCAGCAACAGATTATTGACCTGATTGAGCAGCGGCACGGCGCTGGCGAAGCCAAACTGGCCCACCACCGGTGTACCGTCAGGCCGTCCGGTCCAGATACCTATCAGATATCGCGCATTGAGGCCGACCGCCCACGCATCGCGATAGCCATAGCTGGTGCCGGTTTTCCACGCCAGCGGGACCACTTGCGGCAGTGAGGCATCGGGAACCGGTTGCGCTTCGCTGGCCATAATGCGCCGGACAATCCACGCCGCGCCGGGTGACATCAGCGCCCGTTCCACCAGCGGCGCGTCAGGTTTCATGCGCAGCCGCGCCGCCTTGCCGTGACGGGCAAAGGCGCTGTACGCCGCGACGATATCTTCCAGCCGTGCCCCGGCCCCACCGAGGATCAGCGACAGATTCGGCTCAGCGCCAGCGGGCAGCATCAGGGGCAGCCCGGCGTTGCGTAAATTCGCCGCGAAACGTTTGGGCCCATAGGCTTCGAGCACCTGAACCGCAGGGAGATTCAGCGAGCGCACCAGGGCTTCGCTGGCGCTCACCGGGCCATGAAAACCACTGTCAAAATTGCCGGGGCGATAGTCGCTAAAACGCCGTGGAACATCCTGTAACAACGATGCCGGATGAATCAGCCCGTCATCCATTGCCATCGCGTAGACAAAGGGTTTCAGTACCGATCCCGGCGAACGCACCGCCGAGACCATATCAATATGACCGAAGCGGCTGTCGTCGGTGATATCCGCCGAGCCCACCCAGCCGCGGACTTTCATATCCGTGTGGTCGACGACAACAATCGCCAGTGAGCTGCGCGGCGGCAGGCGCGATTTCCAGTTCAGCGCCAGATCCTCAAGCTGACGCTGGAGCCCGGCATCAAGAGTCGTCACCACCTTTTCATCCCGACTGGTCGCCAGCGCCCGGCGTGAAAAAAGCGGCGCCAGCTGCGGCATCTGGCGCGGAAACAGCCACACCGGCTCCTCCATCGCTTCCTTCACCGCCCGTTGCGGCCAGACGCCCTGGCTGACCATGCGCGTAAGGACTTTATCGCGCGCCGCCTGGGCCCGCTGCGGCCAGCGGTCCGGACGTAAACGGCTGGGCGCCTGCGGCAGGACCGCCAGCAGCGCCGCCTCGCCGTAGCTGAGCTGAGTGGGCGGTTTACCGAGATAAGCCCAACTGGCCGCGCCGATCCCCTGCAGGGTGCCGCCAAACGGCGCGCGGTTCAGATACAGAGTTAGAATATCGCTTTTTGACAGATGCCACTCCAGCTGCAGCGCCCGCCATAGCTGGCGCAGCTTGCCGCCGAAGGTGCGTGGATGAGGGTCGAGCAGACGCGCGACCTGCATGGTGAGCGTGCTGCCGCCGGAAATGACCCGCCCGGAGGTTAAATCCTGCCAGGCGGCGCGCAGCACCGCGAAGGGATTGACCCCTGGATGTTTCCAGAACCAGCGGTCTTCATACTGGATGAGCGCCTGCAGATAGCGCGGCGACACATCGGCGAGAGTCACCGGATAACGCCAGACGCCCTGCGCATCGGCAAAGCGCCAGAGCGGCGTGCCGTCTTCCGCCACTACCACCCGAGCAGGGGTGACCTCCTGCAGCGGCAGCGGCCACAGGCGATCGGCGGCCAGCACCGCCAGCCACAGCAGAAAAATAAACGCCGCCAGCCAGTGCCAGCGGCGTTTTACCCGAGGCAATACGCGCATTTACGGCGTCACGGTGAGCGGACCGCTGGCCGCCCCGGTCGCCCGCCACTGCGGCACATACATCGATTCCACCTGCGGCTGCGGAACCTGATAAGTGCCCGGCGTCACCGCCCGCGCCAGATAGACCAGCGTCACCGGCTGGCCTTCATTGACAGCGACAGCGGCGACGAAACGGTCGTCACGGAACTCGATATGCTGAATATCCGCCTGCTGCATCTGGTTGAGCAGGTTTTGCACCGCGTCGCCATTTTCCTGCAGACTGGCGCTGCTGTTGGCCAGACTCTGGTTTTCCAGCTCGAGACCGGCTGGCAGCAGGTCGACGATCAGCGCGTCAGGCACGTTGCGTTTGGCGGTCACCTCCAGCTTCACCAGCACCAGTTCGCCGCTGCGCAACGACGTCAGCGATTTCTGCTGACCCTGGGTATCGAAAATAGTGCGTTCAATCCCCAGGACGTTACCGCCTGGCTGCGGCGCGCTTTGTGGATAGCCGCTGCTGTCCAGGCGCAGCCACAGCGGCTGACTGCCGGTATTGCTCACCTGCAGCGCCGCCAGCCGATCGCCGTCGAGGTTGCGGGTTTGCGCTTTGTCGCCGGCCAGCGGCTCGGCCTGCAGTGAGGTTTGCGCCTGCCAGTTGCCCGGCAGGTCCGCCAGCGAACGTCCGGCAAGGAACAGGGCATTGGTTTCCTGGGTCGACAGCCAGCGCTGACCGTAGGCTTCTTCCGACAGCATGCTCAACAGCTTATTTTGCACCTCCGGCAGCAGCTTGTTCTCTTCCAGCAGCGCCAGCTTCAGGGCGTCATCGCGAAGCGGGCTGCCGTAATCACCCAGCCAACGATTCTCATCCTGGCGCGGGGTGGTCACCGCCAGCTTCATGGCCTCATCGCCGCGCGGCGCATCGCCCATGGTTTTCAGCGCAATGCCGAGCTGCAGCAGCGGCAAGCCGGAGCGCGCCTGGTCGTAACGGCTCCAGATTTCACGCAATGCGCCAAGCGGGGCTTTTTGCTGACGTGCCAGCACCAGCGCGGCATACGCCTGGGCGGCAAAGCGGCTGGCCTGGGCATCATCGCTGTAGCGCACGGTCATCAGCCCCGGCTCCTGCAGATAGCGCAGCAGGCGTTCGTTACCTTTATTAATGGCGTTGACCGGTACGCTATAGCCCTGCTCGCCCGCGCGGACGAGGAAGTCCATAGCGTAGGCGGTCAGCCAGTACTCTTCCGGCCCCTCTTTATCCCACAGCGCAAAACCACCGTTTTCCAGTTGCATCTGCAGCAGGCGCGAGATACCAACATCGATTGCCGCGCGGCGTTTTTCATCGCTATCGCCGCTGATGCCCAACGCTTTTAGCTGCGCCGCGCTGGTGTACAGCGACGGGAACAGGCCGCTGGCGGTCTGCTCAAGGCAGCCGTAAGGATAGGCTTTCAGCTCACGGATATAACGGGCAAGGTTCAACGGCGGTTTACCGCTGAGCAGCAGCTGGCCCTGCAGCGTTTGCGGGGCAAAGCCCTGGCTCTGCGCCGCCGGCGCCTGCCAGCTTTCGCCGGGCTGCAGCACCGCGCCGCTGTTGACGGTCTGGGCCGGGAACGCCGGACGGACGCCGATTTTCCACTGTTTTTGCAGCGGGGCGAAGGTTTCACCCGGCAGGCTCAGGCCGCTGATGGTCGCGCTCACTTGACCATCGCCGAAGCCCGCCAATGCGCTGACCGGCACGAATAGCGTGCTGCGCGCCCCTGGTGCCAGTTGCACCGGCGGCAACTGACCCTCGGTCAAGGTCACCAGCCCGCTGGCGGCAAGATGTACCTGCAGAGTTTGCGGTTTATCGGTCAGATTGCTGAGATCAAGCGCCAGACGCGTGGTATCGCCGCTGGCGAGGAAGCGCGGGGTATTCAGTTCGGCGATAACCGGGGCGGCCACCACCACTTTATCTTCGCTGCTGCCGAAGTCATCGGCCGTCCACGCCTGGGCCATCACCCGCAGCTCGCCGTTAAAATCACCGATGGGTAACGTCACCGTGCCTTCGCCCTGATCGTTCAACACCACCGGCTGCGCCTGCTGGGCGACGATCGTCACGTGGTTGACCGGCGGTTTGCCGCCGCGTTTTAACTCGTCGCCATCGCCGCCGAAGCGCAGGCTGGCCACACGCCCCTGCCCTTCAATCACCTGGCCGTAGATGTCATAGATATCTGCGCCGTAACGCTTCTGGCCAAAGAAGGCGTTCCACGGATCCGGGGTGGCGTAATCGGTAATATTCAGCACCCCGCTATCCACCGCCGAAAGCAGGACATTGACCTGTTTCGGCGCCTCGCCCTCTTTGACGCTGGCTTTCACTTTCACCGTCAGCGGCTGGTTGGGGCGCATTTTGTCCGGCGCTTCCAGCGCCAGCGTCAGGCGGCGGTTTTCATCGCCCAGCGGCAGATGCAGCAGGCCCACCGCGCGTTTTGGCGTCGCCGAGCGGGATTTATCACCGGGGCGAACCACCAGCGTGCTGAGGTAGAGATCGTGGCGGTTCCAGGCTTTATCCACCGGAATAGACAGATCCATCCCCTCGGCAGGGACGTCAATCTCCTGCCACCACAGCGGCCCTTCGCTGGATTCCACCATCGCGTAGCCTTTACCCGCCGCCGGGGCGGCAATGTGCAGCTTGATGGTGTCGCCCGGTTTATAGCTCGGTTTATCCAGCTTCATGGTGACCCGGTCAGGACGCGCCGCGCCGGTACCTTCGCTGTTATCCTGCCAGCTATAGCCGGCCCAGAAGCGCACGCTGCTGACCACGTCGTCCGGCCCTTTCACCTCCAGGCGATATGAGCCCCACTCTACCGGGAAGCTCACTTTGCCGGTTTGTCCGGCCTGCAGATCCAGCGACTCCTCACCCTCCTGCAGATCTTTTTGATCGAACTGCGACTGCCAGCCCTCGCTATCGGACCAGTTCCAGTAGTAGTCGCGCCGCTCGCGGATCAGCCGTACCTGCAGGCCCGAGACCGCTTTTTTCTCGCCTTTGGCGTCGGCATAGACGATGTCAAACGCGGCGTTACTGTTCTCATCGACCACCGGCTGCTTCACCGTGGTGTCGGTGCGGTAATCGTAAACGTCCTTCAGTGTAAATTGCGGGCGGATCCCCGGCAGCGCCTCGGCAGGCCAGATCGGCTGCTTAACCGTACGGGTCACCGGGCGACCGCCGGATTCCAGCAGGCTCGCCTGCAGCACCACCTGCAGCGGCGAGTGGCTATCCTGCCACTGGCTTGAGGTGGTCACTTCGCCACGGCCTTTTTTATCCAGCGTCAGCTGGACTTCATCCAGACTACGGGAGAGGTTTTCTTCCGCGATATCGCCGAACTGGAAGCCCGGCAGCGCGGCAACGGCATCGCGCAGCGGGCGCAGGAACAGCTTGCCCTGCAGCTGATTGCCGCTGGCCGGCGCACCGTAGAGATAAGCGCCGCGGACGCCAAAGGTGACGTCGGCATCCGGCGCGACTGGCGCCGCCTGCGGCGTCAGGTTCAGGGCCATGCGTTCCGGCATAAAGTCCTCGACGTGGAAGTCCCATTCGCGCGGCTGGTTATCGCCGGTGCTGGCGCGAATGTGCCACATACCGGTGGCCGCGCCGCTGTCGAGCGGATAAGTGAACTGGTACAGACCATTCACCGGTTTGCTCATCACCGAGCGGATCACCTGGCCATCCGGCTGAACCACCTCCAGCTTCACCGGCTGCTCCGCCAGCGGCTTGCCGTCGCTATCGCGCAACAGCGCATTAAGGATGACGGTTTCACCCGGGCGATAAAGGTCGCGCGGGCCAAACATAAAGAACTGTTTGCTAAAGCCGGGCGCCCCTGCGATAGAGAATTCAGCCAGATCCAGCGCCGGCAGCTTGAGGTCGAGCAGCGTCGTCTGCCCCTCTTTGCGCGCCAGCAGCAGCGCGGCTTCTTTATCGGTTTGCAGGGTGACATGGCCCTGGCTGTCGCTTTTCGCCAGCGCCAGCGTCTGCCCTTTGGCATTGAGCAGTTGCACCTCAATGCCCGACTGGGCAGCGCCGTTTTCCAGGCTCTGGGTAAAGACGTCCAGCCGGTTATGGTAGCGATGCGCCGAGACGCCGATATCGCTGAGGGTAAACAGCGTCGCCGCGTTGCTGTAGCTATAATGGCCCGCCGGGTTCATGACCGCCACGTAGACACCCGGCTGCTGGAGCGGCTTGATATCGTTCAGCGGCAGCAGCAGCTTCTCGCGGGTATTGCGTGCCGGGTTGAGATCGAAGCGGCCGGTATAGACCAGATCCGCCATCTTCAGCAGCTCATCAGACTCCCAGTTGCTTAACGAGTTGCGGTATTCCCACTGGCTGACAAACGCGGAGAGTGATTCCGGCTTAATACGGAAGAAATTGACATCGACATTGTCGACGTTCAGCGCCATCACCGGCAGCCCGGCGACCACGTTGCCCGGCAGCAGCGAGCCGCGGCTGGCGAAACCAACGCTCGGTGCGATATCGCGGGTGGTCAGGGTCTTCTCGAACGGTTTGTCGAGCGTAGCCTTGTTCAGGGCGGTCAGCGTCGGGTCGACCGAGACAATCAGCTCGCGCTTTGGCTCAAGGTGACGCAGACGCAGCTCTTTCAGATTCGGCGCCAGCTCCCAGGCACCGTCCACCTTACCGCTTTTCTTGTCGACCAGATGTACGCTGCGGGAGAAATCCTGGTCCGGCTGCAGCGGCACGGAAAACGTCAGCACCAGGGTCGCGGCGCCATCCAGTTGGACTTCCGAGGCGTCGATCAGCGTCAGCGCTTTGCCCTGACTTTTTTCCGCCAGCGCCGCCAGCTGGGCGCTGTCCGGTTTTGTCGTCGTGTCTGGGCTGCTATCCGCAGCTGGCGCCGGGGCAGTGGCCTGCGGCGTACTGCTGTCATCACACCCGGTTAATGAAAATGCGGTAAGGAGCGCCAGTGACAGCGCCGCTAAACGAAATGGTTTCATCCTTCTAACCCCTCGGCCGGTGGGCCTGATGCAAATTATCACTTTTTATTATGCGTTAAGGCGGCACTTCTCAACAGTGATGACGCGGGTTTCTGCCGATTAATCAGAAAAGTGCCGTGACGTCGTCCCCACTATGACGTCCTTAACTTGTCAGCGTGAGATAAAACGCCGACAATTCAGTCATGAATCGTAAAACGGAGGCACCCATGTCCACCTCGTTTTTTATCGCCGCCGACTGGCTGGCAGAACATATTGATGACCCGGAGATCCAGATTATCGACGCCCGCATGGCGCCCGCCGGGCAGGAGGCCCTGCGCGATATGGCAGCGGAATACCGCGCCGGCCATGTGCCGAACGCGCTGTTTTTCGATATCGAGGCGCTGTCCGATCATACCAGCCCGCTGCCGCATATGATGCCGCGCGCCGAGGCGTTTGCCGTCGCCATGCGCGAGCTGGGCGTCTGCAGCGATAAGCACCTGGTGGTTTATGACGAAGGCAATCTGTTTTCCGCGCCTCGCACCTGGTGGATGCTGCGCACCTTTGGCGTGGAGAAGGTGTCCATACTGGCCGGTGGGCTGGAGGGCTGGCGGCGCGACGAACTGCCGCTGGAGCAAGGCGTGCCGGAAGTAGCTGAAGGGGAATTCGACGTGCGTTTCGATCCCCAGCAAATTAAGCGCCTGACCGACGTCCTGCTGGTCAGCCATGAAGGGTCGGCGCAGATTGTCGATGCCCGTCCGGCAGCCCGGTTTAACGGCCTGGCCGACGAACCGCGCCCGGGCCTGCGTCGCGGGCATATCCCCGGCGCGCTTAACGTGCCGTGGACTGAGCTGGTGATTAACGGCGAGCTGAAAACCGTCGACGAGCTGAACGACATCTTTTTGCGTCAGGGTGTCGATTTTGAACGGCCAATCATCGCCAGCTGCGGATCGGGGGTGACGGCGGCGGTGGTCGTGCTGGCCCTCACCACGCTTGGCGTGAATGGCGTCTGCCTGTACGACGGCTCCTGGAGCGAATGGGGCGCACGGACCGATCTGCCGATTGAACCGGCCTCTGCCGCTCAGTAAACACGGCCTGACCGCGGGCGGTTCCCTCCCGCGGTCACTAAATAATTTCTGATTTTCCCTCCCCCTTCCTTCTGCTTCTCGATAAACCGGTTACTCTGTGCTGCCGCAGGGTTTGTACCTGCCGTATTCGCTTTGCCTGATGAGGAGGCAGAGCACCGGTACGGAATTCCTCAGGGCTGATAGCGCATCCAGTCCGTCCCAATCTGATGTCACCACAAGGAGTGAAAATGGCATTAGTCTCCAACCCACATTCTGCTTATTCGCCGCGCCTTCCCTGGCTGGGAGGCATAGCTGGCCTGCTGGCAGGCGGCGCGATCCTTTATTTTTGGCCGCAATGGAACCGAACATGGTTAAGCGTGATTCCTGCGCCGGTCTCCGTGTATACCCAGTTTCTCGGGGTCACTCTGGAAGAGGTCCCGTTGATCACCTATGGCCATCAGGCGCTGCTGGGTTTTCTGATGGTGCTGCTCGCGCCCGGCTACGGAAAATCGACCCTTGCCGCGTGGATGATGCATAACCCTGCGTCAAGCCGGCGCTGGCCCGGCGAGGTACTCCGTGCCTGGGGCATAAAATTTGGCCTGCTGATCATCGTCTTTTGCAATCTGTTCTTTTTGTCCCGGGTCGGATCCGGAACCCTGGCGTTATATATTTTTATTCTCCAGCACGTCAGCGTTGCCGCGGCGGTGGCGTCAGGGGTGCTGCTCCTGCGTGACGCCCGGCGTCTGGCCCGCACGTTTGACGCTCCGCTGGCGGATCTGCGTCTCCTCGTGATACTCACTCTGGGGTTCCAGACGATTTTGCCAGCGCAGATCGCGCTGATGAGCGCCCGGGGCGTGAATACACCGCTGGGCTGGTACATTGTTATCGCGCAAATGGCAGGGGTGTTACTGGCGTTTATGCTGGTCGGCGGGCTGGTGGCAGCGCTACGTTCTTTGCTGGGCGAGGAGAGATGTCGGGCATGGCGTGGGGATATGGCGCTCTTCAACGGCATTGTCACGCTGTGTGTGACGGGATTTCTCCTCTATAACATGGTGTCAGCCTATCCGCGGATCTTTGCTGCGCTGCATTAACCCTGGCAAAGCCGATTTTCGGCCTCACACTGGAAGCATAAAGAAACAGCGGGGGCAGCCGCCCCCGCTGTCAGATAATGCGGTTTTGTTTGAAATCGCGCAGGAAGCTGCCCCAGCGCTTTTCATAGAACGGCGTGATATGGGCAATCATAAAATGGCTGATGCCCTTCTCGCCTTCTACCACCTGGCAAATATCGATAGGTTCATCGCCTGGCAAGGTATCGGTGGCCACGCTGCCGGTGGTCTGAATAACGGATTCAATATCCCCTTCAGCTTCAATGCCGATCAGCAAGTTGGCCGGTGCGTCGACACGCTCTTTAATCGAGCACAGGAACGCCCGCTTGACGATCTTCAGCGTTTTAAACAACGTGGTCAGGGAATCCACCATCTGCGCCGGCGGGTCGGCGACTTCAGACAATAACAGCGCTTCGCCGCCTTCCAGTACTGTCTGGGTACTGAGCGGGCTGCCCTCTTCACCGAGCAGATGGCTGATCTCCCGCGGGGTGAACTCTTTGCCGCTCGGCAGCTTCGGGTTGAGGAACAGCGATTCGCCCAGTGTCATCGCCATCAGTGTGCGGGCCGGCATCATCACGAAAGCTTGTTCGTCTTCCACCGCCTGCTGCAGCGCCTCCAGCGAGGTAAAGAACGGGATCACCGAGCTGCCGTCATCTTTTTCCCAGTGCTGCAGATCCAGCGCGCTGTCTTCGACAATCTGCTCACCATCGGCTGCACTGCCCGGTACCCAGACGGTCGCCTCAAGCAGCGCGCTGAAAAATGCCGGACGGTGGGCGGGCTCGGTCGCCGCTTTTTCCAGCAGGGTTTCTAATTCATTTTTCGTATCAGACATAGTTTGGCTACTTCACAATGAATTGCCCGGCGGTGCTACGTCCACGCGGGCATACGAGTTTCCAGTCCGGGTAAGCGTAGCGCCACCCGGCAAAGCCGTTACTCGGCCGTCAGCAGGTTAGCAATGGTACGTACGCCAAGACCCGTCGCGCCCGCCGACCACTGCTCAACGGCAGATTTACGATAGGTTGCCGAACAGTCGATATGCAGCCAGCCCTGATGGTAGTTTTCCACGAAGTGGGACAGGAAGCCCGCCGCGGTACTGGCGCCAGCCGGATAGGCCGCGCTGCCGGTATTGTTCAGTTCTGCGAAGTTCGACGGCAGCTGATTACGGTGGAACTCGGCCAGCGGCAGACGCCAGAAGGCTTCGTTTTCCGCCTGCGCGCTCGCCAGCAGGCGATTCGCCAGCGCATCGTCAAAGCTAAACAGCGCATGGTAGTCATTACCCAGGGCAGTTTTCGCCGCGCCGGTCAGGGTGGCGGCATCGATGATCAGCTGCGGCTTCTGCGCCGAAGCGTCAATCAGGCCATCCGCCAGCACCAGGCGGCCTTCGGCGTCAGTGTTCATCACTTCAACGGTTTTGCCGTTACGATAATGAATAATATCGCCGAGTTTAAAGGCGTTACCGCTGATCAGGTTGTCGGCGCAGCACAGGTAGAGCTTCACGCGCTTGTTCAGCCCGCGAGAAATGGCAAAAGCCAGCGCGCCGGTGATGGTCGCCGCGCCGCCCATATCGGATTTCATTGAATCCATAAAGGCGCTCTGTTTGATGCTATAGCCGCCGGAATCAAAAGTAATGCCTTTGCCCACCAGGCAGGCGTATACCGGGGCTTCTTTATCGCCGGTTGGGTTATAGTCCAGCGCAAGCAGGACCGGCGGACGCTCGGAGCCGCGGCCCACGGTGTGCAGACCAAGATAGCCCTGCTCACGCAGATCTTCACCTTTGGTGATGCGATAGCTCATCTTCTCGCCCGCCACACTGCACAGCAGGTCGACGGCGCGCTGCGCCAACTGCTCAGGACCCAGCTCTTCCGCCGGGGCATTGATGGTGTCGCGCACCCAGTCAATAATGGTCAGACGGTTGTCCAGCTCGCTACGCTGCGCATCGTCCAGCGTCGGCCATTCGACCTGGCGCTTCCCCTTCGGCCCTTTGTAGCCGGCCCAGAACGCCCAGGCACGATCGGTGTCCCAGCCTTCGCCGCTTAACGCGACATGTTTAATGCCCATACCGTCAATTTTACGCGCCGCACGCTGAATCAGGCCCAGGTCGTCTTTGCCGTTGAGGTGCAGGGCGATGCCGTCGTTATTAATGCTGTAAGACGCCTTTTCTCCCCAGCGCGCATCGGCTGGCTGAGTAGAAAGCGTAATCTTCATGGCTTCGGTCATTATCATTATCCTTCTTAGCAAACGGGCCACCGTATGGCAGCCCGTAAAGTTCTCTCACTCGATGATTCATCCGACTTAAACTGCCGCATAAATCATGACGCGAAAATTATTCGGCTTCGTCTAACCAGACTAGCAGAATCGCCTCGAGAATTTTTTCATTGGATGCGTTTGGGTCGTCATCAAACTCTTCCAGATCGCAAATCCACTGATGCATGTCGGTAAAGCGAACGGTTTTCGGGTCGAGATCCGGGTAAGCGTCGTACAAGGCTTCGCCGATTTCACGACTGTCGGTCCATTTCAGTGCCATATTAGTGCTCGCGTGCGTGGTTGATGGTGTAACGCGGGATCTCAACGACCAGATCTTCGTCGGTGACGCGCGCCTGGCAGCTCAGGCGGCTGTCAGGTTCCAGTCCCCAGGCTTTATCCAGCATATCATCTTCATCTTCGGTACTTTCCGCCAGCGAGTCAAAGCCTTCACGCACAATGCAGTGGCAGGTGGTGCAGGCACAGGATTTTTCGCAGGCGTGTTCAATCTCGATGCCGCTACGCAGCGCCGCATCCAGAATGGTTTCACCGGTCTCAGCTTCCACAACGATGCCATCCGGACACAGGTCCTGGTGCGGCAGAAATACAATTTTTGGCATTTTAAACCTCGTCCACGGATTGGCCTTTCAGCGCGATACGGACCGACTGATCCATACGGCGGGCGGCGAATTCCTGGGTTTGTGTGTCGATATTTTTAATCGCTTCTTTAATGGCGTCGGCATCGTCGCCTGCCGCAGCGGCGCGCACTTGCTCCGCGGCGGCATCGATAGCCTGACGCTCCGCGGCGCTTAACAGCGCGGCATCGGCGGCCAGCGCGCTGACCAGGCTTTCCAGAACGCGGGCGGCTTCCACTTTCTGCTCAGCCAGCATACGCGCCTGGACATCCTGTTCGGCATAGCTCATCGAATCTTTGATCATGGTGGCGATTTCGCCATCAGTCAGACCGTAAGACGGTTTCACCTGGATAGAGGCTTCCACGCCGGTCGATTTTTCCATCGCCGTGACGCTCAGCAAACCGTCGGCATCGACCTGGAAGGTGACGCGAATATGCGCCCCGCCCGCCGGCAGCGCCGGGATACCGCGCAGCGCAAAACGCGCCAGCGAGCGGCAATCCTGCACCAGCTCACGCTCGCCCTGCATCACATGAATGGACATTGCCGTCTGACCATCTTTGAAGGTGGTAAACTCCTGCGCGCGGGCCACCGGAATAGTGGTATTACGCGGGATGACTTTCTCCACCAGCCCGCCCATCGTTTCCAGCCCTAACGACAACGGGATAACGTCGAGCAGCAGCAGTTCGCTGTCCGGCTTGTTGCCGACCAGAATATCCGCCTGAATCGCCGCGCCGATGGCGACGACTTTGTCCGGGTCGATGGAGGTCAGCGGGGTGCGGCCAAAGAATTCGCCAACGCGTTCGCGCACCAGCGGCACGCGAGTGGAACCACCGACCATCACCACTTCCAGTACCTCTTGCGCCTCAACGCCGGCGTCTTTCAGCGCACGACGGCAGGCCAGTAAAGTACGTTTTACCAGGGAGGCAATCAGATCGTTAAACTGGCTACGGGTGATATCGCCCTGCCAGCCGCCAACCTCGACGTGCGCCACCTCAGCATCGCTGAGGGCGATTTTCGCCGCGATGGCGGCATCCAGCAGCTCGCGCTGCAGGCGGTTATCGCTGCGGTCGCTGAAGCCCGCCTGCTCGCGCAGGTAGTCCGCCAGCAGATGGTCAAAATCATCGCCGCCGAGAGCAGAATCACCGCCGGTGGCCAGTACTTCAAACACCCCGCGGCTTAAGCGCAGAATAGAGATATCAAAGGTGCCGCCGCCGAGATCATAGACCGCAATCACCCCTTCCTGACCGGAATCGAGGCCGTAGGCGATAGCCGCCGCGGTCGGCTCATTGAGCAGGCGCAGCACGTGCAGCCCCGCCAGACGCGCCGCGTCTTTGGTCCCCTGACGCTGAGCATCATCGAAGTAAGCGGGAACGGTAATCACCACGCCATCAAGTTCGCCGCCCAGCGCTTCGGTCGCCCGGGCGGCCAGCGCTTTGAGGATATCGGCGGAGACGCGAATCGGGTTCAGCAGGCCGCCGGCGGTCTGGATCATCGGCAGACCGTTTTCACTGGCCTGCAGCTGATACGGCAGATGCGGATAGCGGTTTTGAATATCGGCGAGGGAGCGCCCCATCATTCGCTTCACCGAGCTGATGGTGTTCACCGGATCCTGGGCGGCATTCAGCCGGGCTTCATAGCCGACGGTCAGTCCCGAGGCGTGGTAGTTCACCACCGACGGCAGCAGATAGCGACCTTGATGATCGGGCAGAGTTTCGGCCTGGCCGCTACGCACGGTAGCCACCAGAGAATTGGTGGTGCCCAGGTCTATGCCGGCCGCCAGACGACGCTGGTGCGGCGCGGCGCTCAGGCCGGGCTCACTAATTTGTAATAAGGCCATAATTGCTTCCGAAAATTAAAAATCGAGCAGTTTTTCTTCGAGTTCTTCAGCACTGCTGCGCAGTTTATCGAGAAAACGGAGCTTACGTACCGTGTCCGCCGCCGCCTCCCAGCTCTCATTATGCAATTGTTCAACCATCAGTTGATGGCGGGTATCAAACAGCGCTTTCACTCGTTTGATAAAGTCTTCCAGCCGCACATCGTCTTTCGCCTTACCGATCTCATCGAGCTCTTCACGCAGTTCCAGCTGTTCCATCAGGAACGCGGTATCGCGGACGGTATGTTGCTCGCTGGCGAGGTCGAAGCCGTGCAGCGAAAGGAGATATTCCGCTCGGGTCAGCGGATGGCGCAGAGTTTGCCAGGCCTGGTTAATGGTGGCGGAGTGCTGAACCGCTACCAGCTGTTCCGCAGCAGGCGCGCTGGCAAATTTATCCGGATGGTACTGGCGCTGCAGATCCTGATACCGGACAGCCAGTTGTTCAAGCGAGAGGGTATAGCTGGCTGGTAACCCGAAGAGGGTGAAATAGTCCATAGTAACCTCAGGGTCATGCATCTAAATTAAAACCCCACGCGCGGCGTGACCGCGGTGGGGTTGGGGATGACCGATTATACGTTAAAGCTTTCGCCGCAGCCGCACTCATCTTTGACGTTAGGGTTGGTGAACTTGAACCCTTCGTTGAGGCCTTCTTTGACGAAGTCCAGCTGAGTGCCGTCGAGGAATTGCAGACTTTTGCCGTCGATCACGACCTTCACGCCTTTGTCTTCAAACACGGTGTCTTCAGCCGCCGGCTCGTCAACAAACTCCAGTACATAGGCCATACCCGAGCAGCCGGAGGTTCTCACGCCCAGGCGCAGGCCAAACCCTTTACCGCGGTTCGCCAGAAAGGCATTGACTCGCGCTGCAGCACTGTCGCTAAGAGTAATCGACATAACAAAACCTCAACTAATTATTTTGCTTCACGTTTGCTTTTGTAATCCGCAATCGCGGCTTTAATCGCGTCTTCCGCCAGAATAGAGCAGTGAATTTTCACCGGCGGCAGTTCCAGTTCATCGGCGATATCGGTGTTCTTGATCGCCTGCGCTTCGTCCAGGGATTTGCCCTTCACCCACTCGGTGACCAGGGAGCTGGAAGCGATGGCGGAACCACAGCCGTAGGTCTTGAAGCGCGCGTCTTCAATGATACCTTCATTGTTGACTTTAATCTGCAACTTCATCACGTCGCCACAGGCCGGCGCACCGACCATGCCGCTGCCGACGTTCTCGTCGCTGTTGTCAAAAGAGCCGACGTTGCGCGGGTTTTCGTAATGATCGATGACTTTTTCGCTGTATGCCATGTTGAATTCTCCTTATCGGTGCCGAATTAGTGATGTGACCATTCAATACTGTTCAGATCCACGCCCTGCTTGAACATTTCCCACAGCGGAGAAAGGTCGCGCAGACGGCCGATGGAGTTGCGAACCAGATTGATGGTGTAGTCAATCTCTTCTTCGGTAGTGAAACGACCTAAAGAGAAACGAATAGAACTGTGCGCCAGTTCATCAGTCATACCTAACGCGCGCAGCACGTAGGATGGCTCAAGGCTCGCGGAAGTACAGGCTGAACCGGAGGAAACCGCCAGGTCTTTCAGCGCCATAATCAGCGACTCACCTTCAACGTAGTTGAAGCTGACGTTAAGAATGTTCGGCGCGCCCTGCTCGAGGTCGCCGTTCAGATAAACTTCTTCCATATCCTTCACGCCGTTCCACAGACGGTTGCGCAGGGTGCGCAGACGCGCCATTTCGCTTTCCATCTCTTCTTTGGCGATACGGTAAGCTTCACCCATGCCGACGATCTGGTGAACAGGCAGAGTACCAGAACGCATACCGCGCTCGTGGCCGCCGCCGTGGATTTGCGCTTCGATACGAATACGCGGCTTACGGCGAACATACAGCGCGCCAATGCCTTTCGGACCGTAGATTTTGTGGCCGGAGAAGGACATCAGGTCCACTTTCAACTGGCTCAGATCGATAGGCAGCTTGCCCACGCTCTGGGTGGCGTCTACGTGGTAAATGATACCGCGGGCGCGACACATCTCGCCGATGGTAGCGATATCCTGCACCACGCCGATTTCGTTATTCACATGCATGATGGAAACCAGGATGGTGTCGTCACGCATCGCCGCTTCCAGCTCTTTCAGATCGATAATCCCGTTGCGCTGCGGCGCCAGGTAGGTCACTTCGAAGCCTTCGCGCTCCAGCTGACGGCAGGTATCCAGAACCGCTTTATGCTCGGTTTTGCTGGTGATGATGTGCTTGCCTTTTTTCTGATAAAAGTTGGCTGCACCCTTGATCGCCAGGTTGTCGGATTCCGTCGCACCAGAGGTAAAGACGATTTCGCGCGGGTCGGCACCGACCAGCTCGGCAATCTGATTGCGGGCGATATCAACCGCCTCTTCAGCCTGCCAGCCAAAACGGTGGGAACGGGAGGCCGGGTTACCAAAGGTCCCGTCCATGGTCAGGAACTGCATCATTTTCTCGGCAACACGCGGGTCCACCGGCGTGGTTGCGGAGTAATCGAGATAAATCGGTAATTTCATTGCTCTTAAACTCCGTACATCACTCAATGCAAGGAATCAGGCAACCGGCTTGATGTACGACCGAGTACACGGAATGTTGGAGCATCCCGGCCTGATTCTGAAAGCTCTTTATAATCGTTGTCCCGACCGTTTCGTGCTGCCTCGCCCTGTCAGCGGCAGTCCGAAACGGGACGGGTCACTCAGGCGCGCAGTTTAACGTCGATCGCGTCCTGGGTGCGCGCATTGCGCTGGGTTTCGTGCTGATGCTGACGACCGGACACATCAAGGATTTCCTGGTTATTCACCAGTTCACCCAGGGTGATATTGTTCAGGAAGCCGGTCAGGCGTTCGCTCAAATCGCGCCACAGCGCGTGAGTCAGGCATTTATCGCCGCCCTGACAGCCGCCTTTGCCCTGGCAACGGGTCGCGTCAACGGATTCGTCTACCGCGCTGATCACTTCGCCAACGGCGATGCTGCTGGCATCTTTACCTAACAGATAACCACCACCTGGACCACGAACGCTGGAAACCAGGCCATTTTTACGCAGGCGAGAGAACAGCTGTTCCAGATAGGAAAGCGAAATTCCCTGACGCTCTGAAATATCTGCCAACGGTACCGGGCCCGTTTCAGAGTTGAGCGCAACGTCAAGCATCGCGGTCACGGCATAACGCCCTTTAGATGTCAGTCTCATGTCTTACTTAACCTCAAACTCGCCCCTGGCCGGGCTTTTTATTAATATGGGTATTGCATAGCAGGGGCAAGTCTGACATTCCCGAGTAATTTGGTCAACTATTTACTTGACTGTTTTAGTCAGGTATTTGGCTTTCCGTGCCGTTATTGATTTAGAGCCGCTCCCGGGCTACAACAGCGATGTAGATTCGTAGGCCGGATAAGCGAAGCGCCATCCGGCGTTAACGCGCTTACTTACCTTTATTCTGCTGCTCAATAGACGCCAGCATCCCGCGCAGGATGTTCAGCTCCTGGCTTTCCGGACGCGCGCGGGTGAACAGACGACGCAGCTTGTTCATCACCTGCCCCGGATGATTCGGGCGGATGAAGCCCGTCGCCAGCAGCGTCTGCTCAAGATGGCCGTAGAAACGCTCCAGATCGTCCACCAGCGGGTACGGCGCCTCTTCATGGTCAACCGCCGGCTGCGCCTGCTCCTGCGTCGCCAGCCAGGCCATCCGCACTTCATAAGCGATAACCTGCACCGCCATCGCCAGGTTCAACGAGCTGTACTCCGGGTTCGCGGCGATCGCCACGTGGTAGTGGCACTTCTGCAGCTCTTCGTTGGTCAGGCCAACGCGTTCGCGGCCAAAGACCAGCGCCACCGGCGCATGCTGCCCCTCGGCGACGCTTTTCAGGCCGCATTCGCGCGGATCGAGCATTGGCCACGGCAGTGTGCGGGAGCGCGCGCTGGTACCCACCACCAGGCTGCAGCCCGCCAGGGCTTCATCAAGGGTATCGACGATCTGCGCATTGCCGATCACATCGCTGGCGCCCGCGGCGAGGGCTATCGCCTGTGAGTCGGGTTTGACCAGCGGGTTGACCAGCCACAGGTTAGTTAAGCCCATGGTTTTCATCGCGCGGGCTACAGAGCCCATATTGCCGGTGTGGGAGGTTTCTACCAGTACGATTCGAATATTTTGCAGCATTATGGTTCTTCGGCTAAAGATTATTCGGGCATGCTACCATAAAACGGAGACATAAGCAGATTTCGCTGTTATTATATGCGCCGTTTTTTCCCGTTCTTTAACATCCAGTGAGAGAGACCGATGCATCCGATGCTGAACATCGCCGTGCGCGCAGCGCGCAAGGCGGGTAATTTAATTGCCAAGCACTACGAAACGCCAGACACCGTAGAAACCAGCCAGAAAGGCAGCAATGATTTTGTGACCAACGTCGATAAAGCCGCCGAAGCGATTATTATCGAAACCATTCGCAAATCTTACCCGCAGCACACCATTATCACCGAAGAAAGCGGTGAACACGCTGGTGAAGATCAGGATGTTCAATGGGTTATCGATCCACTGGATGGCACCACCAACTTCGTTAAACGTCTGCCGCACTTCTCTGTTTCCATCGCCGTACGCATCAAAGGCCGTACTGAAGTCGCGGTGGTTTACGATCCCATGCGTAACGAACTGTTCACCGCGACCCGTGGCCAGGGCGCGCAGCTGAACGGCTACCGTCTGCGCGGCAGCAACGCTCGCGACCTCGACGGCACCATCATCGCTACCGGCTTCCCGTTCAAAGCGAAGCAGCACGCGACCACTTACATGAATATTCTTGGCAACCTGTTTACCGAGTGCGCCGACTTCCGTCGCACCGGCTCCGCCGCGCTGGATCTGGCCTACGTTGCCGCTGGCCGCGTTGATGGTTACTTTGAAATCGCCCTGAAACCATGGGATTTCGCCGCAGGCGAGCTGATCGCTCGTGAAGCAGGCGCTATCGTTTGCGACTTCACCGGTGGCCATAACTACCTGCTGACGGGCAACATCGTTGCCGGTAACCCGCGCGTGGTGAAAGCGATGCTGGCGAATATGCGTGAGCATCTGAGCGATGCGCTGAAGCGTTAATCTCTTACTGATGTCAAAAAGGAAGCCGCGGCTTCCTTTTTTTATGTCATTTTATCATGTTGAGGATCTGGCGAATCACCGCATTGCCGCCGATGCACAGCACCGTCAGGCCGCTAAACAAGGCCAGCGGTCCGCGCCAGCGCAGGCAGCCCTGCGGCCCCAGCCAGTGCCGGAGGCACAGCGCTATTCCCACCGTCGCCAGGCGGGCTAACAGCACGCCGACCATCGCCGGGATCAGCAGCAGCCATCCCCACAGCGGCAACTCGAACTGTTGCGCACTGAGTAAAATCCACACCAATTGAAACGGCAGATAAAAGCTCAGGGCAAAGATCAGCGGAATGCGAATATTGCTTGCCGATGCGGAAACGCCTTTAAAGCCGCGCCAGCTATCGCGCAGCAGTATTCCAGCCAGCACCAGCGTGGCCAGATAGCAGACGTCGTTAAAGATGCCCACGATCTGCATCAGCCGATAACTGGTCAGCTTCCCCATGAAAGCAAAACGCCAGAAAATGATCACCAGGAAACCGAACTGCAATATCCAGCTGCGCAGGATCCAGTCGACCATTTCCCGCGGCGAGGGCTGATTATGCACGGCCCAGGCAACGACGGGCAGTTTACTGTGCCCGGGATGGCAAAAGGCCATGACGAAACCCGACAGCGTTAAGGTGGCGTAGGCCACCAGCGGGATATCCCCGATGTGCGACACCCCGAATCCCATGACGTACGACATGGCGTGATAGACGCGCACCAGACCTGACGGCCACCAGCTGGCCAGCACCGGAAACCAAAAGACGATCGCCAGCCCCGCCAGCAGCCCGGCGACACCGGCGCAGCCATAATAAAACCGCCCGCTCTGCGCGGGAGAAACGATATTTGCGGCCATAGCGACTCCTTGTCATCCGCCGAAATGCGGAAAACTAGAGCATCGCTTCGCCAGCGGCAAGCGCTGGCGCCCACTTTCGGATTTGCGCCCGGCGCCGGGCTAAAACGGGCGGATCCCACCGCCGGCCGGGACCGCGCTGAACCACATTACCCCTGCCGCCGCCAGCAAAATCACGCCGCCGGCCAGCGCCAGCGTCAGCCAGCCCACCTGGCGCCACAGCGGCGGCGCCTGATGCTGACCCAGCTTCACTGCCAGCTGGCGAAAACTGTGCACCAGCAACGCCAGCGCGGTGATGGTTAATGAGGTTCCCGCCGCCATCGCCAGCGCCGCCGCCATTCCCCAACTGAACACCCCGATCACCTTGCTGAACAGCAGAACCATGATCGCCCCAGAACAGGGACGCATGCCCATCGACAGGACGATCGCGGCGCGTGCCCGCCAGTCGTCGCCGCTCTGAAGTTGTTCCGGCGCGGGAAGATGCTGGTGGCCGCAACCGCAGTGGTCATGATGCACATGATGCGGGGTAAAAGCGGTAAACCTTGGCCGGCTCAGCAGCCGATACAGCTTTTTCAACGCCCGCCAGCACAGCAGCAAGCCTAATGCGCCAACCAGCAGATAGCTGCCCTTCTCCAGCCAGAAACTGCTGAGATGCAGCTGGCGCGCCGGCAGCTGCAGCAGCGCCAGCACCACGACCACCAGCGCGATGGCCACCAGCCCCTGTAATAAAGAGGCGGCCAGCGTCAGGTTAATGCTCGATTTCAGCTTCGAGGGATGGGTGGCGAGCCAGGTAGTAATGACAATTTTGCCATGGCCGGGCCCTAAGGCATGCAGCACACCATAAACGAAACTGAACCCGAGCAGCGACAGCCCTGCCGCCGCCGGGTTCTCCGCCACCGCCTGCAGCAGGCGGCTGAGTTCCAGATTCAACGAGCGCTGCCAGACCGCGCTCTGCATCAGCACCTGCGGCCACGCCCGCCATAGCCACATGCCGCCGATGATGCTCACAGCCAGCAACAGCGCCAGCGGCCACAGCGCTTTCCAGCGCGAGGAGCGCGCGCGCGGGGTGAAAATTACTGACATGTCAGGGTCACCTTCTGAGCAAAATAGCTGCCCAGCGCCATATCCTCCGGCGGCGCATCCGCTTTATCCAGCGACTGAGCGTACGAGAGCATTTTGTCGTTCGGTTTTGGCGTCATCACCGTTGCCTTACAGGCGGCTCGCAGCGCGGCGGGCAGGAAAAAATCGCTATCCTTGTCATAAAACATGTCGACGTAGTAGGTCGGGTCGAAAGTGGAAAAGGTAAACGTCTGCCCGGCAACAGGTTGCGGCGTCGCCAGCGGCAACGTAAAGGTCAGTACCGCCTGCAGTCCGTCACGCTCGAGGCCATAGCCGTCGGGACGATTTTCAAATTTCACCCGCTGGCCGTTGTGCCACAGCTCGCTGAAATAGTGCTGGCCGAGCACGTTGGCCATCACCTCCGCCGCCAGCTTTTTCCATACTTCGCTGCCCGGTTTGGCGTTACCGGCATCATAGAGCAGATCCGATGAGGTAATTTCATCCATGGTCCAGCGCATTTTAAACCCACTCAGCAGACCGTCTTTGACCACCGGCTCGCTCTGCAAACTAATGAAGCTATGCGGATGCGCGGCGGCTGAAAATGATAAAACCATGAAAAACGCCGCGCTGGTGCATTGTTTCACTCTGTTCATCTGTTCCTCACGTGAAAAATTCTGTGAACTTCACCAGCAATCCTGAGCTAAAGCGGACGTTTCGCCCTGCCTCCGCCTCTGCCATTGTCTATTCTTAGCGAAAACCCTAACTGGAACTTACCAGATGATGACCGTCATTGAACCACCATCTGCGCTTTCCAGTCCACAGCGCCGTAGCCAGGTGCTCCTGATGTTTTATCTGCCCGGGCAGTCGGTGACGACTGAACGGCTTGGCAGGATCAACCTCGTTGATGAGTCCACGGCCCGGCAGGATATTGAGGAGACCGGACGCGAAATTCAGCGTTACCACCGTTTGACTCTCCGGTCACAGGTGGACGGCAGCTATCGGATTGAAGGCGCCGCGCTCGACCAACGTTTATGCCTGCTGCATGCGCTGCGGCGGGGGCTGCGCCTCTGCCCCCAATTCGTTAACCATCATTTTACTCCGGCCCTGAAAACGCAGCTTAAACAGGAAGGCATTGCCCGCACCTTATACGATGATACCAACCTGCAGGCGCTGGTGAACCGCTGCGCGCGGACACTCAATCGTCAGTTTGACTGCCGCGATGTCCAGTTTCTGCGCCTGTATCTGCAGTACTGTCTGCTCGAGCATCACCGGGGATACTCTCCCGACTTCAATGATGAACAGCAGCGCTGGGCCCAGACCGCCGCCGAGTTTACCCTGGCGCAGGAGATTGTCCGCCACTGGCAGCGTCGGGTCGGCGCTCCGCCGCATGTTGGGGAGCCCTTCTTCCTCTCGCTGCTGTTTATGTTGCTCAAAACCCCCGACCCGGTCCGCGACGGTCACCCGCACGATCGCCGCCTGCGGCTGGCTATCTCCGGCCTGATCCACCGCTTCCAGGTCATCGCCGGCAGGGCATTCAGTGATGAGCAGGGGCTCAGCGATCAACTCTATATTCATTTATCGCAGGCGTTGATCCGCAGCGTGTTTGCCATCGGCATCGACAGCACGCTCACGGAGGAAGTGAGCCGACTCTATCCTCGCTTACTGCGCACTACCCAGGCGGCATTGAGCGAATTCGAGGAGGCCTGGCATATCCGTTTTAATGAGGAAGAGACTGGCTTAATCGCGGTGATCTTTGGCGCCTGGCTGATGCAGAAAAGCGATCTGCACGAGAAGCAGGTGCTGTTGCTGACCGATGACAACCCGGCTATAGAAGAGGCCCTGGAACAGCAACTGCGCGAACTCACGCTGCTGCCGCTGAATATCAAATACCAGAGCGTAGAGCGCTTTCAGAAAGAAGGTGCGCCCAAAGGGGTGACGCTTATCGTCACCCCTTATGCGACGGCGCTACCACTGTTTTCGCCGCCGCTGATCCACGCGGAAAACTGCTTCACTGAACGCCAGCAGCAGCATATCTGCGCGATGCTCGAAGACTAGGCCGCCACTGTTTTTGGCCGGATAACCAGCGCCGGGATCGTCAGCAGGGCCATCACCCAGAACACGCCCTGGTGCAGGTGCTGATAGAGGAAACCGGCGAAGACGGTCATGATGGCAATACTCCCGCCCATCGCCACCGCGGAGTAGACGGCCTGCAGGCGGATCACTTCGCTGCCCTGACGGGCGGCGATATAGCGCATCGCCGCCAGATGACATACCGTGAAAGTGCCGCAGTGAAGGATCTGCGCAAGGAGGAGTCCCGGCAGCGCCGTGGTCCAGCCCATTAGCGTCCATCGGATCAGTCCGCAGACGGCGGAGAGCAGCAGCAGGTCGCGCGCGCTGAAGCGGCGGAACACCTTTTTACTCAACGCGAAGATCACCACTTCCGCCACCACACCTAACGACCACAGATAACCGACCGCCGAGGCAGAATAGCCGGCCTGCTGCCAGTAGATGGCGCTAAAGCCGTAGTAGGCGGCGTGCGCCCCCTGCAGCAAACAGACGCAGGCGAGAAAGCGCCAGCTCTGGCGCACCAGCGTCAGCCAGGCCGTCAGTCCGGCCCCCTGCTGCTGGCGCGACTCCCCCTGGGGCATCACCGACGGCTTAAGCAACATACCGAGCAGCATCGAGGCAGTCCCCAGGCTCAACATCAGCAGGATCGCCCGGTAGTCAAACAGACTCACCAGCTTGCCAGTCAGCGCCGAACCAATAACGAAGGCAATGGAGCCCCATAGCCGCACCCGGCCATAGTCCATGGTGATCTGCTTTTGCCAGGTATTGGCCAGGGCATCCGTCAGCGGCACCAGCGGCGAAAAGAACAGGTTGAAGCCGATGATGACCGCCAGCAGCCATGCCACGTGACTGCCGACCCAGAAGGCCAGCGCGAAAAGCAAAGTTAACAGGGCCAGCACGCGCAACGCGGCAATGAGCCGGGAGGGATCGCTGACCCGCGGGGCAATCAGCAGGCTCCCAAGAAAACGGGCCACCAGGCCGGCGCCAAGCAACAGGCCGATGGTTTCCGGCGTTAATCCGTTGCCTGCCAGCCAGACGCTCCAGAAGGGCAGAAAAATACCGTAGCTAAAAAAGTAGGTGAAATAACTGAGCGCCAGCCAGCGCGTGGAGTGCAAGACCATGATTTCCTCCCGAATGGTGGCGACAGTCTGGCGATAAAGCCCGGTGGGCGCAAGATACTCTGTCTCCTGATATTTCGCTATTTATGCCCCTCGATGATGATTTTCAGCGAAAAATTCAGCACCTCGCCTGCGCCCAAAACTCGCAGCCCCGGCTGCCCATCCATGTTATGGGCGTTTACCGGATGACTTTGCGGCTCGAGGCACAAGAACGGTTCACCTTGCATTCTGAAGAGCATCAACCACGGAGTTTGCGATAGAATTGTGATACTCATCACATCACTACTCACCCTCGCCCGCCCACTCCAGCCGGAATAGCCCACGTTCAGCCAACGATCTTCACCGAACTGCGCCACACTGAAATTGGCATAGTCGGGCAAGTTTCCTTGCCAGCTGAGAGGTAAATGATTCTCCCCTTCCGGCCAGTAGCCGCTGGCCTCGAACTGGGCTTTGCTGCGTTCATCAAAAGGGAAAAAGGGATGAAAGCCGCAGCCGTAAAGCGCAGGGACCTCCCCACAGTGGGTAAGCGTCAGCGACGCTATCAGTTGGTTACGCAGCAACTGGTAGCGGAGCTGTGCCAGATAATCGAAACCGCAGGCATGCTGCCGACGCAGCTGTAACACACAATGCTCGGCGCCGTGCTCAATAATCTTCCAGCGCTGTAACCAGCCATCACCGTGAAGAAAGAAATGCTCGTCGGCATGGTGGTGAGGCAGGACAATCTCCTGCCCATGGAGAGTAAAACGGTTCCCGGCGACGCGATTGGCCAACGGCAGCATGGGAAACATGCCGCCAGCAGGGTTGTCATACAGCACCGGAGCCTGATGTTGCCGGGAGAACAAACTTTGCACTTTGCCCCCCAGAGAGGAGATGCGCATCCGCAGATGCGCGTTTTCCAGAATCAACGCTTCCGCCATCAGCGTGTCTGCTCCTGCTTTATCGCCTGGCCGGCCGAGTGACGCTGCGCCAGTTGCTCTTCCAGCGCTTCGAGGGTGATACCTTTCGTTTCCGGCACGTTGCGCAGAATATAGAGGTAGCCGGCAGCGCAAATGACGCCGTACAGCAGGAAGCTGCCTGCCGCGCCCAGGCCGGCATTAAGCAGCGGGAAAGTATAGGTTAACAGGAAACAGGCAATCCACAGCGCCAGGGTACCTAAAGACATCGCGAGTCCACGTACGCGGTTGGGGAAAATCTCCGCCAGCAGCACCCAGGTCACCGGCGCCAGGGTTAACGCATAAATAGCAATCGCCGCCAGCACCAGCAACAGTACTGGCCACCCCATCATGCCCATCGCGTAAGCGCCGGCGATCAGGACATAGATCACCGTCAATCCTGAAGCGCCGAGCAGCATTAATTTACGGCGGCCGATTTTATCCACCAGCGGCAGTGCGGCAATGGTAAAGACCAGGTTAACGACGCCCGTGGCGACGATCGATTTTAACGTGCTGTTGATATCGAATCCCGCCGAGGCAAAAATCTCCTGCGCGTAGTTAAAGATGACGTTGATCCCACACCACTGCTGGAACACAGCGAGCACCATGCCAATGATCACAATCGGTTTCACCTGCGGAGCCAACAGCGCGCCGTAGGAGACTTTGTTGTTATCCTTTTCCAGGGTATGCGCGATTTCACGCAGGATCCGGTCGGCATAGTCGGCAGAACCAATGCGCTCCAGCGCGGCCCGGGCACGCTCCGGTTTTCCGGCCTTCATGAGCCAGCGCGGCGACTCGGGAACAAAAAACATCAGGACCAGAAACGCCAGCGCCGGAACCAGTTCCGCGCCGAACATCCAGCGCCACCCCATCTGTCCGTTCCAGGTTTCCACAATCATCTGCTGCGTTGCCCCCGTCTCCACAGGTTCAGCAATCATCAGGTTGATAAGCTGAGCGGCCAGCACGCCAATCACGATGGTGAGCTGATTGACCGCCACAAAGCGCCCTCTTTTCTCTGCCGGACTGACTTCGGCAATGTAAAGCGGGCTGAGCGCGGATGCCAGACCAATCCCCACGCCGCCCACAATGCGGTAAACCACAAACATGTCAAAATGACTGGCGACCGCCGTCCCCCACGCCGACGCGCTGAACAGCACAGCGGAAAGAATTAATGGCAGTTTGCGCCCCAGTTTATCGGCGCACCATCCCGAAATTAATGCGCCGAAAATGCAGCCCAACAGCGCCGAGCTCATCGCCCAGCCGGACTGCGCCGGATCCGTAATTGAAAACCAGGCTTCATAAAATGGCTTAGCGCCGCCAATCACCACCCAGTCATAGCCAAACAGTAAACCACCGCAGGCGGCGACCAGACAAATAGTCCAGACGTAGCCCATTTTCAGGTGTGTCTGCGCGTTATTCATAATGATTCCTCTATAAGGGAAACGTAGGGAACAGTAGGGTTCAGGCGGGCCTGGCCCGCCACTTTCAGATTCAGGAAAAGATGCCGCTTTGCAGGGCGTGGCGAATCAGATGCGCCTTATCATGAGCCGGGTTCATTTGCAGAAGCTGCTGCATCGCCTGCTGGCAGGCAGATAAATGACCCAGCCCCAGATGTCCCAGCGCTTCAATAAACAAACAGTGCTGCAGATGTCGTTGCTGCGCTGATACGTCGAGAACCACCAGGTCCGGAAGAGAGACGGCAAAAAAATCGGCTTGCGGAACGTCATCCCGATGCTGCCCAGCCCACTCGATAAAATGGCGGAAGTGCCGCTCGGCCTGAGTCGGGTTACCGCGCTTACGCAGCGCTATGCCCTGCCAGAAAAGGTAATCTGCGGGCTGATCGTTGTAGTAACGCCCGGCGTCCAGCGTTGAGCCACCTTGCAGGGCAAGCTGGTAATATTCGGCTGCCTGCGGCGCATCCCCCGTCTGTTCAGCGCAATAGCCCAGCAAACACCAGATATCGTTGTCCGTTTGCCCGGGCAGTCGTCCCTCCCCCAGGTTATCGGGATAGCGTAATGCTGTTTTCAGACAGAGCGTGGCTGGCTTAAACGCCTGACGTTCGATGAACTGCAAAGCCCGATGAAGCTGATTCAGCAAATACTGGCCGGTAATTTTCCCTTCTCCCCCTTCCCAGGGATGGAATACGCGCGTATCCAGAATCGCGGCGGCATCGGCATAATGACCGGACGCGTTCCACAGGCTTAACAGCTCAGCGGTCAGATCGTCCCGCTTCAGCACCACGGCTTTACGCTCCGCCAGCGTCGTCAGTCGTTCATTGACCGGCGTAGCCAGTAACTTTTGCAGGAAATCGAGCTCAAACAGGAAGCGCGCATTTTCGGGTTCCAGCGCGACGGCGCGCTGCAGATATGCCAGCGCCTGCGTTGCATCCTGTTGTTTATTCCACGCATAGACGCCCAGCAGACGATGCGCGGGCGCATAATCGGGAGATTTTTCGAGCGTCTCGCGCCAGCAGCTCACCGCCTCTTCATAGCGACGTTTGCTGTACCAGAAGCAACCGAGCAGATAGCGGGCAAAAGCGCTGTCGCCCAGCGTTTGCAGCATCTGAACTTCATCAAGCGTGTTAGGGAAACGAACGTTGCGCGCATGACAGCGCTCGGCGGCGGCAACAAACTGTTGGCGTTGATTGGCATCGTCACTTAACGACGCACGCCACAGCATCGGCAACGCTTCCTGACAATCCAGAACCTCAAGCACCTCTTTCGCCGCCATTTTCTGTCCGATAGAGAGCAGCCAGCCCGCCAGCAGGCTGCCGTTGATCCCTCTGCGCCCTGTGACGCGCAGCAGGGTCTCTCGCGCTTCGTCACTCCGCTCAATCATCCAGCGCGCGCAGTGCAGCGGGTAGCTCAACGGGTATTGCTCAAGAGAGGCGAAAACAGACTCCAGCGCCGCTTGCTTCTGCCCGCGGTTTGCTAACGCCAGCGCTTTAAGCCCCATCGCCAGTGGGTTGCTGGCGTTGAATCGCAGGCTGGTATTAACTTTTTCCAGCGCATCGGCGACATCACCGCGCTTCATCGCCAGCCGCGCCAGCGACCACCAGGCGGCGTCACGGCAGTTACCGCTCCAGGAGGCTTTGAAATAGTGATCCCAGGCGCCTGCATCATCCCCCTGCCTTTCCAGTGTACTGGCTAGCAGCATACTGGCTTCGCCATCCCGTGGGTTCTTATTCAGACGATGCGCGCGCTGTAGCGCGGCGCGGGAACACTGTTCCGCCAGTGCCCAGTCGGCGCAGTTGAACGCCAGAGTACCGAGGGCAACATTATTGCGATAATCCTGCGGATCGAGCTCAACCGCCCGGCGATAGTAATCCCCGGCATAGCGGCTTGCGTGATTGTATTGTTCAAGGTGCTGGCCGATAAAATAGAGCTCGTCGCCATTGTGGATCGCTTCCGGTAACGCTGGCGCGATGGCGGGATCGGGCAGCGGCGTCTGCCGGGTAATATGTTCCTGATAATCCAGCAGCAGCCGGTTCTCGGCGGTTTTCACTTTGATGGTTAAGCGCCCTGCGCCATTTTCCGGCAGCGTCTGCAGCCAACTCTCACCGGGCTTCAGCGTCAGCTGAGTTTCGTACAATGGCTGATGGTCAGCGCTGAGTTCCACCACGATATGTGTCAGCGGAGCAATGGCATAAACGCCAAGCTGCAGCTGCTCAGACTCGCGAACCAGCTTCAGTGCCAGCTGCGTATTGGCGTTTTGCACCATCCCTAACTCGCTGTAGGGAAGGAAATTTTGCACAAAAACCTTCTCTTCATAAGGCGCAAGCCACGTAAAGTCAGGCTGGTTATCGGTGAAGACACCGGTCATCAGCTCAATATAGGGGCCATTTTCATCGGTCAGATTGCGGTCCCAGGCCTGGCCAAATTCCCCGTAGCCCCAGCTCCACTGTTTCTTCCCCGGAGAGACATGGTGATCCGCGACATGCAGTAACCCACCTCGCTCGTCATGGTGATAAGCGCCGACAAAATCGTAGTCCGACCTCTCCGCCATATACGAGGTCGGTACCGGAACGTTTTTATAGCGGGAGATATCAACGCCCGCAGAATAGTCCACTTTGTAATAGGTGCCGGTGGCAATGGGGAAAGCGGAAACGTCACGTTTACCATGGTCGAATACCGCGGTGACATCGGGAGGGAATACGCTCTGGTGGGCATCGCCGCCTTTGACTGCAGGGTTTGCCCACCACAGGAAATGACGCGGCGTGGCGTTACCATTAAAGACCTTACCGGCGATCTCAATCAGTGCCCGGTCAGGATAGAGCGTAAACCCGGCCATAACCTGCAAGCCGCGCATGGGCTCCGCTTCCCCCATCCATACAGTCTGTGCGCCGTTTTCTCCCTGCTGAACAGAAAAATCGACCGGCATAAAGGTCGTCGGCCGGTGATGTTGCGGCCAGTTAAACTCGATTCCGCCAGAGATCCAGGGCCCGAGCAGCCCGACCAGGGCAGGCTTAACCACTTCATTGTAATAGACGAAATCACGTTGTTTGACTTTGTCATACGCCCGATGAATACGGCCGCCAAGCTCCGGTAGCAGCATGATCCGAATGAAATCATTCTCCATCCACACGGCGTGATAATCGCGCATTTCACATTCGCCGGTCAGGGTATCAATCACGCCATAGGGATAGACGCTGCCGGAGGAGCCTTGATAAACACGTTTTTCCAGAAACATAGGGTTCGGATCTTCCGCCCCCGTCGTCCACGTTGGTAATGAAATGGTTTCCTGCCAGACCTTAACCGAACCGTACATGACGCCTCCACTAAACAAAACGAAGTAAAATATGTTATGAGAGGAGTCTATATCGCCAATTCGCTGTTAAAATGCGCAAAGCTCACGCAATATAGTTAAGGGAGTTAAGTGTATGCAGCGTACTGGTTTTAATAACGCCCGGGTCCGGCAGGCCAATAAATCGATTTTTCTTTCCCATCTGTGGCGGGAAAAGCAGCTCAGTAAATCACAGCTCTCTCAACTCACCGGACTCTCCATTCCGGCAGTGAGCAATATTCTCGCCGAGCTGCTGGGCGAAGGATTGATTAGTCACTCAACGGAACACATGAGCAAACGCGGCGTGAACAGCGGCAGCTACCAGATCCCCGAACACGGCGCCTGGACACTGTGCATGAATATCACCCCGACCAGCATTGAGTATCAGCTTGCCGACGCCCGTCTGCTGGCAGTGGACAACCACCAGCATTTGCCAGTCGACGCCCCCACCCCACAAGCCCTGCTTGACGCTATCGTTGAATGCTGGCGGCATATCCACCGCCGCTACCCGCAGCACAGTATTAATCTCGCCCTTGGCGTGCACGGACAAGTTGATCCGATAACCGGCGTTTCACAAACCATGCCCCAGGCACGCTGGAAAACACCGATTGAAATAAAGTATCTGCTTGAGGAACAGCTTGGCGTGCAGGTTCGGGTGGATAATGACTGCGTGATGCTGGCGCTGGCGGAAAAGTGGCAGCATCAGGGTACCCAGCCGGATTTTTGCGTGATCAACGTCGACTACGGCATCGGCTCGTCATTTGTGATTAACGATCATATCTATCGTGGCAGCCTGTACGGCAGCGGGCAGATTGGGCACACGATTGTCAATCCTGACGGCAAAGCCTGTGACTGCGGAAGATACGGTTGCCTCGAAACCGTCGCCTCGCTCAGTGCGTTGAAAAAACAGGCCCGAATGTGGCTCAAAACACAGCCTGAAGCAACGCTCTCACCCGAGCAGCTCACCACGACATCGCTCATTGCGGCCTGGGAACAGGGAGATGTGCAAATTCGCGCATGGGTTGATAACGCTGCCAACGCTATTGGCTTAAGCCTCTATAATTTCCTGAATATATTAAATATTAATCAGATCTGGCTGTACGGACGTAGCTGCGCCTTTGGTGAGCAATGGCTGGAAAATATCGTCAAACAAACGGGCTTCAACCCTTTTGACCACCGAGATACGCCGCGAGCGCACGCCACCCAAATCGGTTTTGGCCAGCTAACCCGCGCCCAGCAGCTGATGGGGATAGGTTATCTGTACGTTGAGGAGCAGTTGCAGACGTTGGTTTAGTCATAAACGAACGTGGCGGAGCGTAAATTTGTGTATTACGTTTAGATCACACTTCTCTCATAACGAGCTGATTATGAACACACTCCGCTATTTTGATTTTGGCGCTTCCCGCTCCTTGCTGCTGCTCATCGCCCGCATCGCCGTGGTGGTCCTGTTTATTCTTTTTGGTTATCCGAAACTGTTGGGCTTTAGCGGCACGGTGCAGTACATGGCCGCCTCCGGCGCGCCAATGCCGACGCTGGCGGCGATTATCGCTGTGATTATGGAGGTCCCTGCGGCGATCTTAATTGTGCTGGGCTTTTTCACCCGCCCGCTGGCGGTCATCTTTATTTTTTATACGCTGGGTACGGCGGTGATTGGCCATCATTACTGGGATATGACCGGCGATGCGGTATTGCCGAACATGATTAATTTCTGGAAAAACGTCAGTATTGCCGGCGCTTTTCTGCTGCTGGCGATTACCGGCCCCGGCGCGATTTCGCTCGACCGCCGCTAATCGGCAGACACAAAAAAGGCCGCAATCGCGGCCTTTTTTATTGCAACGTTAACGCTTACGCATAAACCGGGAAACGTGCGCAGATATCCAGCACTTTGCCTTTCACACGTTCAATGACGGCTTCGTCATTGATATTGTCCAGCACGTCACACATCCAGCCAGCCAGCTCTTTGACTTCCGCTTCTTTAAAGCCGCGGCGAGTCACAGCCGGAGAACCGATACGGATACCGGAAGTCACGAACGGGCTCTTCGGATCGTTCGGCACGCTGTTTTTGTTCACGGTGATGTTGGCGCGGCCCAGGGCGGCGTCAGCTTCTTTACCGGTCAGGTTTTTATCCACCAGGTCCAGCAGGAACAGGTGGTTCTCAGTCCCACCAGAAACCACTTTATAACCGCGGCTCAGGAACACTTCCACCATCGCTTTCGCGTTTTTCGCAACCTGCTGCTGGTAAACTTTGAACTCTGGCTCCATCGCTTCTTTCAGCGCCACCGCTTTCGCCGCGATAACGTGCATCAGCGGGCCGCCCTGCGCGCTTGGGAACACGGCAGAGTTCAGTTTTTTGTACAGCTCTTCGCTACCGCCTTTCGCCAGAATCAGGCCGCCGCGCGGACCCGCCAGGGTTTTGTGGGTGGTGGTGGTCACAACGTGAGCATGCGGAACCGGGTTCGGATACACACCCGCGGCAATCAGGCCAGCCACGTGCGCCATATCGACGAACAGGTAGGCGCCGATGCTGTCGGCGATTTCACGCATTTTTGCCCAGTCAACGATACCGGAGTAAGCCGAGAAACCACCGATGATCATCTTCGGTTTGTGTTCCTGAGCCTGCTTCGCCATGTCGTCATAGTCAATTTTACCGGACTCATCAATACCGTAAGGGATGATGTTGTACAGTTTGCCGGAGAAGTTAACCGGGGAGCCGTGAGTCAGGTGGCCGCCCTGCGCCAGGTTCATACCGAGCACGGTATCACCCGGCTGCAGCAGCGCGGTGTAGACGGCAAAGTTAGCCTGAGAGCCGGAGTGCGGCTGGACGTTAGCATAGTCAGCGCCGAACAGTTCTTTCGCGCGGTCGATAGCCAGTTGCTCAACCACGTCGACATATTCACAACCGCCGTAGTAACGCTTGCCCGGATACCCTTCAGCATATTTGTTGGTCAGCTGAGAACCCTGCGCCTGCATGACGCGCGGACTGGTGTAGTTTTCGGAGGCGATCAGTTCGATGTGCTCTTCCTGACGTACTTTTTCCTGCTCCATAGCCTGCCACAGTTCGGCATCATAATCGGCAATGTTCATTTCACGCTTTAACATCCGCATCTCCTGACTCAGCTAACAATAAAATTTCGGCCTAAAAAGGCGGTCCGATTGGACAACGGCCCACAGTATAACCTAATCATTCTGTGATAACAGGTCTTGACAAAGGATTTTACGCAAACGATTGGCTCCGCATGATACAAGGCTTTGAGCAATAACGTCTCTCTCATTATCAACGGATTTCTTTTCAGGTTTGTGATGCAAATTCTTCATGTTGTAACGGCATCGGGGCTAAGTGTTAAAGAACCATTTACATAGCAGGGTTATTTCTATAAGATGCATTTAAAATGCATCAATAAGATAACACACAAGGAAGCACGCTATGCTCGACGCTCAAACCATCGCCACGGTCAAAGCCACCATCCCCCTGCTGGTAGAGACCGGCCCAAAGCTCACCGCCCATTTCTACGATCGTATGTTTGCGCATAATCCGGAGCTCAAAGAGATCTTCAACATGAGCAACCAGCGCAACGGCGATCAGCGCGAAGCGTTATTCAACGCCATTGCCGCCTACGCCAGCAATATCGATAACCTGCCCGCCCTGCTGCCGGCGGTGGAAAAAATCGCCCAGAAACACACCAGCTTCCAGATCAAACCGGAGCAGTACAACATCGTTGGCAGCCATCTGCTGGCGACCCTCGATGAAATGTTCAGCCCGGGTCAGGACGTGCTTGATGCCTGGGGGAAAGCTTACGGCGTGCTGGCGAACGTCTTTATCGGCCGCGAAGCCGAGATTTATCAGCAAAACGCCAGTAAAACCGGCGGCTGGGAAGGGACCCGCGCGTTCCGCATCGTGAAGAAAACCCCGCGTAGCCAGCTCATCACCAGCTTTGAACTGGCGCCGGTCGACGGCCAGCCGGTCGCCGATTACCAGCCGGGGCAGTACCTGGCCATCTGGCTGAAACCGGAAGGCTTCGAATATCAGGAAATTCGTCAATACTCTTTAACCCGCAAAGCAGACGGCAAAGGCTACCGCATCGCGGTAAAACGTGAGGACGGCGGTCAGGTTTCCAGCTGGCTGCATAACCATGCCAGCGAAGGCGATGTGGTCTATTTAGCCGCGCCGGCGGGGGACTTCTTCCTTAACGTTGAACCGCAGACACCGGTCACCCTGCTCTCCGGCGGCGTCGGGCAAACACCGATGCTGGCGATGCTGGATTCGCTGGCGAAGAGCGGTCATCAGGGTCAGGTGAACTGGTTCCATGCGGCAGAAAATGGCGACGTTCACGCCTTTGCCGATGAAGTGAGTGCGCTTGGCGCGGCGCTGCCGGCGTTTACCTCTCACGTGTGGTATCGCAACCCGAGCGAAGCCGACCGTCAGGCTGGACGTTTTGATAGCGAAGGTTTGATGGATTTAGCGGCAGTGGCGGACAATATTCGCGACCCGCAGATGCAGTATTATCTCTGCGGCCCGGTAGCGTTTATGCAGTTTGCAGCGAAGCAGCTGGTAGAATTAGGGGTCAATAAAGACAACATTCATTACGAATGTTTCGGCCCGCATAAGGTGCTGTAAGCCCCGACGACGCGGGGATTTGTAGGCCGGGTAAGCGCAGCGCCACCCGGCAATACTGCAGCGAGCGGCGAGAGTTAAATCGCCGCGTCGTCTTCTTCACCGGTACGGATACGAATAACCCGCGCGACGTCGAAGACAAAGATTTTACCGTCGCCGATTTTACCGGTCTGCGCCGTACGGATGATGGTATCGACGCAGGTATCGACGATATCGTCAGTCACCACGATTTCAATTTTCACCTTCGGCAGAAAATCCACCATGTACTCCGCACCGCGGTACAGCTCGGTATGACCTTTCTGGCGGCCAAAGCCCTTCACTTCCGTCACCGTCATCCCGGTGATGCCGACTTCGGCCAGCGCTTCACGCACGTCATCCAGTTTGAAAGGTTTAATAATCGCATCAATCTTTTTCATGGTGTTCCTGTCTTAGTCGCGTAACCGGTTGCTTACCGTATCATAACTTGCGCTATGCTGCGGAGCTACTCTTTAAAGTCGTTGGCGTCGAGCTCATGGCGCGACAGCAGTTTATAGAATTCGGTGCGGTTGCGCCCTGCCATCCGCGCGGCGTGGGTGACATTGCCTTTAGTAATTTGCAGCAGCTTGCGCAGGTAGTTCAGCTCAAACTGATTACGCGCCTCCACGAAGGTCGGCAGCGCGGTATTCTCTCCTTCCAGCGCCTGCTCCACCAGCGCGTCGCCGATCACCGGCGATGAGGTCAGGGCCACACACTGCTCGATCACGTTCACCAGCTGGCGCACGTTACCCGGCCACTTGGCGGCCATCAGCCGCTTCATCGCATCGCTGGAAAACGCCCGCACAAACGGCTTATGGCGATCGGCGGACTGGCGCAGCAAATGATTAGCCAGCAGCGGGATATCCTCAGCCCGTTCGGAAAGCGGTGGGATCTTCAGATTCACTACGTTGAGGCGGTAAAACAGATCTTCGCGGAACTCGCCGCGGGCCATCGCCTTCGGCAGGTCGCGGTGGGTGGCGGAGATGATCCGCACGTTGATCTCGATATCGCGGTTGCTGCCCAGCGGACGCACCTTACGCTCCTGCAGGACGCGCAGCAGCTTCACCTGCAGTGCAACCGGCATATCGCCGATCTCGTCGAGAAACAGCGTACCGCCCTCAGCGGCCTGGAATAATCCTTCACGGTTACTGACCGCGCCGGTAAAAGCGCCCCGCGCATGACCGAAGAGCTCAGACTCGAGCAGCTGTTCCGGCAGCGCGCCGCAGTTGATCGCCACGAACGGCTTATCATGACGCGGGCTGGCGTTATGGATCGCCTGAGCGACGATCTCCTTCCCGGTCCCGCTCTGGCCATTAATCAGCACGCTGACGTCCGATTGCGCCACCATCCCGGCCTGCTCAAGCAGGCGTAGCATCAGCGGGCTGCGGGTCACAATCGCCTGGCGCCAGGCTTCGTCGGTGGCCGGCGAGCGCTGCTCTAACGCCTCATCAATGGCTTTATACAAGGCATCTTTATCGACCGGCTTGGTCAGGAAGCTGAACACTCCCTGCTGGGTCGCGGCCACGGCGTCGGGAATCGAACCATGGGCGGTGAGAATAATCACCGGCATGCCGGGCAGCCCCTTCTGGATCTCGCTGAACAGCTGCAGGCCGTCCATTTCATCCATCCGCAGATCGCTAATCACCAGATCCACTTTCTCACGTCCCAGCACGCGCAGCGCTTCCGGCCCACTCTCCGCGGTGGCCACGCTGTAGCCTTCGCTGACCAGGCGCATACCCAGCAGCTTCAGCAGCCCCGGATCGTCATCCACCAGCAACAAACGCGCCGGTTTACGGATCGTCATGGATCACCTCCGGCACTTTTTCACTGCCGAAGTTGCCGCCCGGCTTGCGGCTGGAGAGCTGGCGTTCGATATCCGTCAGGTTCTCCAGCTTACGGGTGGTCAGCTCCAGCTGTTCGCGCAACGCCTGCTCCTGCTGACGCAGCGTCTCCAGTTCGCTATCGCTGGACTGCTGAAGCTTCGCGTAACGGGCACGCTCTTCCACCAGCTGCAGCTGGCGGGTCTGGCCGTCGCGCCAGAGCTGATACAGCGGGCGGACCTGAACGGCGATTTGCGGGCTGAAGGTATCGAGACGCGCCACCAGGTCGCGACGCTCGTCGGGAGTAATTTTGGCATCAGCAAGCAGGATGCCGCGACGGAAGGCGTCCTGCCAGCTGTCGTCGGTATGGCGCTTCGCCTCTGCCCGCGCCTGCACCGGAGCCAGACGATCGGCACAATCAATTCCCCGCAGCCAGTAGAGGGGATTTTTATCGCTGGCATCGCTGCTGTGCGCCCAGATGTCCGCGCAGTCGACCGCGACAAAATCGGCCACCTGATGCTGCGCCAGTCCAGGGGCGGCGGTACCTTCCGCCGTATGCGGTGAGAAGCCGGCGGAACACCCCGCCAGCGTCAGACAAGCTATGCCTGAGAGCAACCATCCGTTGAGCGAACGGCGCCAGGCCAGGAAATGGGACATAGTTCCCCGATATCGATTCATAGGTTGGTTTATTCCGGTGCTGCTGCGGGGAGCGTAATGCGAAAACAGACTTGCCCGGCGGGAGCGTCAACCAGACTCAGATCCCCTTGCATCTGCCGGACGCAGTCGCGGGCAATACTCAACCCCAGACCACTGCCCTTAACGGCCCCTTTACGCTGGTGACTTCCCTGGTAAAAAGGCTCAAAAATCATATTCTGTTCTGCGGCCGGGATCGGTTCGCCGCTGTTAGCGACATCAATACGTACCTGCTCTCCGTGCCGGTAGCTATGGATACGAATGTTACCGGATTCAGCGCCATAGTGCACCGCATTGGAGTAGAGATTATCCATTACGCTTATCAATAGCGCAGGCTCTGCCAGACAACGCCGCGCCTGCAGCGTCAGTTCGGTATGCATCAGTTTAGCCCGCGCGGGCAGGCTGTGCGCCGCCACGACGTTTTCCACCAGTTCCACCAGGTCCACCGCTTCGCGTGTCACCGGCCCGTCGGCCTGTTTTCGGTTGTAGTCCAGCAGCTGTTCAATCAGCTTTTGCAGGTTACGGCTACTGCTGTCGAGGATCTCGACGATCTCCTGTTGCTCCGGAGTCAGTGGCCCGGCGACCCTGTCGGCCAACAGCTCGGTACCTTCACGCATACTGGCCAGCGGGGTTTTCAGCTCATGCGACAGATGGCGAAGAAATTGATGCCGCTGCGACTCCAGCCACGCCAGGCGTTCGCTGAGCCAGATGATACGCTTGCCCACCGAGCGCAGCTCGCGCGGACCGGTAAACAATGCGGCGTCGTCCAGCGACTTGCCTGCCCCCAGCTGATTGATCATTCTTTCGATGCCTTTCACCGGACCGATAATCATGCGGGTGAAGAGTAGCACCAGCGCCAGGCTCAGCAGAAACAGCACCAGCGCCTGCCAGCCGAAAAACTGGCCGCGTTCGGCAATCTCCTGCTGCAGCTGCTGGCCGCGGGAATAGACGACCGCCCGGGTCGCCTGCACCATATCGCTGTTATTGCTGGCGAAAACTTCCAGTCTGGCGGCCGACTGGGCATCGGGGCCGCTGTTTTTACACTGCAGCTGCGCCAGATCGCTGACATCCTGACGCAGCGCCTGCCAGAGCCTCTCGTCCGGTAGCACGCCAGCGTGGGCATCCAGCATCTGGCTGTAGCGCTGTCGCTGATTCTGATACACCCGCGCCAGCGTCGGATCGTCCAGCACGCAGTACTGGCGATAGCTGCGCTCCATCTCCAGCGCGGCATTGATCATCGCCTCGCTGCGTCGGGCATCGACCAGCGTAGTGCGGTTGATATGCGCCGCCTGGGCGCTAAGGGCATTCAGGCTCTGCCAGGCCTGCCATGCCAGCACCAGTAACGGCAGCAGGATCAGCACAAAGGAGAGCGTCACCAGCTGACGCAGCGAACGGGGAAAAAGAGAGAGTCGCTTCAAGGATGTTGTCTCAATCATTAGCTCTGGTCGATGCTAACTGAGGAGCGCGCCAGAGAAAAGCGCTACCGCTGACTGCTGCGCCGCAGAAACAACAAAGCCAGGCGCAAGGCCTGGCTTTGTTCAGGAATGAGGCGGTGCCTTACTCGACGTTTCGCCCGATGTCTGATAAAGCCAGGCTATTATCAGGAGTTGGACGGCAGGCACCTGTTTGTGCGTCATTCGAAGTTTATGTAGCGCGTCCCGAAGGGGCTGACATAAGAAGGTGAATGAGCCACTGGTTAATATTATGCATGAACTATGCCATCTTTCAAAACATTTTATTAACACACTGATATTTATGATATTAGTTCAATATCATCGCCCAACCAGAGCTGTGCACTTTTTATTCACACTGTCGCCAGTTGACGACACTAAATAAGCGCTTAATCACTCATCAATTAAATCAATAACTTAAATGTCTCCTATTAGAGACACCATAACATAGCGGTTGTCGGCAATTCCCGACACCCTGGCGTGCCGGCTATCACAGATAAAAAAAGCCCCCTGCCTGAGCAGGGGGCCGATACGTCCGCGTGACACGCTGCGGGGAGATTAACCCAGCTGTTTACGCGCGTTACGGAAGATACGCATCCACGGGCTGTCCTCGCCCCAGTTCTCCGGGTGCCAAGAGTTGCTTACGGTGCGGAAGACGCGTTCCGGGTGCGGCATCATGATGGTCGCGCGCCCGCTTTCGCTGGTCACCGCGGTGATACCGTTCGGGGAACCGTTCGGGTTCGCCGGATAGGTTTCGGTCACTTTGCCGAAGTTATCGACGAAGCGCAACGCCACCAGACCTTTGCTCTCCAGCTGGGCCAGATGCGCGCTGTCGCGCACTTCCACCTGACCTTCGCCGTGGGAGACCGCAATCGGCATCCGTGAGCCAACCATGCCTTCCAGCAGCAGGGATGGGCTTTGCGTCACTTCCACCAGGCTAAAGCGCGCTTCGAAGCGGTCAGACTGGTTACGCACAAAGCGCGGCCACAGATCGCTGCCCGGGATCAGTTCACGCAGGTTGGACATCATCTGACAGCCGTTGCACACGCCGAGCGCCAGGGTCTGCGGACGATGGAAGAACGTCGCGAACTCATCGCGCACGCGCTCGTTGAACAGAATCGACTTCGCCCAGCCTTCACCCGCGCCCAGCACGTCGCCGTAGGAGAAGCCGCCGCAGGCCACCAGGGCATGGAAATCCCCCAGACCGGTGCGGCCCGCCAGCAGGTCGCTCATATGCACGTCGATGGCGTCAAAGCCGGCGCGATGGAAGGCTGCCGCCATTTCAACGTGAGAGTTCACCCCCTGCTCGCGCAGGACGGCCACTTTCGGACGCGCGCCGGTGGCAATGTACGGCGCCGCAACGTCGTCATTAATATCAAACGAAAGCTTCACATTGAGGCCCGGGTCGGCGTCATTGGCTTTCGCCTCGTGCTCCTGATCGGCGCAGGCCGGGTTGTCACGTAGACGCTGCATCTGCCAGGTGGTTTCCGCCCACCACATGCGCAGCGTGGTACGGCTTTCGCTAAACACCGTCTGACCGTTGGCAGTCAGCACAAAGCGATCGCCCTCAACCGCTTTACCGAGGTAATGCACGCAGTCTGCCAGACCGTTAACCGCCAGAATGGCTTCCACCGCCTCACGGTCTGCGGCACGTACCTGGATCACCGCCCCCAGCTCTTCGTTGAACAGCGCGGCCAGACGGTCGTCGCCCAGCGCGGCGATATCTGCTTCCAGGCCACAGTGGCCGGTAAAGGCCATTTCCGCCAGGGTCACCAGCAGGCCGCCATCGGAGCGGTCGTGGTAGGCCAGCAGTTTACGCTGCGCCACCAGGGCCTGCATCGCATCCCAGAAGCCTTTCAGCTGAGCAACATCACGCACATCAGCTGGCTTGTCGCCGAGCTGGCGATAGACCTGCGCCAGGGCCGTCGCGCCCAGCGCGTTGTGGCCTTTACCGAGGTCGATCAGCAGCAGAGCATTATCTTCTGTAGAAAGCTGCGGCGTGACGGTATGACGAACATCTTCGACACGGGCAAAGGCGGAGATCACCAGCGACAGCGGGGAGGTCATCTCGCGCTGCTCGCTGCCTTCCTGCCAGCGGGTTTTCATCGACATCGAGTCTTTGCCGACCGGAATGGTCAGGCCCAGCGCCGGACACAGCTCTTCACCGACCGCTTTCACTGCCTCATACAGGCCAGCGTCTTCGCCCGGGTGGCCAGCGGCGGCCATCCAGTTAGCCGACAGCTTCACGCGGTTCAGCTCGCCAATCTGCGTGGCGGCGATGTTGGTCAGCGCTTCGCCGACCGCCAGACGGCCAGAGGCCGCAAAGTCCAGCAGGGCAACCGGGGCGCGCTCACCCATCGCCATCGCTTCACCGTAGTAGCTGTCGAGGCTGGCGGTGGTTACCGCACAGTTGGCCACCGGGATCTGCCACGGGCCGACCATCTGGTCGCGGGCGACCATGCCGGTCACCGTACGATCGCCGATGGTCACGAGGAAGGTTTTCTCGGCCACCGTCGGCAGATGCAGAACGCGATTTACCGCATCGGCAAGGGTAATCGGTTGGCGATCCAGCGCGCTGCCCTGAGCTTTCAGGGTCTGCACGTCGCGGGTCATTTTCGGCGTTTTGCCGAGCAGGACGTCCAGCGGCAGGTCGATCGGCTGATCGTTAAAGTGGCTGTCGCTCAGGCTCAGGTGCTGCTCAGCGGTAGCTTCGCCGATAACAGCATAAGGCGCGCGTTCGCGGCGGCACAGTTCGTCGAACAGCGGCAGTTGCTCCGGCGCGACCGCCAGAACATAACGTTCCTGCGATTCGTTACACCAGATCTCCAGCGGGCTCATCCCTGGCTCATCGCTGAGAATATCGCGCAGCTGGAATTTACCGCCGCGGCCGCCGTCGCTTACCAGCTCCGGCATGGCGTTGGAGAGACCGCCCGCGCCAACGTCGTGGATAAAGAGGATCGGGTTGGCGTCGCCCAGCTGCCAGCAGCGGTCGATCACTTCCTGACAGCGGCGCTCCATTTCCGGGTTGTCACGCTGTACGGAGGCGAAATCAAGGTCGGCATCAGACTGGCCGGAGGCCATAGAAGACGCCGCGCCGCCGCCGAGGCCGATATTCATCGCCGGGCCACCCAGCACGATCAGCTTCGCGCCGACGGTAATCTCGCCCTTCTGCACGTGCTCGCCGCGGATGTTGCCGATACCGCCGGCCAGCATGATCGGTTTGTGGTAGCCGCGCAGCTCTTCACCGTTGTGGCTGGTGACTTTCTCTTCGTAGGTACGGAAGTAGCCGTTCAGTGCCGGACGACCAAATTCGTTATTAAACGCCGCGCCGCCCAGCGGGCCGTCAGTCATGATGTCCAGGGCGGTGACGATGCGATCCGGTTTACCGAAATCTTCTTCCCACGGCTGCTCGAAGCCCGGAATACGCAGGTTGGAAACCGAGAAGCCCACCAGGCCCGCTTTCGGCTTCGCACCGCGGCCGGTGGCGCCTTCATCACGGATTTCACCGCCGGAGCCGGTTGCCGCGCCTGGCCATGGAGAGATGGCCGTCGGGTGGTTATGGGTTTCCACTTTCATCAGAATGTGCGCCGGCTCCTGATGGAAGTCGTAGCGCCCGGTCTGGTGGTCGGCGAAGTAACGTCCGACTTCAGACCCTTCCATCACCGCGGCGTTGTCTTTATAGGCTGACAGGACGTAGTCCGGCGTTTTTTCAAAGGTGTTTTTGATCATTTTGAACAGCGACTTCGGCTGCTGTTCGCCGTCGATGATCCAGTCGGCGTTGAAAATCTTGTGGCGACAATGCTCAGAGTTCGCCTGAGCGAACATATACAGCTCGATATCGTTCGGATTGCGGCCCAGACGGGTAAACGCGTCCTGCAGGTAGTCGATTTCATCGTCTGCCAGCGCCAGCCCCAGACGGAGGTTGGCGTCAATCAGTGCCTGGCGGCCCTCGCCCAGCAGGTCAACGCTGGTGACCGGCGTCGGCTGATGGTGGGCAAACAACGTCTCGCCCGCTTCCAGGGCGTCGAAGACGCTCTCCATCATGCGGTCGTGCAGTTCCGCCGCCACAGCGGTCCACTGTGCTTCGGTCAGGGTTGAGGCTTCAACGTAATACGCCACGCCGCGCTCCAGGCGCACGACCTGAGTCAGACCGCAGTTGTGAGCGATATCGGTAGCTTTAGAAGACCAGGGAGAGATGGTGCCAGGGCGAGGGGTCACGAGCAGTAATTTACCGGTCGGGGTATGGCTGTTTAAGCTCGGGCCATACTGAAGCAGTCGCGCCAGGCGCTCGCGATCGTCAGCGCTCAGCGGAGCGTTCAGATCGGCAAAATGAATATATTCGGCATATATGGCGCTTACCGGAAGGTTGGCCGCCTGAAATCGTGCCAGCAGTTTATTGATACGGAATGCCGACAGTGCAGGTGAACCACGCAAAATTTCCATCATAAGTCTCTCGTCTTCGAAGCTTTCAGGGTGAGCCAGGGGGGGAAACGGGCGTCATTATAGTGAATCCTGCGCCCCGACGAAACCGTTTGCGTAGAAATAAAATGATTCATCAGCTTTATCAATAAATGTGACGACCATCGCGAATAAGTTGCCAACTGGCGCATTCTTAAGCAGAATGCCGCTCATTCAACGACAACCTTGCGTTTTTTCCGGACATCGCCTGCTGAGGAACTTGAAGCTGCAGAAGATTAACGCTCTGAAAAAATTAAAGATTAATTATCTGCTGATCGGCATTGTCACCCTTTTGCTGGCGGCGGCCCTGTGGCCGTCAATCCCCTGGTCCGGCAAACCCGAGAACCGGGTGGCGGGCATTATCGCTCGCGGCGAGCTGCGCATCAGCACCATCAACTCGCCGATGACCTTCGCCACCATGAACAATAAAACGTTCGGTCTGGATTATGAACTGGCGAAACAGTTTGCTGACTACCTGGGCGTAACGCTTAAGGTAACCGTCCGGCAGAACATCAGCCAGCTGTTTGACGACCTCGACGACGGTCAGGCCGATATGCTGGCCGCCGGTCTGGTCTATAACCAGGAGCGGGTGAAAAACTACCAGGCCGGCCCCACCTACTATTCTGTTTCCCAACAGCTGGTCTATCGTGTCGGTAATATCCGGCCACGCACTCTCGCGTCGCTGACCGCCGAGCAGCTCACCATCGCTCCGGGCCACGTGGCGATCAACGACCTGCAGGCCTTAAAAGCGGAGAAATACCCGGATCTTGCCTGGCGTGTGGACGAGAAGCGCGGTACCACGGCCCTGATGCAGGCGGTGATTGACGGCAAACTCGATTACACCGTCGCCGACTCGGTGGCCGTCAGCCTGTTTCAGCGCGTCCATCCGGAGCTGGCGGTAGCCCTGGATATCACCGACGAACAGCCGGTCACCTGGTTTAGCGCCCGGGGCGAAGATAATTCGCTGTCGGCGGCGATGCTTGATTTCTTCAATAACATTAATGAAGACGGCACGCTGGCACGCCTGGAGGAAAAATACCTCGGCCACGGCAACGACTTCGATTACGTCGACACCCGCACCTTCCTCCGTGCAGTGGAGAATATTCTCCCGGACGTGCAGCCGCTGTTTGAAAAGTACGCCCGCGAGATTGACTGGCGCCTGTTGGCCGCGATCGCCTGGCAGGAATCCCACTGGGATCCGCAGGCCACCTCCCCCACCGGCGTGCGCGGCATGATGATGCTGACGCGCAATACCGCGCAAAGCCTGGGGCTGACTGACCGGACCGATGCGGCGCAGAGTATCGACGGCGGCATGCGCTATCTGCAGGATATGATGGATAAAGTGCCGGATTCGATCCCGAAAGACGAACGCATCTGGTTTGCGCTGGCTGCTTACAATATGGGCTATGCCCATATGCTGGACGCCATGGCGCTAACCCGCAAACAAAAAGGCAATCCCAACAGCTGGGCAGACGTTAAGCTGCGTTTACCCCTGCTGAGCCAGAAGCCTTATTACAGCAAACTTAAATACGGCTATGCGCGCGGCCATGAGGCCTACGCCTATGTGGAAAACATCCGCAAATACCAGATAAGCCTTGTCGGCTATTTGTCAGAGAAGGAGCGCCAGCAACAGCAAACGCTGGCCCTGGCGGAGGATTACCCGGCCGTGCTGCCGAATGAACTCGAACAGCCGCAGGAAACCACCCTGCCCTTTTTCAAGTTTCGCGCCGATAAGCAGATGGATAATGCCCGGTTAAAACTCCCCGGCCACCTGTATTAACTTTCTCCGGTCTGCTCCCGGGCTTTCTTCAGCGCTTTTTTCTCTTCCCGCCGCCAGCGAAAGAAGTCGCTCAGCATGGTAGAGCAGGACTCCGCCAGCACACCTTCGCTTATTTCAACCCGATGATTCATTCCCGGATGGTGCAGGACATCTATCAGCGAGCCGGCAGCACCGGTCTTGGCATCCCTGGCGCCAAAGACCAGGCGGGCGATACGGCTGTGCACCATGGCGCCAGCACACATGACGCAAGGCTCCAGAGTCACGTACAGCGTGGCGTCGATCAGGCGGTAGTTTTGCAGCACCAGCCCGCCCTGGCGTAAAGCCATAATTTCCGCGTGAGCGGTGGGGTCGTGACGGCCGATCGGCCGGTTCCAGCCCTCGCCGATGACCTGGTTGTTATGCACCAGCACCGCGCCCACCGGCACCTCGCCCTCTTCCCAGGCGCGCTTTGCCAGCGTCAGGGCATGACGCATCCAGTATTCATCATTGATTTCGAGGTCAGACACAGCGGCCACTCCAGCAGAAAAAGCGGGGCGCATTATACATGGGCGCTATCAATTACACACTATTACTCCAGCTGCTGGAGCTCTCCCTGAGGCGTTACCCGCCAGCGATGCTGGCAAAAGCCGAGCAAGGGGTTGTCCTGCTCACTGTCGCTATAGCCGCTGTACAGCCGCAGCGGCGCGCCAATCTTTTTCTCCAGTTGCACCACTTTTTCATGCCCCAGGCAGCGCAGGGTCAATACCCAGCCGCCCCTGCGGCGCGCGGTGCGACTGGCAATCAGATTGACCCGTGGCAGCCAGAGGGTATCACGATAGACCTGCTCCACCAGCGACTGCGGCGAGCCGGTGATCAACCAGACGTCGGCATCGGTGCTGGTCAGGTACGCTGTGAGCCGCGCATGAACCACCGGAAACGCCGTCACATGATGGCGAAACCAGCCGACAAATTCCGCTTCCAGCCGCTTCAGTACCGCCTCACGACGGCCAAAGGTTGATGCCCACAACAGGAGACTCATCGGCCAGCGCGCCGCCCGCCCACAAACCGCCAGACCGACAAGGATCACTGGCACCATCGGCACCACCAGCAGCAGGTTTAGCGGCAGATTACGCAGCAGGTAGCGCAGGAAACTGCCGAACATATCCTGCTGATGCAAGGTTCCATCCAGATCGAAAAACACCACTTTCCGTTCATTGTGCTGCAAACTGCCTCCTTATGTCAGGACTCGCTTCTCGTTAGGTTAAGCTTAACAGCCTTACGCCGCGAAGAGGGAAAACATCCCCTGCCGTTAAGGAAGAATTAAAGTAGCAGGCTAAGGAAAAATTGTGGCTCAAGAATTTTTAATTCGTGGTATACCCCTTATAATCGAATAAAAATTCTGTCAGTCACGAGCCGGACGGCTCCAGCGGAGCTCCAATGAACTGTTTAACGCGTATTCGTCAGCGCTATCCCACCCTGGCGGCGAGCGACAAAAAGTTGGCCGATTATATTCTGAGCCAGCCCGATGAGACCCGGCACCTCAGCTCGCAGCAGCTGGCGGCGGAAGCCGGTGTGAGTCAGTCCAGCGTGGTTAAATTTGCCCAGAAGCTGGGATTCAAAGGCTTTCCGGCGCTGAAGCTGGCCCTCAGTGAGGCTCTGGCGAGCAGCCCGGATCCGCACTCCGTCCCGGTGCATAACCACATTCGTGGTGACGACCCGCTGCGACTGGTGGGCGAGAAACTGATTAAAGACAATGTCGCCGCCATGCATGCTTCACTGGACGTCAACACCGAAGAGACGCTACGGGAAGCGGTCACGCTCCTGCGCAACGCCCGGCGGGTGATCGTCACCGGCATCGGCGCGTCCGGTCTGGTGGCGCGTAACTTTAGCTGGAAGCTGATGAAGATCGGCATCAACGCTGTTTCTGAGCAGGATATGCACGCCCTGCTGGCGACAGTGCAGGCCATGTCCAGCGACGATCTGCTGCTGGCGATCTCTTACTCCGGCGAGCGCCGGGAGATCAATATGGCGGCAGGTGAAGCGCTGCGCGTGGGCTGCAAGATCCTGGCGATCACCGGCTTTAGCCCTAACGCCCTGCAGCAACAGGCAACCCACTGCCTGTATACCATTGCCGAAGAGCAGGCGACGCGTAGCGCGGCCATCTCCTCCACCAGCGCGCAAATGATGCTCACCGACCTGCTATTTATGGGGCTGGTGCAGCAGGATCTGGAGCGGGCGCCCGAGCGCATTCGCCATAGCGAAGCGCTGGTGAAAAAGCTGGTCTGAGCAGAAAATGGGCGTATAATGCCCGCCCTGTTTGTGTTGTTTCTGAGACTTTCCTGATGGCGCTGTTAATTACTAAAAAATGCATCAACTGCGATATGTGCGAACCGGAGTGCCCGAATGAGGCCATTTCGATGGGTGATAGCATTTATGAAATTAACAGCGACCGCTGCACCGAGTGCGTGGGTCATTATGACACGCCAACCTGCCAGAAAGTGTGCCCGATCCCGAATACGATCCTGAAAGATCCGGCACACATCGAGAGTGAAGAACAGCTGTGGGACAAATTCGTGCTGATGCACCACGCGGATAAAATTTAACCGCCCCCTGGCTAGCTTTCGACAATCACCGTGGCGCAGGCGTAGTGGCGTTCATCGGCGAGAGTAACGTGAATAGCGCTTACCCCCATTCGTTCAGCCAAAAGGTTTGCTTCACCCCATAGCCGCAGCTTTGGCTTGCCCAGCTCGTCGTTGTAAACCTCGAACTGGTTAAAAGCCAGTCCGTTACGGATCCCGGTTCCCAGCGCTTTCGCCGCCGCTTCCTTGACCGCAAAGCGTTTCGCCAGGAAACGCACCGGCTGCTGATGCTGCTCCCAGATGCTCCATTCATGGTCGCTCAGCACCCGGCGGGCAAGGCGATCGCCGCTGCGGGCGATCACCGCTTCGATGCGGGCGATCTCGACGATGTCGGTACCCAGCCCGAGAATGGCCATTAGCCGCGCGCTTCCAGCATCAGACGCTTCATTTCCGCGACCGCTTCTTTCAGGCCACTCATCACTGCGCGACCGATAATCGCATGGCCGATATTAAGCTCATGCATTTCCGGCAGCGCAGCAATCGCTTTCACGTTGTGGTAGGTCAGACCGTGGCCAGCATTCACCTTCAGGCCAAGGCTGGCGGCATAGGTGGCCGCTTTGGCAATACGTTCCAGCTCCTTCGCCTGCCCGGCGTCGGTTTTGGCATCGGCATAGCAGCCGGTGTGAATTTCGATATAGGGCGCGCCAACATCCGCCGCCGCTTTGATCTGCTCGTTATCCGCATCGATAAACAGAGAGACCAGGATACCGGCATCCGCCAGGCGTTGGCAGGCATCGCGCATCTTGTCGCGCTGCCCGGCCACGTCCAGTCCGCCTTCGGTGGTGACTTCCTGACGTTTCTCCGGCACCAGGCAGCAGAAGTGCGGTTTGGTTTCGCAGGCGATCGTCAGCATCTCTTCGGTGACCGCCATTTCAAGATTCATCCGGGTGTGCAGCGTCTGGCGCAGGATACGCACATCGCGATCGGTAATATGGCGGCGGTCTTCACGCAGATGCACGGTGATGCCGTCGGCGCCGGCCTGCTCGGCAATGAAAGCTGCCTGAACCGGATCCGGATAGGCGGTGCCGCGCGCGTTACGCAAGGTCGCGATATGGTCAATATTGACCCCTAACAGTAATTCAGCCATGACAATCCTCGTTAATCATTATTCGTATTAGCCGCCCGCACCTTTCGCGCGGGCATAAACTGGCGAAACAATTCCCGGCTCTTGAGCGGTTTGCCGCCGAGATAGGGCTTCAGGGCGATACGGGTAAAGCGCTTTGCGGCGCGCAGCGTATCAACATCCGGAAACTCGCGACTCGCCAACGCTTTCAAATGGTGCCCGGTAAACGTGTTGTTATCAATCACCAGGCTGGCAATAAAGCCCTTTTCTTCGCGATAGCGGTAGGTCATGGCGTCGTCCACCGGCTCGCCGCTGCCGGCGCAGTGAAGAAAATCCACGCCATAGCCCAGGTGCCCGAGCAGCGCCAGCTCAAAACGCCGCAGCGCGGGCTCCGGCGAGCCGCTGGTTCCGGCAAGCGCCTGAATGCAGTGCAGATAGTCAAAAAAGAGTTCGGAGAAGCGTGTTTCGTGCTCCAGAACGCGGGAGATAAGCTCGTTAACGTAGAGGCCGCTGTAAAGGGTGATACCACTGAGCGGCAGCGCCAGCGAGACGGCTTCCGCGCTGCGCAGGGTTTTGACCTCGCCGCGGCCACCGAAGCGAACCAGTAAGGGGGTAAAGGGCTGTAAAGCGCCTTTGAGATTAGAGCGTTTGGAGCGTGCGCCTTTGGCCACCAGGCGCACGCGACCCGATTCTTCCGTGAAGACGTCCAGCATCAGGCTGGTTTCGCTCCACGGTCGGCTATGCAGGACAAAGGCGCGCTGCCATCCATCCACGTTGTGTTAACTCAGAGGTCGTCAACGTAACCGAGACTGCGCAGGGCGCGCTCGTCATCGGCCCAGCCGGATTTCACTTTGACCCACAGCTCGAGGTGTACCGGTGCTTCAAACATGTCCTGCATGTCCTTACGCGCTTCGATACCGATGGTTTTAATTTTGGCGCCTTTGTTGCCAATCACCATCTTCTTCTGCCCTTCGCGCTCGACGAGGATCAGGCCGTTGATATCGTAGCCGCCGCGCTCGTTGGTCACGAAACGTTCGATTTCCACGGTCACGGAGTACGGCAGTTCAGCGCCAAGGAAACGCATCAGTTTTTCACGGATGATTTCAGAGGCCATAAAGCGCTGTGAACGGTCAGTAATATAATCTTCCGGGAAGTGATGGATCGCTTCCGGCAGATGCTTACGCACGATCGCCGCGATGGTATCGACATTGGTGCCGGTTTCCGCAGAGATCGGCACAATGTCGAGGAAGTTCATCTGGCTGGCGAGGAACTGCAGGTGCGGCAATAGCTCCGCTTTGTCCTGCACGTTATCCACCTTGTTGATCGCGAGGATCACAGGTGCTTTCGCGTCACGCAGCTTGTTCAGCACCATCTCGTCGTCTTGCGTCCAGCGAGTGCCTTCCACCACGAAAATGACCAGTTCAACATCGCCAATTGAGCTGCTGGCCGCTTTGTTCATTAAGCGGTTAATCGCGCGCTTCTCTTCCATATGCAGGCCCGGGGTATCGACATAAATCGCCTGATACGGCCCTTCGGTATGGATGCCGACGATGCGGTGACGGGTGGTCTGCGCTTTTCGGGAAGTGATCGAAATCTTCTGTCCCAGCAGCTTGTTCAACAGGGTGGATTTGCCAACGTTTGGACGACCAACGATGGCGACAAATCCGCAATAACTTTTTTCTTCGCTCATTCCAGCTCCAGTTTTTTCAGCGCCTGTTCGGCGGCAGCCTGCTCCGCCTTGCGACGGCTGGAACCTGTGCCAACCACCGGTTCACTCAGGCCACTGACCTGGCAGTGGATAGTAAATTCCTGATCGTGCGCTTCGCCGCGCACCTGGACCACCAGGTAGGACGGCAGCGGCAGATGACGTCCCTGCAGATACTCCTGCAGACGCGTCTTCGGATCCTTTTGCTTATCGCCCGGACTGATTTCGTCCAGACGGGTCTGGTACCAGGAGAGGATTAAGCGTTCAACGTTCTGAATATCGCTGTCGAGGAAAACCCCGCCAATTAACGCTTCAACGGTGTCCGCGAGAATGGATTCGCGACGGAAACCGCCGCTTTTCAGTTCGCCCGGCCCGAGGCGCAGACACTCGCCCAGTTCAAACTCGCGGGCGATTTCCGCCAGCGTGTTGCCACGCACCAGCGTCGCGCGCATACGGCTCATATCGCCTTCGTCCACACGAGGAAAACGATGATAGAGCGCATTCGCGATCACAAAACTTAAAATGGAGTCACCTAAAAACTCCAGGCGCTCATTATGTTTGCTACTGGCACTGCGGTGAGTTAATGCCTGTTGCAACAGCTCCTGATGATGAAAAGTGTAGCCCAGCTTTCGTTGAAGCCGATTAATTACGATGGGGTTCATGCGTTACCAATAAATGAATGCGTCAAAGATGCAGCACACGAAACCGACCTGAGCATACGCTTCATACAGCAAGTTGAAACAGTCCAATACGCTTTCGTGTGCAGTGTCACTCGGTTGAGCGACAACCAAAAACTTCGGGGGGATATTCTATACGCAACGACACGGGATGTCGTTAGTTTGAATGGATTTAAATATTAAATAATTCACGCCGCTGTGATAACCGCAGCGGCGTGAATTCAACAGAGGAAATTAATGAATTCCACCAATGCGCGATAACCGCACGCCGGTCGGCCACTCACCTTCCTGCTTTTCAAAACTCATCCAGATAGCGGTCGCTTTTCCGACCAGGTTGGCTTCCGGCACAAAGCCCCAGTAGCGGCTGTCGGCGCTGTTATCCCGGTTGTCACCCATCATAAAATACTGACCGGGCGGTACGATCCAGGTGGCCAGCGGCAGGCCGGACTGGTGGTAGTACATCCCAACCTGATCCTGGGCAATCGGCACCATCAGAATACGGTGCGTGACGTCGCCCAGCGTCTCCTGACGCTCGGTCAGACGAATGCCGTCAGCTTTGGTTTCGCCCTTCGGCAACTGCCAGAAACCGCTGGACGCTTCGCCGCCGTTGCTGCGGGAGAAAGTCTGAACGAAATCGCTCGGCTCAACATTGGAATAAGTCACCGGCAGCGCGTTGCCGCAGGCCTGTCCGGAGCTGCAGCCCGGCTGGATAGTGACCTGCTTGGCAACCGGATCGTAGGTGACCTTATCACCCGGTAACCCTACCGCGCGCTTGATGTAGTCAAGACGCGGATCTTCCGGATATTTAAACACCACGATGTCGCCGCGCTTCGGATGACCCGTTTCGATCAGCGTTTTCTGATAGATCGGATCTTTAATGCCGTAAGCGAATTTCTCCACCAGGATGAAATCGCCAATCAGCAGGGTCGGCATCATCGAACCTGACGGGATCTGGAAAGGTTCATAGATAAACGAACGCACAATCAGCACAATCGCCAGCACCGGGAAGACCGAGGCGCCAGTTTCCAGCCAGCCCGGTTTCGGGCCAACTTTCTTCAGCGTTTTCTTGTCCAGCTGCTCGCCGGTCGCTGCCTGAGCAGCGGCCTGACGCTCACGACGTTTTGGTGCGAATATGAACTTATCCAGACACCACAACAGCCCTGTCACAAGGGTCGCAATGACCAAAATCAGGGCAAACATGTTCGCCATGCCAACTCCTTAATTATTTGCCGTCTTTACCAACGTGCAGAATGGCGAGGAACGCTTCCTGCGGCAGTTCAACGTTACCGACCTGTTTCATACGCTTCTTACCGTCTTTCTGCTTCTGCAGCAGCTTTTTCTTACGGCTGACGTCGCCGCCGTAGCATTTCGCCAGGACGTTTTTACGCAGCTGTTTCACGGTGGAACGCGCGATGATGTGGTTGCCGATAGCCGCCTGAATGGCAATATCGAACTGCTGACGCGGGATCAGCTCTTTCATCTTCTCGACCAGTTCGCGACCACGATAAGGGGCGTTGTCATTGTGGGTGATCAGCGCCAGCGCATCGACGCGATCGCCGTTGATCAGCACGTCAACACGCACCATGTTCGAGGCCTGGAAGCGTTTGAAGTTATAATCCAGCGACGCATAGCCGCGAGAGGTAGACTTCAGACGGTCGAAGAAGTCGAGAACCACTTCCGCCATCGGGATTTCATAGGTCAGCGCCACCTGTTTACCGTGGTAAACCATGTTGGTCTGCACGCCACGCTTCTCGATACACAGGGTGATCACGTTGCCGAGGAACTCCTGCGGCAGCAGCATGTGACACTCGGCGATCGGCTCACGCAGCTCCTGGATATTATTCAGCGGCGGCAGCTTGGATGGGCTGTCGACGTAGATAACTTCTTTGGAGGTGGTTTCCACTTCGTAGACTACCGTCGGCGCCGTGGTAATCAGGTCGAGATCGTACTCACGCTCCAGACGCTCCTGAATGATTTCCATGTGCAGCAGACCAAGGAAGCCGCAGCGGAAGCCGAAGCCCAGCGCCGTTGAGCTTTCTGGCTCATAGAACAAGGAAGCATCGTTCAGACTCAGTTTACCCAGCGCATCGCGGAAGTTTTCATAGTCATCAGAACTCACCGGGAACAGACCGGCGTAGACCTGCGGCTTCACTTTTTTGAAGCCCGGCAGCGCTTTATCCGCTGGATTACGGGCGGCGGTCAGGGTATCGCCCACCGGCGCGCCGAGGATGTCTTTAATGGCGCAAACCAGCCAGCCTACCTCGCCGCATTTCAGCTCGGTACGGTCAACCTGTTTCGGGGTAAAGATGCCCAGACGGTCAGCGTTATAGACCTGGCCGGTGCTCATCACCTTAATTTTGTCGCCTTTGCGCATGGTGCCGTTTTTAATACGCACCAGCGACACGACGCCTAAGTAGTTATCGAACCAGGAGTCGATAATCAGCGCCTGCAGCGGCGCGTCCGGATCGCCTTCCGGCGGCGGAATGTCGCGCACCAGACGTTCCAGTACATCCGGCACGCCAACACCGGTTTTAGCTGAACAGCGAACCGCGTCGTGGGCGTCGATACCGACGATGTCTTCAATCTCGTCCGCTACGCGCTCAGGGTCGGCCGCAGGCAGGTCGATCTTGTTGAGCACCGGAACGACTTCGAGGTCCATCTCCATGGCGGTGTAGCAGTTGGCCAGGGTCTGGGCTTCTACGCCCTGCCCGGCATCCACCACCAGCAGCGCGCCTTCGCACGCGGCGAGGGAACGAGAAACTTCATAAGAGAAGTCCACATGGCCTGGGGTGTCGATAAAGTTCAGCTGATAGGTCTCACCGTCGTTGGCCTTGTAGTCCAGAGTGACACTCTGCGCCTTGATGGTGATCCCGCGCTCGCGCTCAAGATCCATGGAGTCCAGAACCTGGGCTTCCATTTCACGATCAGAAAGGCCACCGCAAATCTGGATGATACGGTCAGACAGCGTCGACTTACCGTGGTCGATGTGAGCGATGATCGAAAAGTTACGTATATTCTTCATATTTAGAGTTAATTATGCCTTACGAGTATCATGAGGCCGCTGTACTGTGCCTGACGTTTTTTAATCCGAAAACGCCGCATTCTACACTACATCCGTGAAACCAGGAAATGCTGTTAGATCCAGCATAACGGCAGAAATTGTGGCGTTGTAACAGGAAGAGTAAATAAAGGTGAAGGACAGTGAAATCACTGCCCCATTTCAGAGGAAGGCGTATCAACACGCAGTAGATCAGGCGGCAAACCGACGCTTAAAATCACCGGCTGCCATGACTGGCGAGCAGCCAGCTGCGGCGACAGACCGCGCGCCACCAGGAAGCCGCCGACGCCGCCCAACAACGCACCGCAAAGTGACGCGATATCGCTGGCAAACAGCACCTGGAAAATGGACGCCATCATAAACAGCCCCACCAGCGGCGCCATATAGACGAGCAGCGCTGAACCCAGCAAGCTGCTTTCGGCGATCCCCAATTCCACTTTTTGCCCCGCTGCCAACGGCTGCTCGCAGGGCACGCTAATGGTATGGCTGGTCTGCGGTCCCAGCTTGTTTAACACCCTGCTACCACAGCCGGCACGGGAAGCGCAGCTGCTGCAGGAGGCTTTAACGTCGCAGTGCACCTGCGCCACGCCGTTATGCCAGGAAACCACGGTGGCCCACTCTTTAATCATTGTACTGCCTTGAATTTAATACTGTCAGCGATACGCTTCGCCGTCTGCGGCGGCAGTTCGCCCACCACGGTGATCTCCGCGTTATCACGTACTGTCGTGCTGACGGTGCGTCGGCCGGTACGCAACAGCTGGTCGCTGCTGGCCGCCGTGGCGCGGTTAATATTGATCGAGAAGCTGAACAAGCCATCGGAATAGAGACGCGATTCGACGGGACCGTCAAAAGTGGGCAGACGGCGCTGACTGCTGGAAACTTCAGTCATCCCCTGGGGAAGCCACGTCGGAGCCCAGTTGAAGTTGGCTTTGTCGCCCCCTTCAGGGACGGACAGCTGCGGGGGTAGATTCGCTTTTGCCAGCGTCTCCATGCTGGCGCTGACGTTGTCGCCAACGTTGAAGGAGACAACCCGGAACTGCTCGAGCGTTTCGCCGTCGCGGTCGAGCAAATCGACGCGCAGCGGCAGTTTGGTCTCGGCGTCCAGCCAGGCGATAAAGCTATAGCGCGTACCGTCGCGAGCTACGACGCGGATCACGTCACAGAGGCGGTCAGCGATACGGGTACGGCCAACGGAGATAAAATCATACGCCGCGGAGAGGCGTTTGAAATCGCTGTAAACTAACGACGGCAGCGAATCGACGATATAGTCGCCGTTCAGGGTAAACGGATCGAGACCGGGTTCAAAATAGCTGATTTCCGTGCCGCGCAGGACCACTTCCCGGCGCGGACCGTCCAGCTGCAGCAGCTGCGCCAGCGGTTGATTGTTCAGTCGCGCATGACGATAGCGCAGCGACTCAACGCCTTGTTTATTGATGCTGACGAAAGACAGCTCATAATTGAGGGACTGGCTGGCCAGGTTCATCTGCTGCAACAACGCCCCGGACGATGTATCAGCCGAGGCGTTGACAGAGAACAACAGGCTGCCTGCCATGAGCGACATGGCACACCAAAGTTGCTTCATTACTGCGATTGCGTTCCTAAAGTTTGATAACCCGGCACCTGGACTGCTGCCTGCTGAGTCTGGGCCTGGCCAAACTGCAGCTGCTCAGCGTGCAGGCGGCGCTGCAGTTCATAGTCCTGCAACATGGCGTTAATCCGGCGGCGCTGTTCCTGGACCTGCGCCTGCTGGCCGCTACCTGCTGATGCGTCAGCCGGTACGCCAAGGCTTACCGGGCTCGCTTTACCCATCATCGGCAGGGTATTGAACACTGGCGCCTCTGGCTGCTGAGTCGCATCAGACTGCCCATTATAGTGCTGGACGCCGACGATAACCGCAAGCGATACGCAGGCGGCAACGCCCATTTGGGTGAGTGAGCTGGCCCATGGACGCACTTTGTTCCAGAACGGCATCTGCCGCCACTGGTGCGGTGCGGGCTGAGATTCAGGAATAAGCGGCGCCGTCTGACGAACGGGCTCATTTTCAATGGCGGCCATCACCCGGGCGGAGATATCGAATTGCAGCACCTCTGCGGTATCGCCACGCAGCGTATCGCGAATGAGGTGATAACTCTCCCAGGTTTTTTGCATCTCAGAGGAACGGCTCAACTCGTTGAGCAGTTCTTTATCCAGCGTTTCACCATCCATTAAAGCCGAAAGTTGTTCTTTCTGCATGCCTGATACCCTTTTCCAGTATTCCGCTATCGTCAACGCCTGATAAGCGGTTGAACTTTATTATCAATAGCTTCTCGCGCCCGGAAGATACGCGAACGCACCGTCCCAACCGGACAATCCATGATAGCGGCTATCTCTTCATAGCTCAGGCCATCCAGCTCCCGTAACGTAATTGCCATGCGTAAATCTTCCGGGAGCGATTCAATGGTACGAAAAACTATTTGTCTCAGTTCTTCTGACAACATTAAGTTCTCAGGGTTCGAAATTTCTTTCAATGCCCCGCCGCTTTCGAAGTTTTCCGCCTCGTTGGCGTCAACATCGCTGGACGGCGGACGGCGTCCCTGAGCAACCAGATAATTCTTCGCCGTGTTGACGGCGATACGGTATAACCAGGTGTAAAAAGCGCTATCTCCCCGGAAAGAGTCCAGCGCACGCCATGCCTTAACGAACGATTCCTGAACAACGTCAGCGATATCGCCCGGCGGTACATAGCGGGAAACCAGACTCGCGACCTTATGCTGATAGCGCACCACCAGCAAATTAAACGCTTTCTGATCTCCTTTCTGGACCCGTTCAACAAGGACCTGATCCGTTAACTGCTCGCTCATCCGAGGTAATGTCTCCCCAAACCCAATTCCCATGCGTCTTCAAAACACCACCCAAAATCTGCATTATGAGCAAGCTGACTGTTGGAGTGCATGAAAACAATAAAGTTCCGTTACGCTTTTGTTTTTTGTCTGGCAACGGCGGCAGATCGTTATCAATCATTATATGCCCAGGTTGCTAAACAACAGGTTAGTCAATAAGAAAAAGCGCAGGCCCGACTGAAGGGTATCGTAACACAGTGTTTATTTCACTATAAAATCCAATGCTAACAACCTGCTCCACTTCTCTTTTTTACCGCACAACGCCCCTTTTCCCGGTCCCTTCTGTTTAGCCGTCACAACACCAGGCAAAAAAAATGTACGATTCCTCACGCGCTGGTGCTATTGTGAGCTAAATGTGTTTAGTAAATTAAACAAAGACGATGAATACCACTCCTGACTTCTCTTGTGATGTGTTGATTATCGGCAGCGGCGCTGCCGGTCTCTCTCTCGCGCTGCGCCTGGCGGAGCACAGTTCGGTGACGGTGCTGAGTAAAGGGCCGATCAGCGAAGGTTCTACGTTCTATGCGCAGGGCGGAATTGCCGCCGTCTTTGATGAGACGGACAGTATCGAATCCCATGTTGAAGATACACTGATCGCCGGCGCGGGACTCTGCGATCGCCATGCGGTCACCTTCGTCGCCAGCAACGCCAGACCGTGCGTACAATGGCTTATCGATCAGGGCGTGCTGTTTGACACCCAGGTTCAGGCCAATGGCGAAGAGAGCTACCATCTTACTCGCGAAGGAGGTCACAGCCATCGACGCATTCTTCACGCCGCCGATGCTACCGGCAAAGCGGTAGAGACGACGCTGGTCGATAAAGCCCTTGCCCATCCAAATATCCGCATCATTGAGCGCAGCAATGCCGTCGATTTGATCGTATCGGATAAGATTGGCCTGTCGGGCACGCGCCGAGTGGTCGGGGCCTGGATCTGGAACCGCAATAAAGAGCGGGTGGAAACCTGCAGCGCGAAGGCGGTAGTGCTTGCGACCGGCGGGGCTGCCAAGGTTTATCAATATACCACTAACCCCGACGTCTCTTCCGGAGACGGCATTGCGATGGCCTGGCGGGCGGGCTGCCGGGTAGCGAATCTCGAATTCAACCAGTTCCACCCCACCGCGCTGTATCATCCACAGGCACGTAATTTCCTGCTTACTGAAGCGTTGCGCGGCGAAGGCGCCCATCTTAAACGCCCGGACGGCACCCGCTTTATGCCGGACTTTGACGAGCGCGGCGAGCTGGCCCCGCGCGATATCGTCGCCCGCGCCATCGACCATGAAATGAAGCGCCTGGGCGTTGACTGTATGTTCCTTGATATCAGCCATAAACCCGAGGCGTTTGTTCGCCAGCACTTCCCGATGATTTACGAAAAGCTGCTCGGCCTGGGAATTGATTTAACCAAAGATCCGGTGCCGGTCGTCCCCGCCGCGCATTACACCTGCGGCGGCGTGATGGTGGATGATAATGGCCGTACTGACGTCGATGGCTTATACGCCATCGGCGAAGTCAGCTATACCGGGCTGCACGGCGCGAACCGCATGGCCTCAAACTCGCTGCTGGAATGTCTGGTCTACGGTTGGTCCGCCGCCGAGGACATTGCCCGGCGCCTGCCGCTGGCCCAGAAGGTCACCACCCTGCCGGCGTGGGATGAAAGTCAGGTGGAGATCCCGGATGAACTGGTGGTTATCCAGCACAACTGGCATGAGCTACGCCTGCTGATGTGGGATTACGTGGGCATTGTGCGCACGACGCGCAGACTGGAGCGCGCCCTGCGGCGTATTACCATGCTCCAGCAGGAGCTGGATGAGTATTACGCCCGCTTCCGCGTCTCGAATAATCTGCTGGAGCTGCGCAATCTGGTGCAGGTGGCGGAGCTTATCGTACGCTGTGCGATGTTGCGTAAGGAGAGCCGCGGACTGCACTATACCCTCGACTATCCGCAGCCGCTGCCGAACAGCGGCCCCTCAATACTGTCCCCTCTGGCTCACATAAAGAGATAAAAATCCTCGGTCAGAGCAGTAAACCCTTCGGAATACTGCTGCTCTGGCCCGCGGATCGCCAGCCTGTCGCTGAAACACTCTCCTGCCGTCGGGGAGAAAGCCAGCAGCACCCGGTGCGGCGGCCGCAGTTCGGTCTCCGCCACGTCAGTGCGCAGTCGCAAATGCCACCCCATCGCCGTCGCTCGCTCGATAAACGCATTACCGATATCCACCGGCAGCACCACGCAAAAAAATCCTTCTTCGGTGATATGCTCTGCGGCACAGGTCAGCAGGGATGCGTGATCGAGCGTCGTGGTATATCGCGCCTGCTCCCGCTGCGAGGTAGCGCATGGCACCCCTTCGGCAAAAAAAGGCGGGTTACTGATTATCAGTTCATAGCGCCGGGTCTGCGACGGCTGCCACTGATGAATATCGGCCTGGCAGACTTCTATGCGCGAAGACCATGGCGACGCGATGGCATTTTCCCGCGCCTGAGCGGCTGCCTCCTCGTCCAGTTCGACCGCATCGACATGCACATCATGACCGGTACGCTGGGCGAGCATTAGCGCCAGCAGGCCGCTGCCCGCGCCAATATCCAGCACATGCTTCACCCCGGCAATCGGCGCCCAGGCACCAAGCAAAATGCCATCAGTGCCCACCTTCATCGCGCAACGATCGTGGGCGACAAAGAACTGTTTGAAGGTAAAACCATTGCGCGGCAGCGCAAACTTCGACTGAGACATCCTCAATAACCTTGCCGACAAAAACTCCTGAACGTAAGGCTATGCACAATACCGGAGAACAGATAGCCTTACAAACAGATGAACATTACGTCAGTAACGTCTATAATCGGCGGCCCACTCAGAGGTAGAACATGACTGTAACGACTTTTTCCGAACTTGAACTCGACGAAAACCTGCTGGAGGCCCTCCAGGATAAAGGTTTCACTCGCCCGACAGCCATTCAGGCCGCCGCTATTCCGCCTGCGCTCGATGGCCGTGACATTCTCGGTTCAGCGCCGACCGGCACCGGTAAAACGGCGGCGTATCTGCTGCCAGCGTTGCAGCACCTGCTCGATTTCCCGCGTAAGAAATCCGGCCCGCCGCGTATTCTTATCCTGACGCCGACCCGCGAGCTGGCGATGCAGGTTGCTGACCACGCCCGCGAGCTGGCGAAGCATACCCATCTGGACATCGCCACCATTACCGGCGGCGTTGCGTACATGAACCACGCGGAAGTGTTCAGCGAAAACCAGGATATCGTGGTCGCTACCACCGGTCGCCTGCTGCAATATATTAAAGAAGAGAACTTTGACTGCCGCGCCGTCGAGACCCTGATCCTCGATGAAGCTGACCGCATGCTGGACATGGGCTTTGCCCAGGATATCGAAACCATCGCCGGTGAAACCCGCTGGCGCAAGCAGACCATGCTGTTCTCCGCGACGCTGGAAGGCGATGCGATCAAAGATTTTGCCGAGCGTCTGCTGGAAGAGCCGGTTGAAGTCTCCGCCACCCCATCGACCCGCGAACGTAAAAAAATACATCAGTGGTACTATCGCGCCGACGATATCGAGCATAAAACCGCGCTGCTGATTAATTTGCTGAAGCAGCCGGAAGCAACCCGCTCCATCGTCTTTGTTCGTAAGCGTGAGCGCGTTCACGAACTGGCCGCTAAGCTGCACGAAGCAGGGATCACCACCTGCTGGCTGGAAGGCGAGATGGTGCAGATTAAGCGCAACGAAGCGATTAAACGCCTGACCGATGGTCGCGTGAACGTGCTGATCGCCACCGACGTCGCCGCGCGCGGTATTGATATCCCGGATGTCAGCCACGTGTTTAACTTCGACATGCCGCGCACCGCCGATACCTATTTGCACCGTATCGGTCGTACCGGCCGCGCCGGTAAAAAAGGCATCGCTATTTCGCTGGTTGAAGCGCATGACCACCTGCTGCTGGGCAAAATCGGCCGCTATGTTGAAGAACCGCTTAAGGCCCGCGTGATTGATGAACTGCGACCAAAAACCCGCGCGCCGAGCGAGAAGTTAACCGGTAAACCGTCGAAGAAAGTGTTGGCGAAGCGCGCCGAGAAAAAAGAGAAAGAAAAAGAGAAACCGCGGGTGAAGAAACGCCACCGCGATACGAAAAATATCGGTAAGCGCCGTAAACCAAGCGCTACCGGGACGCCATCAACGTCCAACGAAGAGTAAAAAAAACGCCGGGATATCCCGGCGTTTTTACATCTGGCTTCAGCCTTACAGGCTTTCGGTAAAGGTACGGGCGATGACGTCGCGCTGCTGTTCCGGAGTCAGAGAGTTGAAGCGTACCGCGTAGCCGGAAACACGGATGGTCAGCTGCGGGTATTTTTCCGGATGCTCAACCGCGTCCAGCAGGGTTTCGCGACGCAGCACGTTAACGTTCAGGTGCTGGCCGCCTTCCACGCGAACTTCTGGTTTCACGTCCACCGGGATTTCACGGTATTCGATTTCACCCAGTTTGCTCACTGCAACCACGTCATCTTCCGCAAAACCACCTTTGGCACACAGGCAGCGCGCTTCGCCTTTTTCGCTATCCAGCAGCCAGAAAGAGTTCAGCAGGTCGTCGTTTGCCGCTTTAGTAATTTGGATACCAGTAATCATTTGATGCCTCCCAGGCAGTGTTTATTCGATTTTGGCCTCTTCGCGGCCAATTGGTAAAACCATTGTTGTATGAGTGTATATATATCAGCCGCACCCGCGGCATTCCTTGATATAAATCAACAAAAACCACTCATACAAAGTGGGTATAGGGGGATTTTATTGTTTTACATCAAGTTACGCCATGGGATGTCATAAATAATTTTGTAAATTTTCAATTTTTTTTGCATAAAAGCCATCATCAAGCCGTGCCGATTTTGTTCTGTAGAAAGAAGCCGTTAAGCTATAGCGATGACCCTTTGCAGGAGAGCAAGATGAGCACCCCTTTAACCTGGCATGACGTGCTGGCGGATGAAAAGCAACAACCCTATTTTCTCAATACTCTGAAGACCGTCGCCGAAGAGCGCCAGTCCGGGATCACCATCTACCCACCGCAAAAAGACGTCTTCAATGCGTTTCGCTTTACCGAACTGGGCGACGTCAAAGTCGTCATTCTCGGCCAGGATCCCTATCACGGCCCGGGTCAGGCGCACGGTCTGGCGTTCTCGGTTCGCCCGGGCGTCGCGATCCCGCCATCGCTCTTGAACATGTACAAAGAGCTGGAGGCCACGATCCCCGGCTTTACCCGCCCCACTCACGGTTACCTCGAAAGCTGGGCGCGCCAGGGCGTGCTTCTGCTTAATACGGTCCTGACCGTCCGCGCCGGACAGGCGCACTCGCACGCCAGCCTCGGCTGGGAGACCTTTACCGATAAGGTTATCGCATTAATCAATGAGCATTGCGAGGGGGTGGTATTCCTGCTGTGGGGTTCTCACGCGCAGAAGAAAGGCGCGATTATCGATCGTCAGCGCCACTGCGTGCTAAAGGCGCCGCACCCGTCGCCGCTCTCTGCGCATCGCGGTTTCTTTGGCAGTAACCATTTCGTACAGACCAACCAGTGGCTGGCTGACCGCGGCGAAGCGCCGATTGACTGGATGCCGGTCCTTCCCGCAGAAAGCGAGTGATCGAGCCATAAAAAAAGCCAGCATCAGCTGGCTTTTTCGCATTCAGGCAGGCGAATTACGCCTTGTTCTGACGCCACCATTCTGCCAGCAGGACGCCGGTCGCCACAGAGACGTTCAGGCTTTCGACATTGCCGGTACCGTCGATGGCGACGCTGAGATCAGAGCTGGAAATCGCCGCATCGGACAGACCATCACGCTCCTGGCCTAACACCAGCACCATTTTCTTCGGCAGCTCGGCTTTAAACAGCGGCGTACCATTATGGCTGGACGTTGAGACAATCGCGTAGCCCGCTTTGCGGAACTGATCCAGGGTATCGATAAAGCTGTCGCCGGTGATCGGCTCAACATGCTCCGCACCGCCCTCTGCCGTACGGATCGCCGCCCCGGACTCCAGCACGCCAGCATCCTGAACTACCACGCCCTTCACGCCGAAGTGCGCGCAGCTGCGCATGATCGCCCCGAGGTTGTGCGGGTTACCCACATCTTCCAGCGCCAGAACGCAATCTTCTTCTGCCGCCTTCGCGACCCACTGGGCGACAGAGGTGCCGTGGCGTTTTTTGATCAGGAAGCAGACGCCGCCGTGATGCTCGGTGCCGGAGGCTTTCGCCAGCTCAGCTTCGTCCACCACGTGATAGGCCTTACGGTTGGCCGCCATCCAGCGCAGCGCTTCTTTAAAGCGTGGCGTGACGCTCTGGATAAACCAGGCGCGAACAATGGCATCCGGACGGCTCAGGAACAGGGCCTGACAGGCATTTTCGCCATACACGCGGGTTTCTTCCGCACGCTGACGACGCAGCACTTCCGGATCGATAAAGCTCTTCCCGCTGATCCCGCCGTGATCTTCTTTTACCGGCGTCTCATCGCCAGGGGCACGGGAAACGGTGCGCCATGGGGACGCATCGTCGCGATGAAAATCATCACGCTTACGGTCGTCACGTTTGCGGTCGTCACGTTTGCGATCGTCGCCGCGGCTGTTTCGTTCATCGCGCGCAGGGCGGCTGCGGCCGTCAACACGAGATTTTCCTGGACGACCTCCCCCTTTCCCGGTTCGTGGGTTATGGGTACGTTTGTCAGAATCATCATCACTGCGGACATACATCACTTTGACCTTGCCGCTTTTATTTTTCAGTTCGTCGCTCATCAATTTTCTCCACCTGCGCTGCGCGAAGCGCGCAGATTACCCGATGTGTCATCGCTTAGCCATGATTTCGTTTAAAAGCCGGCCTCTATTGCACTCATCGAACAAAACGCATTGTCCTTAAATAACACTTAATCGATAATATGTAACATCACAGAAACATATCGGCCACGTGCCACGTTGCAACCCATAACCAGAGGTTAGTTATGAATACCGTTTGTGCCAGTTGTCAGGCTCTGAACCGCCTCCCGGACGATCGTAGCGCGGATGGCGCAAAGTGCGGACGCTGCGGTCACGATCTTTTTGACGGCGACGTCATCAACGCGACCGGGGCAACGCTGGATAAACTCTTAAAGGACGATCTGCCGGTCGTTGTCGATTTCTGGGCGCCATGGTGCGGCCCCTGCCGTAGCTTCGCGCCGATCTTTGAAGATGTCGCGGAAGAGCGTAGCGGGAAGATGCGTTTTGTGAAAGTCAACACCGAAGCGGAACGTGAGCTTAGCGCCCGGTTTCGTATCCGCAGCATCCCGACCATTATGATGTTCAAAAATGGCGAAGTGATCGACATGCTCAATGGCGCGGTGCCAAAAGCGCCATTTGACAGCTGGCTGAACGAAGCCGGCCAACAATAATCCTTCCGGGGCACTGCTTGTGCCCCGTTTTCACCTCTGCGACAATAGCGTTTTTCACTAGCGACTCCCATGATTGAAAACGCAGTCCTTCGCCTGCGCGCTGAACGCCTCGCGCGAGCTACCCGGCCTTTCCTTGCTCGCGGCAACCGCATCCGCCGCTGTCAGCGCTGCCTGCTGCCGCTCAAGCAGTGCCTGTGCGCGACGTTAGTGCCCGCGCAGGCCACCAGCCGCTTCTGCCTGGTGATGTTTGATACGGAACCGATGAAGCCCAGCAACACCGGCCGGCTCATCGCCGATATTCTGCCTGATACCCAGGCTTTTCAATGGTCGAGAACCGAGCCGCCGCAGGCGCTGCTCGATCTGGTCGCTCATCCTGATTATCAACCGATGGTGGTTTTCCCTGCCTCCTATGCCGGGCCGGAGCGCCAGGTCCTGAGCGCGCCGCCGTCCGGCAAGCCGCCGCTGTTTATTATGCTCGACGGCACCTGGACCGAAGCGCGCAAGATGTTCCGCAAGAGTCCTTATCTTGACGCGCTGCCGATAATCTCCGTCGATCTGTCACGCATCTCTGCCTACCATCTGCGCGAGGCGCACGCCGACGGACAATACTGTACTGCGGAAGTGGCCATCGCCCTGCTGGATTTGGCGGGAGATGCCCCGGCCGCCGCTGCGCTTGGCGAGCACTTCACCCGCTTTCGGACCCGCTATCTGGCGGGAAAAACCCAGCATAAGGGCAGTATCACAGCGGACCAGGTGGAAAACGTTTAAAATCATTCGGTCACTGGGATGAAAGGAGACCGGTATGAGCCAACGAGGCCTGGAAGCACTGCTGCGACCAAAGTCCATCGCCGTTATTGGCGCATCAATGAAGCCGCAGCGCGCTGGCTATCTCATGATGCGCAACCTGTTAGCCGGCGGTTTCAATGGCCCGGTACTGCCGGTGACCCCAGCCTGGAAGGCGGTGCTCGGGGTGCTGGCATGGCCCACGATTGAGAGCCTGCCGTTTACTCCGGATCTGGCGGTGCTCTGTACTAACGCCCGGCGTAATATCGAATTGCTCGAAGCCTTAGGGCAGAAAGGGTGTAAAACCTGCATCATTCTCTCTTCGCAGCCGGAACAGTATCCGGCGCTGCTCGAATGCGCCGCCCGCTATCAGATGCGCCTGCTCGGCCCAAACAGCCTGGGGCTGCTGGCGCCGTGGCAAGGCCTGAACGCCAGTTTCTCGCCGGTCGCGATCCACCGCGGTAAACTGGCCTTTATCTCGCAGTCGGCCGCCGTCTCTAATACCATCCTTGACTGGGCGCAGCAGCGCGAGATGGGCTTTTCCTACTTCATCGCGCTGGGCGATAGCCTGGACATTGATGTCGATGACCTGCTGGACTTTCTGGCCCGCGACAGCAAGACCAGCGCCATTTTGCTTTACCTCGAGCATCTTAGCGACGCGCGTCGGTTTGTCTCCGCCGCGCGCAGCGCTTCGCGAAACAAGCCTATCCTGGTGATTAAAAGCGGCCGTAGTCCCGCGGCGCAAAAGCTGTTGCGCGTCAACTCCGGGATGGATCCGGCATGGGATGCAGCCATTCAGCGTGCTGGCCTGCTGCGGGTGCAGGACACCCATGAGCTGTTCTCCGCCGTGGAAACGCTCAGCCATATGCGCCCGCTGCGTGGTGAAAAGCTGATGATCGTCAGCAATGGCGCGGCACCGGCGGCACTGGCGCTGGATGAACTCTGGCTGCGTAATGGCAAACTGGCGGTCCTCAGCGAGGAGACCCGCGACGCCCTGCACCAGGCGTTGCCGGTTGGCGTCGAGATCGCCAACCCATTAGATCTGCGCGATGATGCCAGCAGCGAACATTATCAGCAGGCCGTGAATATTTTGCTCAACAGTCAGGACTATGACGCGCTGCTGGTGATCCACTCGCCCAGCGCGGCCGCGCCGGGCACGGAGAGTGCGCTGGCCCTGATTGATGCCCTGAAGCATCATCCGCGCGGTAAATATGTCACCGTGTTGACCAACTGGTGCGGCGAATTTTCCTCGCAGGAAGCGCGACGGTTATTCAGCGATGCCGGCCTCCCTACCTACCGTACGCCGGAGGGCACGATCACCGCTTTTATGCATATGGTTGAGTACCGTCGCAACCAGAAACAACTGCGTGAGACGCCGGTGCTACCAGACTCGTTAACCGCCAATACCAGCGAGGCGCATGCTCTTCTGCAGCAAGCGATAGATGATGGCGCCACCACGCTGGATACCCACGAAGTCAGCCCGGTGCTACGAGCCTATGGCATCCATACTCTGCCGACATGGATTGCTGCCGACAGCGCAGAAGCAGTGCATATCGCTGAGCAGATAGGCTATCCGGTCGCGCTGAAGCTGCGTTCTCCGGATATCCCGCACAAATCGGAAGTACAGGGGGTCATGCTCTATCTGCGTACCGCCGCCGAAGTGCAGCAAGCGGCAGATGCGATGATCGATCGCGTCAGACTGGCCTGGCCCCAGGCGCGCATCCATGGTCTGCTGGTGCAGAGTATGGCTAATCGCGCCGGCGCCCAGGAGCTGAGAGTGGTTGTTGAGCACGATCCCGTCTTCGGCCCGTTGATTATGCTGGGCGAAGGCGGCGTGGAGTGGCGGGCCGAGGATCAGGCCGCGGTGGCACTGCCGCCGTTAAATATGAACCTGGCGCGTTATCTGGTGATCCAGGCGATCAAAAATAAAAAGATCCGCGGTCGCAGCGCATTGCGCCCGCTGGATATCGCGGGCCTGAGCCAGCTGCTGGTTCAGGTATCGAATCTGATCGTCGACTGCCCGGAGATCCAGCGCCTGGACATTCATCCCCTGCTCGCCTCCGGCAACGAGTTTACGGCGCTGGACGTCACGCTGGGCCTGGCCCCCTTTGACGGCGACAGTGAAAGCCGCCTTGCGATTCGTCCCTATCCGCACCAGCAGGAGGAGTGGGTGGTGATGAAAAATGGCGATCGCTGCCTGTTTCGGCCGATCCTCCCGGAAGATGAGCCGCAGCTACTCGCGTTTATCGCTCAGGTCACCAAAGAAGATCTCTATTATCGCTATTTTAGTGAGATCAACGAATTTACCCACGACGATTTAGCCAACATGACGCAGATCGACTACGATCGTGAAATGGCGTTTGTTGCCGTCAGGACCACCGCAGAGAAGAGCGAAATTCTCGGCGTAACACGGGCGATATCCGATCCCGACAATATTGACGCCGAGTTTGCCGTTCTGGTCCGTTCAGATTTAAAAGGGTTAGGCCTGGGGCGAAGGCTGCTGGAAAAGCTGATCGCCTATACGCAAAGCCATGGCCTGCAACGCCTTAATGGCATTACGATGCCGAATAACAGAGGCATGATCGGCCTGGCCAGAAAGCTGGGATTCACCGTTGATATTCAGCTGGAAGATGGGATTGTCAGTCTATCGCTGCCCCTGAATCAGGGATAATCGCGCCACGCTGACCGCAATTGTTGACCACATTAGCGGGTAGTAATGGTATTATTGCCCGCTTACGTCGTCTGCATGGTACAGAAGACCCTTCAATAAACAGAGAAGAAACGCACTGTGATGTTGTCAAAATTTAAGCGTAATAAACATCAACAACACCTTGCCCAACTCCCTAAGCTTTCTCAGTCAGTTGATGATGTAGAGTTCTTTTACGCCCCTGCGGATTTCAGGGAAGCGTTACTGACCCGGATTGCCCACGCCACTCAGCGTATATGCATTATTGCGCTCTATCTGGAGCAAGATGATGGCGGAAAAGGAATTTTGCAGGCTCTCTACGACGCCAAACGCCAGCGTCCGGAACTGGATGTCCGCGTTCTGGTAGACTGGCACCGCGCTCAACGTGGTCGTATCGGCGCCGCCGCCTCCAACACCAATGCCGACTGGTATTGCCGGATGGCCGACGAAAACCCAGGTGTGGATATCCCCGTTTACGGCGTGCCGATTAATACCCGGGAGGCGCTCGGCGTTCTCCATTTCAAAGGCTTTATTATCGATGACAGCGTCCTCTACAGCGGCGCCAGCCTGAACGATGTTTATCTGCATCAGCATGACAAGTACCGTTATGACCGCTATCAGTGCATCCGTAACGGCAAAATGGCGGACGTCATGTTCGACTGGGTCGACAATAATCTGGTTCAGGGGCGCGGCGTTAATCGTCTCGACAGACCGGATCGGCCAAAAAGCCCGGAAATCAAAAACGACATTCGCCAGTACCGTCAGGAGCTCCGCGACCGCAGCTACCATTTTGTCGGCACCGCTGGTGACGAAGAACTCTCCGTCACCCCGCTGGTAGGTCTGGGTAAATCCAGCCTGCTGAATAAAACCATCTTTCACCTGATGCCGTGTGCCGAGCACAAGCTGACGATTTGTACCCCCTACTTCAACCTCCCTGCCGTACTGGTGAGAAATATCATCCAGTTGCTGCGGGACGGTAAACAGGTGGAGATTATTGTCGGCGATAAAACCGCTAACGATTTCTACATTCCGGAAGATCAGCCGTTTAAAATTATCGGTGCGCTTCCCTATCTGTATGAGATCAACCTGCGGCGTTTCCTCAGCCGGCTGCAATATTATGTCAATACCGATCAGCTGATCGTCCGCCTGTGGAAGGATGACGATAACAGCTACCACCTGAAAGGCATGTGGGTTGACGATGAGTGGATGCTACTCACCGGCAACAACCTCAACCCGCGCGCCTGGCGGCTCGATCTGGAAAACGCCATTCTGATCCACGATCCAAAGCAGCAGTTGGGGGCCATGCGCGAGAAAGAGCTCAAGCTCATCCGCACCCACACCAAGGTGGTGAAACATTATCGCGACCTGCAAAGTATCGCCGACTATCCGGTTAAAGTGCGAAAACTGATCCGCCGCCTGCGACGGATCCGCATTGACCGGTTGATCAGCCGTATTCTCTGACTATCAGCCCCGCGTCGACGGGGCTTTTTTCTGGAAGCGCTATGCGTTCGATAATAGTGATGACATCGCTGCTGTTAACGGGCTGCAGCCACATGGCAAATGATGCATGGTCCGGTCAGGACAAAGCCCAGCATTTTCTGGCCTCGGCGATGTTGTCTGCCGCTGGCAATGAGTATGCGCAACATCAGGGTTACAGCCGGGACCGCAGCGCCGCCATCGGCCTGATGTTTTCCATCAGCCTCGGCGCGTCAAAAGAGCTTTGGGACAGCCGCCCGGCTGGGAGCGGCTGGAGCTGGAAGGATTTCGCCTGGGATGTCGCTGGCGCGACCACCGGCTATGCTGTGTGGCAACTGGCGCACCAGTAAGCGTTACAGGCGCAGGCCTTTCCCCTTGCGATGCAGCATCAGAGAGACCAGGAAGGCGATGGCCGCCATCACCGTCACATACCAGTAGAACGCGTGCTCTATCCCCGCCGACTTAAGCGACAGCGCGACATACTCCGCAGAGCCACCGAACAACGCGTTCGCGACGGCATAGGAAAGCCCTACCCCAAGCGCGCGAACCTGAGCCGGGAACATCTCAGCCTTGAGGATACCGCTGATCGAGGTATAGAAACTGACAATCAGCAAGGCACAGATCACCAGCCCGAAGGCAGCATACGGTGAGCTCACATTCTGCAGGGCGCTGAGGATAGGCACGGTAAATAACGTCGCCAGCACGCCAAAGCACAGCATGGAGGTGCGGCGGCCAACTTTATCCGAAAAGGCACCGAATAGCGGCTGAACCAACATATAAACGAACAGCGCCGCGGTCATAATCACGCTGGCGGTACCAGCCGTCATACCCGCCGTATTGACCAGATACTTTTGCATATAGGTGGTAAAGGTGTAGAAGGTCAGCGATCCGGCGGCGGTAAAGCCCAACACCATCGCGAAGGCCCGGCGATTGCGCCACAACCCTTTAAATGATCCAGCCTCTTTCAGCGCCCGGGTCTCCTGCTTTGAGGTTTCGTCCAGCTGGCGACGCAGCCACAGCGCGACGATAGCCAGTACCGCCCCGAGAGCAAAAGGAATACGCCATCCCCAGGCATGGAGATCTTCATCGCTGAGCACCTGCTGGAGCGCCACAACCACTAATACCGCCAGCAGTTGACCACCAATCAGCGTAACGTACTGGAAGGAGGCATAGAAGCCTTTCTTACCTTCCACCGCGACTTCACTCATATAGGTCGCACTGGTGCCGTATTCTCCGCCAACAGACAGCCCCTGGAACAGACGAGCCAGCAGCAGCAGCGCCGGAGCCCAGGTACCGATGACCGCATAACCCGGCAGACAGGCAATCACCAGTGAGCCAAAGCACATCATGCAGACCGAGATAAGCATGGAGGCTTTACGTCCGCGGCGGTCGGCGATTCGACCAAACAGCCATCCGCCGATGGGACGCATCAGGAATCCGGCGGCAAATACGCCTGCCGTCTGCAGCAGTTGGGTGGTGGTATTTCCGGATGGAAAGAAGATGTGGGCGAAATAGAGCGAGCAGAATGAGTAAACGTAAAAATCAAACCATTCAACCAGATTTCCCGAGGACGCGCCAACTATTGCCCAAATACGACGACGGGTATCGGCCTGATCCGGCGCACCCCGTTCGGTAATGCTACTTTCTGTCATTGTTATATTGCTCCAGCAAAGACTGCAATCTGTCTTGTCGGGCGTACCACGTCACGTAGACAAATTAGTTAGTGAACTAAATGTTATATAATTGTTATATTTTTATATGTGATTGCATTCACATTTTTTTTCGTAGGAGCAGTTTTCGCGATCAACGCCAGCGCAGGAGCAAGGAAAAAGTGGATTATGGTGAAGGGATTGCCATGGCGGGGTTTTATTTTGCTTTGAATGAAGATAATGGTGCGGGTATGGCAGGATTTTCCCCGGAGGCGGTGCTGCGCACCTTGTCCGGGCTACCAGTCAGCCCCGGTTTGTAGCCCCGGTCAGCGCAGCGCCACCGGGGACACATGCCGGCATGCTGCCCGGACCACTGAAACGCAAAAAGCCCATCCGTCAGGATGGGCTTTTCACTTGTTTGATGCCTGGCAGTTCCCTACTCTCACATGGGGAGACCCCACACTACCATCGGCGCTACGGCGTTTCACTTCTGAGTTCGGCATGGGGTCAGGTGGGACCACCGCGCTATCGCCGCCAGGCAAAT